>NZ_JBXOWH010000002.1:0-709608 GCF_056930355.1 Caballeronia sp. 11_S32
TGCTCTTTAAAAACTAACAGCCGATAAGTGTGGGCGCTTGATGGCGAGTGCGGCTGAGGTTCTTCGGAATCTCGGCAATAGCAAAAGTAATCAAGAGTCTCACACGAAGTATCAGAGGAAGGTTTTTCTGTCTTTTGACAGATTAATCATCGTCAGTACGTTGAGTGAGCGACCGGGTTCATGGAACCCGAAAACAGTAACAGGTTTGAACTGAAGAGTTTGATCCTGGCTCAGATTGAACGCTGGCGGCATGCCTTACACATGCAAGTCGAACGGCAGCACGGGGGCAACCCTGGTGGCGAGTGGCGAACGGGTGAGTAATACATCGGAACGTGTCCTGTAGTGGGGGATAGCCCGGCGAAAGCCGGATTAATACCGCATACGACCTAAGGGAGAAAGCGGGGGATCTTCGGACCTCGCGCTATAGGGGCGGCCGATGGCAGATTAGCTAGTTGGTGGGGTAAAGGCCTACCAAGGCGACGATCTGTAGCTGGTCTGAGAGGACGACCAGCCACACTGGGACTGAGACACGGCCCAGACTCCTACGGGAGGCAGCAGTGGGGAATTTTGGACAATGGGGGCAACCCTGATCCAGCAATGCCGCGTGTGTGAAGAAGGCCTTCGGGTTGTAAAGCACTTTTGTCCGGAAAGAAAACTTCGCCGCTAATATCGGTGGAGGATGACGGTACCGGAAGAATAAGCACCGGCTAACTACGTGCCAGCAGCCGCGGTAATACGTAGGGTGCGAGCGTTAATCGGAATTACTGGGCGTAAAGCGTGCGCAGGCGGTCTGTTAAGACCGATGTGAAATCCCCGGGCTTAACCTGGGAACTGCATTGGTGACTGGCAGGCTTTGAGTATGGCAGAGGGGGGTAGAATTCCACGTGTAGCAGTGAAATGCGTAGAGATGTGGAGGAATACCGATGGCGAAGGCAGCCCCCTGGGCCAATACTGACGCTCATGCACGAAAGCGTGGGGAGCAAACAGGATTAGATACCCTGGTAGTCCACGCCCTAAACGATGTCAACTAGTTGTTGGGGATTCATTTCCTTAGTAACGTAGCTAACGCGTGAAGTTGACCGCCTGGGGAGTACGGTCGCAAGATTAAAACTCAAAGGAATTGACGGGGACCCGCACAAGCGGTGGATGATGTGGATTAATTCGATGCAACGCGAAAAACCTTACCTACCCTTGACATGGTCGGAAGTCTGCTGAGAGGTGGACGTGCTCGAAAGAGAACCGGCGCACAGGTGCTGCATGGCTGTCGTCAGCTCGTGTCGTGAGATGTTGGGTTAAGTCCCGCAACGAGCGCAACCCTTGTCCTTAGTTGCTACGCAAGAGCACTCTAAGGAGACTGCCGGTGACAAACCGGAGGAAGGTGGGGATGACGTCAAGTCCTCATGGCCCTTATGGGTAGGGCTTCACACGTCATACAATGGTCGGAACAGAGGGTTGCCAAGCCGCGAGGTGGAGCCAATCCCAGAAAACCGATCGTAGTCCGGATCGCAGTCTGCAACTCGACTGCGTGAAGCTGGAATCGCTAGTAATCGCGGATCAGCATGCCGCGGTGAATACGTTCCCGGGTCTTGTACACACCGCCCGTCACACCATGGGAGTGGGTTTCACCAGAAGTAGGTAGCCTAACCGCAAGGAGGGCGCTTACCACGGTGGGATTCATGACTGGGGTGAAGTCGTAACAAGGTAGCCGTATCGGAAGGTGCGGCTGGATCACCTCCTTTCTCGAGCTTCGCACGACACTATCAAGTGCTCACGCTTATCGGCTGTGGTTAAGACAGGCTAAGGGTCTGTAGCTCAGTCGGTTAGAGCACCGTCTTGATAAGGCGGGGGTCGTTGGTTCGAATCCAACCAGACCCACCACCCGGGGCGTGCTGATGAGAGACGGAGTCGAAGTCAGGCATACACGGGGGATTAGCTCAGCTGGGAGAGCACCTGCTTTGCAAGCAGGGGGTCGTCGGTTCGATCCCGTCATCCTCCACCAATCCTCAATGCACAGTGTTTCGTGAAGCACTTTGCATTGGCGATTGAAGCCAGTTGATGCTGTAGGTATAGAAGTGCACCTATCGGCTAAACGTTCTTTAACAATCTGGAAGAAGTAGTAAAGAGAATCGCGAAAGCGCTTAGAGATGGGCGTGATTAACGATTCAGGGTAGTGATTGTATCAAGTATGAAAAGTGATCTTAACGATGACTTGGAATACGGCACAACGCGAATACTCAGCCTATGACGTGGTGAAGACGCGCAAGCAGACACACTCGTTATAGGGTCAAGCGAACAAGTGCATGTGGTGGATGCCTTGGCGATCACAGGCGATGAAGGACGCGGTAGCCTGCGAAAAGTTGTGGGGAGCTGGCAAACGAGCTTTGATCCACAAATGTCCGAATGGGGAAACCCACTCCTAATGGAGTACCCATGACTGAATACATAGGTCATGTGGAGCGAACGCGGTGAACTGAAACATCTAAGTAACCGCAGGAACAGAAATCAACCGAGATTCCCAAAGTAGTGGCGAGCGAAATGGGAGCAGCCTGTACTCTTTATTTGTATTGTTAGCTGAACGCTCTGGAAAGTGCGGCCATAGCAGGTGATAGCCCTGTAAGCGAAAACAGTATGAAAGAACTAGGGGTACGACAAGTAGGGCGGGACACGTGAAATCCTGTCTGAAGATGGGGGGACCATCCTCCAAGGCTAAATACTCGTGATCGACCGATAGTGAACCAGTACCGTGAGGGAAAGGCGAAAAGAACCCCGGGAGGGGAGTGAAATAGATCCTGAAACCGCATGCATACAAACAGTCGGAGCCTCGTAAGGGGTGACGGCGTACCTTTTGTATAATGGGTCAGCGACTTACGTTCAGTAGCGAGCTTAACTGATTAAGGCAGGCGTAGCGAAAGCGAGTCCGAATAGGGCGATCAGTTGCTGGGCGTAGACCCGAAACCAAGTGATCTATCCATGGCCAGGTTGAAGGTGCGGTAACACGTACTGGAGGACCGAACCCACTAACGTTGAAAAGTTAGGGGATGAGCTGTGGATAGGGGTGAAAGGCTAAACAAACTTGGAAATAGCTGGTTCTCTCCGAAAACTATTTAGGTAGTGCCTCGTGTATCACCTTCGGGGGTAGAGCACTGTCATGGTTGTGGGGTCCATTGCGGATTACTACGCCATAGCAAACTCCGAATACCGAAGAGTGCAATCACGGGAGACAGACATCGGGTGCTAACGTCCGGTGTCAAGAGGGAAACAACCCAGACCGCCAGCTAAGGTCCCAAAGATTGGCTAAGTGGGAAACGAAGTGGGAAGGCTAAAACAGTCAGGAGGTTGGCTTAGAAGCAGCCACCCTTTAAAGAAAGCGTAATAGCTCACTGATCGAGTCGTCCTGCGCGGAAGATGTAACGGGGCTCAAGCCAGTCACCGAAGCTGCGGATGCACGTTGAAAGATACGTGTGTGGTAGGAGAGCGTTCCGTAAGCCTGCGAAGGTGTGTCGAAAGGCATGCTGGAGGTATCGGAAGTGCGAATGCTGACATGAGTAGCGATAAAGGGGGTGAAAAGCCCCCTCGCCGTAAGCCCAAGGTTTCCTACGCAACGTTCATCGGCGTAGGGTGAGTCGGCCCCTAAGGCGAGGCAGAAATGCGTAGCTGATGGGAAGCAGGTCAATATTCCTGCACCATTGTTAGATGCGATGGGGGGACGGATCGCGGAAGGTTGTCCGGGTGTTGGAAGTCCCGGTCGCTGCATTGGAGAAGGTGCTTAGGCAAATCCGGGCACGTAATTCAAGGGTGTGGCGCGAGCTTCTTCGGAAGCGAAGCAATTGGAAGTGGTTCCAAGAAAAGCCTCTAAGCTTCAGTCTAATGATGACCGTACCGCAAACCGACACAGGTGGGCGAGATGAGTATTCTAAGGCGCTTGAGAGAACTCGGGAGAAGGAACTCGGCAAATTGGTACCGTAACTTCGGGATAAGGTACGCCCTTGTAGCTTGACTGGCCTGCGCCAGGAGGGTGAAAGGGTTGCAATAAACTGGTGGCTGCGACTGTTTAATAAAAACACAGCACTCTGCAAACACGAAAGTGGACGTATAGGGTGTGACGCCTGCCCGGTGCCGGAAGATTAAATGATGGGGTGCAAGCTCTTGATTGAAGTCCCGGTAAACGGCGGCCGTAACTATAACGGTCCTAAGGTAGCGAAATTCCTTGTCGGGTAAGTTCCGACCTGCACGAATGGCGTAACGATGGCCACACTGTCTCCTCCCGAGACTCAGCGAAGTTGAAGTGTTTGTGATGATGCAATCTCCCCGCGGCTAGACGGAAAGACCCCATGAACCTTTACTGTAGCTTTGCATTGGACTTTGAACCGATCTGTGTAGGATAGGTGGGAGGCTATGAAGCCAGGACGCTAGTCTTGGTGGAGCCGTCCTTGAAATACCACCCTGGTTTGTTTGAGGTTCTAACCTTGGCCCGTGATCCGGGTCGGGGACAGTGCATGGTAGGCAGTTTGACTGGGGCGGTCTCCTCCCAAAGTGTAACGGAGGAGTACGAAGGTACGCTAGGTACGGTCGGAAATCGTGCTGATAGTGCAATGGCATAAGCGTGCTTAACTGCGAGACCGACAAGTCGAGCAGGTGCGAAAGCAGGTCATAGTGATCCGGTGGTTCTGTATGGAAGGGCCATCGCTCAACGGATAAAAGGTACTCTGGGGATAACAGGCTGATACCGCCCAAGAGTTCATATCGACGGCGGTGTTTGGCACCTCGATGTCGGCTCATCTCATCCTGGGGCTGTAGCCGGTCCCAAGGGTATGGCTGTTCGCCATTTAAAGAGGTACGTGAGCTGGGTTTAAAACGTCGTGAGACAGTTTGGTCCCTATCTGCCGTGGGCGTTGGATATTTGAAGGGGGCTGCTCCTAGTACGAGAGGACCGGAGTGGACGAACCTCTGGTGTACCGGTTGTGACGCCAGTCGCATCGCCGGGTAGCTATGTTCGGAAGAGATAACCGCTGAAAGCATCTAAGCGGGAAACTCGCCTTAAGATGAGATATCCCCGGGGCTTCGAGCCCCTTGAAGGGTCGTTCCAGACCAGGACGTTGATAGGTCAGGTGTGTAAGTGCAGTAATGCATTGAGCTAACTGATACTAATTGCCCGTAAGGCTTGATCCTATAACCAGTGTGTTTGCGTCAGTCTCAAGTTAGCGCTTCAGCGTTGACTGGGACAAGTCCCCGTAGGGGAACGCTGGTTGAGTGACGCCTGTGCCCGCAGTCACTGCCCAAACACTTCTACTTCTTCCCAGATTGGCTGTAGCGCGAACCCGCGATACAGCAACAAGTCATGCCTGATGACCATAGCGAGTCGGTACCACCCCTTCCCATCCCGAACAGGACCGTGAAACGACTCCACGCCGATGATAGTGCGGATCACCCGTGTGAAAGTAGGTAATCGTCAGGCTCCTCATGCTGAAACAAAAACCCCACCCCATAAAGGTGGGGTTTTTGCGTTTGGGGGCGCGCCATCGCAACGCGAGAGTCCGTTCTGACACCGCCCCTTCTCCGACTGTGCGGTTTCTGTCGACCATTGAACCCGGCATCGGCGCGCGATCAAGGAGTTGCTGGAGCGTGAGACGGCTCTTCATGCACCTGATCGCCAAGACGCGAATGAAGATCGTGGCTTCGGATATCCGCATGCGCAATCTGCTCTTTCCGACGCGTAGTGTCGACTTGGAGCGGCCCCCTGAATCGCTGGACACAGTCTCCCACTTGAAATAACCGGTAGGCAGCTATGGCTACCGTCGTGTGTGGGGCCTCTTGCGTCGGCAGCGAGAGAATCATGGCGCGGCGCCCGTCATTGCCAAACGGGTGTACCGGGTAATGCGCGTCCACGGTCTGCTGATGGAACGCCGCACGGCACCGCCGCGCCCGCCGCGCCGACACGATGGCAAGGTCGCGGTGGCGAAAAGCAATCAGCGTTGGTGTTCTGATGGCTTCGAGTTTCGTTGCGACAACGGCGAACCGCTGCGTGTCACGTTCGCTCACCGTCCCGAGAGCGTCCTTACCACCGCAGCGGGTGAAATTTTTTGCTCCGACCACGCAACGGGCGTCATGCAACTGGGAAAACCGAAACGCGCGCTGAAAGGTGTTCCCGAGGGCTTTCTTCCCAACGGAATTGCGCTGCTGAAGAATCGCGAGTTCCTGGTCGCCAATCTTGGAGCCGGAGGCGGCGTATGCCGTGTGGACCCCTCTGGGAAATGGGTCTACGTCAATGAAACATTTGACCGGAAGCTGTCGCGATTCCCCTTAGAGGGAAACAGGCTTGGCGGCTCTTGCCAATCCTGATGCTCGGCTTTGTCGCAGCTCAGCTCGACCGGGTCAACGTAGGATTCGCGAAACTGCAGATGCTTTCGGACCTCGGTTTCAGCGATGCAGTGTATGGATTGGGAGCGGGCATCTTCTTCATCGGCTACTTTATTTTTGAAGTGCCCAGCAATATGGTCATGCCCAAGGTCGGCGCCCGCCGATGGATTGCACGCATCATGATTTCGTGGGGCGTGATTTCCGCCTGCACTCTCCTGGTCCAGACGCCGTGGCAGTTCTACCTGGTTCGCTTCCTGCTCGGCGCGGCGGAAGCCGGCTTCGCGCCGGGCATTATCTGGTATCTGGCCAACTGGTTTCCGGCGAAGCAACGCGGTCGTGCAATACCGCTCGCGCAGGACATGGAGCGAGTGGCTGCAGTTCGGCGAGCCATCGGCGACGCACATCGGCTTTGGGTGGATGCTGTGAGTCAGCTGTTGACGTTTGTCTGGCGTTTCTTAGTGACGGGGTCAAAAACCGCGACGCCTCCAAGGACAAGCTTGCTCATGTGTGTTTTCCTCACTTCTGGAAGGGCTTCATCAATCGCGTGCCGAGCAGACTCACGATTGCGGCGAAAATGATGTAGTAGGACGCAGACTCAGCATCCCCGGTGACCTGAGCAAGCCAGGTGATGATGAAAGAGGCGAAGCCGCCGAAAATGGTGACTGCACCGTTGTAGGCCAACGAGAGTCCGGTTGTTCGCACGCGGCTCGGAAACAGCTCGGTGAAAAGCGCCAGAATCGGACCCGTGTAGGCTGCAATCAGAACGCCGAAGGTGACTTGGAACGCCAGCAACGTACCGAGGGTCGGCGACTTGATGAGGTGTGAAAACAGCGGATAACTGGCCACCAGGATGACAAGGGCTGCGACCGTGATGACTCGCCGTTTGCCTACGCGGTCCGAGATGGCGCCAAACACGGGTGCAATCGCCATCAGAACCGCGCCGCTGACAATGCCCGAGATGAAGCCGTCCCGTTGCGCCATGTGCAGGTACTTCACGACGTAGGTCGGGATATAAAACAAAATGACATATGTGCAGACCGTCCAGAGCACGACCATCAGGAGGCTCGCAATAACCCCTCGCGGGTAATCTCGAATGACGTCACGCAACGGGGTGTTCGTGTGTCGCTTCTCCGACGTAAATTCCGGCGTCTCTTCGATTTTCAGGCGGATGTAGTAGCCGACTGGAGCGACGAGCCATAGTGTCCGACAAGAGCTTTGGGGCGACGTCGCAGGATAACGCAACTTAATGCGCTGCCGTTTTCATGGCGGCGACCTTCGGGACCATCGTCTGACAGAGTTCAGTTGAGAGCGTGCCGGCGCCTTCGGCGGCAACCCCGCTGGGCCGGAGAAGCTGCACTTACCGCAACTCGCGCACCGCAACGATTTTGCTGCCGTCTGGCTGAACACCGGGCAATGGGAGCGATACGCCCAGACCCGCCCCATCGCCCGCGCGCCCAGCACCGTCCCGCACATCGCCAGTGCCATCTCGGTAAAGGAACGCGAGGTGGTCATGGAAGCAGTGATATTCGGCCGCCACGACATTCTTTCGCGCCGCGGCGAAGTGCAGCGTTGCGGCTTGCGCAATCGCCGTCGAGAAACACTGGGGCGTCGTAGACACGTCTACGCCGCATGCTAGCTCATCGAGCTCGAGAGCGCCTGTAACACCACCACACAGGGTAAGACAGAACTGCAGATGGGAAACCGCCCTGGCATCCAATAGGCGCCGCAACGCCTCATGACGATGTTCCGCTTCTGCTGCCACGACCGGCAGAAACGTCTGATTGATACGGCGCATCAGCGCCACGTCATCGGATGCGACGGGAGCCTGTATGGCCGCAGGTGCAAACCGCGTCAAAGCGCTGAGCCATAACGGAAAGGAGTCGGATGTCAACGACCCAGGCATAGACCTTTACGTCCCCTGTCAGGCTTGCAGGTCCGTCGACTCGCTGTATGTCCAGCGGGTCAACACGATCACCGAAAAGCAAGACGGCCATTTCCCGGTCGTGTTGGCGCGACACCCAGCACAAACCGTCGAGATCCTGGCACTGTTCATGGATGGCGGTTGCCCAGGTGCGGGTGTACGGATAATGATCTGCTTCCGTGTCGATCAGTTGCGTGCGCTCGACACCCAAGCTTTCGCAGGGGCACGTTGCTAGGATCCGCAAGGATCAAGTCCCGCCATGGCTCAATCACGGAATAGCGCTGCGACTCGAGCTTGCTCCTGTCGTAAGTCTTGAGCCCGGGAGCGCACGGCGCGTCATGGAAGACTGTTTCCAGTGCGGCGCATGCCATGCTGCTCCCACCGTAGAGTGTGGGAATCGACCGGTTGAATCCGCAGACTGAAGGGGGCGTTGCCTTTCACACCAGGATTAAATGCGTCTCCTGCGAACTGCTCGTGATGCATACGATGGATCGGGCGTGAACTGATCCACGGCGCGCGTTTGACAAGAACATTCAATCTATCAGGCGGCGATGGCAGACCTCGCAGTGCCGATGCAACTACAGGGTCAACCGGTTCAGCCATGCATGACGCCCTCGACCTCAGCCTCCGCCGCGTCAATGACCCGCTCTGGCGCTGTACCCAGAAGATCGAGCGGTCGTTTGCCGCCCAAGTAGCTGTTGACGGATGCAAACCAGAACGCCAGCGCCCAACCGTCCTTTGATTTGGCGAAAACCCGGAGGACATCGGCAAGCGCGCGACGTGGCCGGTACTTCCTGTCCGGGTCGAGGCTGTAGGCGGGGAAGTGATCCTTCCCGTTGATATCAATGGCGAAAATCAATCCGTCGTGCTTCCAGCGATTCGGCTGCTGGCTCGGATGGCTGCCGCTCAGTTCCGCCAGTTGAGCGATCTGTGCGGCCGTCAACCAGTCGCTTGCCTCCATCACACCCTTCATCGCGGCTTTGCGCATCGCCGCTTCCTTCAGGGTATGTTCGGGCACAGGTACGATGGGCGTGACGGCCCTCAGCAACAGCCGTCGCTGCTCTTCGTTTTGCTCGTTGAAAAGCGCGTCCGCCAGAGGCCCAAGTCGTTGGATTGCCTCGGCGAGCGGGGCGGCGCGATCGACGGGATCCCGGATGGCCACCGTGACGATCGTCTCGTCATTCATCTTTTTGAGTTCTTTACCAACAGCTGCTGCGGTCCCGGTCAGCGCGAAAAAAACGCATGTTGTTGCCGGCATCATCGAGTCTCATGGCGAACCTTCCGGTCGCTATTCATGATTTGCACTATGTCACAATGCGGATAACTATGATCATGTCAATGCGATCATGAAGGATATCTGGTGTCCAAGGATGTCCAGCCGGTCCGGACGGGGCTGTCGTCTCCGAAGTGGAGACTCCTGAATACGCGTCCTCCGGGCTGGCCGGCGTTTCAGGCATGAACGACTTCCGCGCCGTTACAATCCAGCATCTCAGGTTACGCGAGGTGTCTATGGAATTGATGCTTGAGCGGCTTTCGGAGTCGGTGGCTTCAGCGGAAAGTCTGGAGCAGCTCACGAGACCGCTGCTTGAAATGCTTGAAATCGTCACGGGTCTGGAGTCCGTGTACCTGACGTCCATCGATGAAGCCGCCGGAATCCAGTTCGTTGATTTCGCGCGCAACTCGGGCGAACTCCGCATCGACGAAGGGCTGGAGGTGCCGTGGTCCGACACGCTTTGCAAGCGGTGCATCGAGGAAGGGCGCCGCTTCACCTCAAGCGTCAGCGAAGTGTGGGGCGACTCGCAGGCGGCAAGGGCGCTCGGCATCGAAACCTATGCGAGCGCGCCGATTTGCGCGAGCAACGGCCTGATCATCGGCACGCTCTGCGGCGCGAGCAGAAAAAGCCAGTCGATCGGGCCGCGCGCCCGCAGCGCGCTCAATCTTTTCTCGAAGATCATCGCCCAGCATATCGAGCGGGAACGCTTGCTGGAGGAAGTGCGCCGCTCGAACGAATATCTGACGAAGTTCGCTCTCACGGACACGCTCACCGGGCTGCCCAATCGGCGCGCCTTGCAGGACGAACTGGGCCGGCTGCTGGCGAGGGCTGCGCGAGATGGCTCTTACGTGATCGTCGGCATGATCGATCTCGACGATTTCAAGAAGATCAACGATGAATTCGGACATGCTGCCGGTGACATGCACCTGAAAAACTGCGCGGAACGCATCGCCGGCGTCACGCGGGACACGGATATGCTCGCGCGCATCGGCGGCGACGAATTCGCCTTCGTCGGTCCGGGTTCCGCCGATGCCGCCGAAGCGAACCGGATCGCGGCCGAAATCCGTGCGCGCATGGCGCGAGCGGGAAACGGAATGGTCTTGCCGGGTCATGACCCGGTCCGCGCTTTCGGCTTGAGCATCGGCGCCGTTGCGGTGCGGTTCGTGAGCGCCGATCAGGCGATCGCGCTCGCCGATAACGCGATGTACGAGGACAAGCGCGAAAGAAAGCGCGAGGCTGCGTCGGCGCAAAGGTGATGCTGATTCGCCCGCTGCCTGCGCCTTGTTAATGTCGCGCGTCGGCCTGCTGTGTGGCGGTGAAGACCGAGATGCAGCAGGCAATGCTTGCGCTGCGCCGGATGCGGCAGCAACTGATCAAGTCCCGCACGATGCAGATCAATAACCTGAGCGGGCTGCTCACGGAATACGGCGAAGTGATGAGCAAGAGGCGGAGCAACCGGGACAAGGAAATACCGGCTGTGCTCGAACGGTTCGCTGAGCGTCTGAACGCTTGGCTGGCCACGTATAGGCGTGGGCTCATCGAGTAACGCGCACACGTGACTCGCGAGCGCGGCAAACGTCTGTCCAAAGCGGAAGGATTCAGTGAGTGGTCGCTCCGGCGCGCCGATTCCATAACGTGCGGACAACTCGTGCATTGGCTCTGCGGGAAGGTTCACACGAGAGGTCAGCGACGAGGGCACGCCCGCGTACGCGAGCGGAAGCACGGTGCGCGAACTGACGAGTTGCGCTTCCCAAATGCGTGCGCCTTCGCCCCTCATTGGTGCTTTTCCGACTTTGCTTGCTACCGAACACTGCACAGTCGGCAACTATCAAACGTTTGCGCCGTCCAGTGTTGTAGTTAAGGAATAGGCGCGAAGCTTGCGTTAGATGCCCGCTGAACATTGTCCATCCTACGAGCAAGCCGTATGTCCAATCCGCAAGCCATCGTCGATCTAACGCATGAGGTCAAACGTCTCGCGTCCGGCAAGATCGCCGACATCAACGATATCAACCGCGAGACCACCTTCCTCGCATTAAACGCCTTGATCGAAGCTGCCCGTGCTGGCGACGCAGGCAAGGGCTTCGCAGTCGTGGCCAAACAGGTGAAGCATGTATCGACGCGCATCTCCGATATCACTACCGGGCTAAATAAAGAACTAGCCGTCTCGTTGTCAAAACTTACGGAACTCGGCGACAGCATGATCGAGAGACTGCGTTCGCTGGATGGCCAGCGCTACACAGACCTCGCCTTGAATATGATCGATATCATCGACCGTAACCTGTACGAGCGCTCGTGCGACGTGCGTTGGTGGGCAACGGATTCGGCAGTGGTCGAATGTCTCGTCGCTGGGAGCACAATGGCGCGTGACCATGCGTGCCGTCGCCTTGAAGTCATACTGGGTAGCTATACGGTTTATCGCGACCTCTGGGTCGTTGACGCGGACGGCGTGGTTGTTGCGAACGGCCGTCACTCAACCTACGCGGTACGGGGGCAAAACGTTGCGGGCGCTGAGTGGTACAAGGCGGCAATGAAGACCACCTCAGGCTCGCAGTACGTTGCCTCCGACATCGAGACACTCGCGCCGCTAGGCAACGCACAGGTCGCGACCTATTCGACGGCAATCCGTGAGGGCGGTACGCTTGACGGTCGCATACTCGGCGCACTCGTGATTTTCTTCGACTGGGCGCCGCAAGCCGAGACCGTGGTCAAAAGCGTTCGCCTAACAGAGGAAGAACGGCGACGCTCGCGTTGCATGATCGTAGATTCGTCATTTCGGGTTATTGCTTCTTCGGACGGTAAGGGCATTCTGGACGAGCGCTTTCGCTTGCAGACCGGCGGAAAATCCTCGGGGTTCTACCGGAGCACCCAAGGTGCGATCGTGTCGTTCGCTGCGACGCCAGGATACGAAACCTACCGGGGTCTGGGTTGGTACGGCGTCATCTGTCAGGAGCCCTAGACCCTCAACCCGTTGTCTCGCTTAGGCCTTTAACGACCTCAAACTTTGACCACTCCGATGCGGTACCGAGTTTCGAAGGCGGGCCAGTCGACATCTTGCGCGAGCGGCAAATCGTCGACGACTACGACGTTCGCTCGCGCCCGGTGGAAGAGAGCGATGCATGGCGCCAGGTAATTGTTTCTAGAGGGATAGAGCAGACCGTCGAAAACTGACAAGCCCTTGTTGTCAGTCAATTCGTGGATCTGTTGCGAGATGCGCCGCGTGTGAATGTAACGGCGGCCCGATAGTTGGCGGCCTGTCAGACAAAGCGTGGAAGCCGGGTCCCGGGTTTACACTGTCGCTCAAACGTAGACCCACGGACGTGCCGCGCGATCGGCGCGCCGATAGTCGACGATGCGCATCTCGCGCGCCACGGCCTGATCGACATCATCCTGTCCCTTGAGGAGCGCGATGCGCTGCGACTCCGCCAGACCAAAGCCGATCGCATCGAGACCAGGCACATGCACCGTGCATGTGCGCAGATTGACCATCAATTGCGCACCGCTGGCCGCCACCGGCATGATCGCGGCGATCCGTTCAGTGGCGAGCCGGATCGGCAACACGCCGTTCTGGAAGCAGTTGTTGTAGAAGATGTCCCCGTAGCTTGACGCGATGATGCAGCGAATGCCAAACTCGTCGAGCGCCCACACAGCCGATTCCCGCAACGACGCGCTTCGTGCCCGTCAAGGCAGTGACGCCATGAGGCCCTGGGCGCGACGCCTCACGCAGGCGGCGATCGTCGCGGGCTTCGTGCTCGCGTGGCATGTCGTGGTCGCGAGTCGAATCGTCGATCCGATGCTGCTGCCATCGCCCGGGGATGTTTTCGCTCGCATGATCCATCTGCTCGGTGACGCGCAGTCGCTGCGTCACCTCGGCGTGACGCTCGGCGAAGTGATGCTCGCGGTCGTGCTGATGACGCCGGTGGGCATCGCGCTCGGGCTGTTCCTCGGAGAGAACGCATACTGGGGCGCGGCCTTCCGGCCGATGTTCTATCTCATGTCGAGCGTACCGAAGTCGGTGTTCCTGCCGGACTTCATTCTCGCGCTCGGCATGGGCTTCTCGCAGAAGGTCGTCTTCGGGATGTTCCAGGCGATCTTCGTGCTGGTGGTTGCGGCGATCGCGGCTGCGCAGAGCGTGCCGGTGGACTACGTGCGCACCGCGCGCTCGAAGCCAAGGACTACGGCATCAACGAAGTGATCTTCTCGCATCCGGACAGTAATTCGGTCGGCGCGAATCGTGAGGAAATCCGCGACATTTGCGAGCTCGGCGCGGTGTGCGAGTTCTGCGCGCTGGGTTGCCTGCCGCCGCTCATGCGCATGCGCATGCGGCCCAAGGATTTCGCGGACATCGTCGGCGAGATCGGTTAAGACAAGGTGATCCTCACGACCGACTACTTCTTCAAATGGTCACCGCCCGGCCCGGAGACCATGCGCATGCTGATCGGCACGTTCCTCGCGCTCGGCATGTCGGAGGCGGCGGGTGCGCAAGATGGTGCGCGACAACCCTGCGCGCATGCTCGGCATGGACGCCGATCGCCTCACGAAACTCGACGCGGAACAGGATGCGCAGCGCGCCGCGCAGGCTTCGCGAACCGCCCATTGATCGTTCGGGCGCACGCAGAACCACAACGGAGACGAGCTCAATGATTCAGCAAGTTGCAAGCCGCGACTGCTGGCAAGGCGCGGACCTCGCGCGGACGGGCACCAGGCTCCATCGCCTGTCGGATGAGGCCATCGCCGATTTCGAAACGGCGATGCGCGCGGCGGTCGCATCGGGAAAAGCGATGTTCGACCCGGATGCCTGCGACTTTCCGCTCGGCGAGGCGGGCAGGGCGGCGCTTGCGCGCGTGCACGACGCCACGCAAAGCGGTCCGGGCGTGATGGTGCTGCGCGGCTTCCCCGTGTCCCGTCATGCGGCCGCGCATCTGCGCATCCTGTTCTGGGGGCTCGGCCTGCACATGGGTGTGCCGCGTCCGCAAGGCAAGCAGAGCCAGTTCATGTCGGATGTGATCGATGCGGGCGGCGTTTATCGCAGCACGAGACATGCAGTTCCTCAACAACCACACGCAGTTGCATTCGCGCACGAGCTACGAGGTCTGGCCCGAGCCGGAGCGGCGGCGCCTGCTGTTTCGCATCTGGCTGGCGATTGCCGATGCGCAGCCGCTCGCGCCGGGTCTTTTGCCGACCTATAAGGACGTAGCGAGCCGCGCGGTGCGCGGCGGCTTTCGCGGCGTGAACATCACCGAGGCGGCACGCGCATTCGAAGCGCGCATCGCCGCGCATCACGGCATGGCCGTGCGCATCTACGACTAGGCGTACGGCGGCCGGAGCGCGCCGTCGATTCGCGTTATCTGTCGCCGCTTCTGGCGCGGCCAGCGGCGAACAGCATCAGTTGCTCATCGCGCCAGTCGCGCCGCGCGGCGAGTTCGTCAGCGCGAAGATGCCGTCGCCGGTCCTCTTCGACGCGCGCGATCAGCGCGTCGTCCCACGGACCGTCTTCGGTGCGCGAGCGGGCGATCGAGTAATACAGCGGCCCGAGCCGGTTCGCATAGTCGGCGACGCCCCCGGGCGCGTTCAGATCGATCGTCTCGAACGGCCCCATGAAAGACCAGCGCCAGCCGAGCCCGTCGCGCACGGTCTTGTCGATGTCCTCGCAGCTCGCGATACCGTCGCGCTGCAGCGCCCACGCTTCGCGCAGCAGCGCCGCCTGCAGGCGGTTCAGAACGAAGCCCTCGATCTCCTTGCGCACATGTACGACGCTCTGGCCGATGCCGCGCATGAGCGCGTCGGTGAACGCGATCGTCTCCTGCGATGTCTGCGTCGAGGGCACGAGCTCCACGACCGGCACGAGATAGGGCGGATTGACCGGATGTGCAATCAGCACGCGCGGCGAGATGGCGAGATCGTTGGCGAAGTCGGACGCCTTGATGCCCGAGCTCGAACTGCCGATGATCACGCTTTGATCCGCGACCTTCTCGAGATCCACCATCAGTTGCCGCTTGACTTCGACGCGCTCCAGCACCGACTCCTGCACATAGGCCACGCCGTCGATGGCTTGCGCGAGCGAGTCGGCGAGCGTGAGCCGCGCGGCGATCGTCGCGGGCGCTTCGTCGATAAGTCCTTGGTCGTGAAGCGCCGCCAGCTGATTTGCGGCCCACGGCAGCGCCTGCTCCGCCGTGCGAGGGTTGGCATCGTATACGCGCACCCGCAGACCCGCGCGCGCGAACGCGATCGCCCATCCCGCGCCCACCAGTCCCGCGCCGACCACCGCCACTGGCTTGCTCAGATCCATCTTCGATACGTTCATCGTTCGTCTCGCCTTGAAATGATTGTTGTGCGTCACGCCGCGGTCCAGCCGCCGTCGAGCATGAGCGCGCTGCCGGTCATCAGCGTGGATGCATCGCTCGCAAGAAACACGATCGCACCCGTCACTTCCTCGACGCGCCCCACGCGGCCGAGTGCGATACGTTGCGTGACCCAGTCGCGAAAACCGGGCGCATCGAACATGCTCGCGGTGAACGCGGTCTCGATGAACGTCGGGCAAACGGTATTCACGCGGATGCCATGCGGCCCGAGCTCCCACGCGAGCGCCTTCGTCATGCCTTCGATCGCATGTTTCGACGCGCAATACACCGTGCGCTTCGGGCTGCCCACATGCCCCATCTGCGACGACACGTTGATGATCGAGCCCGCGATGCCGACGCGCAGCATGCCCTTCGCGACCGCGCGCGACACATGGAAGACCGACTTCACATTGAGGTCGATGATCGCGTCGATGTCTTCGTCCGTCACGTCGACGAGCGGCTTGGGACGGTTCGTGCCCGCGCAGTTCACGAGGATGTCGTACGGTCCGCGTTCATCGATCGTCGAGCTGACGGCGCGCGCGTCGGTCACGTCGAGCGCGATGTAATCGCTCGTTCCGCCTTCCTCGCCGATGAGGCCGCAGGCACGCTCCAACTCATCGCCCGAGCGCGCGACGAGCGTGACGCGCGCGCCCGCCTGGGCCAGCGCCGCGGCCGCCGCGAGGCCGATGCCGCGGCCGCCGCCCGTGATCAACGCGGTCTTGCCGTTCAATGAAAAACTGGGCGCCCTTGGCAGCATGCACTCTCCCGACTGTGATCGACTGGAACGAGGCAAGCGTATCCAGACGCGCCGCGTGCCGCTTGCATATCTGTTATGCAAAACGCGAAAGACGCCAGAACCGACAATGACGCGAAGACCGGAGCCGCGATTGGAACTGAAACAGTTGAGATACTTCGAAGTCGTCGCGCGCGAAGGTAGTCTGTCGCGCGCCGCGACGCTGCTCGGCGTGAGCCAGTCGCTCTTGACGCGGCATATCCAGAGCCTGGAGCACGAGTTCGGCCTGCCGCTCTTGTACCGTCACGGTCACGGCATGTCACTGACCGACAACGGCAAGACCTTCCTCGCATCGGCGAGCGACATCCTGATGCGCACCGACAGCACCGTGAGCCAGATGCAGGCGCTGCGCTCGAACCCCGGCGGCACGGTGACGATCGGAATTCCGCCGATGCTGGGTGAGTTCCTGCTCGTGCCGCTCACGAAGCGCTTTCGCGCGGAGTTTCCCGAAGTGCGGCTCAAGCTTCGCGAGGGGGTGAGCGGCTATCTGCTCGAATGGCTGATGACGGGAAAGCTCGACATCGGTGTGCTCTACAACGTGACGTCGATGAACACCATCGGCGTGGAGCCGTTGCTGTCCGATGAGATGTTGCTGATCGGCCCGTCCGATGCCGACGTGCTGAACGCATCGGCGGAATCGATTGCGTTCTCCGAAGCCGCCGGCCTGGAATGGATCCTGCCGCCTCGGCCGCACGGCTTGCGCACACTCGCCGAAGACGCCGCGACCGCGCGTGCCTTGCAGTTGAACATCGTCGTCGAGATCGATGCGATGGCGGGCATCTTCGATCTGGTCGAAGCAGGGCTGGGCTTCAGCATCGCGCCCTTCGCCGCGATCGAAAAGCGCCTCGAGCGCGGCACGCTCAAGGCGCGGCGCATTCGCGAGCCGTCGCTGTCGGGCGTGCTGTCGATCGCGTTCTCGCCGAAGAAGGAAGCCACGCTCGCGATGAAAGCGCTGTATCGCATCGTGCGCCAGGAGACCGAATCGCTGGTGCGAAACGGCGTCTGGCGCGCGATCGATTGATCGCGTATTACGCGGGAGAGTCCGTCAGCGATTCGGCGGGGATATCGGCATCGTGCGTCTTGCCCGCTTCGTTGCCGCGCGCGAAAGTCGCGGCGGGCAACGACAGCACGAGAACGCCGGTGCATATCAAGACGACGCCGAGCGCATAGGTGCCGTTGTTGATGCTGCCGGTCATGTCCTTCACGACGTTGGTGATCCACGAACCCGCGATGCCGGACAAGCTCCCGAATGAATTGATCATCGCGAAGCCCGCGGCGGCGGCCGTTCCCGACAGCAGGCTGCCGGGATAAGTCCAGACTACCGGCGTGAGCCCCAGCACACCCGATGCCGCGATACACAGGCAGATGATCGAAACCGGCACGTTGTGCGCGAAGACGGCGCTCAGGATCAGTCCCGCGCCGCCCATGAACGCCGGAATGGCGGCATGCCAGCGGCGCTCGCCGGTCTTGCTCGAATGCCATGCGTTGAAGAGCATCGTCGCGGCCGCGAAGACGAACGGAATCGCGGTGAGCAGGCCAATATGGAAGGTGTCCTTCACACCCGATTCGCGCACGATCGACGGCAGCCAGAACGACAATCCATACCAGCCCGTCGCGTACGTGAAGATGATCCCCGCGCAGATCCACACGCGATAGTCGCGCAATGCGGCGCCGAAGTGATACTCCTTGTGCGCATTCTCGGTGACGACGTTCTTTTCGAGCAGACGCTTCTGCGCATCGGTGAGCCAGCGCGCATCGCCGATCTTGTCGCTGAGACCGAAGTACACGAGGAACGCGAGCGCCATCGCCGGAACGCCTTCGATCATGAGCATCCATTGCCAGCCGCTATAGCCGAACCAGCCGTGCGAATGCTGCATGAGCCAGCCCGACACCGGTCCGCCGAACACGAGGCTCGTCGGCAACGCGAGCAGCAGGCCGAATGTCACCTTCGTCTGTCGGTCGGAAGGAAACCAGTAGTTAATATAGAGAAGCATGCCGGGATAGAAGCCCGCTTCGCAGCATCCGAGCAGCAGGCGCAGGATGTAGAACATCGTTGCGTTCTGAACGCCGAACAATTGCGCGAGCTCGGCGGTGAACATCGTGCCGGCGGAGATCAGGCCCCACGTCAGCATGATGCGCGCGATCCATCGACGCGCGCCGACCCGATGCAGAATGATGTTGCTCGGAATCTCGAGCGCGATATAGCCGATGAAAAACATGCTCGCGCCGAGCGCGAACGCGGAATCGCCGATCTTCAGGTCGCCGAGCATCTGCAGCTTCGCAAAGCCGATGTTGACGCGATCGAGAAACGAGAAGGTATGGCACAGGAATAGAATCGGCGCGATGCGCCATAAAAGCTTCTTGTACAGCTTTTCTTCGTCGACGGAATGCGCTGCGGCGCGGTCGATCGCATCGATGCTCATGGGGTTGTCTCCTCCCGGTTTCGTCAGTGATTCAAGCGGATGAAATGCGCGGCCCGCTCTGGTTCGTTGGCGGGCTGGTGTTCGAGAAGCGTATTGATTGCGCAGAGCGGACGCACGAATACCTGTTATGCAAGCACCGCATGAGGGAGCGCGGATAAAAAGCGCGATAGCTTTGCGCAGCAAGGATTTCAGCGACTCGTGCGGCACTTCGCCGGCTTCAGGGATGGCGCGTTTACCCCTAAAGCGAAGGCCATCGGCAAATAGTCAGTCCTGTTCCGCATGCAGCATCGCCGCGAAGTTCGCGCGCAGATGGTCCAGAAACAGTGTCGACGCCAGGTTGAGATCGGCTTTCGTGCGGACCAGAACGCCGAAGTTGCGCGAGAGATCGATCTCGGGCACGTTGAGCGTCGCGCGTGATTCGAGCGAGTAGCGCTGCGCCATATAGCGTGGCAGAAATGTCGCGCCGAGTCCCGCATCCACGAGTCCGAGCACCGTGCCGACATTGGTCGAATGCTGGATCGTGCTCAGCGACAAGCCGCGCTTCGCGAGCGCCTTCGATAGCCGTGACTGCAGAAGCGTATAGCGTTCGAGCAGCATCAGCGGCAGGCATGCGAGCTGTTCGAGCGAAATGTGCTTCTGTCCCGCGAGCGGATGCGCCTTCGGCAGCACGACCAGCATCGGCTCGCGCGCGAGCGGCTCGAAGCGGAGCTTGTCCGAATCGTCGTCGAACGCGCTGACGGCGAGATCGGCCTGACCCGATTCGACCGCCGCGAGCACGTCCTCATATTGCAGGTCGCGGACCTGGACCTGCATCGCGGGATACGCCCGACGAAACGACTGGATGAGTTGCGGCAGGACGACGGCGGCGAGCATCGGCGTGGTCGCGATCACGGCGCGCAGTCTCGACGATGCCGCCCGCGACTGAAAATCCAGCAGTAGTTCGCGCAAACCCTGAAGCGCGAGCCTCGCGCGGCTCGCGAGTTCGGCGCCGTCGGGTGTGACTGACACGCGGCGCGTCGTGCGCTCGACGAGCTTCGTCTTCAGCATCGCTTCGAGCCGCTGGACGCGATTGGTCACGGAAGGCTGCGAGACGTGCATCCGCCTGGCGGCCGCGCTAAAGCTGCCGAGCTCCGCCACCGCGAGAAAGGTTTCGAGTTCGACAAGATCGAAACGCAGGCTGAGCGCGTCGATGCCTTCGGCCGCAAAGGAACGGTCATCACGGGACATGCCGCTGCTTCCTCCGCTCCCGTTCATTTATAGCCACATCTTATAAATCGATATTCTAAAGCGAATAGAGTTTCGCCGGCCCGTTCCCGATAATTTCAACATTACATTCCCCGCGTCCGCAGCACCGGGGAGACAGAACATATCAGGCATCAGCAATCAGTTGAGGAGACAAGATGGTCAACGATTCGGATATCCGGCGGGTTTCGTTCGCCAGCGCGATAGGCGCCACCCTTGAGTGGTACGACTTTTTCATCTTCGGATCGGCGGCCGCGCTGGTCTTCAACAAGCTGTTCTTTCCCGCGATCGATCCGGTGGCGGGCACGATCGCGTCGCTCGCCAGCTTCGCGATCGGCTTCATCGCGCGGCCGGTGGGCGGGATCGTGTTCGGTCATTACGGCGACAAGATCGGCCGCAAGGCGATGCTCGTGCTGAGCCTGCTGATGATGGGCGGCGTGACCTTCCTAATCGGCCTTTTGCCGACGTATGAAAGCATCGGCCTCGGCGCGCCGATTCTCCTCACGACGCTGCGCTTCCTGCAAGGCTTCGCGGTCGGCGGAGAATGGGGCGGCGCGACGCTGATGGTGATCGAGCACTCCCCCGCGAAGAAACGCGGTTTCTACGGCGCGTGGCCGCAAATGGGCATCTCCGCCGCGCTGATCCTCTCGACCGGCGTGATGGCGGTGACGACCGCGATTACGACGCCCGAGCAGTTCGCGGCGTGGGGCTGGCGCGTGCCGTTCCTGCTCTCCGGCTTGCTCGTCGTGGTGGGCTTCATCATCCGGCGGCGCGTGTCCGAGTCGCCGAGCTTCCAGAAGCTGCAACGCACCCACACCGCCGAGAAGATGCCGATCGCGACGGTCATCGCCACGCAGAAGAAGCGCACGCTGCAAGTGGTCGCGGCGCAGGCCGCCGAAAACACGAGCTTCTTCGTGATCTCGGTCTATGCGCTCGTCTATCTGACGCAGAACCTGCACATCGAGAAGCCGCTCGCGATTCGCGCGCTGATGATCGGCTCGTTCTTCACGCTGCTGTCCCAGCCGTTCTTCGGCGCGCTGTCGGATCGCATCGGCCGCAAGAAGGTCTATATGGGCGGTATGATTTTTCTCGGCGCGTTCATCTTTCCGTTCTTCAAGATGCTCGATACGGGCAGCTACCCGGTGATCGTCACGGCGATCTCGCTCGCGATGGTCTTCGGTCTCGGCAGCACGCTCTCGGCTCAGCCCGCGCTCATCAGCGAGCAGTATCCGGCTGCGATACGCTATAGCGGTGTGTCGGTGGCATATCAGCTCGCAACCGTGATCTGGAGCGGCCCCACACCGATCCTCGCCGCGCTGTTCGTGATGTGGGCGAGCGGGTACTGGCTGCTGGCCGCGTACATTGTGCTCGCCGCCGTGATCTCCGTGCTCGGCATCATGCCGTTGCGCGAAGCCGCCGGGCTCGAACTGTCCGCGCTGGAGCACGGCACCGAGCGCGCGACGCACGCGGAACGTCAGCCCATCGCAACAGGTTTGTCGGGAGAACAGGCATCGTGATTCGATTCAGGATTGGCAACGTCACGGCGACGCTCGTTCAGGAGACGGTCGACAGGTCCTTCGAGTTTCTCAGGTTCTTTCCGCTGGCGACGCCCGAAGACGTTCAGGACAATCTCTCGTGGATCGCGCCCGGTCATTACGATCCCGCGACGGGCCGCATGCTGCTCAGCATGCACTCGTGGTTGCTGGATACGGGGCGTCACAAGATCCTGATCGATGGCTGCGTCGGCAACGACAAGGATCGGCCCGGCCGTCCCGACTGGTGCAATCTGCAGACGCCGTATCTCGACCGCCTCGCGACGGCCGGCGCGAGGCCCGAAGAGATCGACTATGTACTTTGCACGCATCTGCATGCGGATCATGTGGGCTGGAATACGCGGCTCATTGGCGATCGCTGGGTGCCGACCTTTCCCAACGCGAAGTATGTGTTCTCGAAGACCGAGAACGACTACTGGGAAGCGCGCTATGCGGCGGATTCGAAGGGGCATCACATCCTCGGCTACAAGGACAGCGTGCTGCCTGTGATCGAGGCGGGCCAGGCGATGATCGTCGATGACCACGCCCAGATCGGGGATTGTCTGTTTCTCGAGCCCGCGCCGGGACATACGCCGGGGCATATCGCGATCTGGCTGAAGTCGAACGCTGCCCACGCCGTGATGACCGGCGACATTCTTCATCATCCGATCCAGGTGAAGTATCCGCACTGGAGCTGCTTCGGCTGCATCGACCAGAAACAGTCCGCCGAGACGCGCCTGAAGGTGCTGGAAAAGACCTGCGAGCGGCGCGCGCTGCTCTTGCCGGGACACTTCATGGCGCCGCATGCCGGGTACGTCGACGAGAAGCCGGGCGGTTTCGATTTCCGGCATCCGGACTGATCCGTCATCCGGCCGGGACATGCGTCCCGGCTTTTTGCTATCCATCGCGAACGCAACTTCATGACACATCGTCCCGCCCCGACCGATACAGCAATTCATCCTCTGATCGCAGAGCGCTGGAGCCCGCGCGCGTATGCGGATCATCCCGTCGAACATGAGCAGGTCTTCGCCATGCTTGAAGCGGCGCGTTGGGCGCCGTCGGCGTTCAACGCGCAGCCGTGGCGTTTCGCCGTGTTCGAGAAGGCAGAAGATCCCGCCGCGTTCGAGCGCGCGTTCGGCACGCTCATACCGTTCAATCAGTCGTGGAATGCGAATGCACAGGTGCTGATCGCCGTGCTCGCGGATACGCTCACATCGAAGGGCGCGGCGAATCCGAGCGCGAGCTACGACGCGGGCGCTGCCGCGATGGCACTGCTGCTGCAGGCGCATGCACAAGGTATCGCCGCGCACGCGATGAGCGGCCTCGACGCCGGCGCATTCCGCAAGATCTTCGCGATTCCCGAGCGCTATGACGTGTTGAGCATGATCTCGGTCGCGCATCACGGCGACGCGCAATCGCTTCCCGCCGCGCTCGCCGAGCGCGAACAGGCGCCGCGCGCGCGTCTGCCGCTCGAACAGATCGCCCATTTCGGCGCATGGCCTGAATCGGCCTGAAGTGCGCATCGATAAAAAAGGCATCCGGCGTGAACCGGATGCCTTTTTCGTTTGCGAGGACCGCTTTCAGGCGATGAGCGCGACCCGCTGCAAGGTCTCGATGCACGCGTTCGCTACTTCGCGTCCCTTCACGCTCATGTGGTCATGAAAGAATCTCACGTGTTCTTCGCCTGCATGGAAATGATGCGGCGTGAGCACCGCGGAAAATACGGGCGTGAGCGTGTCGAGCTGCACCTGCATCAATCCGTCGATGATCGCTCGCGCGACGAACTCGTGCCGATAGATCCCGCCGTCGACGATGAGTCCCGCCGCGACGATCGCATCGAATCCGCCGCGCCGCGCGAGCAGCTTCGCATGCAGCGGCAATTCGAATGCGCCGGGCACCTCGAAGCGTTCGACGGCGCTCGCATCGAAGCCCAGATCGACGACGCGCGCGATAAACGCATGACGGCACTGATCCACGATCTCGCGATGCCAGCAAGACTGCACGAACGCGATGCGCAAGGGTTTGACCGGTTGCGATGGAGCGTTCATAGCGCGGCCTTGTAGATATCGAGCGCGGCCGCTTCGGTCATCTCGCGCGGATTGTTGATGAGCAGACGCTGCTGCTTCATCGCGTCGGCGGCGAGCATCGGCAGATGCGATTCGTTGACGCCCACTTCGCGCAGCGTGCGCGGAATGCCGGTTTCGTTCACGAGCGTCTGCATCGCCTGGATGAAGGCTTCCGTCTTCGCTTCGATGCTGTCATCGGCGGCGACGCATCCAAGCGTGTCCGCAAGCTCCGCATAGAGCGCGGCGGCGGCGGCCGCGTTGAAGCGCAGCACGTGCATCAGCACCAGCGCGTTCGAGAGACCGTGCGGCACGTGGAAGTGTCCTCCGAGCGGATACGCGAGCGCGTGAACGGCGGCCACAGGTGCGTTCGAGAACGCCTGACCCGCGAGCGTCGCACCGAGCAGCATGGCTTCGCGGGCGGCGCGGTCGCGGCCTTCGCGGCACGCGGGCAGCAGGTTCGCGTAGAGCAGACGCAGCGCTTCCTTCGCGAGCATGTCGGAGAGCGGATTCTTCAGGCGCGCCGACGTATACGCCTCGATCGCATGCACCATTGCGTCGATGCCCGTCGCGGCGGTTGCCTGCGGCGGCAGGCCGAGCGTGAGTTCGGCGTCGAGCAGCGCGAGATCGGGATAGAGAATCGGCGACACGACGCCGCTCTTCGTGGTCGCGCCCGTCGTCACGATGGAAATGGCCGTGACTTCCGAGCCGGTGCCCGCGGTCGTCGGCATCAGCACGAGCGGCAGGCGCGGGCCTTCGACATTGCCGACGCCGTACATCTTCTCGAGCGGCTGGGCGGATGCGCACAGCACGGCGATGAGCTTCGCGACGTCCATCGACGAGCCGCCGCCGAGACCCAGCACGACTTGCGCGCCGCTCGCTCTCGCGCGCGCGGCGGCATCGAGCACGACGTGATCGGGCGGATCGGCGATCACGTCGTCGATCACGGTCACTTCCCAGCCATGCGCGGCAAGATTGTCGAGCGCGGGCGCGATCAGGCCGCTTTCATTGAGGAAGCGGTCGGTGACGAGCACGAGACGGCGCTCGTCGCGATAGCGCGCGCGCAGCAGCGCGCCGAGACGACGTGCGCTGCCGTAATCGACCACGAGCGAGGGAACAGTGGTGAAGCTGAATGCGTTCATGCGATAGGCTCAGGCGAGAGAGTCTGCGGTTTCGAGTTCGAGATTGCGAAAACCCCGGTTGTAATAGACGAGCGGCGTGGCCTCGCCGAGCTCGACGTCCTGAATCTCGCCGATCAGCACCGTATGGTCGCCCGCTTCGTGCACGTCACGCGCGACACACACGAGCGAGGCCATCGAGCCCGGCAGCATCGGCGGATGCGGGTTGTCTTCGGTGCCGTAGCGAAACGCGTGCGGACCGAACTTGTCGACGCCTTTGCGCGCGAAATGCATCGCGATGTCCTTCTGCTGTTGCGAGAGGATGTTGATCGCGTAGCGCTGTGCCTTGACGAACGCCGTGTGCGAATCCGCCGTGTTGGCGATGCATACGAGCACGAGCGGCGGGTTCATCGACACGGACGAAAACGAGCTCGCGGTAAAGCCCCAGTGACGGCCTTTTTCGTCGGTCGTCGAGACGATGGTGACGCCGCTCGGGAAGGCCGAAAGCGCGTCACGGAAGGTCTGGTTGTTCTTGAGCGTCATGAAAGAGTCTCCGGATGAGATGAGCGCACGGCTTGATGCACTCCATGACTCCAGTCTATGTTCGGGCGCTCCGCAGAACAATTTCGATGTCGCGATCGATTCATCGGCAAAACGGATAGATGCGCGCATTGATAGGCGCATCGTCTGCATCACGGCTGTGGCGGGTCGCTTGTCAGGGTCGCGCCGAAATTCGCCTGCAAATGACGCACGAAACTCAGTGCGGCCGCACTCAGATCCGCGTCGCGCGAGCGCAGGATGCCGAAGCTGCGCATCAGGTTCACGTCGGCCACCTGCAGCGTGGCGCGGGTGTCGCGCGCGTAGCGCTGCGCCATCGAGCGCGGCAGGAAGGTCGCGCCGAGCCCCGCGTCCACCATGCCGAGCAGCGTGCTCAGGTTCGCGGCGTGATGCATCGGCCGAAGCGAAAGGCCGCGCTTCGCGAACTCGTCGGCGAGGGTATCGCGCAGCATCGAATAACGGTCGAGCAGCATCAACGGGATTTGCGCGAGCTGTTCCAGCGTGACTTCGCCGGCTTCCGCGAGCGCATGCGTCTTCGGCACGACGACCAGCATGTCTTCCTCGGAGAGCGCCTCGAAACTGAGCTTGCTCGAATCATTGTCGAACGCGACGACCGCGAGATCCGCTTCGTTGCTCTCGATCTTCGCGACGACATCCTCGTATTGCAGGTCGCGCAGCTGGATCTGCACGTCGGGATAGCGCTGGCAGAACGAATGGATCAGCGAGGGCAGCATGACGGCCGCGATCATCGGCGTCGCGGCGACGACCACGCGAAGGCGCGCGGCCTCGGCGTCGGCCTGGAATTCCTGCAGGAGCTTGCGCAGGTCGCGCAATGCGATCTCGGCGCGCTCGCGCAAACGCTTGCCGGCGGGCGTGGGGTTCACGTGACGCGTCGTGCGCACGAGCAGGCGCGTCTTCAGGGTCGATTCGAGGCGCTGCACGCGTGCCGTGACGGACGGCTGGGAAATGTGCAGGCGTTTGGCGGCGGAACTGAAGCTGCCGAGTTCGACGACCGCGAGAAAGGTCTCCAGCTCGACGAGATCGAAGCGCAGCGTGAGCGGCGCCGTGGCGTGCGCGCCCTCGTCCGGCTTGTCGGGCGCCATGATGGGAAGTCTCCGTTGGTTTTATCAGGAATGTCTATGAGTCTATCTCATAAAGCAAATAGTGTCGCAGCGGCACCGTCGACATAATCGATTGCAGACCGAATGTATCGGCCACGCGCCGCACGCCGCGCCTCTCGCGTCCGTGCCGAAGCATGCGGCGCGTATGCATCGAAAGAAAGACTCGCAAGGAGACTTCATGAAGGATGAAATCAAGATTCTGACGCCGAACGGCATCCTGGGCTACGGCATCCCGGCGGCCGACTTCTGGCGCGGCATCGAACGCGCGCCCGACGCGATGATCGTCGATGGCGGCTCCACCGATCCCGGCCCTTATCTGCTCGGCTTGCCGAAGACACTGGTGACGCGCGAGGCGTATCTGCGCGATCTGTCGCTGATGCTCGAAGCGTGCGCCACGCGCAAGGTTCCCATCTACATCAGTTCAGCGGGCGGGCCGGGGATTCGCGAGCACGTCGATTTCATGGTCGATGTGATCGCGGAGATCGCGAATAGGGAAGGATATCGCTTCAAGGTCGCGAAGATTTATTCGGACGTCGATCCTTCGTACGTTCGCGATGCGTTGAGCGAAGGGCGCATCACGCCCTGTGCGTCGGCGCCCGAGTTGCAGGTGTCGGATGTGGGCGCGTCATCGCACATCGTCGCGCAGATGGGCGCTGAGCCTTTTGCGAAGGCGCTGCGCGAGCATCCGGATCTCGACATCATCGTCGCGGGCCGTGCGTATGATCCTGCGCCGTTCGCGGGCCTGTGCATGCTGCATGGAATCGATCCGGGCATCTACTGGCACATGGGCAAGATCGTCGAGTGCGGCGCGAACTGCGCGGAGCCGAAAGGCAAGGTGATTGTCGCGACGATCCGCCGCGACAGCTTCGACCTCGAACCGATGAGCCCGCGCGAGCGCTGCACGCCTGCGTCGGTGGCGGCGCATACGCTCTATGAAAAGACGCGCCCCGATCTCCTGACCGGCCCCGGCGGCGTGCTCGATCTGCGCGAAGCCACGTATGAACAGATCACCGATCGCGCGGTGCGCGTGCGCGGCAGCCGCTTCATTCCGGCTGACGATTACACGGTGAAGCTCGAAGGCGCGGGCGTGGTGGGCATGCGCACGATTTTCATCGGTGGTATTCGCGATCCGATCCTGATCGAACAGATCGATGATTTTCTCGAACGCATCAAGCAGGAAGCAGAGGAGACCTATCCCGAACTGCGCTCGGGCGAAGCGACGCTCAACTTCCACGTCTACGGAAAGAACGGGGTGATGGGCAGCTTCGAGCCGCTCGTGAACACCGTGCCGCATGAAATCGGCCTGCTCGGCGAAGTGACCGCCGCGAATCAGGACCTGGCGAATGCGATTTGCAGCAGCGTGCGTATCGACGTGCTGCACACGCCGTATCCGGGCCAGGTCGCGACCGCCGGCAACTTCGCGATTCCGTTGAATCCGCCTGAGAACCCCATCGGTCCGGTGTGCAGGTTCACGGTCTATCACGTGATGAAGATCGACTCGGCCGAGTCGCTGTTTCCGATTGAAATCGTGGAGATCTGAGCGATGAGCGCAATGCAAACGAAAACACTGCGCGATCTGGCCAAGGTCGTGCGCAGCAAGAATTCGGGTCCCTTCGAGATCACGTTCGACGTGATCTTCGACGACGTTCCCCTATACGAACGCGTGAAGACAAGCGGTGTATTGACCGAAGCGCTGATCTGCAGGCTCTACAACGTGACGAAGGAAGACATCGTGACATTGATGTTCTTCGACCCGGCGCGCGCATTCAAGCTCACGCTGAAGCGCTCGTGGGCGCAGGGCAGCGTGGGCGAGCGCGACACGTTCGGCGCGCAGCAGCATGCACCGCTGCTGACGATCGAGATTCCCGGCGTCTGAGCGCGCCGAAAGCAAGAGGAGGCATGTACAACATGGCACACGACACTTCGCGTCAGATGACGCTCATCGGTTTCCTGCAGGCGCAGAACTGCTCCACCTATCCCGGCTCGTGGCGTCACAGCGGCGCGATGCAGGACTTCATGTCGCCGGAGTATTACCAGCGCATCGCGCGCACGCTGGAAGAAGGCAAGTTCCATCTCGCATTCTTCGACGATCGCCTCGCGATGCCCGATATCTACGGCGACGATCACGCGCAGACCGTCGAGCATGGCGTGCGCGCCGTGAAGATGGACCCGTCGCCGATTCTCACCGCGATGGCGATGGCCACGACGCACCTCGGTCTCGGCGCGACCTATTCGACGACGTACTACGAGCCGTATCACATCGCGCGCCACTTCGCGACGCTCGATCTGATGACGAAGGGTCGCGTCGCGTGGAATGTCGTGACGTCGCTGAACGATTCGGAAGCGGCGAACTTCGGCCGCGAGATGCATCTGGAACACGACCTGCGCTACGATCGCGCGGACGAGTTTCTCGAAACCGTGATGGGCCACTGGGACTCGTGGGAAGACGACGCGCTGATTCTCGACAAGCAGAGCGGCCGCTTTGCCGATCCGGCCAAAGTGCATCGTCTCGACCATCAAGGCGAGTATTTCAGATCGCGGGGGCCGCTCACGGTGCCGCGTTCGCAGCAGGGCCATCCCGTGCTGATTCAGGCGGGGCAGAGCGGTCGTGGGCGCGCGTTCGCATCGCGCTGGGGCGAGCTGATTTTCGTGGTGTATCCGAATCTCGCGGCAGGCAAGAAGCAGTACGCGGAGATGAAGCAGGCGGTCGTGGCGGCGGGGCGCGATCCCGCGAAGGTCAAGGTCGCGACGGCGTGCTACACGGTCGTCGCCGAATCGGATGAGATCGCGCAGCAGCAGCGCGAATACATCGATTCGCTCGCGAGGCCCATCGACTCGCTCACGCTGCTGTGCGAAGTGCTCAACACGGACTTCTCCAGGCGCGACTACGACGCGCCGTTTACCGATGAAGAGATGAAGGCGATCTCGGGCTGGACCGGCTTTCGCGATCGCGTCGTGATGTTGTCGGGCAAGCAGAACCCGTCAGTGCGCGACTTTGTCGAGTTCTCGAACCGTGCGCGTCTGAATGAGTTCCCTGTGTTTGCTGGCACTGCAAAGACGGTTGCCGATCAGATGGAGCAATGGTTCGTCGAAGGCGGCTGCGACGGCTTCGTGATTTCGCCGACGCACGTGCCGGGCGGATATGAGGACTTCGTGCGCCAGGTCGTGCCGGAGTTGCAGCGGCGTGGCGTGTTTCGGAAGGACTACGATGGCTCGACGCTGCGGGAGAATCTCGGGTTGACCCGTCCGAATGCCGGCGAGTGGCGGGAGCAGGCGTTCGCCGGCGTGAATGGCGAGCCGATGCGTAAGGCAGGCTGAGCAAGACCAGGCTAGAACGAGCGCCCGGCAAAGTGACCGGGCGCAACGCATCTGGAGACAGACATGGCAGAAATCGCCGATATCCGGCGTGTGGCGCTCGCGAGCACCATCGGCACCACGCTTGAGTGGTACGACTTTTTCATCTTTGCGTCGGCAGCGGCGCTCGTGTTCAGCAAACTTTTCTTCCCGACCTTCGATCCGGTCGCGGGCACCATCGCGTCGCTCGCGAGCTTCGCAGTGGGCTTCATCGCGCGGCCGGTGGGCGGCGCGGTGTTCGGGCATTTCGGCGACCGCATCGGCCGCAAGGCGATGCTCGTCCTCAGTCTCACGATGATGGGCGGCGTCACCTTCCTGATCGGCCTGTTGCCGACCTATGCGAGCGCGGGCATCGCCGCGCCGGTGATGCTGACGGCGCTGCGTTTCGTGCAGGGTTTCGCGGTCGGCGGCGAGTGGGGCGGCGCGACGCTGATGGTGATCGAGCACGCGCCCGCGAAGAAACGCGGATTCTATGGGAGCTGGCCGCAGATGGGCATTCCGGGCGCGCTGATTCTCTCGGCCGGCGCAATGGCCGCGACCACCGCGCTCACGACCGCCGAGCAGTTTGCGGCATGGGGCTGGCGCGTGCCGTTCCTGCTTTCGGGGATTCTCGTCGTGGTGGGCATCATCATTCGCCGCAGGCTCGCGGAATCGCCGAGCATCGAGCGTCTGCGCCGCACGCATGAAACGCCGGGCGTGCCGATCGCTACGCTGCTCAGGCGCCACAAGCGTTCGACCTTTTTGCTTGTCGCATCGCAGGCTGTGCAATGCGCCGGATTCTATGTCGTCGCCGTGTATTCGCTCGTGTATCTGACGCAGAACGTGCACCTGCCGAGAAGCGACGCATTGCGTGCGCTGATGATCGCCGCCGCGTGCACGCTCGTCGCGCATCCGACTTTTGGAGCGATCTCCGATCGCATCGGTCGCAAGAAGGTGTTCATGGGCGGAATGATCTTTCTTGGCCTGTTCATCTACCCGTATTTCCTGCTGCTCAACACCGGCAGCTATCCGCTGATCGTGCTCGCGATGAGCGTGGCGATGGCTATCGGTGAAGGCTCCGTGCAGGCCGCGCAGCCGAGCCTCTTCGCGGAGCAGTATGCATCGGGCGTGCGCTATAGCGGGGTGTCGCTTGCGTATCAGCTCGCGACCGTATCGTGGAGCGGCCCGACGCCTGTGATCGCAGCCATGCTGATCGCATGGGCGGGCGGGTACTGGCCGCTCGTCGGCTACATCGTGCTGCTGGCGATCATCTCGGTCGTCGCGATCATTCCGCTGCGCGAAGCGGCCGGAGTGGAACTCACGACGCTCGAAGAGCAGGATGCTGCCGACGCGCGCGCCGATGAAACAACTCGCTATGCGCCTGGCGCCGTCACCAACTAAATCCCCTTAAAACGATGACCCTCGCAACCCGACTCAAAGACCCGGCGCTGCTGCGCCATGCCGCCTACATCGACGGCGAATGGGAGCAGGCCGACAACGGCGAGACTTTCGATGTGTTGAATCCCGCGACGGGCGATTCGGTGGGCGCGGCCCCGAAAATGGGCGCCGCGGAAACGCGCCGCGCGATCGAAGCGGCCAATGCCGCATGGCCCGCATGGCGCAAGAAGACCGCGAAGGAACGCGCGGCGATCCTGCGACGCTGGTACGACCTGATGATAGCCAACGCCGACGATCTCGCGCTCATTCTCACGACGGAGCAAGGCAAGCCGCTCGCGGAAGCGAAAGGCGAGATCGCGTATGCCGCGTCGTTCATCGAATGGTTCGCGGAGGAGGGCAAGCGCGTCGCGGGAGATACGCTCGCGACGCCTGCCGCCGACAAGCGCATCGTCGTGACGAAGGAGCCGATCGGCGTCTGCGCGGCAATCACGCCGTGGAATTTCCCGGCTGCGATGATCACGCGGAAGGTCGGTCCGGCGCTTGCGGCCGGCTGTCCGATCGTCGTGAAGCCGGCCGAAGCAACGCCATTCTCCGCCTTCGCGATGGCCGTGCTGGCAGAACGCGCGGGCGTGCCGAAGGGCGTGCTGTCGATCGTCACGGGCGATCCGAAGGCCATCGGCGAGGAGATGACGGGCAATCCGCTCGTGCGCAAGCTCTCGTTCACCGGTTCAACCGCCGTAGGCCGTTTGCTGATGGCGCAAAGCGCGCCGACGGTCAAGAAGGTGTCGCTGGAGCTTGGCGGCAATGCGCCCTTCATCGTGTTCGACGACGCGGATCTGGATGCTGCGGTGGAAGGTGCAATCACGTCGAAGTATCGCAACAGCGGGCAGACCTGCGTGTGCACGAACCGCTTCTACGTACACGACAACGTCGCCGACGCATTCTTGCAGAAGCTCGCCGCGGCGGTCGGCAAGATGAAGGTGGGGGACGGCACGGAAAGCGGCGTGACGCTCGGACCGCTCATCAGCGAAGCGGCGGTGAAGAAGGTCGAATCACACATCGACGATGCGCTTTCGAAAGGCGCGACGCTCGTCACGGGCGGCAAGCGTCATGCGCTCGGTTACGGCTTCTTCGAGCCGACTGTGCTCGCGAACGTCACGCCGGACATGAAGGTGGCGAAGGAAGAAACCTTCGGCCCGCTCGCGCCGGTGTTCCGATTCTCATCCGACGATGAAGTCGTGCGCATGGCCAACGACACGGAGTTCGGTCTCGCGGCGTACTTTTACAGCCGCGATGTCGGCCGCGTGTGGCGCGTCGCCGAAGCGCTCGAATACGGCATGGTCGGCATCAATACCGGCTTGCTGTCGAACGAAGTCGCGCCGTTCGGCGGCGTGAAGCAGTCGGGCCTCGGGCGGGAAGGCTCGCACTATGGCATCGACGACTACGTCGTCATCAAGTACCTCTGTGTCGCGGTCTGAGCCGTACCCGACCCTGCCATGAGACACCAACCGCACGCCGCGCCGAGACAGAAGCGCGGCGTGCGGCTTATCGCGTCAAAGCGTCGTAGCCACGCTTTCCTGCGCCGCACTCGCGTAAGGCACATCACGCTTGCCATAACGCCGCACGCGCAAATTCGCCTGCTCGCCATGCCCCGCGAAGCCCTCGAGCGCACACAACCGCGAGCAGTACTCGCCGACGAGCGCCGATGCTTCGTCCGTCAGCACCTTCTGATACGTGCAGGTCTTGATGAACTTGCCGACCCACAAGCCGCCCGTATAACGCGCGGCCTTCTTCGTCGGCAGCGTGTGGTTCGTGCCGATCACCTTGTCGCCATACGAGACGTTGGTGCGCGGGCCGAGGAACAGCGCGCCGAAGTTGGTCAGGTTGGCGAGGAAGTAATCGGGGTCGCGCGTCATGATCTGAACGTGTTCGAACGCGATATCGTTGGCGATCTTCACCATCTCCTCGTCCGACTCCGCGACGATCACTTCCCCGAACTGCGCCCACGACTTGCGCGCAATATCCGCGGTTGGCAGGATGCCCAGCAGACGCTCGACCTCGGCCATCGTTTCTTTCGCGAGCTTTTCCGACGTCGTGAGCAGGATGGCGGGGGAGTCCGGGCCGTGCTCGGCTTGTCCGAGCAGATCGGTTGCGCACATTTCGCCGTCGACGGTTTCATCGGCGATCACGAGCGTTTCGGTCGGACCCGCGAACAAATCGATGCCCACGCGCCCGAACAACTGGCGCTTCGCTTCCGCGACGAACGCGTTGCCCGGCCCGACCAGCATGTCGACGGGCGCGATGCTCGCCGTGCCGATCGCCATCGCGCCGACAGCCTGAATGCCGCCGAGACAGTAGATCTCGTGCGCGCCGGCCATGTGCTGCGCGGCGACGATCGCGGGCGCGGGCTTGCCCTGGAACGGCGGCGCGCAAGTGATGATGCGCGGCACGCCGGCCACCTGCGCGGTGATCACCGACATATGCGCCGACGCCAGCAGCGGATACTTCCCGCCTGGCACGTAGCAGCCCGCCGCGTTCACCGGAATGTTGCGATGGCCGAGGATCACGCCCGGCAGCGTTTCGACTTCGATGTCCTTGATCGAATCGCGCTGATGACGCGCGAAGTTGCGCACCTGTGTCTGCGCGAACTCGATGTCCTTGATATCGCGCACGGAGAGTTGCGCGAGACAGTCGTCGATTTCTTTCTGCGTGAGACGATAGTTCTCGCGATCGAGCTTGTCGAAGCGGATCGACAAATCGCGGATGGCGGCGTCGCCGCGCGCTTCGATATCGGCGAGCGTTGCTTCGACGGTTTCGCGCACTTCTTTGGCCGCGGATTTGATCACTTCCGCTGTCGCGCCATGCTTGAGCCATTGGGCCATGAAATCTCCTTGTTGGTGTCCGAAAATTTGCATACGTATGCAAACCACCATATGCATACGTATGCAACAAAAGTGAAGATTAGTCGTTTTCGATGCGGCCGGCAAGCTCTGTCGACGGAACGCGACGCTGCGGTTTACCCGCGCATCGACCAGGTGAGGGCGCCGTCGTCGGCTGTCGCGAGGCCGGTGCGTGGTTTGCGGGCCGAGCCGCGCACGATGAGTCGTCCCGGAGCCTCATCGTGAAGCGCTGTGTCGAGCGTGCCGTTGAGTTGTTCGAGCACCGCGGCGACGGCGCGCCGCACCATATCGTCCAGCGGCTGGCTGAAGGTCGTGAGATCGAAGACCGGCCAGCGTGCCATGTCGATATCGTCGAAGCCGACGATCGACACGTCCTCGCCCACGTTCAGCCCGAAACGCGCGCGCGCGACGCTGATCGCCGCAAGCGCCATGTGATCGTTCGCGCAGAAGATGGCGTCGGGCGGCTTGCTCGCGGTGAGCAGCGACACGACGGCGTCCTCCGCGCCCGCCGCGGTGTATTGCCCGACGCGCCGCTCGATTGCCTTCACGCCTTTCTCGCGCAAGGTTTCGAAGAAGCCTTCCTCGCGGTCGCGGCTCGTCGACGAGCTTTCGAGGCCCGCGATATACGCATAACGCTTGTGCCTGCCGGCGTGCAGAAACGCGGCGATGGTGCGCGCGCCCTCGCGGTTCTGGCCGGTCACGCTGGACGCGGCGTCGCTGTCGGTCTTGCGGTTGAACATGACGACCGGCAGGCCGATGTTCATGCACTCGTCGGCGAAATGCGACGACAGGCTCGTCGAGATGAGCACAAGCGCGTCCACGCGATAGCGCAGCACCTCTTCGAACACGGGATCGGAGCCGCGCAACGGGTCGCTCGTGAACATCAGCACGCCGTAGCCCGCGCGCGCGAAGGCGGCGGTGAGCGCATTGAGCGCGGCATGATAGAAGGGATTCGCGTTCGCCGGCACCGTCACGCCGATGAGATTCGCGCGCCCCGTGATGAGCGAGCGGGCGACGAGATTCGGCCGATAACCCAGCTCGCGCGCCGCCGCGACGATGCGCTCGCGCGTGGCCGGCGACACGCTCGCGCCCGGCGTGAACGCACGCGATACGGCCGATTGCGACACGCCCGCGGCCTTCGCTACGTCATGCGCGGTGGCGGGGCGGCGGTCGGGCGGTGCATCGGACATGATCGACGTTCTCGTGACGGGCTATCGGCAGACGCGCGGGATCACGCGCGCCGACAGTATGCCTCATGCAATCGAGCGCCACACGCCCGCACGCACGAGCGCGTCCGTTTCCTGGCGCACGATTCGATACAGCGCCTTCATCGCGAGAGTCGCTTCCTTCTTCGGCGAGAATGCGATCGACAGCACGCCCGGCAATGTCGGCTCGACGATGGGCCGCGCTTTCAGCGTACCGCTTTCGATGCGGCGCCGCACCGCCGCATACGGCGCGACGGAGAAGCCCTGACCCGCTTCGACGAGTTCGAGGATCGCCATCATCGCGTCGATCTCGAAGGCGATGTTGAGCGCAAGCGAGCGACTCGTCGCGGCATCCTCGGCGAGCGTGCGCATACCGTGCGGGCGCGCCGGCAGAATCCACGGCAGCTCGACGGCTTCAGCGAAGCGGATCGGCTCCATCGCGCGTTCGAGCACGGTCGCGTCGGGCGGTCCGATGAGCAGGAGATCGTCGGACAAGAGCGGCTCGATGCTGATCGTGCTGTGCGGTCCGATGTTGTACAGCACGCCGATATCCAGTTGCCCGCTCAGCAGCCATTCGAGCATGTAACCGCTCAAGCCCTCGCGCATGCGCAGCCGCACATCGGGAAACTCCGCGCGAAAACGCCGCACGAGCGGCACCAGCAGAAGGTCGCCGAGCATCGGCGGAATACCCATCGTCACGGTGCCGCCGGGAACGGCGCGCATCGCCTGCATGTGATTCACGGCTTCGTCGCTGCGTTCGAGGATATCGCTCGCACGCTCGAGGAACTTCTGTCCCGCCTCGGTCAGCGACATGCCGTGTCCGTGCCGATAGAGCAGCGGTGGCCCGAGCTCCTGCTCGAGCATCTGGATGTGCCGCGTGAGCATCGACTGGCTGACGCCGAGTATGGCGGCGGCGCGCGAGACGCTGCCCTCGCGCGCCACCACCATGAAATACCTGAGCTGCTTCAACTCCACTTGCCGTTCTCCTCTCGTATCGGACGATCTCGCCCGATATGCATAACAGGTATGCGAGCAGTTCGCCGCCCATCTCATTACGCTTGATTCCATTCAGGAGCACAACGGAGACAACAGCGCAATGGAAGAACTCAGATTGCTCAGCACTACAGCGATACTTGGCTACGGCTTCGCGCAAAGCGCATTCGAAGCAGGCCTTGAACGCAAGCCGCATCTCATCGGCGCCGATGGCGGCAGTTCCGATCCGGGACCGTACTATCTCGCATCGGGCGAATCGTTCACCTCACGCATGGCGACCAAGCGCGACATGCGCATCATGCTCGCGGCCGCCGTCCCGCGCGGGATTCCCGTGATCGTCAGCACGTGCGGCGGCGCGGGTGGCGATCCGCATCTCCAGATGATGATCGACATCGTCAAGGAGATCGCGCAGGAAGAAAGTCTGTCATTCAAGCTCGCCGTGATCAATTCGGAATTGCCCAAGGAGGTGCTGCTCGAACACGTGAACGCGGGCAAGACGCGGCCGCTGTACGGCCTTCCGCAGATGACGCCCGAACTCATCGAAGAGGCCGTGCGCGTTGTCGGCGCGATGGGGCCGGAGCCATATATCGCCGCGCTCGATGCAGGCGCGCAAGTGATTCTCTCGGGCCGCAGCACCGATCCTGCGCCCTGGGCCGCGATGACGATCCGCGCGGGCTTCCCGCCCGAGCTCGGCTGGTACGCCGGAAAGATGCTCGAATGCGGTGCGGAGCCCGCATTGCCGAAGCGCGAAGGCTGCCTGCTTGCGACGATCCGCAAGGACCATGTCGAACTCGAACCGATGCACCCCGATCAGGCCTGCACACCGCGCTCGGTCGCGTACTTCGCGCTTCATGAGAACAGCAGCCCGATTCATCATCATGAACCCGGCGGCATGCTGGACACTTCCGAATGCGCGTTCGAAGCCGTCACGGAGCGCGCCGTGCGTGTTTCCGGCATGCGCTGGCGTCCCGAGAAGTACACGGTGAAGCTCGAAGGCGTCGAAGCGCGCGGGCATCGCGTGATCACGCTGTGCGCGACACGCGACCCGGTCCTTCAGGCGCAGATGGACCGCTACCTCGCGCGGGCGCGCGAGATCGTCGATGAGAAGGCAACCGCGTTCGGCGCGCCGTCGGACAGCTATACGCTCAATTTCCGCGTCTACGGCCGCAACGGCGTGATGGGCGAACGCGAGCCCTTGCCGGTCGAGGCGCGTCATCCGCATGAAACGGCGATCGTCGCCGAAGTGGTCGCGCAGGACCGCGATACCGCGAAGGCCGTGCTTGCCATCGCGCGCACGACGATCCTGCATTCGGAGTTCCCGGGCCGTCTGTGCAAGGAAGGGAACATGGCGATTCCCTTTTCGCCGTCCGACCTCGATCTCGGTCAGGTCTACCGCTTTTCCATTTGTCATCTGGTCGAGCCCGAGAACGCGCTTTCGTTGTTCCCGATTCGCTACGAAGAAGTCGGAGGTCGTCATGCCAGCCATTAAGGATTTCGCGAGCGTTTGCCGCAGCAAGAACGCGGGGCCATTCATGGTCACGCTCGACATCGTGTTCGAAACCGACGAGATCTACGATCGCGTCGCCGCGACCGGCGTGCTCAATCGCGAGCTCTTCGCGCGCCTCTACGACGTGAGGCCGGAGCAGGTGCAGTTCACGCCATACCGCGCCGCGCGGGCGTTCAAGGCGACGTTGCCGCGTGTCATTTCGTCGGGCGATATCGGCGACACGGACGTGTACGGCGCGCAGCAGCACGCGCCGATGCTCGACATCGACATTCCCATCGAACTGGAGAACACGCGATGAGCGAAGCCGAACTTCAGGTGCGCCCCGGCGCCTCGCGCGTGGACGACGCCGAGACATTGCAGACTTCGTTCCGTCATGCGATGCGGCGGCTCGCGGGCGGCGTCGCGCTGGTCTCGACGATTCACGACGGCGTGCGCCACGGCATGACGGTCACGGCCGTCACCTCATTGACGATGGACCCACCCGCGCTGGTGGTATCGGTGAATCGGCATGCGTCTGCGTTCGACGCGCTCGTGATGAGCGGGCGGTTCTGCGTGAACCTCCTGACGCAGCAGCATGCCGACCTCGCCGTGGCGTTCTCGCGCAAGCCGGACGGCGATGCGCGCTTCGCGAACGGCGCGTGGCGCACGAACGATGCCGGTCTCCCGGCGCTCGATGGCAGCGTCGCAGCGATTTCGTGCCGCCTGCACGATCTGGTCGAGTTCGGCACGCACGCGATCCTGATCGGCGCGGTCGAGCATCTGGCGATCGAGCCGCAGCAGCCGACGGCCCCGCTCATCTATCTGAGCGGACAGTTCGGTGGCTTCTGGCCCCTGACCGCATAAGGAGCGCGCATGTTCGACGCGAAATATGAACGCAGCAATTTCCCGCGCATCCGGCCCGAGTGGCTCGCGCAAGTCGCCGAGCCTGCCGTCGAGCCCGAGTTGCCGGTCATCGACCCGCATCATCATCTGTGGGATGTCGAGAGCGCGTTCTATCACGCGCCTGAGTTCGTGGCGGATACGGGCTCCGGGCATCGCGTGCTCGCGAGCGTGTTCGTCGAATGCAAGGCGCATTTCGATGAACACGCGCCCGCCGGATTCGCACCGGTCGGCGAGACGCGCTTCGCGGTGGCGCAGGCAAACGAGGCCGCGCAACTGCCGCCAGGGCACGCGAACCTCGTGAAGGGCATCGTCGCCTATGGCGATCCGTTCGTCGCGAATCCGCAAGCGGTGCTCGAAGCGCATATCGAGGCGGGACAGGGACGCATGCGCGGCGTGCGCGTGCGTGCGGCGTGGCATGCCGATCCGGCGTTCGCCGCGCCGCACGACGGGCCCGATGAACACACTATCAGCGCGCCCGAACTCGACCGCTACTGCGCGATTCTCGAAGGGATGGGCCTCGTGCTCGATCTCTGGGTCTATCACACGCAGCTCGATCAGGCTGCCGCGCTCGCACGGCGTCATCCGAATCTCTCGATCGTGCTGAACCACTGCGGCGGGCCGCTCGGCATCGGGCCATATGCGAATCAACGCGCCGCCGTGCGCGAAGCATGGGGCAAGTCGCTCGCGCGCGTAGCGTCGAACGATAACGTCATCGTGAAGATCGGCGGCCTTGCGATGCCGCGCACGGGCCTCTCCTTTGCCGATGCCGCGAAGCCTGCGAGCTGCCTCGAGCTGGTCGAGCGCTGGACGCCTTACGTGCGCACCTGCATCGATCTGTTCGGCGCGGAGCGCAGCATGTTCGAGAGCAATTTTCCCGTCGACAAGGGCAGTTGCAACTACGTCTCGGTGTGGAACGCGTTCAAGATCATGTCCGCGGGCTATCCGGCCGCGGCGCGCCGCGCGATGCTCGCGGGCACGGCGAATCGTGTTTATGCGCTCGGCGTCGAGGAACTTGCAGCGGAGGCGATCTCATAACCGCAAGGCACAGGCGTTGCACACACATCCGTAAAGGCAAAGACCGTCCGGCGCACGACAAACGTACGCACGGATTTTCGGAGGAGACGTATGAAAAATCGCCGCATCTTCATTTACCTGTTTCTGTTTTCGCTCACGAGCATCAACTACATCGACCGCGTCGCGCTGTCGGTGGCAGCGCAGCCGATCGCGCGCGAATTCGGCATCAGCCCCATTCAAATGGGCTTTCTGCTGTCTTCGTTCATCTGGACATACTTTGCGAGTCTGATCATCTGGGGTCTTGCGCTCGACCGCTGGGGCACGCGCTACGTCAACGCCGTAGGCATGGCGATCTTTTCGGCCGCGACCGTTGCGACAGGCTTTGCGTGGAGCTATATGTCGATTCTCGTCACGCGCCTCGTGATGGGCGCGGGCGAGGCCTCGTCGTATCCGGCGGGCGGCAAGGTGATTCGCGAATGGATGCCGGCGCGCGAACGCGGTATCGCCGCGGCGGTGCTCAATAGCGGCTCGTATGCCGGGCCCGCGATCGGCGCGCTCGTCGTCGCCTGGGCGGTGCAGATGTTCGGCTGGCGCACGGGCTTTGTGCTCGTCGGCAGCTCCGGCGCGATCTGGCTGTTGTGTTGGCTCAAGTGGTTCAGGAAGCCCGAGTACGCCACTTTCATCGACGAGAACGAGCGCGCGCTGATTCTGCGCGAGCGCAACGGCGGCCTGCCCGATACGCCCACCGGACCGACGCTCTCCATTCCCGATCTGCTCAAGTCGGTGAGCGTGTGGGGCCTGCTCATCACGCAGGGCTTCGGTTCGTACGCGCAGTTTCTGTTTCTCACCTGGCTGCCGAGCTATCTGCAGACGGAGCGGCATCTGGACATCGTGAAGAGCGGCTATTTCACGGCGCTGCCGTACGCGCTCTCGGTGATTCTTGCGCTCGCAATCGGCAAGCTGAGCGACCGTTTGCTGCCCGCGGATGCAATCAACAAGGGTGGACGGCGCAACATGGTGGCGGCATCGATGCTGCTGACATCGGTCGTGCTCGCGACGCCCTTCGTCGATGACATGTGGGTCATGGTCGCCGTCTTCACGCTCTCGCTGACCGGTGCTCAAGCCGCGCTTGCGATGAACATCGCGCTGATAGGCGACCTGTTGCCGTCGTCGGCGGAAGTCGGACGCGGTACGGGCCTGCTGATCACGGGCGGCGCTTCGTTCGCGATGATCGCGCCCATTGCCACCGGCTACGTCGTCGCCATCACGCACAGCTACAACAACGCGTTCTATATCGCGGGTGCGCTCGCTCTGGCCGGTGCGCTCGTGAGCCTCCTGATGACGCGCTCGCCGATTCGCCGACGTGACTGCATCGAGACCGTCAATGAAGTATCGGTCGGCGCATAAAATCATGTTCACAAGGATATCGAAATGACTAAAAAGCAAATGACGTTGATTGGCTTTCTGCAGGCGCAGAACTGCTCGACTTATCCCGGGTCGTGGCGTCACAGCGCGGCGATGCAGGATTTCACGACGCCCGAGTACTACCAGCGGGTCGCGCGCACGCTGGAAGAGGGCAAGTTCCATCTGGCGTTCTTCGACGACCGCCTCGCGATGCCCGACATCTACGGTAACGATCATGCGCAGACTGTCGAGCACGGCGTGCGCGCCGTGAAGATGGACCTCATCTCGATTCTGACCGCGATGGGCATGGCCACGTCGAAACTCGGCCTCGGCGCGACGTACTCGACGACGTACTACGAGCCGTTCCATATCGCGCGCACGTTCGGCACGCTCGATCTGATGACCAAGGGCCGCGCCGCGTGGAACGTGGTCACATCGCTGAACGATTCGGAAGCGGCGAACTTCGGCGAGAGCGCGCATCTCGAGCACGACCTTCGCTATGACCGCGCCGACGAGTTCGTCGAAACCGTGATGGGTCATTGGGACACGTGGGAAGACGGCGCGCTGATTCTCGACAAGGAGAGTGGCCGCTTCGCCGATGCGTCGAAGGTGCATCGTCTGGATCATGAAGGGCGCTTCTTCAAGTCGCGCGGGCCGTTCACGGTGCCGCGCTCGCAGCAGGGGCATCCGGTGCTGATCCAGGCCGGGCAGAGCGGGCGCGGGCGTCTGTTCGCGTCGCGCTGGGCGGATCTCATCTTCGTCGTGTATCCGAATCTCGCGGTGGGCAAGAAGCAATACGCGGAGATGAAACAGGCGCTCGCCGACGCTGGCCGCAACCCCGACGACGTGAAGATCTCTACCGCGTGCTACACGATCGTGGCGGAGTCGGACGAGATCGCGCAGAAAGAACGCGAATACATCGACTCGCTCGCGAAACCGATCGATTCGCTCGCGCTGCTGTGCGAAGTGCTCAACACCGACTTCTCGAAGCGCGGCTACGACGATCCATTCAGCGATGCCGAAATGGCCGCGATCTCCGGCTGGACCGGTTTCCGCGATCGCGTCGTGACGCTCTCGGGCAAGAAGAATCCGTCGGTGCGCGATTTCGTGGATTTCTCAAAGCGTGCGCGCATTGAGGAATTCCCGGTGTTCTGCGGCACGCCGAAGATGGTCGCCGACCAGATGGAGCAATGGTTTGTCGAAGGCGCCGTCGATGGCTTCGTGATCGCGCCGACGCACGTGCCCGGCGCGTACGAGGATTTCGTGCGCATGGTCGTGCCGGAGTTGCAGCGGCGCGGCCTGTTTCGCAAGGAATATACGGGCGGCACGCTGCGCGAGAACCTCGGTTTGCCGGTTCCGAAGTCGGGTGATTGGCGAAAGACGGCATATCCTCGCACGTCGAACATCAAGGTCGCGTAACGCGTTCGTCGCCTGAGGGGCCGCCGCGGATTTCATAAGCGTGTGTTGCTTCGGCTGGCGCGGACAGCGCGGACGTGTCGGGCGTATTGGATCAGCGTTTGCAAGTGCTATGGAATCCGAGAGATGAACGAAACTGATCTGATCGACCCCGTGCCGGAAAGCGAAGCATCCGGCGAGACCGCGCGCATTTTTGCGGATTCGCGGGCCACGCTGAACGTGCCGTTCGTCAATCTGATCTCGCGTCATCTCGCTACGATTCCGCGCATGCTGCCGTGGATCTGGGAATCGGTGAGACCGTTAGCTGCTGATATTTTCGGATGGCCGTGTCGTGGTCCAACGCGAGATAGAGCGTGTTGAGCCCGGTACGGTTCGCTCGACCGCCCGACCTTCAGGGACCATTGCTCGGCGGTCTTGAATTTAAACACGGGCAGAGGTTCGTTTTGATACCAGAAGAGTGCCTTTGTGACGTCCCCGGAGATATCGGTCGCTGCGCGAATGACCCGCAGAGCGTCGCGGAGAAATCGTTGTACGCATCTCGGATGCAGACTGACGGCTGATCGTGTTCCGATGCACGCGGGCTTGCTGAGCCAGCGTTTCCACGTCGATATGCAAGGCCTCGATGCGCCTTCGCCCAACAATGCATTAATCTATCCGCCTACTTAAAATTCGATAATTCAGCTTTTGACATCCGGAAGGAACTCAAGCAAAGGCAACTCTTGATCGAGCGCGGCGCCGAAGGTGTGGAGCTCGTGGGCGGTTTGCATTAGAACGGCGCTGTACGATTTTCTCGACATGCGCGGCGTCCCGTTCGTCAACCCCTACGTCTACGATCCTGCCGGTGGGCGAGCATGTGTTGGCTTTGACAACCTTCGTTCCGCGAGGCAGGCCACCGAGTACCAATTGAGTCTGGGGCATCGTGATTTCGCGATCTTGGCGGGCATCAGCAAGGATAACGACAGAGTCAACGCCCGAATCGCGGGTGTACGCGTGTCGCTGCGGCGCTCGCCGATGGCGAGGAACGATGCTCGAGCCACGTCGGTAGGGATCGGTAGCGACCGCACCCTTAGATGACAGTGGGGACCGCCAACGAAAGCTACGGTGGCAGCTTTCTCGACGCGGTGAAATCGACTAACCCAAACGCTCTTCATAGGCCTTTCCTGAGCGCGATGCTGATGCAGCAGACCATGCAGCAGCTCGATATCTTCGCAGACAGCCGTGACGTGGCATTGCGCAATGACGTGGTGGAGCAGCTGCAGCGTCGCAGCGCGGCGGCGGCGCGAACGGCACTGACGCTGCTTGCCCGCGAGTACGCTGGCGACAGCGCGCTACCCGCGATGACCGTGCTTGTTTGCGAACTAGAGAACGCATCAACGGTTCCGCTGACGGATCATGCCGAGTTGGCCGCGATCTGCTGTCGCTTTGAGAGTGAGGTGGTGCCTGCTGCCCGCCGGGTACTGCCCGAGCACACCGCTCAAGCTTGGCTGACACCGTGCTGGCGCCCGCTCGCCCAGCGCGCCGCACCACCGACGTATTGTGGCATCGACACTGACAGTCACGCGGCACCCCTGTGGCTTCGAGCAGGCGATCGTGCAGCGGCAAGCGATGCGATCGGAACGATTGAGTCCTGGTGACGCATCCCGTCGCGCCTCGCATGGATGACCGAGGCGCGCTATCGGGCGGCCGGAGTAGACGCGGCGTGGCCGCTATCCGCAGAGTTGGCGTGGTTGGCGCCGGCCCAGTTTGCAGCGCTACTCGTCGCGCTGGAGGACGCCTCACTCGATACGCTGCGCCGACGCTTCGATGCTGCGTTGCCCGGCACAAGCGAGGTCGAAGATTATGCGTGGTTCCCGGCGTGGCTGTTGGTCATGAAACCGGCGCTTGCGGGCAGACTCGCAGAGGCGCGTGTGCTGCGCGACCTACCGGCATCGCGTGCGACCGCGTTGCTCGGGGAGATTCTGCGCCGAGAACACGAAGGCGATCAGCATGAACTGATCGTCCTTCGCCAAGCGCTCAGCCGCCTGCATGAGGGCCTATTTGGCGTGTACATGACACCCCGGAAGGAGCAGCATCGATGATTCAGTCCGCGTCATGGCTTCACTTCCGAACGGCTGCTGCGGATTTCTTGTCGGACGGGAACACAAACCCCCGCGGTGACGCTGCCGGAAACGTTGGCGAGGCCTGCTCCATCACTTGCGAATGCAGAGGATCCTTTGTACCGGGTAGATCAGTTGAATTCGGCGTGGCGTATCCCGCAACAGAGCCTCCGTGGCGCTGCTTCAACGACTCGATGAGGTTCGCGAACCCTCGTAGTCCGTGCGATGATGCAAGAGGTTCCAATGCGGTCGTCCCTAGTCGTTGATAGGCTATAGCAACCCGCCAAAGCGATGGTTGCCGTCCCGGCCCGAGAACTTCTTCCCCGAACACGTTGGATCCCGGACGCGCCTGGGTGTGATCCTTCGACGTGTGCAATTTGCGGTATTCGTTGTAAGCGCAATGGGCCCGCACGGCGAGAGGCAGAGGCGCTGCGAGGTGCGTCGGTGAGGCGCTTCTCTCGCTCAGGACGCGATCTGCTCCGCCTTTTGTCGGTCAGCGCGGACCCGCGGGCGCCCGTGTCGACCCGAAGGCGCGCGGTACAGCAGGACGCTGAGAGCCTTTTCGAGGGGTTGCCGCCGGCAAAGGCGAGCGTGTCGAGCGGCCCCGAGAATCCGTTCGGGCCAGACGTGTCCGATATCGTAAAGCGCGTTGAGGACGAAGCCACCCTCTGGAAAGACCACCTGATCACACTGCCAGTGTCGGTCGAACTGCCGCCGGGCTACCAATCGGTGCCTCGCATGCGCGAAGCGATGACGCGCGCCTTACGTGTGAAGTGGGCGGGAGAAGGTAAAGATGAGGTGGTCGCAGAGTTTCCTGAGGGGTTGACAGCGGTTCGCCGCTGAGAGCGGCCCCATCGAATTGCGTGACGCTTTTGGCGTGGCTCGCGGGTTATACGGGTGGGCCAAGATGCTGAACTCAGTCAGGCTCCTGCAACGTTACCTTATCGAATCGCAGGCAAACACTTTGAACGGTCTCGGAAGCGTGCTTGTTCGAGATCGCGGGAATAGTCGAATTCTTGAGCGATCGTCGAACTGGTCGGCGCGAACAGGAACCCACCATCCAGACTGGACGAAGCTCGCAGCGTGGCTTGACTTACGTTATCCGGACCATCGCGACCCACTGCGATACTGGGACGATTGTGAGGAAAATCGTCGAACTTGAGCGGATCTTGGCGGTGCTGTTTTCGCAGTAAATGACGAACTTAGCATCGAGCTCGTCCCTTGATTTGAACTCTCGGGTTCTGCCAGTTTCGCCGCTCGGCCGAGTCAGACGGTGGCCACTCGGACGGCCAGTTCAACTCGGAACCGGCCCGACGCTCGACCCGCGCGTATCGGCCTTATGCGAAGCTTTCCATAAGGCCGAGGCGGCAGCGTTCGTCGTGAGGCAGGGTTCGGCCAGTGGCCGCGGCTCGCCATCGCCTCCACCGGGTCACTCGAGCGGCTGCTCTACGTCGCACAGCGAACCTTCATGCGCGGAGCAGTTGGTTACGCCTGTCGAGGGTACCGAGACCAAGCGATCGGCGTCCGATCCGGTGATGCAGTCTGTTATTCCAAGGCAGTAGAAAATCTCTTCCCAGGCAACAAAAAAGATGATTCGACAGACGATGGGCCGCTGCAATACGCTGCGAGACGTTTGACGACGCCAACAGAAGGCGGATCGTGGACATCGAAAAACGTCTGGCTGAGCTTGGCATTGAGCTACCCGTTGCACCTCTTCCGGCCGCCAACTATGTTCCGTTTGTGCAAACAGGGAATCTGCTGTTTCTTGCGGGAACGCTCCCGTTCGTGAACAATCGGCTGGAGGTGACCGGCTTGCTGGGTCGCGAGCTCGACGTTGCTCGTGGCAAGGAGCTCGCCAGAACCTGCGCAATCAACATGCTTTCGCAAGTGAAGGCAGCGACAGGCGACCTCAACCGCATTTCTCGGGTCGTCAGGCTTTCAGCGTTCGTTGCCTGCGTGCCTGGCTTCGTCGAACAACCCGCGGTGGTCAACGGCGCGTCCGACTTCCTGGTCGAGGTTCTGGGCGACAAAGGGCGACATGCTTGAGCCGCAATGGGCGTCACGGTACTTCCGCTCAATTCGCCGCTCGAGATTGAGGCAATATTCGAACTCCATGCAGAAAATTCTTGATCAAATCTGGGCTCTGTTGACCGCAGGCGCCAATGCTGGGAAGGAGCGCTCGTCTTTCACCATGGTGCAAATTGCAACGTTGGGGCTGGATGGCGCACCGAGGGTTCGCACCGTCGTGCTTCGTCAGGTTAATCGCGATCAACGCACGGTGACCTTTCACACGGACATCCGGTCCGAAAAAGTGAGCGAGCTTAAGAAAGACCCGCGCATCGCGATGGTCGCTTGCGACTTCGATGCGGGCCTGCAGATTCGCCTTGAAGGCATCGCCAGATTCGTCGATAGTGGTGAACGGAGAGACGCGGTCTGGAATGCGAGCAGGCCGCGCACGTTGATACTCTATCGAGCGCCGCTTCCTCCCGGCACGCCGATCGAAGCGCCAGGCGACGCACACGTCCCGCCTGAATCCGGCGATGCCGAGCGAAACGCCGGCATCGAGAACTTCTGCCTGGTCGACATCGAAGTGTCAAAGATCGATTACCTTGATTTATCTCCGGGCGGACATGTTCGCGTCAGGTTCATCCGCGATGCGGATTCCTGGCGGGGTGTTTGGATTGCACCATGAGTTGCCTATCCCTTTCACCCTGCGCGAACAGCCAATCCCGCATCGCCCGCTTTGCATCCGAATCCGGCGACTCTTCCGGATACACGACGTAGTAGCCGAGCGAGAGGGAAAACGAAAAATCAAAAATCCGGCGCAGCCGGCCCGCTGCTATGTCTCGTTCCACCAAGGGTTCGTTGGTCAATGCGATCCCCTGACCGGCCGCGGCCGCGTCAATGGCGAGTGACGACTGATTGAAGCGCGCTCCCTTGATGGGATCGACTCGACTTCCATTTTTCAGTGAAGCGAGATATTCCGGCCACAAGTCATGCGCGTCGTGGAGCAGGACATGCTTGGTGAGATCGGACGGCCCGGTCAATGGCTTCGGGCCGTCGAGCAGCGATGGACTGGCGATCGCAAAAATATCGACGGGGAACAACAGCTCGCCGACCCGCGGAGCGTGTTCAGTTCGCAGTGAGCCTGCTGTCGAACATGAAGCAGATGCCCCAGATTCTGAAGGCATGTGAGGACATTGACCCGACTGGAATGCGACGCGGATCGCGCCGTCCACGCAGCGTTATCCAAGTTTGTCCGCGAGGAAAACGACGTCAAAACGCTGTTCAAACTCAAGGTGCGGCAGGGCCCCTGGCAACCTAACATCGCCCGCCATTGCCTCGGAATTCCATCGACGTCGTTCGGCTGGAAAGTTAGCCACGGTCGTAGAAGTCACCGCGCCACGCGTGACGCCGTTCCAGCATGTCGATACCGTCGCGCAGCGACCGGATCACCGCGGCGGCACTCGGCGCCCGCAACGGCCTCTCGTTTTCAATTTGCCCGAGTGCAGGGTCATGTCGCCAATCACGCCATTTTATGCACCCAAAGGACGATCACCCCTATACTGCCTCGTGAGCGACTAGGCATCGTGAAAGATGATACCGATGATCGAATGCAATCCCGAGCAGGTCTCGTAGCAAGTGCGAGCGCGGTTGAGGTCGCAGCGAACGGCTCAAGTCAAGGAAGCGGAAGCTCCGCGGTTGCCGTAACCCTGGACCGTGTTGTAGATGGTTTGCGCACCGGTGAAGGTCGGATCGACATCTTCTTGCTCGCCCTGCTGACCATGGTCGTTGTCCAGCCGCCAGCTGAACATGCCCCGCAATTGGTTCTGCAGTGCAAACGTGGTCCAGGCAGCCGTGTCCTCGAGCGACGTCTGCACGCCGCTGTTTTCGGTGCAGACGCCGCCCATCAGGATGGCCCTCTGGACCCCCGCATCGATCCAAACCTGAGCATCCGCGGGCGTATTTTCGGACGAGTAATCCTGGAGCTCGACGGCGTCGACGTACTCGTTAAACGCCGCCACGGCATGCTTGCCATAAAGGCCGATTGGGCCGTTGCTCGGCCATGGAACCGAGACCGCGATCCCGAGGCCGGCCTGTTTGAAACTCGGGCCGAGCTGGGACACCAGTTCCGACACGTAGGCCATGCCGTCCTGTTCCGAATCGATCGTGATTCCGTTGAGGCCCTGCTGCTGCAGGTAGGCAACGATGTTCGCCGTCGACCGATTGTTGTTCTTCAGATTGTCCTGCACCGTCGCGGAAAGCCCTGTGTCTCCCACACCCGCGTAGATCAGGACGCCGGGTGCCTGCGTTCGAATTTGCGTCAGAACTTGGCCCGCGAACTGCGCATTGAGGTTCACCGTGTATCCGTTTGAGCCCGCCACGAATTCGCCGAACGCCAGATTGTAGCGGCTAGCATAATTGAGCGGCACTTTCCCTTGCACCAGATTGTTTAGACCGGTGCTGTTCCATGTGTCGTACCAGGTGGCAATTTCGAAACTCATGGTGAAACTCCTGTGGGCGCGCCCCAATTTCTGTAACCCTGGACTTCTAGGGGACTGCCAAGAAGCGCAACCTCACGCCTTTTCCAGTCCGCCTCGAAATGGACGACTTCAGTGCACTTTTTTCGTTTGACACTCGACATCTGATGCTGATGGAGCGGCAGAGACTATCCCGGCGCCCTGCCGCAAGGATCAACGCCTAGACTTCCGCGAGATAACGTTGGAGAGCCCTGATGTTGACATCATAGGCATCAGGGGAGCCCAGATCGACGCCGCTGCTGCGCACGTAATAGGCAAAAGGAATGCTGCGCGTGTCGAAGAATGGCAGGAAGCCGTCCGGCTGCAGCGTGCTGCCGTTCAGACCGATTGCCCAGTTCCTGGCCTTGTAAGTCTCGAGTTCCCTGATCACGCTGTGCACGGCCGTGGTTTCAGCTGCGCGGATGTTGCCAATGTACTGCGTCAGCGTGGCGATGTTGGTCTGATAGGCACTCGGCTCACCGACATTGACGCCCTTGGCCCGCACGTAGTAGCTGAACGGAAGATTGCGTTCGGTGAAGAAGGCCAGAAAGCCATCCGGCGCCAAGGTGTCGCCGTTCAGACCGATCGCCCAGTTCTTGCTCTGGAAGTCCCTGAGCTGCGCGATTGTGTCATTCGCCGAGCGGATCTCTTTTTGTGCAGGAATGCTAACCGATGCAAGGTTACTCATTAGAAACTCCAAGGGTGGTGATACTGCACAGATGCTCCGGATGGAGCAATTGGAAGTTGGTGGGCAGGCTGTGGAGCGCGCATCCACAGTGTTCATATCATAGGAAGAATATCGGAAATTGATAGGTGTTTTTGCCGCGCGCACCGGCAAACCTGACCGCCCAGTCGGTTACAAGTGAAGTGCCTATTGCGCCAAAAGGAGAGGGGCGCCAGGGAAGTCGCTGGGTCCGTGAACGATCGTTGCGCAGCCAGACGAACGCGCGTGCTTTCCTGCAATGCGCTCGGGACCCAGCCGCCGCCGACAAGGTGTCGGTCGACGTCGTGCTGCAGGCGCTGGGTCATGCGTCGCTGCGGGCCATGACGATTTACGTTCAGGCCGAGAAGCAACGCGTGCTCGAAACACTTGCTGCTGTCCATTCGGAGATTGCGGTACCGAAGCGGCGCACCGTGTCGCGCCGCTTTGGCTTCTCGCGGGCGAGTGGCGGATCGCGCGCGAATCGGTTGAAGAAATTGAGTCCTGGTGGCGGATTCCGCCGCCGCTGGCATGGATGACCGAGACGCAGTACCACGCGGACGGGCTGGATGCCGCGTGGCCGTTGCTCGCGGAGCTGGGGTGAACAATTCCTCAAACCGCTGTGGCGCGAGCGTCTGGGCTAGGTGACGCATCACTTGACGCGCTACGTCGGCGCTTCGATGCGGAATTCACCAGCACGGGCGAGGTGGACGATTACGCGTGGCTCCCGACCTGGCGGCTGGTGGTAAAGCCCGCACTGACGGGGCGGCTGGAAACGGCGCGTGTGCGGTGAGATCAACCGGCATCGCGCGTGACGGCTCTGATGAGGGAGATCCTGCCCCGAGATCACGAAGGCGAACAGGACGAACTGATCCGACTGCGTCAGGAATTCAGCCGTCTGCACGCGGCGCTCGTTGAGGCGTACAGAGGAGGGCGACGGCGTCGAAGCCCGCGGTTGCTGCCGGCTTACCTCGGCTTTTCGGTACATCGGCGTCGCTCGCGAATGCGGCCATGCGGAATCGATCGCTTCAGCAGCGAGTTGAGGGAGTGACCCAGTTCGGTTGATGACGAGTCAGCATACCGACGTGGATAGGTCGGTTCAGCCACTTGCGCTAAACGATCACGTGTCGCGCGCAACGGCGCGTAGCGCGATAGCTCACGCCATGTGCTTTCTCATGCAAACTGGCATACGTGCACGCTCTCGCTTCCCGCTTTATCGCAAGAAGCAGAGAGGTGCCGAGACCCGTTGCACGTAGACGCAAAGCGACGGCCAGCGACCTGAGCAACGTATGAGCGCCCAAAGGTTCCAGTCAGACGCCGTCGCTCCCCCTTCGTCGACGGAAACGAGAAATCCCGGTAGCAGTGCAGTCGTGACTTCCTCAGCTGGCAACTCACATGCTGCCAGCAAGCATCTGATCCCGACGAGATCTGTGTCGTCAGGCGGCGGCGCACATTGCGGGCAGACCACCCCTATAGGGGGCCCTTGATTCCGTTTATTTTCCGGGATAGGAACGTCCGGGTGGCATGTCAATGCCGACTTGTTCGTGGAACTTCAGCTTATGCAGCGTGTCGGTTGTTAGCTAGAGCGTGTCGATGAACGCGATGTCATCAGGAAGACACTACTTTGCAAATGCATGAGCACGCGATCACGGCGTCGACATGAAGAGTTGCGCCAATTGATCGTTTCGCTCGCTTGCTCACGCCATGTCGCGCGGCAGTTAATCGTCGCCCCGTCGTGCGGTGCGTAGACGTGTGTGGCCGACGGCTTCAATCTAGCGGTGGACGGTTCGGTCTCCCAGTGCACCGACCAAGCCAGTCTTCCACGCCTTCGCTAATTCCCGCTTGTGGACTCCAACACTTTCATCACTTCCGCTGCAGTGTGCTCGGAGTGTTCACGCAGTAGCCGGGCGAGGCACGCTCCGTCGCGCCTGGACAGCGCATCCAAAATTTCACCGTGCTCGTCGAGGGATTCGGCCCAGCGCAGCACATCGGCATTGGCCGCACCTCTCGCGCGATGGATCTTGCTCATCAACGACGAGTACAGATCGGAGAGCACGAAATTTCCCGCGACATCGACGATCTGCTGATGCACCTTCTGGTTGGCGCGGTAGTAAGCCGTACGTTTCCCCTCGCGGTGAAAGGTCTCCATGGTGCGATGGCGATCCATCAGCACCTTCATCTGCTTGTCGTCGATACGCTGCGCAGCAAGGCGTCCGGCCGTTTCCTCCAGTCCATGCAGCACTTCAAAGATGGCAGCAATCTCGTCCTTGTTGATCGGTGCGACTTGAAAGCCCATGTGCTGCCGGTGGGTGACATGGCCCTCGGTCACCAGCGTTTTGAGCGCCTCGCGCAGAGGCGTTCTCGAAATATCGAATTGTTCGCACAGCGCCTTCTCGTCGATACGCTCGCCCGGAGCCAACTCACCATCGAGAATCATCTCGCGCAATCGCTCCGCGATCGCCGCGTACATGCCCGTGCCGCGCAGGCTGATCCGCTTGCGGGCCTCGGCCGGTAGTGACTTCGTGTCCATCTCGCCCTGTTTTCCTTTGGCAGCTTCCCTCGATGCGTATTGTCTTACAGGCGCGGCTGACTATCTACAGAAATAAAAAAGTACATAAACATCAATGGTCTACGGCGCTTGTAATTCATAATCAACGATCATATACTGCGCAAACGCATGTGACGCACCGCGCCGGGAGCCGTCCCGGTACAAACCCTTAAACCGAAGGCCGAGATCAGGCGAACGGAGGAGACATAGATGCAAACCGCAAAGACGGCCGTGCAGGCCGAGGTCCGAACCGGCGTACGCTGGCGAGTCTTTCTGATCATGTTGATGCTGATTTCGATCAACTATGTGGACCGGGCCTCGCTGTCCGTGGCCATGCCGCTGATCGCGAAGGAATTCAATATCGCCCCGGCAGTGCAGGGACTGATTCTCAGCTCGTTCTTCTGGACCTACGCGCTGATGCAGATTCCGGGAGGCATGCTGGCTGACCGGTTCAAGCCGCGCATCGTGATTGCGTGCGCCACGTTGTTCTGGGGTTTCTTCCAGGGCATTGCCGCTGCCTGTTCGACGGCCACCGCGCTGATTCTCACCCGTCTCGGCCTCGGGGCCGCTGAAGCGCCGATCTACCCGGCTGGCGGCAAACTCAACGCCATGTGGATGACGCGACACGAACGCGGCCGCGGCGCGACGCTGCTCGACGGCGGCGCTCCGCTCGGCGCGGCGCTCGGCGCGGTCATCATCTCCGGGCTCATCAGCGAGTTCGGATCCTGGCGCACGTCCTTCGTGGTGGCGGGTGTCGGCACCATGCTGGCCGGCGTGTTCGCCTGGTACTACATCCGTAATAACCCAAGCGAACATCCGGCGGTCAATCAGGCCGAGGCGGACTATATCGAAACGGCGCTGCAGGAAGAGCACCGCAGCGAGCCGATTCATGCCAGCGGACGCAGCCTGGATTTCTTCCGCTACCGCTCGGTGTGGGGCATGTTCTTCGGCTGGATGTGCTTCAACTCCGTGTTCTACGGCTTGCTCACCTGGATGCCGAACTATCTGAACAAAGTGCACGGCTTCAATATCCAGCAGATGGGCGGCGCGAGTTTCGCGATCTTCTTCAGCGGCTTCGTCGGTGAGCTGGTCGGTGGATGGATCGCCGACAAGTGGAAAGCGGCCGGCGGTTCCCCCAATCGCGTGATGCGCACGCTGTTCGGTATCGCTGCCGTGGCGGCCACGGCGTCGATTTTCTCGGTGGCCTATGTCCGCAACCCGATGACGGTTGTGGTGCTGCTCGCATCCACGTTGTTCTTCCTGCGCTGGTGCGGTCTGTACTGGTGCCTGCCCTCGATCCTCGGCACGCGCAACAAGATCGGCTTTCTCGGGGGCCTGATGAATCTGGGCGGCAACATCGGCGGCGTGCTCGTTCCGATCGTCGTCGGCCTGATCGTACAGACCACCGGCTCTTATTTTCTGGCGCTGATGGCTTTCGCTGCCGCAGGCGTTGGACTCTTCATCTGTTCGACGCTCATCGACTACGAACGCAAGCTGCCGGTTTGATTCCGACCTTCTTCACCTTTAAAAAATCATTGTTGACTTCATCATGAGCAAACGCGTCCGGCTCGGCATGCTTACGCCGTCGTCCAATACCGCGCTCGAACCGATCACGAGCGCGATGGTGGCTCGGCTGCCCGGTGTCAGTGCCCATTTCTCGCGCTTCACGGTCACCGAGATATCTCTGTCCGACAAGGCGCTCGGCCAGTTCGACACAAGCAACATCATTCAGGCCGCCAAGCTGCTCGCCGACGCCAGGGTCGATGTGATCGCATGGAACGGCACGTCATCCGGCTGGCTCGGTTTCGAGACCGACCGCCGTCTGTGCCGCGAAATCGAGGCGGCGACCAACATTCCGGCAACCACATCGGTGCTGGCGCTGAACGAGATTCTGGACAAGACCGGCGCGAAGAAATTCGGTCTGGTCAGTCCGTACCTCGACGACGTTCAGCAGAAAATCGTCGCCAATTACCGCGAGAGCGGAGTCGACTGCACGGCCGAAAGCCATCTGGGCCTGAAGGTGAACTTCCAGTTTTCCGAGGTCAGCGAAGACACGCTGCGCGCGCAGATTCGCGATGTCGCGATGCAAGGCCCGGAGGCGATCGTCACCTTTTGCACGAACCTGCATGCCGCGCATCTGGCGCCGGAAGTGGAGCAGCGCCACGGCATTCCGCTTTACGACACCATCTCGACCGTCGTGTGGAAGTCGCTGAAGCTCGCCGGCTACGATACGACCCGCCTCACGGGCTGGGGCCGCCTGTTTTCCGAAGTTGCATGAGAGGCCTGCGATGACAACCCTCTACGATCTGGTGATCCGTAACGCGGACGTGGTAACCGCGTCCGAGCGCTTCAACTGCGATATTGGCGTGAAGGACGGCATCGTCGTCGCGCTGGGCCGTGATCTCGGCTCAGGCGCGCGCGAGATCGACGCCACCGGCTTGCTGGCCTTGCCCGGCGGTATCGATGCACATTGCCATCTCGACCAGCCGATGCCCGATGGCCTGAAGATGGCCGATGACTTCCTGAGCGGCACGCGCGCGGCCGTGTGCGGCGGCACGACGACGGTGATCCCGTTCGCCGCGCAGGCCAAAGGCCAATCGCTCAAGGCCGCGGTAGACGACTACCATCGCCGCGCCGACGGCCGCGCGGTTACCGATTACGCGTTTCACCTGATCGTCTCCGATCCGACGCCCGAGGTGCTGGAGCGCGAACTGCCGGAACTCATCGCGGCCGGTTACACGTCGTTCAAGATCTACATGACCTACGACGATCTCAAGCTCAGTGACCGCGAGATCCTCGAAGTGATGGATGTCGCACGTCGCAATCAGGCGCTGGTCATGGTGCACGCCGAGAATTCTGACTGCATCGCATGGCTGACTGACAGGCTCACCGAAGCCGGCAAGCACGCGCCAAAATATCACGCGCTGTCGCGCCCCGCGGTGGTCGAGCGAGAGGCGACGCACCGTGCGATTGCCTTCTCCGAACTCGTCGATGTGCCGATCCTGATCGTGCATGTGTCGGGCCAGGACGCGATCGAGCAAATCGAATGGGCGCAACAACGCGGCCTGAACATTTACGCGGAGACGTGCCCGCAGTACCTGTATTTGACCGCCGAGGATCTGGGCCACGAGGACGGTTACCACGGCGCAAAGTGCGTATGCAGTCCGCCGCCGCGCGACTCGTCCAGCCAGAAGGCAGTGTGGAGCGCACTCAAGCGCGGCGTATTCAGCGTGTTCTCGTCCGATCACGCGCCGTTCTCCTACGACGATCCAGAAGGCAAGAAGCCCGGCGGCGAAGAAGTATCGTTCGAGCACATCCCGAACGGCATCCCGGGCATAGAGACTCGACTGGCGTTGCTGTTCGATGGCGTGAGTTCCGGCAAGCTGTCGCTGCACAAGTTCGTCGAACTGACGTCGCTGAATCCCGCGAAGCTGTACGGTCTCTATCCGCGCAAGGGTACGATCGCGATCGGCGCCGACGCCGACATCGTGCTGTGGGACCCGCTCAAGCAAGTCGTTATCGCGAACGACGCGCTGCATCACAACGTCGACTACACGCCGTACGAGGGCCGAACGGTCCAGGGCTGGCCGAAGCACTGCCTGTCACGCGGCGAACTGCTGGTCGAGAGTGGCCGCTATCTCGAGCCGAGAGCGGGCCGAGGGCACTTTCTCGCCGCTGGAAAACCGCAGTACGTCGACCTCTGAGATTGGAGAGCAGCATGAAGATTCTCGTCATCAACCCCAACATCTCTGAAAGCGTGTCGACGTTGATTCAGGCAGAGGCGCAGCGCAGCGCTTCGCCCGGTACTGACATCGAGGTCGCGACGGCGCCATTCGGCGTGGCGTATATCGAGACACGCTTCGAAGCGCTGGTGGGCGCGTATGCGACCGCGTGCGTGGCCGCCGAACGTCATGGCAGCTACGATGGTGTCGTGGTCGCGGCGTTCGGCGATCCCGGCCTGCAGGGCATCAAGGAACTGCTCGACGTGCCGGCAGTCGGGCTGACCGAGTCCTCACTCATGACCGCGGCGACGCTCGGGCAGCGCTTTTCGATCATCGCGATCTCGCCGCGAATCAAGGCGTGGTATCGCGAAACGGTCGAACGCAGTCATCTGGCGAGCCGCCTCGCCAGCATCCGCTCTCTCGAAGAGCCGTTGCGCGATATCGGCAGCGTGCAGCAGGACTACGCAGTAAGACTGAAGACGCTGTGTAACCACGTGGTCGACGAAGACGGCGCCGATGTCATCATCATTGCCGGTGCGCCGCTGGCCGGACTCGCACGCGAGATCCGTGACGAGTTGACGGTCCCGGTGGTCGATGGCGTGTCGACTGCGATTACTCAAATCGAAGGACTCGTCCGGCTCAGCCCGAAAAAGGCGACGAAAGGCAGTTTCACCCAACCGCCAGCCAAGCCGAACCGCGGGCTGCCCCAACCGCTTGAAAGGCTGCTGAACAGCGGGTCGCCGGGCTAACCAAATCCTCAGCGATTGCGGGTGGCACATTAACGTGAGCGGTTGAAATGGCAATCTAGGAACGCGAAGCATCTAGCATAGAACCTTGGCAGAATCGCGACTGTGGACTCGGGTGCTTGCTCATAATGAACACTGCAACGTTTCTTTGGCACGCCCGAGCCGACGGCATTGCGAACCGAGGTGGTCTCGGCAAACACAAAGTGATTAACCATCGTATGGAGACGCCATGAAAAAGATTCTCGTAGACGCCGGCCCGTTCCGCTTTGTCGGGCAACTCGAAGAACAGAAAGCACCCCGCACCTGCCAACGCTTCCTTGAACTGCTACCGTTCAGAAACAAGGTAATTCATTCTCGCTGGAGCGGCGAAGCCGTATGGATTCCGCTGGGCGACTTCGACACCGGCCTTACTTTCGAAAATCACACCAGCCACGCGTCACGTGGCGATATCCTTCTTTATCCGGGAGGCTTCAGCGAAACGGAATTTCTGTTCGTCTATGGCAGCTCCATATTTGCGAGCAAAATGGGTCAGCTGGCCGGCAATCATTTCTTCACGTTGACTGAAGGCCACGAGCACCTGGCAGAATTCGGCAAACTCGTTCTTTGGGAAGGTGCGCAAGACATTACCTTTTCATTGCTGAACTCGGGCGCGGCAGACTGACTGCGCTTTTTGCCGGCTCCATTTTGATTCGGATGCCGAGATTTACGTGAACCGCTCCGATGTGAATCACATCATGGAACAGCCGGGATTCGCGAACTCGTCGCCCGGAACATTGCCGGGTCTGGAACCAATTCAATTATGGCGTCGACGGCAACAAAGTGTCTGTCTTCACGGGTCAGATTCAGCCCGAAAACATCGATCTGTGTCGGTCTGATTGAACAATGCATGGTGCTTGCGTCGGCGTCACGATGCAAGTTCACCCCGCATCGATGGCAAGCGGTTCTCCCAACTGCGCTCCGTGTCGCACATCGCCCGGTCATCCGTCTTTACTATATCGGCTGCGCGGTTACCGGGTTGCAGCACCGCCACGCCGTGACTCGCGCTCACGCTTTAGTCGCCGTTATGCACGTTGAAGAGCGCCTCCAACGCGGAAGTGGTGCAGGCAGCAATCCTTGAAGCGCCTTCGCGCGTGCAATCGTCTTCGACGATGATGTGAGACTCGTCGGCGCCCGAGCGGCGCACGGCCGCACGCCGCATTGGCCGGGGTAATCGTTTGAATCGTGCGAAATCTGGCGTAACGATGTAAGAAGCCGCTTGTAGCAAGGCTATGAGGTCTCGTCGACTTCCGTCACTTGACCGATTTGTAATTCGTTGATCAAAAAGCGTTTTTGCACAAACTGCCAGGAAATGCACGGAACGGGCGCATACCTCATCATGGCGACGGCAGCCGATTCGGCATCAGTGCCGTGCCTGGCGTCAAGCGACAGCAGTTCCGCAGTCGCCTGTTCCGGGGGCGTCTCGCACGGATAGCAAACGATCCGGGCACTGCGAAAGGGCACGGAACCCCGAAGACCGTATTCACCTTGCGGATCCGCCGATCCGTGAGCTCGAGGAATCGGTGACAGCGCGCACAGAAACGTCGCAGCATGCAGGCCTCTTCAGCCTTGCGCTGCCAACACCAGCCTCTGCAGCCTGTGCAGCAAATCTTTCCCTTCAACCAGCCAGAGGCCAACCTTTGCTGGCTCAAGTTCGCGATAAGGACGTTCGAGACGGAAAATTGGAGCGGGCGCCAGCCATGTCGCTAAGCGACCGATTGAACCACGCGCAGCTGGTGTAAGCGTCTCAGCGCCGCCGCATCGTCGAGCGTCCGTACTAGCGACTCCACTGCATCGGCAAGGCGCTGCGCGATGGCGCCGGTGAGCGTGAAAACACCGTCGCCCAGCGAGATCTCACCCTCGGTGGCAAACACATTATCAAGCACATGGCGCGCGCCGAGAGACGCCAGCACCGGCTTCAACGCGTAATCAAGCGCGAGCAGATGAGCAAGACTGCCGCCGGTGGCGAGAGGTAATACCGGCTTGCACTGCAGAGCAGAACGCGGCAGCAGATCGAGGAAGGTCTTCAGCAAACCCGAATAGGAAGCCTGGTAGAGGGGCGTCGCGATGACGACTGCCTGCGCCTCTTCGACGAGCGCGATCGCGGCGCGCACGCCCGGGTCGTTGAAGTCAGCGTGGACCAGCGCCGCCGCCGGCAGATCGCGCACATCGATGCGTCGCACCGGGATGCCATGCGCGCGCAGCGCGATTTCGGCGATATGCAGCAGATACCCGCTGCGAGAACGGGCTGCCGGGCTGCCGGCTAGCGTGACGACATGGTTCAATCTGCGTCTCCCGGCTCAGTATTGCAGGATCGTCACGTCGCCGTGCAACTGGCACTGACACGCGAGACGATGACTTGCATCCGTGTAACCGAGCAAGGCGAGCAAGCGCGTCTCGCCCTCATCCGGCGGTGACAGGTTGGCCGCGCCATCGATCACCTCGATCACGCAGATGCCGCACATGCCGGCCCTGCATCCGAAGGTGAGACCTGCGAGTTCCAGCTCGGCGGCATCGGAGAGATAGGCATCGTGCGGCAGCGTGAAGCTCTCCCCGGTCGTGCTGACGTGTACTTTATGCATGTTCAAGTCCAGATGCGGCGGCTGCCCGGCGCGGCAGCCGCGGATTGCAGACTCAGGCGGTTGCCATCCGCTCCACGGGTGTCAAGACCGTGGTCTCGTAAAGCTCGCGGAAGTACATGGCGAGGATGGTCTGGATGTCGTCGAAATAGCGCAGCACCTTGTCGACGTCTTCTTCCGAGTGAATCAGATAGCGCAGGATGCGCCACATCTCGCCCGCGTGATCCTCGCCGACATCGGTGTTGATGTGCGCAAGCTGGCCCTTGATTTTCTCGTCGCCGAGTGTTGTTCGCAGCGATTCGATCTGGCGAGGCGTGAGCTTCGCCGTCGTGTACTCGATCAGGTAGCTCGATGCGACCACGCCGAGCGGGCTTTCGTGTTCGCAGAGGAAGTAGAAAAAGCCCTGCAGAAGCCGCGTCGCGAGGAACGGCTCGGTGGCGAGGAGTTCTTCCTGCGTGACGCCGAGCGATTTGCAATCCTGCATGAACAACTGGTCGTGGTTCATTTCCTCGGACTGGTATTCCGCGTAAAGCTGCGCGGCTTCAGGCGAGATCTGGGTGATCGCGTGCAGCGCCTTGCAATGCGCGGAACGGCTGAGGCGAATGCGCCAGACATGCTCGATCGTATGGCGGCGATACCATTTGCTGTCGAGCTTCCGGCTTTCCAGATGATTGGCATAGGGAACGGTAGCGGCCCATTCGGCCATCTTCCTGTCGAGATAGCGGTCGAGCCGGGCTCGCACCGCCTGGCCCTCGGCGAGTGAGTAAAACGGCGTGGGGCGTTCAATGCCGCATCGGGTTACGCGATTCATGGTCTTTTCCTCGAGAATGAAAGGGGCGGGGCGTCAGGCCGCATCGGAATAACGCACGACGAGCTTCTGATCGAGCATGGCCGCGAGCGCATTCAACTGGGTCGCGATCTCGTCGATGGGCACCTTCCAGAGCGCGTTCAGAATGAAGATGCCGCGCTCCGAGTCGGGCAGCCTCGTTCCCTCGCGCACCGGGCTTTCGATGATGTCCGGCTGCGGCGCGAGCTCGTGTGTCGACAGCGTCGCCAGTGTGCGATTGCGCTCGCCATAGCGGCTGAAGAACACGGTGCCCTGTTGCATGCTCTTGTCGCGGCGACGTGTACTTTCGCGCAGCGTGGCCAGCTCGTCGCGCAATGCGCGGCGCGCGGCACCGGTAGTGGCGCACAGCATCCGGACCCACAGTTCGAGCATCGAGAGTCCGCCGGTGAAAATGCCGATGCTCTGGTTGATGAGGGCGCCGCCCATGCGGGCGTTGATCTCGATGATGTCCCAGTGCTCGTCGCGCGGATCGTGGCGTGCCTCGATGTGATAGCACCCCTCATGCAATTGCAGCGCGGCGAGGCATTCGTCGACGAAGCGCTCGCCTGCGAGCTGCTGCGCATCGCTCAGGCGCGGAGCGGGAAGCGAGTTGCTGGTTTCGAGCGTCGTGCCGCTCGAATCGTCCAGATACTTCGCGTGCACGCCGATGACATGGCTCGCGCCGCCCATCACCAGCACTTCCAGGCTGTACTCGTCGCCGTGCAGGTAGTCCTCCGCGATGAAGTCGAACTGGCCAGCGAAGATCGCGCGAAAGGCTTGGTCATCGCGCATCTGCTGCTTGAGCGCGTGGAGTCGCTCGGGTGTCAGCGTATCGTCGAGCCGGAAGCAGGCGAACGAACCGGCGCCGCGCCGCGGCTTGACGAAGAGCTTCCTTCCGCTCGCGCGCAGCACGCTCAGCGTCTCCTCATCGAGCACGGTCGCGACCGAGCGGCTCAAACCCACTTCGACGAGCGACTGGCGGCACAGATACTTGTCCATGCAGCGGCGCACCGCAGCCGGCTCGGCGTCGACGGCGCCCAGCCGCTGGTTGGTGAGCGCCATCAGCACCCGGTAGCCCTCGAACGTCGCGAGTGACGCGATAATCGTGAAACCCTCATCGTGCGCTTCTGCCAGCACCATGGACACGTGGGATTCGTCGAGGTGCTCGTCGTCGACATTCCAGAGGCGGGCGGGGCCGAGCGCGGCCAGTTGCTCGAGATCGCGCACATCGCGCGGTTTCGAGCTGAGAATCACCAGGGCGACGTCGAGTCGCTCGACGTACTCCTTGATCATCGCCGCGTAGGAGCGGGCCTGGTGTGCGAACAGAAGCAGTGCGGGTCTCGTCATGATGTGTCAGAGCTCGGTGGTGGTGAGGGAGAACGTATTGAGAACATGCGCGACGTCGCTTTCGACTTCGTTCGCCGACGTCGAGTCGAACAGGAAGCGACCCGACTGCATTGAGCAGTAACCGTCTTCGTGCTCGATGATCTGGCCTTCGTCGGGCACGAGTTGGCGGTAGAGGCTGCGCAGTCGGCCATCGAAGCGCGTGACGGAGCGCACGCGCAGCGGCAGGCCATCGGGACGCGGGAACATCAGCCACGCGCCTATCGAGCGTTGTTGCGCGCGCAGCGTGGCGGCCTGGCCCATGCTCATGTTGACCCATTCGCCGAACAGGTTGATGCCGGTGGCCCGATGAATGACGGAAGGCACGTCCGCGCCGCCAACCCGCGCGCCGACTTCCAGGAACACGAGTTCGTCTTCGGCCGTATGGAACAGCTCAAGGTGGAACGGGCACGCCGTAAGGCCGATGGCCTCGATGCATCGCGCCGAAAACCGGCTCACTTTTGCGTGAAGCGCAGTGCCGGGTTCCAGCGTGATCGCACCGAGCGGCGCGCCGAAGGTGAAATCGAGGCACGTGTTGAAATAGCGCGAGGGCACCACCAGCGTGACTTTTCCCGAAGGATCGACGAGCCCGTCGATGTGCAGCAGCGTGCCGTCGATGAACTCTTCCAGGTCCCAGGTCTCGTGCGCGGGCAGCATCGACACCTGGGCGCGCAACTGCGCCTCGTCGTCGATTTTGCGCACGCCCTGGCTCGACTGGCCGTTGGTCGGCTTCAGGACCACCGGATAGCCCGCGCACGCCGCGAACGCGACGGCGTGATCCGCCTGCTCCGCCGTGACTGCCGTGTAGCGCGGGGTGCGCAGCCCGGCGGCCGACACCTTCGCTTTCATCACGATCTTGTCGCGGCCGAGGCGATTCTCGGCCGTCCATTTCCCGGGGATGCGAAATTCCTCGCGCAACTGCGCGCCGAGATCCTGCAGCGACTCGGAGAACACGATGAGTCGGTCGATCGGCCCGTGCTCGCATGCGATGCGCGATAGGACCGGCCGGTACGCCGCGATGTCGTCGAGGCGGTCCAGTTCGTACACGCTGTGGCTACCCGGCGGCGCCATGATCGCCGAGCGGCCGCGACGGTTGACGATATAGCTGACGTCGTGCGCTTCGTGATCGAGAAATTCGTCGTAGCACACGAGATGGAAGTCCCATCTCGCGGTGCCGGGAAAGCGCGCGAGGTTGTTGATGATGACGACGTTCACGCGTCCTCCTCGGTAGTATGGGGCAGGATCGCCGGCTGCATGAGTTCGCCGATCGCGGCCACGAGCCGTTCGATCTCGTCCGGCGCGCCAATGGAGATGCGCAGATGATCGGGCAGGCGGTACGCGTGCATCGCGCGGGTGATGAAGCCGCGCGCGAGCAGGCCCTCGTATACCGCGCGCGCGGCCGGTCCGAAATCGGCCAGAACGAAGTTCGCACTGCCGTCGGCGACGGGGATATCCATGGCGCCGAGCGCTTCGACGAGCGTGCGCCGGCCCTCGCGGACCCGTGCGACGATACGCTCCATATGCGCGCGATCGTCCAGCGCCGCCGCCGCGCCGGCCAAGCCGACACGGTTCACGGGAAACGGCGGGCGAATACGGTTGAGCCAGTCGATGAGGCCTGCATCGGCGATCGCGTAGCCGATGCGCAGTCCGGCGAGCCCGTAGGCCTTGGAGAACGTGCGAGTGACGACGACCTTCGGATGAATCAGCGGCAACTGCGCGGTCAACGCCGATGCGTCGCTCGATGCGAATTCCGCGTAGGCCTCGTCGAGCACGAGCACGACATGAGCGGGCAGACGCTCGATCAGGTCCATGAGCCGCGCGGCGCCCAGCGCGTGGCCCGAAAGATTGGTCGGCGAGTCGATCAGCATCATGCGCCTGCGTGCATCGACCTGCGCGAGCAACGCATCGACGTCGTGGCCGAAGTGCCGCCGCGACGCGGCGAGCTTCGCCGTCGCGCCCTGTTCCTTCACGAATCCGGGATAGGCGCAGTAGCCGAAATCCGACAGCACCACGTTGTGTTCCGGCGAAACGCATGCGCGAACCAGCGACGCGATCACGTCGATGGAGCCATTGCCGAGCACGATGTGACTCACGGGCACGCCCAGATGGCGCGCGAGCCGGTCGACGAAATCATGCGTGTCCGGATAGCGGTGGCTCTGCCCGAGCGCGTCGCGCATCGCTTTCACAACGCGCGGCGACGGCGGCAGCGGCGCCTCGTTGCTTGAAAACTTGAAGATCTCACTCAGGCCGAAATCCCGCCTGAGCTTCTCCTCGGTGATGCCGGGCCGATACGGCGTGAGCGAACGCAGCGGCGCGGCGATAAAAGGTGACCAGTCCATTGCGCGCCTCACTGTGCCGCGGTGTCGGCGACGGCATAGCCGGCCGTGTTCATGGCCGCCAGTTCCTTGCGCAGATGCGAGCCTTCCTGCACTTCGTACAGCGACCCGAACTCGCGCTCGGCGATCGGCAGCCGATGCAGCCCGGCTTCCACGCGCGCCACTCTCGCGCGCCGGCCGCGCAGCAGTTCTATGCCCGGCTCGTTGTGGGCGGCATGGGGGCCGAAATAGATCGGAAAGGCGTCGGCCGCGCGATAGGCCGGCAGGAACGTGCGGCGGGGCAGGTTCGAATCGTTGCGCGCGGACGCATGGAGCGTGAGACAGTGCAAAAACACGACGCTGCCGGCCGGCACTTCGAGACTGACGGCGCGCGCTTCGTCGATGCCTTCCACCTTGCCGCGAAAGTGGCCATCGATCTCGTGCGACAGCAGCCCGTCGCGATGGGAGCGCGGGATCACGCGCAGGCAGCCGTTGCCGGTACTGGCATCGTCGAGAAAAGTGAGGGCGGTCAGCAGGTCCGCGTTGGTGTGCGGGTAGTACGAGAAGTCCTGATGCCACTCGACGACGCTGCCCACGCGTGGCCCTTTCATGTTGAGCTTGCTGTAGTGGAAGAGAATGTTTCCGCCGATCAGCCGCTCGATGCAGTCCAGCAGCGCGGGCTCCGCGGCCATGCGCCAGAACGTCTCGTGCTTGCGCGTCGGCGACCAGATGCGACGAACGGTGACGCCGTCGCGCGGTTCGAATTCGTAAGGCTTGTCCGCGTTGTCGGGGCTCAGCAGTTCGTCGATGGCCGCGAGCGCGCGGCCGACCTGTTCCCGATCGAACATCCGGTCGATGACCAGATAGCCGTTATCGGCGTAAAAGCGGGCTTGTTGATCCGTGATCATCTTTGTTCTCCCCTATCGTTCATGCCTGAAGCAGAAAGCGCTCGCGGTTGTTGTCGTCGAGTTCCTGGCCGGGGCCGACTTCGCGGCAGCGCACGCCCAGGCTTTCGAATTGCGTGAAGAAGTCGGGGAAAGAGCAGTTCACGTCGCGATAGCCGTCGAGCAGATTCGCGTGCCGGCATCGCAGCGACGCGACGAACAGCGACATGAAGATGCGATGGTCCCCCCAGCTCGACAGCTCGACGCCGCCGGCGTGGTCCTCGCCGTGGCCGTTGATCTCGAAGCCGTCGTACACGCCGTCCTTGAACAGTCCCTTGATGTCGACGCCGAGCTTGCCGAGCTCGTTCACCATCGCCTTGATTCGCGGCGACTTGTGCAGCCGCGTGATCGAACCGCCCACGACGCGGAACCGTCCTTTCACGTAAGCGCCTATCGCGGCGAGCGTCGGCACGATGTTCGGGCAGTCGCTCGCGTCGAACTCGAAGTCGCCGGCGAGCGTCGACAGGCGATTGACGAGCGTGAGCCGGTTGTGCGCCTCGTCGAAATTCACTTCGATGCCGAGCGTGCGCACCACGTCGATGATCGCGTACTCGCCCTGCAGGCTTTGCGCGCTCATGTTCTCGAGGACGGTGACGCCGGGAAAGATAGCGGCGGCGCCGATCAGGTAGGACGACGAGGTGTAGTCGCCGCTCACGCGATATGTCGCGGGCCGATAGTCGCCCGGGTGGACGCGGATGAGCGAGAGGTCGTCGCTCGCTTCGACGCCGATGCCGGCCTGCGTGAGCGTCGCGACGGTCTGGCGAATGTAGGACTTCGACAGTATCTCGCCCTCGATCACGATCTCCGTCGGCTGCGCCGCCATGGGCGCGGCGAACATGATCGCGGTGATGAATTGCGAGCTGACATTGCCCGGCAGTACGCAGCGCCCGCCCTCGAAGCCTCCGCCCCAGTTGACTATGGGCGCCTTGCCCGCGTCGCCGATGCAGTCGATGCGCGCGCCGAGCCGGTGGAGCGCGTCGAACAGCGGCTTCATCACGCGTCCCCTGAGTATGGCGTCGCCGGTGATGACGGCGGGCGACGGCGCGAAGCAGGTCAGCGCGGCGAAGGTGCGGAACACCAGACCGGACCCGAGCGCGTCGATCACGCGGTGCCCCAGGCGCAAGTCCCGACCCACGCCGTGGATATCGAGGTAGCCGTCCCTTTCCTCGATCACCGCGCCCAGCGCACGGCATGCGTTCTTCATCGTCTGTGTCTCGACGCAGCGCAGGTCGTTGACCAGCACCGAGTGGCCGCGTGCGAGCGTCGCGGCCAGGATGGCGCGCTGCGTCTCGGGCTTGGAAGACGGCGTGACCGCGTTGCCGGTCAGCACGCGCGCCGGTTCGACGCGCAACAACATAGATTCAATGTTCATGTCGGACTCCCGTTTTGTGCGTATCGGTGGTTCCGGACCGATGCTTCGGCGCGAAGCGAAGCATCCGTGCGGGCGGCAAGGAGCCCGCGCCGATGTGCGGCGAGCGCATCGACGAGCGTGTCGGCGCCGAAGTGGATGACGTCGGTGGCGGGCAGCCCGGTTTCGTTGCCGATGCGCTCGACCACGCCCGCCGCATCCTCGCGGTTCATGTGTCCGCAATGCACGCTGATGCCGACGACCCTGGCCGGCCGCTGGAACGACGCCAGCTGTTCGTACACGGCGATGAGTTCGGGCAGCGGGCGCAGCGGCGCATTGGGCCAACCCTTGTGATGCGAGAGATTAGCCTCGTGGCACAGCACGAGCGCCTGCGGCATCGCGCCGTGCAGCAGGCCGAGCGTCACGCCGCTGTAGGCGGGATGCGAGATCGAGCCCTGACCTTCGACCACGATCCAGTCGTGACGGGCCGCGGATTCGATCACCATCGATTCGGTTACGCCGGCGATGAAGTCGGCGGGCACGGCGTCGACCGCGACACCGCTGCCGCTGATATAGATGCCGCTCTGTCCGGTGGCGACGAAGCCGGCGTTGAAGCCCTTGCGGCGGGCGGCTTCGGTGATCTCGATGGCGCTCGTCTTCTTGCCGACGCGGCAATCGCTGCCCACCGTATGCACGACGAAGCCGTCGAGCTCGTCGAGCCGGGCTGCGTTGGTGGCGAGCGTCGCGGGCGGTTCCTTGGTGTCCCATACGCGGCTGCCCGATGCCGCGGCGAGCCCGGCGAATTCCGGATCGGTGGCGATGCGAAAGTGCAGGCCGCTCACGACATCGATGCCGCGCCTGAGCGCGAGCGCGATCTGGCCGCGCCATGATTCGGGCAGCTCGTTGGAGAACAGGCCGACCCCGATCAGGAGAATCTGCGGCTCCAAACGCAGCGCGGATTCGAGCGAATCGACCAGCGGAATGCCGTGGCCATAGCCGAGCACGGCGCCGACATCCTGTCCGGCAAGGCGGCTGTCGATGACCGCTACGCAATCCTCGTGGCGGTATCGCAGATAGGAAGTAGCGACCTTGCTAGTCACCGGGCCGAAGCAGCCCTCGGCAAAGACGACTACGCGTTTGTCTTTCAGACACAGCATAAGCTCTTGCTCCTGTCATCGGTCAGTCGACTCGTCCCCGAACGAATCGTGAAACCAATGTAGGTCATGAAATGCCGCTCAGGCGCACATGTCGATTTAATTGACGGCCCGTGAGCAAATGTGTGCGCATCGCGATGCGAGCGGTCAAGTGGATATGCGCGGATGCAAGGCCCGTCATCGACAAGGGCGGATCGTGGTTGACCGCGCGCGTTGAGCGCCGCTATCGGCCCGTCAGAGTTTCTTGCATCGGTGAGTTAGCGCTTGCGATGAGGCTTGCATCGCACCTAAGCTCGTCTCAACTTCAACGAAGCCACGCGGAGCGAGCGATGAGACCACTGCGATTCCACTGGTGCGCGCCTAGGGGAGACGGGAACACTAAGGCATCCGAAAAGGACCTGGCGAACGAATTGAACCTCGAAGGCATGATCGATTTCGTCCAGGAGGCGGAAGACCTGGGCATCGATTCCCTGTTGATGGGGATTGGGTTTCACCTGCCGGACCCGCTGCCGCTCATCGGCGCGCTGGTCCGCGAAACGAGGAAAGTGACTTTCATCCTGGCTTATCGCCCGGGGCTGATGCCGCCGACCTTGTTTGCCCAGGTGGTCAATACGATTTCCTGGATGTCGGACAAGCGGATCGCCCTGAACGTCGTTGCCGGCATTTCGCCCGAAGAGCAGGCGTACTACGGGGACTATCTGCAGCACGACGACCGTTATCGCCGCACCGATGAATATCTCGCCATCCTTCAACGCTTCTGGCGCGGTGAAACGCCGATCACGCACGAGGGGGATCACTACCGGCTGAGCGGCGCGAAGCTCGGGCTGCCGTACAAGGACGGCGATCGTCCGCGCCTCTATCTGAGCGGCGCATCGCGGCAGGCGCAGGAGACCGCGGTGCGCTGGGGCGACTGCTGGCTGCGCTATGGCGACACGCCCGAAGGCATCGCGGCAGCGAGCCGGCTCGTGCTCGATGCGGGGCGGGAGGTCGGCATCCGCATGCATGTCCTCGCCCGCGAGACCCGCGCCGAGGCGCTCGCCGAGATCGAAGCGATGATGGTCAATCCGGACGAGCAGCATCGGCGCAACGTGAGTGATTTCGTCAGGCATTGCGACTCGGAGGCGGTCAAGACTTCGTTTCGCCTCGCGGAGGGCGCGGCCGACGGCTGGTTGTCGCCCGTGCTGTGGTCAGGCGCCGTGGCGTATCGCGGCGGGCCGGCCTTATGCGTCGCGGGCAGCTATGACGAAGTGGCCCAGAACCTCATGCAGTACAAGGAGGCCGGCGTCACTGAGTTCATTTTTTCGGGCTGGCCCACGCGCGGGGAGATGCGGCGTTTCTGTCAGCACGTCGCCCCGCGCGTGCGCAAGCTCGAAGCCAGCGAAGGCGAGCACGAGGAGATAGCCCTTGTCATCTGATGCCATTGACATCCGCAAGGCGTGGCGCTTGCGCTGCTTCGCCGCCGGGCTGATGCTCGGCATCATCGCCGAGCAGACGGTGCTCTTCGCGGTGCCGCTCATCATTTATCAGGAGACGGCGAGCGTGACCTATTCGGGCGTCGCGTTCGCCGTCGAGTGGGTCCCGGCGCTGGTCTGCTATCCGTTTGCGGGTATGCTGGCCGACCGCGTGGGCGGAAGGCGGCTCTTTCTCGCCTCGAATGCGGGACGCGCGATGTGCCTCCTGATTGCGGCTTGTATGTGCTGGTCGATGCCCGAAGCGACCGTCGCCGCGCTCATGATCAATTGCGCGTTGCTCTCCGCGTTCATGGCGCCGATCCGCATGTCCGTGGAGAAGACGGTGCCGGCGCTCGCCGAAGGCGAGACGCTTGCGCGCCTGCAATCGCTGGTGCAGAACGCGGAATTGCTGTCCAGGGCGCTCGGCCCGACGCTTGCCGCCGCACTCGCGCACTGGTTCGGCAAGCTTCCGTTGCTCGTCGTCGCGGCGGCGGCTTTCGCGGTCGCGGCACTGTGCTGGCGCGACATGCCGACAGGGCTATCCGCGAAGGCCGCGCCGAGCCGCGTGGCGCAGGAACTGCTGCTCGGCTGGAAGCTGCTGATCCGAAACAGGCCGGTCGTCATGCTAGCCCTGGTCAACTTCACGATCAACCTGGCCTTCGCCATCGCGATCAGCGCCAATGCCTATCTGATCACCGGGTTCTTTCGTGCGCCGGACAGCGTGTTCGGCCTGATGAACACCGGCGCGGGCCTGCTCGGTTTCATCAATCTGCTGGCGATGCCGCGCTTGCTGAAATCGTGGTCGGTGTATCGCATCGGCGCGGCGGGCTTCGCGGTGATGTGCGTGGGCCTCGCGGCGATGGGCTGCGCGGACACGCTTTGGGTCTATGCCGCGTCGTTTCCCGCTGCGATGGCAGGCGTGGCATGGTTCAACGTCTTCAACCGCACGCAGCGGGCGAGGGCGATCGAGCCCGAGCATCTCGGTAAAGTCATCGGTCCATTCTATCTCGTGAACTCGCTCTCGTATCCCATCGCCGGACTTGTTACGGCGAGCCTTGGTCCGTCGCTCGGTGTGCAGAACATCATTCTCTTCATGGCGCTGCTCCTGTCTCTGCCCGGTGCCGCGTTGCTGTGGCTGACCGCTCGGGGATTCCGCGAAAGGCTGGACGAAAGGCCGCCGGAGGAGCGTGCCCCGGCGGGTCGTGTTGCTGCTGTGCCGAAGTGCCCGGAGCAAGCCTGAATTGCTGATATCGGTGAAGGCCGCTCTGTTCGCATCGTTTTGCGCTGCGCGTAATGGCGCGTTCAGACGCTAGTTCGGGCCGTCCCTGGCGCCGTGAGTTCCGAGCCGCTCATCTGCAGGATCTCCCGTGCACTATTGATGATGTCAGTGGAGATTGCCTCGCAGACAGGCGGTGCTGCTCGCCAATGATGCCAGTACAGTGTGACGTGCAAGGGCATGTGACGCAGCACGTCCACGACCTCGCCGCTGGCAAGTCGCGAGCGCACGGTCTGCTCCGGGAGTAGCCCGTAGCCGACGCCCGCGACTATGGCTTCGAATTGCGAAGCCGCCGAAGGTAGAAAGTTCTTGCGATAGCGTACGACCGACACGCCGAATACCGCATCGAGGTACCGATCCAGCATAGCGGTGCGCTTTCCGAGTAATACCGCAGGCGCCAAAGTGGCCGAATGGAGCGTGAAGCCTTTGGAAAAATAGCGCTGCATGAAAGCGGGGCTCGCAATGCATCGGTAGGGCATGGTGCCGATGGGCGTAGCGGCGCAACCGCGGGCCGGCCTCGACACGGTCGAAACGCACCCGATAACTTCCCCGCGTGTGAGCACGGGGAAGGCGGGGTCCGCATCATCCACGACGATTTCGAGCTCCACCGTGTTGCGTTCGATAAGCCGCTGGGCGACAGTGTTGAACCAGGTGTCGATCGAGTGCGCATCCACGCTGATGGCGAGCGGCATCATGCCTCTCCCTTCGACGCCGTGCGGACGCACCTGACTGTACGTGTCGGCTTCGAGCAGCCGAATGGCAACCACATGCTTAAACAGCACTTCGCCGACTGCCGTCAAGGCGAGTGGCTTGTCACGCACCAGCAGGACGGTGGACAACGCCTCTTCCAGCGCCTTGATGCGCTGCGAGATTGCGCCGCGAGTCACATTGAGCCTTTCTGCCGCGCGTTCGAAGCTGAGGGTTTCGACGACAGCAGCGAAAGCCTCCAACTGATGTCGGTCAAGCATCATCAGTGTTCTCCTCAAAATATCGTCAGTACGCGCATGCTTCATCGCGGCATGCGTCAGGCGGGCGAAAGCACCGCCTCGCCAGGGCGCTCATTGAACGATCAGCATCCGGGGGCTTTCGCGCCGTCCGGTACATCGTCGAGGCCAGAACTATCACTTCCAATAATGCAGGAATAATGCCAACGGCCATCGGCTTCGTGCGCACGGCTGCGGAAAACGTGTCGCGTGCTCAAACAGCCGTCCGGGCAGGTTCATATGTTGCCCTCGTGTCAACTAATAACTTCGTCCTGTTGGACGATTTCCATCCATGTTGCCGGCGTTCATCCTGGCACGGAGCAGGTTGGCAGCGAGTATTGCAGCGCCGCCTCAACAAATGCACGGAACATTCGTTATAACGATATGCAAGCTTTCGATCGAGAGAAACCCTCCACATGGAGGCTGTGATCGGCACGCCACCGTCGGCGATGCGCGAGAGCTTGCATCGGGATTCCGAAGCCATGGCCGGAATGATCTTCTCCGATACTCCTTCGACATGAGGATGTGCCGGCGAGCGTGGAGAAACTCGAGATGACATCAACGATTGGTGCCCAAGATCCAAGAGATCCGGCGCTCAACGGAGGTAGCTGCAGCCCACGAGCACGCCATTACGTGCAGCATCGATGCCTCTCTATCCATTTGAGTATTGCCTCGGACGTCAGCATATGACGTCGGGGTAAGGGGCAAGCGCGGACTGGCCGGTATTGGCACGTGAGCATTGGCGGGTTCGGCGTGTCGATGCGTTCGTGCTCGGCGACGACCGCACCACGTGTGTTTCGGAGCACGAAGCGGATTATCGCGGAGTACTGGGGCTGAAAGACTGCCTACGGCGCACGGTTTCCGTCGCGCACTATCTCCGCTAATGTCAGGGCATCAACGAGGGGTTGACGGCCATTCATAGACCCAAGGTCTGGAGAATAGGAGCAACAAAGAGGCTCCTCTTTGCGCTGATTGCACTCGAGAACGTGAATACGGCGGGCGCTACGGAAAGTGGCGTAGTAACCACCCCGCAATTAACGCGAGTCAGAAGTAGAGACTATGCTGCGGCCGTGAGCCGCTGTTTTGGTGTGACGCCTCCAACCCCCATGTTAGGGCGCTCGTTATTGTATTGCCACATCCATTCAGTCGCGAAGTGCTGCACGTGTGCAAGGTCATCCCAGTAGTATTGCGACAGCCATTCATACCGCACCGTCCGGTTGAACCGCTCCACATAGGCGTTCTGTTGCGGTGAAGTCCCCCCCAAAGCCTGTGCACCAAACAATCGCTGAAATGTTCCGCTCCATCAGATCGAGCAACAGGATAGGTCGCTCGGGTAGGCGTGGAGCAACCGTCTCCGACTCGTCCTCAGCGGCCACTGGCGCAGGAAGGCCGCGAAGCTCGATAAATTCATCGATGCGGATTTTTAATTGCGCGGAAATCTGGTCGCCGAACCGAACATTTTCGACAAGGTCGTCAGCGAAGACGAGACGGCCATCCTCCACGCCGACTAATCGCCCTAGCAGCACGACGCCTTGGGCGTTCAGAGACTGCAGGCTTATTGTGGGTAACGCGCCAAGCATGGGCCGAGCAGCAACGCGGCCAGATGCATTGACGAAATCCTTGCGCGGCACGTCGAACATTCCGGTCTTCACCATCCACACGACAATGTCGCGCCCGCGATATCGTCGCGGCATACGGCCAATATGGCTCGTCGCGAGATAGGTCTCTCTGCCTGCCAGGATCAGATCTTCGGCGATTTGGCAGCCCGACTGTGCACTGCCCACAACGAGGATGGCCCCGGCGGGTAATGCGCTGGCATTGCGGTAGTCCGAGGCATCGATCTGCACCGGGCCGCTCACTAATGCGGAGGCAGCAGCCGGTCGGCACGGCCGGTTTAGGCTGCCGCTGGCGGCGACAACGCTTTTTGCCCACCACGTCTGCTGCGGCGTCACGATGCGAAAGAGGCCGTCTCTTGAATCCAGTTTTGAGACCGCGACACCAGTGTGAACTGGGAGTTGGTGGCGCCGCGCATAGTTCTCAAGCAGCGTCACGAACGCCGTATGCGTCATGAAACCTTCCGGCTCGGCGCCGTTGTAACTGTCGCCAGGCAATGCACTGTAGATATTGGGAAGATTGAAGTGGAAAGAATCCCAACGCTGGGTCCGCCAAGTTTCGCCGATTCTGCCACGCTCCAGAACGCAGTGCCGCATATTAGCCCGAGCGAGTGCATAGCTAACGCCGAGGCCGGCCCATCCTGCACCCACAACACCGTATCCAGAACGCTTTTGTCTTCCATGACCGCCCCCGAAACATTTCTGCCGATTCGATAAATCGCCTCATGCTAGAGCCTGGTCGCTGAAAGCATCCGGCCGAAATCGCGACGAGCGACCACGGTGCTGATCTGTCTTCCCGGACGACGCCGTCCAACGATTCGATGCACGAAGCGCTGACCTTCGTGGTGAAGAAGATAGGTGACCGAGAAGAAACGGGTATTGAGGGCTTTTCAGGATGAATTTCTGGTACAAGATGTACGAAACCGCCTATTAAGATGGTTCTGACGAGGTCCGCTAATTGGACAGCCCTTGGCAGACACGCCAGCGCAGATAGGGAAATACGGCTTCGGCCAACACTCCGCGAGGGACTCCGCCTGAGCGGACGACCGTTCGACGGCGAACCAGTCATCGGCGCAAGGCGGAGTTCTTAGACAGCTTCGGGGTCCCTTGCGGTCTTCGCAACGGGAAAAAGCGGCCATGTCAGCACCGTTTGCGTGATCCGGCAAGGAACACATCATGATCAGAGGTCGACGCGCCCGCAATTACGTCGGGTCACCACACGGTGACCGCCTACAAAGATGGGGTGCGCCGGTAACTGGGGTTTGTCAGTGCGTCCTGCGCGCATGTTGCGTGAGGTGCACGCCGTATGCGCGCTGCACGGATAGAAGTTCGTTTCGGGCTGGAACGCTCCTCATACCCCGACCTTGGATCACGATCGAATGGCTATGTGTTCACAACCACTTCATTTACCTGACTATGGAGAACACCTTGACAAATGAGTCCCCGTAGAAGCCGCTATTCGAACGGCTAGTCGGCGCAGGAATCCGCCGGATTCCCACGCGTGCTTTTCGGCGTTTGCTGACGTTTAAGTGCCACTGGCCCACGCCTGGAAATACGCAGCGAATGCTTCAGTGGAAGAATGCGAGTCCGAATACGCCGCCTTCCAATCGACTCGCAACAGGATAATCAAAGTTTCCGGTGCCGATATTCCGATTCTGAATGTCGTCGCTGCCCAACGGCCGCGGTTGGCGAAATGGGCGGGACACCGCCTCCCTTCGGGATCGATGCCGGCCGGTGCAACCGCCAAACGTCTGAAAGACCTTGGAACAGCCACCAGCGCCCCTCTAGCGCGTAAGGTTGCTCTGGGGCTATTACGGAAATTGCCCGTCGAGTCGTCAGATCAAGACCGGCCACCCACCTCGAGCCCGTCGGTTGTGCGGAATGTCGCTTTCTCGCGAAGGGCTGGCCGAGCACCGACAGCGTTCGATTCTGTCACGACCGGGTTGCCTTTCAGGCGGCTCGGGAGTTTCATTGCCTCGAGGGATCTTCGGACGGCCTGTGAGGACGCCAATGGCGAGTGTCGAGACGGTGATCATCGGCGGCGGCCAGGCCGGCCTCGCAATGAGTCATCACCTCCTGCAGCGAGGTCGCGAGCATCTGGTGCTTGAGCGCGCTCGCGTGGCCGAGCGCTGGCGCTCCGAGCGGTGGGACTCCCTGCACTTCCAATTCCCCAACTGGAGCCTCGCGCTGCCGGGTCAGGTCTACATGGGTGATGACCCCGACGGCTTCGCGCACAAGGACGCGGTGTTGGGCTTCATCGAGCAGTATGCCCTTCACGTTGCACCGGTGATACGCTGCGGCGTCGACGTGACATTGCTGCGCTGCGTGCCGTCGGGAATTGGCTTTGAGCTAACGACCTCGCGGGGACGCATCTTGGCCCGGCACGTCGTTGTCGCGACCGGCCCCTATCAGCGCCCGCGGCTGCCACACTGGTCGCGGGAGCTGCCGTCCGGTGTCGCGCAGCTGCATGCCCGGGACTACCGTCGTCCGCAGGACTTACCTGATGGTGCGGTAGTCGTGATTGGCTCCGGGGCTTCCGGTTGCCAGATCGCCGACGAACTGCTCGAGGCGGGGCGTCGCACGTTCCTCTCAGTCGGGAGGCACCACCGAGTTCCGCGTCATTATCGCGGGCGCGACGTATTCTGGTGGCGGCGGGAGCTGGGCGAGCTCGATCGCACCATCGACGACACGCCACCCGAACTGCGCTCGCCACCTCTCGTCACAGGGGTGAACGGCGGATACGAAGTGAACCTGAGGCAGTCCGCTGCGCGCGGGCTGCGCCTCTGTGGGCATCTGAGCGGTGTAACCGCTGGCACGCTCGCGTGGGCCGATGATTTGCAGGCGACGTTGCGCACCGGTGATGAGCACTATCGAGCCTTCCTAACCCAGGTCGATGCCTATGTTGCGCGAACGGGGCTCGACGTACCAAAGGGGCCGGACACAACCGACATCTTCGGTGAGCGCCCGCGTATCGCATCACCTGTATCGCCGAACATGCTCGACCTCCGCGCGGAGCGGGTGGGTGCAGTGATCTGGGCGACCGGCTACACGCTGGACTTCAGCTGGATCGGGATCCCGGTATTCGATGCGGACGGGAAGCCGCGGCAACGGCGGGGGGCGACCTCGGCACCCGGCCTCTATTTCCTCGGGCTGCACTGGATGCATAACGCCAAGTCGTCGTTCCTTTGCGGCGTGGGCGAGGACGCGGCGCACATCGCGGCCTGCATCTCGGGCGACACGTCGAAGTGACGAGCCGCGGAGCTCTTCGGGTCAGCGGTCAGTTGTTCCAGGCCGATCCGATGCGCCTGTGAACGATTTCTCCTGGGTCACCAACATGCGGGCCGTGGTGCTGTTCAGATTCGACTTCAGCCGACCGCATCAGTCAATCGTAGTGCCAATTACAGCCGTCGGACGAAACCGCTCGCGCGGTATTGGGGGTAATCGTTCGAATCGTGCAAAATCTGGCGCTTTATTCGGAAAAACGCCGATCGTTCAAAGACTTGCGAATCCGTCGACTGCGCAAGAACTTCGAGGTCGCGCTGCCTTGCTACATGCGGTTTTGCAAGCGATGACCGCCAGATTTCGCACGATTCGAACGATTACCCCGGCTCGGCGTTGCTTTGCCTGCTGCGTTTCCGAAGATACATCTGGCCGGGACCAGAGCAGCATGGCGGTGGTGAATGCGATGAGCCTGAGGTTGCATGCGAGCTTGAGGCGAGGTCCAGAGGACGGTCCAGACATCTGACGGTTGCGCATTAAGATACCGGCCTCGCCGAGTGTTGTGAATCGACTCTTGAACGACACCGCTAACGGAATGCGGCGCATCGACTCCATTGGTTAAAAAATCAAAATCCTTTCGAGTAGACGTGGTTGTATCGACCGGAGAGAGCACCCGTGAAAGTGTTCGCACGCCTTCGCTGGACACGCTCGAACCGCAGAAAATGGCACTCGCGACGCGGATCTGGATGGGCGTCTTGCGCGGCTATCTGGTGATCGCGGTCGGACTCGTAATCTTCAAGGTGCTGCAAATGACGCTGTTTAAATAAATCTCGCATTCATGCTGCGCTCGTGCCGGCCCTTCGCGGCCGGTCTCTCGAAGCGTCTTTTGGCGACGGCAGACGCAGCGCAGCGGTACGTCGAAGATAACAAGTCTCATCCCGACACGAACATACCCACCGCCGCGATCGCCATCGCGAAGGTCGCGAGCCATCCACCCCAGGCCAACACGCCACTGACGGCGAACTCTCCCATGACGCACCGGCTTCGTGCCATGAGCATCATGATCGCCATCGTCGGCACGGCGGCTAAGCCATTGATCACTGCGCACCAGTAGAGGGCCCGGATCTGGGTTTGAGTCCCATTCCGGCCGTCGCGCGGGTGCCCGGCGTGACGGTCTGCGTCGACGAGATCGAACGGGGCTGTCCGTGGGTACAGCGACGCTAGAATGCTGAACAGAGTTGACGCAGCGACGTATCCCATTTCGGGGGGGCGCGGCGGAAACTTCAAAGCGTCGCCAGAAAGTTGGCTGATGCGCGCCCTTTCGTCGCCGCACCGTCGCTCCCGCACGAAGGAAAGCGTCGCAACGCGAAGTCAATGCCATGAATACGCCTTATCCGCCGGCGCGCGCGGCAACTTTTCTCTTCGCCTATGACTCAATGGATCACCGTCGTGTTCATGCTGTTGTCGGTGTTCTCTCTGTTCCTCGGCGGTGTATGGCCGGTGAGCCACGGTGGATCGCGGTATTACGTGGTAGCCGGCATCCTGATGAGGATGATCGCCTGGCTCGTCCGGCGAGCCACCGCCCGCGCACTCTGGCTATGTGCGGTGCTGCAGCCTACATCAGCAGGGGCGCATTTGCCATCGCCTGCCGCCCCTGCAAGCTGCCCGTTCTTAGCGACCCCGCGACCTTCCCGCATAAACTTTCCCGCGAACGTGGGCTATCAAACCTTAACAAATGGAGGTTTTATTAAACTAGGTGTACGCCTATCGTTGTCCAGACTATTACGGGCGTCGGTCCTCTTTTAAATGCCGTTTGGCTTTCTTTCCTTGGCTATGAAAAATTTGTACAGGAAGCTGAGTACGGGGCAGAAAACCTTCTTTTTCATGGTCAACGCACTGGTGGCTCTAGGCGGGATAGTCGAGGGGAACAGGTACGGTTTTGTTGGGGCTGCTGCCCTGCTCGTATTGATTTACTTTCAGCTCGGAAGTACTCCCTGAGCGCACCCGACCGCCCCATAGGACCGTAGGTGACATCGCCAACGCTAAAATTAACCGGCCGACGCGGCGATGATCCGGGCGACGAACTTATAAATGCCGTTTATCCTCGACCTTGTCATCAGGCCGGTTCAAGACCATGCCTCAACCCCTTCCGAGCTCATCGTCATATTGAACGAAAACGTTTGTTCCGACTCCGATTTCGGCTGCTACCCGAGAGTGGTCAATCTGGCCGACGGGCCAAAATTCACTGCAGCATATGACAGGCGGCGACTGAACGGACTGTCATCAGCCTGCTGACGAATCACCCACCGCGGCCAACGGAATCGCCGCGAGTAGCCCCAGGCGTGTACGCACTCATAATCCAGCCGAGAAGCGTGGCGAAAGTGGGGAGCGGATCGGCAACGGCCTGAGCGGCGCCATAAGCTGCGAGAAAGTCATCCGACAGAACGCGGCGCTCGCAACGGCTTCGGCTGGACCCGCGGCATGACGACATAGCCCTCGCCAAGGAACAACCCTTCATAACGGGAAAATCGGAGGGAGGCGCGGTAACCGGCGGGGGGGGAGCGGATCGGGATTCATCGGGGATCGCCGGTGGTGTTCGCGGCGGCGCACAGGGTAACAAGCGCTCGATGCAAAGCATGCGCCCGCGCGAACACGCGGGGCAGACATGAAGCGAGCAACCGGTGAGTTTCGCGTAGCGGTCGCGACGTTCGGCTTTGGCCGCGCTGCAAGTCTGGCTGGTTCGCTGCAGGCGGCGGCACGCGCTCAACCGGGACTCGCGCACATCCATCGGTCTGCAGGTCCCAACGACGTAGCTGGGATTCATGCGCTGCGCGGCTCCTCGACCGCACACGACCGTGCAAGAAAACGGTTCTCCTAAAAGCGCTTTGCCGATTTCCACCTAGCTGGCCCCGGTCCGCCGCTCCGCCAATCCCATGAACGTATCGCAAAACAATCGGCGTCGACGTTATGCGAGGTATTGAACAGACGATTGCACTGCCCGCACGTACGCTTCGGACACAATTACATCTACGCACGGAGACACGAGGCATGAACGCTTTTGATACGCCAATCCAAACTTGGCTGGTTCATATCGCCGCATCTTCCTTCGTGTTCACGCACGCGGTTCACGCGGTCGCGGAGTTCTACTTCACCAAAGGTCTCATTCCGCTAGCAATTCTCTGCGCCATGTGGTTCCAGCCGGGAGACGCGCAGCAGTGGCGCCGCGAGACCGTCGTCGCGACGCTGTGCGCCGGGCTCGTGGCTTTTCTGCTCGGCCGCCTGTTCGCGCTGACGCTGCCGTTCCGCCTTCGTCCGATGTATGACCCCGCCGTTCATATGTCGTTTCCCTTAGCCGACCAGACGGGCGCGGGCATGCGCCTGTGGAGCTCGTTCCCCAGCGATCATGCCGCGCTCTGGATGGCGATAGCGGTCGGCATCTTCCTCGTTTGGCGATGGCTCGGCGTGCTCGCGATCGTGCATTGCGTGGTCTTCGTGTGTCTGCCGCGCGTCTATCTGGGGCTGCACTATCCGACCGACGTCATCGGCGGCGCTGTCATCGGGGCGTTCTGCGGATGGTTTCTCACGCGCGGGCCGATACGCACTCGCTTCGCGCCGTTCTTCGTGCGATTCATGGAATGTCGACCGACCGCGGGTTACATGCTTGCCTTCCTTTTTTTGTTCGAACTCGCGACGATGTTCGACGAGCCGCGTTTCCTCGCGACGTTGGTCATAAAGCAACTACACCGAGGATAAGCCACGAGATGCGATCTTAACCTGTCGCGATAACTGGACCTTTCGATTTTCGGGGTCTTGTGGAAAATTCAGCGTCACTACTAGAAATTGAGTCATACATGACTCTCTAGACTAGGACTCGGTACCTTTACCCAAAGCGCAAGCCCCTGACGTTCGCAGGCGGCGTCGTTGACACCACGACACAGTAAATGCGCTCCACGGGTTCAAAGGCGTTCGCGCTGCCGTGTGACGAGCGGAGGGTTCGGACAAACGCAAATCTGGCGCATTCGAGGGCCATATTCAGATCACCTTTCCGCCGCCGTACTGCCCAGAACTCAATCCCGTCGAGTATCTGTGGGCATGGCTCGAACGTCACGCGATTGCCAATTTCTGCCCCGACAACCTCGACGAGTTGCAGACCGTCGCCCGCAACAAGCTGAAAAGCGCGCAGCACCGACCTTCCATCATTGCTGTGTGCTGGATTCAGGCAATCCTGTGGTGACGTCAAGATTTATGGAAAGGTCAATAGAATAACTAAATACCGCGCGGACCTACGCCTACGCCGAGCCGGCAGCGCTACCATGCGTGCCCACACGCATCACGCAGAACAACACGTGGCATTGCAAACGCACCTGCACCGCTTGCAGACCGACTTTCGGCTGCCACCCGGCAGCAGAGATCGAGCACGCCCTAAAGAAGGCTCGAACGAGCAGGAGGTGGTTTGTCGACCGGTTCGGGCGAGAAGGCGAGGCCAGTCGAGTATTCGGTGATTTTCTCAACCCTTGCGAGCAGGTCAGTCACTGCGGAGAACTGGTGGCGCAGAAGGTGACGGTTTCGCAACAGATGCTCGAGGCGCCGGCACCAATAAAGAAGCGGGAGAGCCGAATTTGGCTCGTGAAGGACCGCTTCGATGGCAAGTCGAATGTGGGCAATGTCGGCGTCGATCATACGGACCTCGAACGCGCCGACGAGGTTGTTGTCGCGGGGGGCCATGTCTCGTTAGCGGCACGGACGCTCGATTGCTGAAGTGCAATCAAAATGTTGCAATCTGCCGGAGAGGCTGCTCGGACTGGCAACGAGCGAAACTCATTTTGGTCACATTTCTGGGGCCGTTCTCTGACCGTCTGTTCATCGTCAACCGCGCTGGCACATGTTGACGCTGGCGTAATGATTGTCGTTCCTGGCTCGGTTCATGTCGAGTCAGCGCCAGTCGTCTATGCCGCACCCACTCACTATGGGACGGGTATGCTTACAGCTATCGTTGAACGCTGACCGCTCTTCCTGCTGCACAGGATCGAGGAAGGCATCGATGCAATGGAAGAAATCTGGTTGTGGCTGCTCAGCCCACAGAGCACCACATAGTATCTTTTCGACCTCGATGCAACCGACGCAGTCGCGTAACAGCGACGGTCGCCTGTTTTCACCACCGATCACGAAGATCGCGTTCAATTGCATTGGAGGGGTGAAGGTTCAACGAGCAAGCAGGAACTGATCGACACAGTTGTATCGGACCGCATCTTCGATCAGTGATCCTTATCGTGTTTAATGGCTCATTGGGCTCCTGCGAAAAATGAATTACAAGGACAACATCCAGGCCGGCAGGATTGACGATCGAGAGCTTGACGTGTTCGATCTATCGACCGTTGAGTTCATATCCAGCGTTACTTTGTCTGAGGTTCGCAGCACGCGCGCTTATACTGAACAGGCGGACACGGTACCGAGCCGAATGAACAGAACACGCAGCAGTCGCCCAGCTTCGGCCGCAGCAGCACGTGACATGCAGGACATTCATAGTAGAACTGGCATGCATCCGTGGGCATGGTTTCCCGCGTAGCGACCCCGCATTGCGGGCAGGTCAGGACAGATGCGAGAACGACTTTGTTCACGGTGGTGCCCTCGCTGCCGAATTCAACCGTCGCCGCGTTGAGGTCGGGGGCCTTCCGACGAAGTGTCTCTCCACCGTCGCAGACGTATCAGATGGTCAAGAGACAGCGTTCCGGCGCCCCGGCACACCAGGACGAGCAGCATGGCCGCCCACTGAATATGGGTCGGCCACGCCTGCGGGTAGACAAAGAACTCGATCACGGAGGTCATCCCGAGCAGGACCAATGCGGCGGGCCTGACACCCAGGCCGAGCACCAGCAACACCGGCATACTCAATTCTATCGACACGGTAATGTGTGCCGCTACATCCGGCGGCAACACGGGCAGCCTGTATTCGTCGCGAAACAGTTCGAGCGCAGCGTCCCAGTTCGCGAGCTTGGTCATCGCCGAATTCCAGAATATTGTTGCGACCGCGAGGCGCAGCGGAACGGCCAGAAGCCAGTATGGCACGCGTTCCAGCAACTGAACTGCGCACTGAAAGACGTTGTGGCCGTTTGCGGAGTTGGAGAGGCGAGTCATGTCGATGTTCTCTGGTCGATCCGAAAGCAGCCTGCAGTCTGCGACGTCTGTGCGAAGCATCCGCGCGCCAGGTATGCGCCGACGAGTGCAAAACCATCCGCTTCGGGCGCGCATGCCAGCGCCGCCTCGAGCGACTCACCCGCAAAAAGCGCCTTGCTGATGCGCCACTCTCCAGCGCTCAACCGCAGCGCATCGACGCCTTCGGTCACGCGTTGCACGAGCAGATGAGCCGGGCCGGCTGCAAGCTCGATAGCACGCAGCCCAGCGTCGTCCTGCTGGAGCACGGCACGCCAGATAGCGTCGGCGGGAGCCTCGCAGCGCAGCAGCCGCGTGGCCGGATGAGGCGACAGTCGCAGTGATCCGAGCGCGTGCTCGTCAAGCGGTGCGAGACACGCCGGATCGAGGGGCGTGACATCAGCTGCGTGCAGCACGCCATTCACCAGCCATTCGAGCTGTGCGACCTCGGCCACATACGGTACCGTTGTGAGTTGCGGCATTTGCGCGAGGAAGGCCGGAAACCGTGCGCCATATTCGTCGAGCCATGCGCTGCGAGGCGGCGCAGCGCGCACAAACAGGCGCACCGAGCCCTCAAAGAAGTCCGCGCCGATCAGACGCCGCACGGCGGGAAAGGCAAGCTGCAGCGCGTTGACCAGCACACTTTCTGACGTGTTTCGGTAGATGTTCAGGCGTGCCTGCGGATCGAGGCCATCGGCGAGCACGAGGGCGGTCGCGGCTTCATCGGCACCTGCTTCCTGCAGGCTCCGGCGCATTGCCCGTTGCAGCTCAGCCAGCGATGGCGTGCGCGGGTTCATGTCGGATCGCCTCCATTGCCGATTCGGCCGTTGCGGCCTCCTCGATGAGAACGTCGAGCGGCGGCACTTTCGGCCTGCTCCTCGCTCGGACACTCAGGCGGCGGAAAGACCGCACGAGAGGCAATGTATGCAATCGCTTGCGCGGCACGATTTGCTATGTCACGCGGACTCTCCGCACGCGCAGCCGGCGCAGAGAGAATGGAGTCTCCGCGCATCGAAGGGCACGTAGGGGCTACGACCCTCACCGACGCGAACGCGTGCACTAGCCGTATGGGACATCCAGTACTAGTTGAGGTATGCGTTCAAATGCGGGTGCACCTTCGCGCATCGCGTCGCAATTTACGCGACGTTATCGAGCCGGATTATTTAAGCGCGCACGCTGTCACCGTGACGTTACGCGGCGACTGATTCCGGCAACGAGATCATGTGTAGCATCAAGTCCAAGCCTCAGCGCACTGCGGTCCACAGCAAAGACAGACCCGACGAAACCATCAGCGCATCGACGACGACCCGGAACGTGTTCGCCTGTTTTGTCGCCTTAAAGGCTTCCGTCGTATCTTCTCCCGATTCGACAAACTGGACGTGCTGTTCCTCGCCTTCATCAATTTCGCGCTCGTCGTCGATGGGCTCAGATAGTGTGAACAGGCCCTAGAAAGTTGAATGGCAGGGTTAGGAATTGAGCATCCTCCCATTAGGCACAAAAGGTCCGCTACTATTACGAATTGCATGCCGCCATTGACGGGCAACCTCATCAGCAGTTGCGGCCCCGAAGCGGCATGTTCTCGTGCATGGGCGACAAGGCACAGTTTCCAGACGGGATCGGTGCTTACACTCACGTCATTGACAGTGTGATGTCGCCCTAGTCATGAAAAAAGTGATCCACACTCACTACGACAATTTGCGAATCAAGCGGAACGCAACGCCGGGGATCATCAAAGCCGCCTACCGCGCCTTGAGCCACGAATACCACCCCGACCGCAATCCCGATCGAGACACCACGCGCATCATGCAAATTCTCAATGATGCGTACGCCGTGCTCAGCGATTCAGGCGCGCGAGCGAAGTACGACGCGAAAGTGGCCGCCGAGGAAGCGGCCGCGTTCCACGGCAGTCCGGCCGAAGGCGAAGCAACGCACCCGCGACAGGCATCAGACGCAAAACTTGCTCAACAAGGCGAGGAACGTGAAGGTGCGGCGACACAGGCTAAGAGGGCCAACGCCCGTGCAACGCGCACCGTTTATGTCCTTATCGGAACCCTTTTGCTCCTGTTCTTCGCGATTTTGGTCGCCTTGGCTCTGGCGTAAGGACGAAGCGCCCGCGGCGGCGTTCGGCAGCAACACGTGCGAATGTTGGGCTTCGCAAGCGGGGAGCGGTGCGACGTGCGTCACTCACCACATCCGCGCATCGGGAGTCCATCGCGCCGGATAGTCGCTGTCTCGAAACAGCCGCATAAATCGCGGCCTAAATCTCACTCATGAGTGCGCAAAGACGAATCATTTATACGGAATCTACGGTGTGTTGAGCGAGGACGGCCATGGCGTCGCCCTATCATTGCGCGGCTCGTGCGGGAACGGGCATAGAATCTGCCGCTTTTTGAGATAACCAACCCTTCAGTTGAATCTTTTGCAACCGATCAAGCAACGGACTCGCCGTTTATATCAAGCTCGGAATAGTCGATCAGGTCGAGCACGGCCTTCCAGGCCCATCGCGTACTGCGAATCTACAAGTCGCGAGCGAACGAAAATGACTAATTACCGATTACGCCGAATCTGGAATCTGCTGAAGACGGGGTAATCGTTCGAATCGTGCAAAATTTAACTGTGATCGCTCGCAATACCGCTTGTAGCAAGGCAGCGCGACTTCGCTGTTCTTCCGCAGTCGAGGGATTTGTAAGTCCTTGAATAATCGGCGCTTCTCAGAACAAAGCGCCAGATCTTGCACGATTCGAACGATTACCCGGAGACGAAGAATCCGAGCAACATCTTCGAACAGGATCACCGAGCCGTAAAGTGCATTGCAAGACCGCCGCTCGGGGTTCAGGGATTTTCGCCGCACGCATCGTACTCGCTGCATCTTGCCTTGATTTATCGGCAAAAGGTGAAGTCGACCAGTTGCCGTTGCCGTCGTCGTTAGCGATCGAAGCGTCAACGACCACAGGCCGGTGCCTGATGCGAAGCGCATGCGCGGTCGTCGTCGCTGCCCGCGAGCCGGTTGACCGTCAGCTCGTCAAAGGTTGCGTTGCCGTGTTCGGAAAATACGGCAACGTGGTCCGCATCATGGTGCGGGAAAATCAGGGCCGTGAGCGCGGCACGGCCGCCGTTCGCGAACACTTCAACCGAGCCGCGATCGATGACGATCTCGAGCTTCAGTCGTCCGTGTTCGAGCGGCAGTTTCACGATGTGCTGCTTGCTGAACGCACTGGAAAAATTCACTTCACCCGATCGCGAGCGGTCGAGCGTCAGCGTCTCGGTTGCAGTGTCGTAAATGATCTTCGTGCCGATTGCGCCGTCAGCGGACCGCCGTACGACGAGCCCCGCGCGGGCGGCGCCCCCTGGCGCGAGCGACAACCTGATGCGCTGCACGATGCCGCGTGTCGAGGCAGGCAACTCGGTCAGCGTCGAGTTCACTGTCAGGTCTGCTAGACGCGTCGTGGGCGTGCCACGATTGGCCCACGCGTCGAATGCCGCGGCCGGTGTGACGACGAGCCGCGGCTCGCCGTCGATCGTCTTCAGCGCCAGCTCGCGCGGCAATGTCGTCGCGCCGCGCCATGGCGTCGTCGGCGCCTTCGCCGCGTACTCCCAGTTGTTCATCCATGCAATCATGACTAGACGCGCGCCGGAGAACGTGCCGGCCGCATAGAAGTCGGCACCGTGATCGACCCATCGGAATTGCGCGGGATCGGACCCGGCCGGCGCGACCCGGTCCGGCGTGTACGTGCGGCCGTCGAAATCGCCGACGAAATACATCGCTCCCGATCCGCCCGCGATCGACCACGGATTTACGTTGACGATCATCACCCATTTGATGCGCCGGGGATCGCCGTCGAGCGGCAGAGGCACGAGGTCCGGCATTTCCCAGAGCGCGTCGTCGTGCGGGACGCCCGGCAGCGTGAAATCGCTCAGGAACGTCCAGTGGATCAGATCACCGGACCGGTAGAGCTTCACGACGTGTGCGTCGGCGACGACGGTCGTCATCAGCCAGTATCCGCCGGGCGCGTACCACGATATCTTCGGGTCGCGAAACTGCTTCGATTCCGGATCGAGCGTGAGTACCGGATTGTGCGCGTAGGGCCGCCAGGTCGCGCCGTGATCGAGGCTGTAGGCGAGCGATTGCGCCTGGGTGCCCGGCGCGTGGCCGGAGCCATTCTTGTAGACGCTCGTGTACAGCGCGACGAGCGGTGTGTGGCCGGGCGCGCCGAGCCCCGATGTGTCGTGCGTATCGGCGACGATCGAGCCGGAGAAGATCTCCTCGGTCGCATTCGCGTGCATCGCGACCGGTTGCTCGCACCAGTGGACCAGGTCCGTGCTGGTTGCATGGCCCCACGACATGTTGCCCCATTCGTTGCCGAGCGGATTGTATTGATAGAAAAGGTGATAGCGTCCGTTCTCGTAGACGAGGCCGTTCGGATCGTTCATCCAGTTGCGCTGCGGCGTGAAATGGAGCGCCGGCCGCCATTGCGGCGTGCCGTCTGCGGAAGGCGTGGCGCAGGACGCGGCCGCGATGTGTGCGCCTGACAGGCCCGCGATCAGCAGCGGCGCGAGACGAAGGAAAAAACGGTAAGGCGTCGATCTCATGCGTACTTGGGTGCTTCGGCGGGCGAAGCGGGAAAGGTGGGAGCATGCCGCCGTTACGGCGGCATGCGCGATTGGCAAACGAAGTGAGCAGGGGCGCGCACGATACGAGCCCCCTCGGCGCTCTGGCCGGCCAGCGCTTGCCGTTATCGCTGTTTCAGTTGCCGACGCCCGGATTGCCGGCGTTGTGGCCGGCGCCTTGCGCGGGCAGGTTCGCCGGAATGTCGCCGTAGCCGCCGAGCCCGTCGCGTCCGTAGACGCGGTCGACCGTAGTCGATGCACCATTGATGTTGATCTTCACCGTCGGCGCGAGCGTGCCGCCGCGGCGCGGACCGATCGCGTCGATGAACGATTCGACGAGACCGCCCGGCATCACGTAGTGCGAATACGACTGGAATTCGCGCGGGTTCTGGTTCGGATCCTGGGCGTACGGTGCGCCGGCGGGCGCCGCAAAGTCGGTCGGATTGCCAAGCACGAGGCCGCTGCCGCCGTTCAGGGGCAGGAAATCGCTGCGGATTCCGTTGCCGACGAAGCCGTAGACCCCGTCCGGGCCATCGACGCCTGCCGCCATCGTCGTGCGGTGACTGATCGTGAACAGGTAGTACTTCCCATCCTTCAAATAGATCTGCGGACGCTCGGTTTGATCGTCCACGCAGTTCGCCGACAGGATCGGCGGCAGGAACTTCCATTCGGTCAACTGCGGGTTCGTCGCAACCGCGAGGCCGACGTTGGCCTTTTGATACACTGCGCCCGAATTCATCACGGCGTTGAGATCTTCCTTGTACGGATCGTTGGGCGCGTAGCCGAGGTCGCTTTCCGTACAGGTGCGCGCGCCTCGCGGGCCGCCCGTGTTGCCCTCGAAAACCATGTAGGTTTTGCCGGGATGCGCCGGGTCGGTGAACACGAACGGATCGCGGAATGAGAAATAAGTGTTCTGCTGGCCCGTCTGATAATAGGTGCCGTCCGGCTGCAGCAGCGCCTTGTGATCGTCGAAGCCGCTGAACCACACGTGATCGTTGTCGGCATGGATGTGGCCGTCGGCGCGCGTGATGATCGCGACCGGCGGCGTGATGTCGGCGCCACCCGGAGCCGATCGGTTGAACGACGTCGCGGTGTAATAGAGGCTGACGTTGTCGCCGTTCAGCAGGCGCGCCGAGCCCGACCATTCGGCGTTGTTGGTCATCGGCGTGGTGCCGAACACCTTCACGCTCGCGCCGTCCGGAAATAGGTGGCCGCCCCAGGTCCAGCCTCCGTTGGCCGGGCGCTGCGACGCGGGAATGCCCGCGCGGCGGTAGAAGTAGCCGATCCGCGCATGCACGTGGCGGTCGTCGAACGTATAGCCGGCATGGGGGTCGGCGGTGAGCGAGAAGATCACTTCCCAGCCCTTGTAGCTGAGCTGGTTCGCGCTCAGGTCGGCGAGCGGCCACGTATCCCAGACCCACACGTTCGGGTTGACCAGCGGGAAATCCTGCGGGATGTCCGGCATCGTCAGTGCCTGCGGCAGCGAGTTCTTGTCGACACCGTTGGCGGCATGCGACTGCGCGACGATCTGGCGGATGTCAGCGCGTGTCCAGCGCATCGTGAAGCTGCCTTCCGGGTCATAGGCCTGCTGGGTGTGTGGCGTCGGCGCGGGAGCGCCGGCCGTCTGCGCGTGGGAAGCGCTCGCGAAGGCGGCCAGCACGCCACCAGCGATCAGCAAACGTTTGCTGGAAGTGGTGCGGAAAAGGGGAAAGTATGTCATCTCGGCGTTGTTTCCAAAGTTCGTGAAAGGAACGGCCGGCGGCCATCTGCGTCCAAACCGGTTTGGATCCTAAACCAAACCGGTTTGGACGTCAAAAGACAAAATTTTTTCAGTAATAATGACTGTGCGGAAACAATTGCCGGAAATCGGCTCGCCGCACGAAATTCAAAATGCAAGGAACGACGGTGAAGGTGAATCTGAAGGCGCTATCGGATGCGCTCGGGCTCTCGCGCACGACGGTCAGCCGTGCGTTGAACGGTTACGACGACGTCAGCGAGGCGACGCGCGAACGCGTGGTGAAAGCCGCACAGGAAATGGGATACGTCGCGGATCCGACCGCGCGACGGCTTGCGACCGGGCGTGCCGATGTGATCGGGATCGTCTACCCGTTCGACGCGGGCGACCTAGGCGATCCGCGTTTCGGCGAGGTAGTCGCAGGCATCACCGAGCGGCTCGCCGAGCGCAACCTCGACTTCGTGATCGCGTCCGCGCGCCCGAACGCCGAGCTCGACACGTATCGGCGACTCGTCGACGGAAAGCTTGTCGACGGACTGATCGTTGCCCGCACGCTCGTCGACGATCCGCGCATCGCCTATCTGCAGTCGCGCGGATTTCCGTACGTCGCATATGGCCGCACGCGTGGGGCCGAACCGTATGCTTGGTTTGATTTCGACAACGAGGCCGGCGCGCGGGATGCCGTGCGCCGCCTGATCGGCTTCGGGCACCGGCGCATCGCGATGATCAGCGCGCCGCTTGTGCTGCATTTCGCCGCGCAGCGTCGCGCGGGCTATCTCGCCGCAATGCGCGAGGCCGGCGTCGAACCCGATGCGTCGCTGCTCGTCGAGTGTCCGTTTACGGGCGATGGCGGCCAGCAGGCAACGCGCGCGCTGCTCGCGCACGCCGAACGGCCGACTGCGCTGCTGGTCGACAACAATATTGCGGGAACCGGTGCGTTTCGTGCGTTGGTCGACAGCGGGCTACGCCTGGGACATGACATATCGCTGATCGTCTATGACGGCGTGCCGGCGAACGTCGCGCATCCCCATCGTGTCACGGCCGTCATGCAGCCGACAGGGCACGCCACGGGGCGCGCGCTGGCGGAACTGATGCTCCGGCTAGTCGGCGATGGCGCACGCGGGCAACAGCTCGAGACGCCTGCGATCGAAGCAGGGGATACGGACGGGCCCGTGCGCGCATAGCCACATCTGATCGAACGACGTGACGTCGGAGTGCATCCCTTCAACCGCATTTCATAGTTTAGGGTTACATAATATAAAATTCGCGACGAACAGTCGACCAGCATCGCGGAACTGCTGACGACGACAGCCCCTTCATTGCGTGCCGCCGTCATCCACAGCAGCAATCGCTATGATGCGCTCACGATTCGAGGATTTCGCGTCGAGAACCATGAAGGACAATTCGAAATCCTCGGGTGAGATCTGCGCCTGATCTTCGTAGATCGTCACGTCGAAGGCGATGAGCGGATGCTTCTTGTGGAACTCGGTCAGCAGCTTGGGCAAGTCCGTTACCGCGAACAGGGCGGATACGGCAATCTCCCGCACTCGCTGGACGATCTCACTGAGTTGAGCGCGATCGGACTCGACAACGAAGTCGACCGTCAGGCCGTCGGCAGGCCGTGCCTCGGTCGGCCTGGCGATCGTCACCAGCATTCCTCCCGCTCGAATCAGGCGTGCAGACCGCCTGGCAATGTCGCCGCCGAAGACATCGAACACCAGATTGACGCCGCCGACGTCTTCCAGGGCATCGTTCTCGAGGTCGACGAACTCCTGCACGCCGAAGTCGAGCGCCGTCTGGCGGTGGGCAGCGCGTCCAGTACCGATGACGTAGGCGCCGTGTTCACGGGCAAGCTGTGTCACCATCGACCCGACTACGCCCGCCGCGCCGTGCACGAGGACGCTCTGCCCCGCCCGCAGGCGGCCGTGCTCGAACAGTCCCTGCCACGCAGTCAGGCCGGACATCGGCAGGCTCGCGCCCACCGTGAAGTCGACGTCGCCCGGCAGCGGAGCGAGGTTGCGTGCCTCGACGGCAATGTACTCGGCCAGCGTGCCATCGCGGGTCCAGTCCGTGAGGCCGAAAACCCGCTGTCCCACTGACAGCCCCGTCGTGCCATAGCCAAGAGCGGTCACCACCCCGGCCAACTCGTGACCAGGAATCGACGGTGTCCGGTCACGGTTGAGGCGATCCGTCCAGGTCGGGGGCCATGTCAGCTCATCCCAGGTGAATCCCGAAGCATGAACCTGAACGACAACATCGTTTATCGCGGGCTCCGGCTCGGGCCGCACCGTCAACTGCATTCCAGCCGTTCCCGCGGCCTGGTCTGTCACAATGATCGCCTTCATCGTCAAACTCCTTTCAGTGGTACACGGTCGTCGCCGAATTCCTTTGCAGACGAGCGAGTAGTTCAGATAGAGCCCGCCGGTGCGACTGCAGGGAAGTCCTTGTCGGGATCGAACACGTTATTGAAGAAGTTTGTCAGGGAGTACATGGCCACCAGCGCGACGATCTCCATTACGTTTGCATCCGTGTAGCCCGCATCGCGGACGGCATCCAGATCAGCGTCGCTGACTTGCCCCCGGGTCTCTATGACTTTGCGCGCAAACTGGACGGCGGCGTCCCGTTTCGGGTCGGTTGCATGGCCCCTGCGGGCGAGAATGATTTCATCGGCCGGAAGCTTGGCCATGTGCTCGGCTGTAAAGCTGTGGACCGCCAGGCAGTAGTTGCAGCCGTTCACTTCGGAAACAGCAAGGCCGATGCTGTCACGCGTCTTCACGTCGAGCGCCTTACTCAGGGAGCCGAGCAGGGTGGCCCATGCATTGAATGCGATCGGGCTCTGCGCAAAGCTGGCCATCATGTTCGGAGTGAATCCGATATTTTTCGTGAACGCATCGAGCGTCGGCTTCGAATCGGCCGGCACCTGTTCCGACTTTAAAATAGTAGTCCTTTGCATATTAATCTCCGTGAGTCACTGGTTTCACTGCCGTCGGGAAGTGCATTTGGGAACTATCCCTCGGCTTACTTCGTACCCGGGTCCCGGGCCGATGCGACGTAGGCAGCCGCCTGAAGGCTACCCCGTGTTTGACGCCCATCTAAGCCGCTTGGCCGTTCAGCGTGATCCTTGCGGCGAAGCGCTTACACGAGATCCAACACTTCGTCCGCGGGGCGCCGTGGCTTCTGCGCCCAGTTTCCTGCGCGCTCCGGTCCCACGGACAACAGCAGGACCGGCACTTCGTCCGCGGCGAGTCCGAACTCGCGGTGCACGGCTTCGGCATCGAAACCGATCATCCGCTTACGGATTCTCGGGTCACGGATTCGCGCTTGTTCCGGTAGTGGGAGCAATCATCGCCGAACTCGTCACCAGGGGAGAAACCAGCCGGCAGATCAGCGGATTACATGCGGGACGATTAATGAAGACACCGATATTTGCATAACCATTAATACTCCGCGATCGGCGCGATCGATGCATTTGTCGAAAGCGCCTGTCGCGGCAATCGACCATTGCATCGTCCTTGAAAGAATACCCGGCGTCAGCGCTGAGAATCCCTTGCTTTCCCCGACGACGTTGAACTCCGGATCCTTGACACACTCCTTTGGGCTTGAACAACGCGCAGGATGATGGCGCGTTTGCGGTTCATGTTTTAGTTGTTAATTTAGTTAGTATTACTACACATGCAAAGGAAACCATGAAATACAAAATCAGAACTGGTTTTAGGTATGCCGTCACTTTTGCACTCGCGGGGTCGTCTGTCGTGCATGCGCAAAGCAACGTGACTCTCTACGGTATCGTCGACGAAGGCGTCACGATGATCACGAATAGTGGCGGCCATCACCAATACCTTTTGAATAGCGGCGTCATGCAGGGTAGCCGCTGGGGTCTCAAGGGCTCCGAGGACCTTGGCGGAGGGCTGAAAGCAATCTTCAGAATCGAGAGCGGCTTTGACGCGAGCAATGGACGGCTCGCGCAGGGCGGACTCGGATTCGGACGCCAGGCGTTCGTCGGCCTGGAAAGCAACTACGGGACAGTGACTTTCGGTCGCATGTACGACTCGGTTGTGGACTTCCTTGGCCCGCTCGAAGCGGGCACGCAGTGGGCGACTTCGATGGGCGCCCATCCTGCCGACATCGATAACTTCAACAACTCCTATCGCGTCAACAACGCAATTAAGTATTCGAGTCGGAGCTATGGCGGGTTTACCTTTGATGGCGTGTACAGCCTCGGCGGCGTTGCCGGAGACTACTCGCGCAATCAGGTGTGGTCGGTTGGAGGTCAATATGCAAACGGCCCGCTCGTGCTTGCCGCGGCGTATCTCAACGTCAGAAATCCCAACGTTTCATTCTTCGGTAACTCTACCTCGGGCACGGTCAACGCAGCGACGTCGAACGTCACATCGCCCATCTATAGCGGCTATGGGTCGGCCCACACTTATCAGGTAGCTGCGGCGGGAGGAGCATACACGATTGGCGCTGCGACGATCGGCGCGACCTATTCCAACGTGAAGCTTTATGAACTGGGGTCGTCGTACGCATCGGCATTCGCCGGGCAGACCGGCACGTTCAATAACGTCGAGGTGAACTTCAAATATCAGTTCACGCCGGCACTCGTTGCTGGTATCGCGTACGACTTCTTACGTGGTAATAGCCTGGATGGCTTTTCCGCACCCAAGTATCACCAGGGCATGGCGGGCGTAGACTACTTCCTGTCGAAGCGGACGGATGTGTACGTCGTCGCGGAGTATCAGCATGCAAGCGGCTATACCGCAAACGCAGCGGGCACGAGTATCACTTCGGCCGTTGCAGCGTTGCCGACGCTTACCGCCTCTGCCAACCAGAATCAGTTCGCGGCGCGAGTCGGGATTCGACACAAGTTCTGAGACCGCGAGCGTTGACTGGCGATTCTGCCTTGGGCCGCTATACACTATGCGACTCAAGGCTGCTAGCACTTGTCGGCTTTCCGCTCCTCAACTCATGGCCGACTTTCAATCCCAGCCAAAAAGCCGCGCCGGGTTATCCACCAGAATCAGCTTGCGCTGTCCCGCGTCCGGCACCCATTCGGCGAGCCGGTTGAGGCCGCGCCCGTCGTCGATATCCTGCGGCGGCGCCGGATCAGTCGGCTTGCGTCCGGGGACCGGCGCGCTGCCGGGATGCGGCCAGTCACTGCCCCATAAAATCCGCTCGGGATTCGCGGCCACGAGCGCACGCGCGAACGGCGCGATATCGGCGTAATCGGGAAGATCGCGGGACGAGTAGTACGGACCTGAAATCTTCACGTAGATGCGCCCGGACCGGAGCAACTCGATGACCGTCGCAAAGCCGGGCTGGTCCAGTCCGGCTGCGGCATCGAGCCCCGCGAAATGATCCAGCACGATCGGCACGGGAACCTCCGCCAACTGCTGCTTCAGCGCTTCCAGGACCGGCAATCGCGCGTATGTCTGCAAATGCCACGGCAGCCCGGCTATCTGGCGGGATGTATCGCGAAGCCGGGCGGCAGCGGCTTCGCGATCGACGTCGGCGGTCAAACCGAGAAACACGCGCACGGCGCGTATGCCGCCAGCGTTCAGCGCCTCCAGTTCGCTGCGTGTCGTGTTTGCGTCGATCAACGCTACGCCACGCGTCCGCTCGATGCCGAGTTGCCCGATCGCATCGAGCGTCACGCGGTTGTCAACGCCATAGACCGTCGATGTCACGAGCACCGTCCGCTCGATTCCGAGCGCCGCATGCAGGGCCCGCAACTGTGAAGCCGTCGCGGGTGGCGGCGTGAAGGTGCGCTTGTCGTTGTACGGAAAGCGCGCTGGATCGAAAACGTGGCAATGCGCGTCGGTTGCGTGCGGCGGAAGCGCGAGCGAAACGGGCGTGCGCACGGTCGGAGCCGTCGATGGCACCGCAAAACCGCGCGGTACACCGGCCGCCATCGCGAGCAGGCCTGCGCCGCATTTGAGCATTGCGCGGCGCGTCAGAAGTGTCGAATGCATGAGTGTCGGAAGCGTGAAATTGCCGATAACGAAGGCAGCATCAAAACGGAATCCTTACTTCCGCACGAACTCTTCGCTTGCCACGGTCCACTTCAGCGCCTGCTCGCTCAGGCTGAAACCGAGCCCCGGGCGGTTCGGCACGTGCATGCGTCCACCGCGCAACTCGAGCCGCTCATTGAACATTGGTTCGAGCCATTCGAAATGTTCGAGCCACGGTTCTTCCGGATAAGCCGCCGCGAGATGCAGGTGAATTTCCATCGCGAAGTGCGGCGCGAGCTTCAATCCGCGCAGGCTCGCGTAATTCATAATCTGAAGGAACGGCGTGATGCCGCCCACGCGCGGCGCATCCGGCTGCACGAAATCCGCGCCGTTTTTCTCGATGAGTTGCGCGTGCTCGCCGAAGCTCGTCAGCATTTCGCCGGTCGCAATCGCCGTATCGAGCGATGCCGCCAGCGCCGCGTGACCGTCGAAATCGTAGGCGTCGAGCGGCTCTTCGATCCACGTCAGATCGAGCGGTTCGAACTTGCGGCACGCGCGTTGCGCTTTCAGGCGATCCCATTGCTGGTTCGCATCGACCATCAGCGGAAAGTCCGCGCCGAGAAGTTCGCGCACGGCCGTCACGCGTTCGAGGTCAACGCGCAGATCCGGCTGACCCACTTTGATCTTGATCCCGCCGATGCCGTTCTCGCGCGAAGCCGCAACGTTCTTAAGCACCTGGTCGAGCGGCATCGACAGATAGCCGCCCGAGGTGTTGTAACACTGGACCGAATCGCGATGCGCGCCGAGCAGCTTGGCCAGCGGCAGTCCTGCGCGCTTGGCCTTCAGGTCCCACAGCGCGATATCGAAAGGCGCGATGGCCTGCGTCGTGAGGCCGCTTCGTCCCATCGACGCGCCAGCCCACAGCAGCTTGTTGAAGATCTTCGCGATGTCGTTCGGGTCTTCGCCGAGCAACGCCGGCGCGAGTTCCTTCGCGTGCGCGTACATGCCCTGACCGCCCGCGCGCTTCGAGTAGCCGAAGCCGATGCCTTTCACGCCTTGCTCGCTCTCGATCTCCGCGAAGATGAAGGCGATCTCGGTGAGCGGCTTCTGACGTCCGGTGAGGACCTTGGCATCGCTTATGGGCGCGGCGAGCGGCAGGAAAGTGAGCGAAACCTTGACGCGCGCGATGCGGTCGGTCGTCGCTTCGCCTGCTTCGAGGCTCGCGAGTTTGGGCAACGAGAAGGTTTGTGTGTTCTGGGTCATGCTGATGTCTCCGAATACGTGAGTTACGACGCCATTTCTTCGAGGCTCAGCCTGCGAATCTTGCCGACGATGAACAGATACGAGCAGGCCGCGACAATGCCGTGCGCGCCGACATAGAGAAGGGCGCTGTTGAACGAACCGCTCGAATGCAGCAGATAGCCGATCACGACCGGCGTGATGATCCCCGCGACGTTGCCGAGCGCATTGAAGACGCCGCCCGTCACGCCGACCATTTCGCGCGGCGCGGTATCGGCGACGACGCTGAAGCCGAGATTGCCGAAACCCTTGCCGAAGAACGCGACGCTCATCACGGCGACAACGACCCAGGGCGTGTCCACGTAATTGCAGAGGATCATCGTGGAACTGAGCAGCACGCCGGTCACGATCGGTCCCTTGCGGGCGAAGCTGAGCGAACCGGTGCGCCTGAGCAGCGCGTCGGAGACGAAGCCGGAGAAGACCGCGCCGATGAGACCGCACAGCGCGGGAATCGACGAGACGAAACCCGCTTGCAGAATGTCGAAGCCGCGCTGCTTGACGAGGTAGATGGGGAACCACGTCACGTAGAACCACGTCACGGCGGCGATGCAGTACTGCCCGAGAAACATGCCGAGATACATGCGGCTCTTGAACAGCAGGCCGATTTCCGCGAACGTCGAGCGTTGCGACGTGCCCGGCTCGCGCTTGCGGCTTTGCAAATCGACGAGACCGCCGCCTTCGCGGATATGCGCGAGTTCGGCATCGGTCAGACGCGGATGCTGCGTCGGCAGATAGTAGAAGCGAATCCAGATCGCCGCGATCACGAAACCCACGCAGCCCATGATGATGAACACGTACTCCCAGCCGAACCGGTAGCAGAGCCAGCCCATGAACGGCGTGAAGACCGCGAGCGAGAGGTATTGCGCGCTGTTGAAGATGGCGCCCGCGATGCCGCGCTCCGACGACGGAAACCATGACGCGATGACGCGCGTCGCAGCGGGCCCGACGGGTGACTCCGCCACGCCGAGCAGAAAGCGCAGCGCGAGCAGCAGCGGAAACACCAGCCCGACGAAGTGCACGAGTCCCATGCAGACGGTGAATGCGGACCAGATCGCCACGGCCCAGAACATCGACTTTTTCGAACCGATACGGTCGGCGAGCCATCCCGACGGGATCATGAAGATCACATACGCCCAGCTGAACGCAGAAAAGAGATAACCGATCTCGATGGTCGTGATGCCCAGCTCGCGCCCCATGTCGGTGCCCGCGACGGACAGCGCCGCGCGGTCGCCGCTGCTCAGGGCCAGAACGATCGTGATCAGCGCGAGCATCCCGAAGCGCCAACGTCCCGTGTCGGTGGTCGCCCGGCTCGCCGAAGTTGCGGGCGCCGCGGCGCGTGGCTCGCGTTCGTTCGCCCAGGTTCTCTCATTTCCGCTCATGTCCGTCTCCGTATGCTTTCCGCTCACTGTTCACCATGTCCACGCGCTTCTTCGAGCGCCACGCGACAGCCAGCCGTTATTCGAGTAGGGAACCGATACGCCGTGCTGCGCGTTTCCCCTATGACAGCGTTTACACATGAAAACGCTTACATATACTAAGATGTCGACAGACAATGTCAATGCGGGCTGACCTAACACCGGGCTTCAACGGGTAGCGCAGACCCACATGATGGAAATCGACCCGAAAACCTCAGAAATGACGATGCCCCGATGAACGACTCCACGTCTGTCGACAATTCCGCCGCGAATCCCTTAAGAACCGCCACGCTGCACGACGTAGCGCGACTGGCGCGCGTGTCGTTCGTGACGGTGTCGCGGGTCATCAATCATCCGGAAAAAGTGTCGGAAGACACGGCCCGGCGCGTGCGTGCCGCCATCAAAAAAACGGGCTACGTGCCCAACCTGCTCGCGGGCGGTCTCGCCATGCAGCGCAGCCGCCTCGTGATCGCCGTCATTCCGACCTTCGCGCACCGCGCGTTCATCAACACCATCACACGGCTCGGCGAAGCGCTGGAGGCGGCGGGGTATCAGTTGCTCGTCTGTCAGTCCGGCTATGCGGGCGAGAACGAAGCAGCGCTCATCGAATCGATTCTGAAGCGCCGGCCGGACGGCATCGTGCTGACCACGCCCGTGCGCAACAAGGCCGTGCGCGCGCAGTTGAAGCAGCGCCGCATTCCCGTGGTCGAGACGTGGCAGTTGCATGACGATCCGATCGATGCGCAGGTCGGCTTCGATCACGTGGAAGCCGGCCGCGCGATGGGCGGCTACATGGCAGCGAAAGGGTATCGCTCCATCGGGCTGATCTGGAGCGACGACGCGCGCGCGCAGGCGCGCCGCAAGGGCTGCGTCGCGGCGCTCGCGGACGCGGGCGTGAAAGTGGCGCGGGCCGAACTCGTTCCGGCGCCGGTTAGCATGCGGCAGGGCCGGCAGGCCATGGGTCTGCTGCTCGACGGTCGCAAGAAACTCGACGCGGTGATTTGCAGCATCGATCTGCTGGCGCAAGGCGCGTTGATCGAGGCGCAGCATCGCGGTCTTCACGTGCCCGGTGACCTCGGCCTTATGGGTTTCGGCGATTTCGATTTCGCCGCGGATCTCGAACCGCCGCTTTCGACTGTGCGGATCGACGCGGGTCAAATCGGCCTGCATGCGGCCACGCTTCTGCTCGACCGGTTCAATGCGGCAGATGCAGGTGATTCCGTCGCGCGCAAGGTGGAGATCGGCTTCGAGGTCGTTGCGCGCGGAACCGCGTGAGTTCCATGTCGTGGAACTGGAGGCGCGAAATTAGTCGTCGCGCAATTGTTCGTGCACAGCTCCGGTGACAGAATGCACTGCACGAGAAATCAGGACATTTTCCCCATGAGCATTCGTCAAGACATTCCCACGTTCGACGGCTATCGCCGCGCAGACGGACGGGTCGGCACACGCAATTATCTCGGCGTGGTGATCGTCGGGAACTGCGCCGCGACGGCCGCGCGACAGGTCGCCGCGCACTTTTCCCGCAAGCGCCTCGCGGCGTATCCGAACATCGACGGCGTGGTGCCGTTCATCCACGAACTCGGCTGCGGCATGGAAAAAAGCGGCGAGCCGATGGACCTGCTGCGGCGCACGCTCGGCGGCAGCATCCGCAATCCGAATCTCGCCGGCGCGGTAGTCATGGCGCTCGGCTGTGAGCGCAATAACATTTACGGCTTCCTCGAACAGGAAGGTCTCGAAGCAGGACCGATGCTTCAGACGGTCGTGCTGCAGGAAGTCGGCGGCACGCACGCAGCGATCGAGCAAGGCATCGCCGCGATCGAAAGCATGCTCGACACGGCCAATGAAACGGCACGCACGGCGGTGCCGGTGAGCGAGCTCGTCGTCGGCCTGCAGGCGGACCGCGACGACGGCGAGCGCGCCGTTCACCAGGCCATCGGGTACGCGGTGGACAAGCTCGTGCAAAGCGGCGGCACGGCTATTGTCACGGACACCGCGAACAACGCGCCCGCGCTGATAAGCCGCGCGATTTCGGGCAACGTGCGCGAGCAGCTCGAACAGCGCATTACGTGGTGGAACACGTACACCGCCGGGCGCGATACGCCTCGCGTCCACACGCACGTGCTGTCCTGCAGCGGTTCGACGCCGCTCGAAGCCGTGTTCGGCTACGCGCATCCGCTGCCCGCCAAAGGATTGTTGCTGATGGACGCGCCGCATCACGAAGCGGCCGCGTCGTCGGGTCTGGTTGCATCGGGCGCGACGTTGCTGAGTTTCGCCTCGCGCGATTCGTTTCCGTCCGATTCCACCGCCGCGCCCACCGTCAAGATCGCGATGCACGCCGCGCAGTACGCGCGCTTTGGCGAGGACCTCGATATCGACGCAAGCGCCGCGAACGACGGCGCGGTATCGCCGCAGGAAATGGGCGAACGCATCTTCGCGCGATGGATCGCGCATGCGTCGGGCGAAGAGACGTGCGGCGAGGAACTCGGACTCGGCGAAGGTCAGTTCGTGCCGTGGCACATCGGTGTTCTTGCATAGCGGAGAGATGTTCAAATGGCTGTAACGACGGTAGGACCGAAGGCGCTCAACATCACATCGACGGTGAATCCGTCCGAACGCGTGGTGCGCAACCCGTTCATTCGTCTCGATGCGAACGACAACGTGGTCGTGGCGCGCATGGAAGTGCCGCAGGGTACGGAAGTCGCGGCGGAACATCTGGTGACACTGCAACTCGTGCCCTCGGGGCACAAGGTTGCGAGCCGCGACATTGCACGCGGCGAGCCGATTCTCAAGTACAACACGGTCATCGGTTTCGCGAGCGAAGACGTGCCGGCCGGAACGTGGATGCACAGCCACAACATCAGCTTCGGCGATCTCGTGAAGGATTACCGGTACGCGGAAGACTACGTGCCGCTCGATCCGCTGCCGCCCGAAGCGCGCGCGCGTTTCATGGGCTACGTGCGCGCGGATGGCCGCGTGGCGACACGCAATTACATCGGTGTGTTCGCGCTGAGCCATCGAGGTGCGATGGTCGCGCGCAAGATCGCCGAACATTTCGATGCCGACGAACTGCGCGCGTATCCGCACGTCGATGGCGTCGCGCCGTACACGCACGAGCAGGGCGCGGGCATGGAGCTGAGCGGCGAGCCGATGCAGATGCTGCGCCGAACCATCGGTGGCTACGTGGCGCATCCGAACACGGCGGGCGCGCTGATCGTCACGGCCGAAGGCGATGACAACGATCTCGCCGCGCTCCTCGCCGATCAGCATCTCAGTCCTTCCGACATGCTGCGCACGCTTTCCATCGACGAGGCGGGAGGCAGGCGCGCGGCGATCGCGCGCGGCATCGAGGAAGTGCGCGCGATGCTGCCGGTCGCCGAGCGCGTGGAACGCGAGCCGGTGTCGGTCGAACATATCAAGGTCGGTTTGCAGTGCGGCGGCTCGGACGGTTTCTCGGGGCTGTCGGCCAATCCGGCGCTGGGCGTCGCGATGGAGATTCTGATCCGTAACGGCGGCACAGCGATTCTCTCCGAGACATCGGAAATCTACGGTGTCGAGCAAACGCTGACAGCGCGGGCGCGCTCGGTCGAAGTGGGGCGCAAGCTCGTCGCGCGCATCGACTGGTGGCTGAAGTACAACGAAGGCCGCGACACGCAGATCAACGGACAGGTCAGCCCCGGCAACAACGCGGGCGGCCTTGCCAACGTGCTCGAAAAGTCGCTCGGTGGCGCGAAGAAAGCGGGCAATGCGCCATTGATGGAAGTGTACGAATACGCCGAACGCGTCGAGCAGCCCGGCCTCGTTTTCATGGATACACCCGGCTACGACCCGGTCTCGGCGACGGGGCAGATCGCGGGCGGCGCGAACATGGTCTGCTTCACGACGGGACGCGGATCGTGCTTCGGATCCGTACCCGCGCCGACGATGAAGCTCGCCAGCAATACGCCGATGTACGTGCGCATGGTCGCGGACATGGACATCAACTGCGGCACGGTCATCGACGGCGAGGCGACGCTGGAGGAAATGGGACAGGCCATTTTTGAGCAGATCGTCCGTCACGCGTCGGGCGAGCCGACCAAAAGCGAGGCGCTTGGCGTCGGCGCGAACGAGTTCGTTCCGTGGCCGCTCGGCGTCACCGTCTAACAGATAAGAGCGTCATCGACACATGAAAGAGACCCTCGGCTTCATCGGTCTCGGCATCATGGGAAAGCCCATGGTCGCCAATCTCGTCAAGGCGGGCTATGCCGTGCACGTTTATTCGCGCACGTCGGCCGACGTCGATCAGGCGGCGCGCGCGGGCGCGATTGCACAAGCCTGCGCGCTCGACGTCGCCCGGCAGGCGGACATCGTCATCACCATGCTTCCGGATACGCCGCACGTGCACGAAGTCGTGCTGGGCGAGGCGGGAATCATCCATGCGATGACCGACGGCAAGGTTGTCATCGACATGAGCACGATCTCGTCGGTCGCCACGCGCGAGATCGCGGAGGCGCTCGTGCAGGCCGGCGCGCGCATGCTGGATGCGCCCGTCTCCGGCGGCGAGAAAGGCGCGATCGACGGCACGCTGTCCATCATGGTCGGCGGCGAGGCGCAAACCTTCGAGCGATGCCGCGCGATCTTCGAGACGCTGGGCAAGCGCGTGACGCACGTCGGCGGCAATTCGGCGGGGCAGGTGGTCAAGTCCTGCAATCAGGTGCTCGCGGCGGCGACCGTGCTCGCGATGGGCGAAGCGCTCGCGCTCGGCACCAAGGCTGGTGTCGATCCGCAGAAGATCGTGGATGTGCTGTCGAACGGCGCGGCCCGATGCTGGGCGCTGGAAGTGCGCGCGCCCGAAGTGCTGCGCGGCAATTTCGAGCCGGGCTTCAAGAGCAAGCTGCAGTACAAGGATCTCGGCCTCGCACTGGAACTGAGCCGCGGCATCGATGCGCCGATGCCGCTCGCGGGCATCGTCCACGAGTTCTACAAGAGCGCGATCGCGCAGGGTCTGGGCGATGCGGATCACACGGCGGTGATCCGCATCATCGAACAGATGGCGGCGGTGGAGATTCGCGCGCAGTCATAGCCTCACTTGCAGCAGGTGCCCGGACCACGGTGCGGTGTTGAGCGATTCGAGCGTCTGGAGATGCCGGTCGCTCGTGACATACAGGAACGGCCGCTCGCCGTGTTGCAGGAATGCGAGGCCGGTCGGCACCGCGACCGGAAGACTCACGATCCGGTCCACCGAGCCGTCCTCCGCGAAGCGCACGGCGCTCCAGCCATCGCCGAGCGCGGTCCAGATGCCGCCGGAATCGTCGAGCGCGATGCCGCAAAGCCGGCCCGAACCCTTGGGCATCTGGGCGAATCGGCGCAATTGCGCGGCGTCCTTGCGGATCATGTAGAGGGTGCCCGAATCCGGCGCGATGGCGTAAGCCGTGGTGTCGTTCGCCGACCAGCGCATGGTTTCGATCGGCTCGGACGCGCGCCAGCGCGCGACGAACCGCCCCTTCTCGTTGATGACGCCGATTTCGACCTCCGACGTGTCGCGCGCGAGCGTGGCCCAGTGCTGGCCTTCGGCGTCCACGCAGAGCAATCGCACGGCCGGATCGCACCATGCTGAGCCTGCGGGAAATCCGTGAAGCTGGCCCTCTTTATCCAGCCAGTGATGACGACCGCCGAACGCCACGATCACCTTGTCGTCGGACACATCCATCGCGGTGATCGGAGAATCGACGCGCGCGAAGAGGCTGTCCTTCGCGCCGTCGAAGCAACGCACGGCGGGCGCGAGCGTATCCGCCCAAAAGAGCACGCGCCGCTTCGCGTCCCACACGGGATGCGCGCCGTGAAACGCCCACTGCTCGCTGACGGGTTCGATTTCCTCCGTGCCCGAGACCTGCCGCGAGATGGCGAGTTGCGAGCCGACGCGCCGCGCCGCTTCCGCCACTTCCGGCCCGAGCAGTTCGAGCCGCGCGCGCGTGAGCCGGTACGCCGGCCCGGCGACGCTCAACGCGCCGCGCACCTTGCCCGCCGCATCGACGATGGGCGCGGCCACGCAACGAATGCCGATCACGATTTCCTCGTCGTCGATGGCGTAGCCGCGCGCTGCCGTAATGCCCAGTTCCACTTGCAGGCGGCGACGGTCGGTAATCGTGTGCTCGGTGAGCGGCGCGAGATCGATGGCGCGAATGAGCGCCTCGGCGTCGTCCTTGGGCAGGCGCGAAAGAATCGCCTTGCCTTGGCCGGTGCAGTGCAGCGGCTTGCTTTGCCCGAGCGCCGCCGCCGAGCGATGCGAATGCGCGCCGTCGCAACGTTCGAGCGACAGCACCGAACTGCCGTCGAGAACGGCGAGATACGCGGTTTCGCCGGTCAGATCGCGCAGCGCGCGCAACTCCATGCTCGCGGACGCCACGAGATCGGGCATCAGATAAGCATTGCGTACCAGCTCGAGATACCGAAAGCCGAGCCGATATACGCGATGCAGCTGATCGCGCCGCACGAGTCCACGCTCGACAAGCGTTGCGAGGATGCGATACAGCGTGGTCTTCGGCAGCCCCGTCTCGCGAAGAAGATCGACGTTGTTCATGCCGTGCGTCGCCGCGCCGATCAAATCCAGAACACTCAGCGCCTTGTCGAGCGATGCCGTGCCGTCGCCAATTGCCATTTCCACCCCTTGGAACTTCCGCGATCAAATCGGATTTTCGATGGTTTCATCGAGTGGGAGAAGCTTATAGCATTCTCTTCACGCTGCACAGACGCGAAGGATTCGATTCCCGCCGATTGGAACTGTGCTTATTCAACTTGTTTTCGAGAGACACCGTGAAAGTTCATCACTATTCAGACGCGCTCGATACCGCGACGCTGCGCGACGTCGAGGTCAGCGACGAAGTCCTGGCCAAGCTCGCGAAGGTGAGCAGCGGCTCGCTGACCACCCAGTTGTTCAAGTACGGCTATCGCCAGCCGGCGCTCGTCGGTTTGCGCGCGCTGAACAAGAACGTCGAGCCGTTCGCGGGACGCGCGTTCACGATGCGCTTCATTCCGGCGCGCGAAGGCATCGACACGTACGGCACGATGACCACCAAGCCCAATGAAGACAATCTGCAATGGCAGGGCATCGAGCAGGTGAAGCAGGGCGACGTGCTCGTGATCGACAGCCGTAACGATCCGCGCGCGGCATCGGCGGGCAACATTCTCGTGACGCGGCTGATCGCACGCGGCGCGCGCGCCATCATCACCGACGGCGCGTTGCGCGACGGCAGCGAGATCGCGTCGTTGCCGCTGCCTGCGTATTGCCGCGAAGTGACGGCGACGACGCGCATTTCGTATCACCATGTCGCGGATTTGCAGGTGCCGATCGGCTGCGCGGGCGTGGCGGTTTATCCCGGTGATGTGATCGTCGGCGACGCGGACGGGATCACGGTCGTGCCGCCGCATCTCGCGGCGGAACTCGCGGACTTCTGCACGACGCAGGACGAACTGGAGCGCTATCTCGCCATGCGTATCGCGGCGGGCGAACCGTTGTGGGGCGTGTATCCGCCGAGCCCGCAAACCTACGACGACTATCGCCGCTGGCTCGCCGCTGGCCGTCCGGAAATCAAGCCGGTGTTTGGCAAAGGAGCGCAATGATGGCCGCAGTCGATCAAGCCAAATACGCCGCACTGATTCGCCGTTACTTCGACGCCTGCAACGAAGCCGACTACGACAAGCTGGTCTCGTGCTTCACGCCCGATGCGGTGCATTACTTTCCGTCGGGCTTGCCGGACATTCCGTGGCGCAGCGCGGACACGATCGCGCGCAAGTGGCAATGGTGCGTCGAGCATCTCGGCTCGCAATGGACCATCGAAAAGATTCTCGTGAGCCATGACAGCCACGAAGCCGTGATCGAGTGGACGCACTGGAAATCCAAAGTCGGCACCGCGCTGCGCGGCGACGAATGGTATGTCTTCGATGAATCGAGCGGTCTGATCCGCGAGATTCGCGCGTATTACGCATCGCCGGCGCAGAAGGAAGTCGCGATCAACGAACTCGTCGATTTCGATTACGAGGGACGCGGTTATAACCTGGGCCCGAAATCATGATGCGCCACATCGTGTTGTTCAGGCGGCGCGCGGACGTGGAGCGTCAGCCGGAACTCGAACGCGAGCTCGTCGAACGCATGCGCAACCTGCGCGACGAGATCGATTTCATTCGCGACTGGAAGGTATCGGCGAACGAACTCGATCGGCAGATCTGCTGGGACTACGTGCTGGAGTCCGCATTCGACGATCGCGAAGCGGTCGAGCGTTACTTGCCGCATCCGGCGCACGTGTCGCTCATCACGGCGCTCAAGACGTACTTCGAATGGGTGGCCTGCGATTACACCGAAGCGCCGCTTGCCGTGCAAGCGTGATGCACCCGGCGTGATGCATCGGATGTGATTCCGGCTTCATCGAAAACAAAAGGAGACACGCAGTGAAGAATGAAAAAGGAGCGATCGGGCGGCGCGGCTTTTGCAAGCTCGCAGCGGGCGCGTTGCTTGCGCCCTTGATCAGTCATGCGGCGAAACTCGTATCGAGAGCGCACACGAATGCGGCGTTCTATGTAGCCGTTGGCGATACGCTCACGGTGTATCGGCCGGATACGGCGGCGCAGACGCTCGCCGTCGTCGCCACCTACAAGACGCCGGAAGCGGTGCAATATGCGTGGCCGCATCCTTCGCTGCCGCTTTTGTACGTGGCCTATAGCAACCGCTATTCGACGAAGAAGGACGATCATCACGGCATCGCGGTGCTGAAGATCGAGAAGAACACGGGACGGCTGTCGCCGTTCGGTGCGGATCTGCCGTTAGCGAATCGCCCGGTGAACGTGACGCTCGATTCGACGGGCAAGTTTCTGCTCGTCGCCTATAACGCACCGAGCGATCTCACAGTTCATCCGCTCGGCACGAACGGCGCGGTCGGCGCGGCGATCTCGCAAAATGCGCGTATCGACGCGGGCATCTACGCGCATCAGGTGCGCGTGGCGCCCGATGACCGCACGGTGATTTTGCCGACGCGCGGTAACGACGCCACCGCGACCAAGCCGGAAGATCCCGGCGCGATCAAGGCGTTCAGTCTGCGCGACGGGCAATTGACCGATGAACAGTCCGTCGCGCCGGGCGGCGGTCAGGGTTTCGGTCCGCGCCACGTGGACTTTCATCCGGCGAAGCCGTGGATGTATGTGTCAATGGAGCGCGAGAATCAGCTTCAGGTGTTCGACCTGAAAGATGCACATCTGGCGCAAACGCCGCGCTTCGTCAAGACCACGCTCGCCGATGCCGCGAATCTTCATCCGCAACAGATCGTCGGCCCTATTCATGTGTCGCGTGACGGGCGCTTCGTGTACCTCGCCAATCGCGCCGACGGCACGACGAAGCTCGCGGGCCATGACGTGTTCGTCGGCGGCGAAAACAATATCGCGGTCTTCGAGATCGATCAGAATACAGGCGAGCCGACGCTGATTCAGAACGTCGCGACCGAGCGTTTTCATCCGCGCACGTTCTCGCTGCATCCCGATGGAAAGATGCTGGTCGTCGCCGCCATCGAACCGATGGAAGTGCGCGACGGCGAGACGCTGCGCCGCGTGCCGGCCGCGCTCACGGTGTTTCGCCGTCAGGCCGACGGACGCCTCACGCGCGTGCGCCAATACGACATCGAGACGGGCAGCGACTGGATGTTCTGGTGCGGGATGGTTCCGCTTAACGCCTGAGACAACACGGTCGTCGTCTTTCACACATCGCGTTTCATTTCCTGAAGAGCGCATGGCGAATCCACCGCTCCTGAGCGGAGGCGTCATCGCGTCTCGACCATCAACTACACCCATGAAAAAGAAGCTTTGGCTGGCAATGGCAGGCATGAGCCTGTCCGGTCTGACTCACGCGCAGAGTAGCGTGACGTTGTACGGCGTCGTCGATGAAGGTTTGAACTTTAATACCAACATGAACGGTAGTCGCTCTTACGCGATGCAAAGCGGCGTGCTGTCCGGAAGCCGATGGGGATTCAAAGGCAGCGAGGATCTCGGCGGCGGCCTCAAGGCAATCTTTACGCTGGAGAGCGGTTTCGACCCGAGTACTGGCAAGCTGGGGCAGGGCGGCCTCGAATTCGGTCGTCAGGCATTCGTGGGCTTGTCGGGCGCATGGGGAACCGTGACGCTCGGGCGGCAATACGACCTGAATGTCGATTTCGTCGGACCGCTCTCGGTGGGCGCCCAGTGGGCAGGGAACATCGGCGCGCATCCGGCCGATCTCGACAACCTCAACAACGCGTCTCGGACGAACAATGCGATCAAGTTCAAGAGTGTGTCGTATGGCGGTTTCTCGTTCGGTGGCACGTATAGCCTCGGAGGCGTCGCGGGCGATGTATCGCGCAATCAGATCTGGTCGCTCGGCGCGGGTTATGCGAGCGGTCCGTTGATGCTGGGCGTCGGCTATATCAATGCGCGCAATCCGAACGTGAGCTTCTTCGGTAATTCGACATCGGGCACGCCGTCGACGACAGCGGCGAACTCGGTGTATCCCGTATTCAGCGGCTATCTTTCGGCGCATACGTATCAGGTCATCAGCGCGGGCGCGGCGTACAACTTCGGCGCGCTGACGGTGGGCGGCACGTATTCGAATATCGCATTCAAGGGGCTCGGCGATACGTCGAGCGGACCGAATCCTTCAGGCTACAGCGGCAATGCAACCTTCAACAGCGCTGAGTTCAACCTGAAGTACCAGTTGACGCCCGCGCTGCTGCTCGGCGCCGCGTATATCTACACGGACAGCGGCAGCGTGAGTTCCGCGACCGGAAGCAACGACGGGGCGACTTATCATCAGGGGGAAGTCGGCGTCGATTATTTCCTGTCCAAGCGCACGGATGTGTATTTCATCGGCGTGTATCAGAAGGCGTCGGGGACGGACTCGCGCAATCGCGCGGCGATCGCGTCGATCAATAACCAGAGTTCGCCGTCGAGCAACGATCATCAGGCGCTGGTGCGAGTCGGCTTCCGACACAAGTTCTGAGTGGTTCAATAGATGTGAAGGACTGCTCGTGTGTCGTCAGACGGGCGAACGGCGCGGTGCGGTTGAGGGGCGCATAGCGCCCCGGCGAGTTACCCTTGCCCGGGCGCGTCACGTGCAGCTTGTCAGCGTCGAAATAGATGCCGCTCTCCTTGTCGCGCACGAAGCTGTCGTCTTCCCACGAATCCCACAGGCCCAGTACGACGTCGCGAAACTCGGCGGCGCGCTCATAGCGTTCGGCGTGATCGGGCAACGTTTCGCGGTTGAAGTTCTGCGCTTCGGTCGAGCTGCTCGACGTCACCAGATTCCAACCGGCGCGCCCGCCGGAAATCTGGTCGAGCGTGGCGAAGCGGCGAGCCACATTGTACGGCTCGTGAAACGACGTGGACACGGTCGCAATCAGGCCGATGCGTTCGGTCACTGCGGCGAGCGCAGCAAGCAATGTGACCGGATCGAAAAAATCGCTGCGGGCCGTGCGTGCAAGCGATGGCAGATGCGTGGAGCGTACGCCTGAGGAATCCGCAAGAAAAATTGCGTCGAACTTCGCGGCTTCCGCGAGCCGCGCCAGTTCTACATAGTGGCGGAAGTTGCTCCCTGCGTCGGCCTGGGCATCCGGATGCCGCCAGCCGGCGATATGGTGGCCGGTCTGCATTAGAAATGCACCGAGCGCGAACTGTCGGGTGGATCGTGTCATGTGCGGCTCATTAAATGATACGTTGGAGTTTGGACGTAACGAAGTTGTGTTCGTCCTTGATGAGTGCCTTCACTGAATGGACGCCGCCGCGTGGCACTGCACCGCGTGTCGCAGCACACCTGCCGGCTGATGGTCTGGTCCGTCTGGCGCGCGCCTGAGCAGTGATTCGTACAAGGTGGCGGGATGCATATCCGGTCAACGTCGCGCCGTGGCTTTGCAGCAGCGGCACGGCCATTTAACCCGTAGCGGTACGGACCCGCGACCGCGCCTGGCTGATAACGCTATCGAGCGTTATTGCCCGCTTGATTGCCCTCGCGAGCGTGGCTGTCGCATCGGCTTCGGAAGGATCCTCGCTTCGAAGCGCGTCGGTCCCGGTGCTTTACTCGTTGGGTGTCACCTGTTCAAGCGGGTGGGGCGACGCGGGCGGCTGTCTGTCCAGTCCGCGGTCATTCGGCAGGGAGGAAGCGGCATAAGCTCACCATCGATGAACGCCGCAGCACAGCGGACGGCGAACTGGCACGCGCCCTTCTTGTTCGCGAAGACGCCGAGATCGCCAAGACAAGTCGACTCTCCATCTTCCTCGAGGATGGATGCGCGGGCGATGAAAAGATTGCCCTTGCGGACTGCGGACGCCTGAATCGCAGCTCCGTTGTGATATGAAATCATCTGCGATTCCCTGTATCTTCCATTGCATATGATCACGCGGGGCCCGCTCACACACATCGTGGTCGCTGTCAAATGAAGCGGCTTGCGGTGTTGCTGTATGGTGCGCGAATCGGTGCCCGGACGGGCTCGTTCCAGATGGCACCCGGTAGGCGGTTGCGCATTGATTATCTGCTGATCGCGGCGAACAGCGTGCGAAGGCTTTACGACCAATGCAAAGTTAATTGCCGAATGCGGCCCGTCAAGATAGCCCTCGCATGGTCTCAAAGCGGATCAATTTGCGAGGCTTGCCGTCCTTTCGGTCCCTGCTTGACCTCGTAATTCACCTTCTGATTCTCGCGCAGGGTTTTAAACCCTTCGGCGCGTACCTCGGAGAAGTGTGCGAAGAGATCATCGGTGCCGTCGTCCGGAGTGATAAATCCGTATCCTTTAGCATCGTTGAACCACTTGACCGTACCTGTCGCCATGACTCTATTCCTGATGATTTGAAGGCGGACCTCGACTTAGGCGTTGCGCACCGGGGGTGCTCCGTTGCTGTCAGGTCCGCAAGTACCGCATATTTCCCTTCGCAGCACCGAAAGTACGATACGTCGGCCATTTCAAGGTGCAAACGAATGGATTATTCGATCGTTATCAGCACGGCTGCGTCGAGCTTATGAGAGAAACGGCACCCCTCAGAAGCGCACGCGCACGCCGCCGAACGCCGCCACTTGCCGGTTCGTCGATGAAGGCGTGCCCGCATCGGCGATAGCGGCGATCTTCTGATAGCCATTGCCGACGCGCGTCGAGGCATCGCCCGCCGCGAGCTGATAGACGCCCGATAGATAGAGGTCCGTGCGCTTCGACAACGCGTAATCGACCCCCAGCGTGAATTGGTGCCAACGCGGTTTGAGCGTCGCGCCGCCGGTTCCGGGCAGACTGTTGGCGCGGCCGTCGGTGAAGCTGTAGACACCGATCAGCGTCGTTGCGGGTGTGATGTTGTAGCGCCCATTCACGTCGTAGTTGTTGAATTTGCGCGACGAGCCGTCGTTGTAGTCAAGTTGCGTGTGGCTCCATGCAAACCCGATCGTCGCCAGCGTTCCGAACGCATAGTTGCCGCCTGCGACTGCAACCTGCTGACGCGTGACGCCGCCGTTGACTCCATAGAAGAACGCGCCGCTGTAGTCATCGCCGGAGGTGCTGGATGCACCGCCGATCGCGCCGCTCGTGTTCGAGGCGGCATTCGGATGATTGAGCAGCAGATAGCCCGCGCCGAGTTGCAACGGCCCGTTGGCGTAGCTCGCCGATACGCCCCACGCGCGGTTGTTGCCGAAGCCCGTGCCCCCGCCGCCGTTGGTCTGATTGCTAAACCCATAGAGCGCATCGACCGTGACGCCCGCGATCGTATCGCTCTTGAACTTCACGGCATTGTTGATACGGAAGGTCTGATTCAGATTGTCGTTATCGCCGACGTGTGTGGCGGGCGACCAGAATCCCGGCCCAGCGAACAGCGCGACGAGATCCGTGTTCGGATCGTACTGACGCCCGAGCGTCAGCGTTCCGATGCCCGTCTTCGCCACGCCCACATACGCTTGTCGCCCAAACTCGCGCCCCCCCTGAGCGAGAGTGCCATCGTTGACTCGATAGCCGTTTTCTAGCGTGAACAGCGCCTTGTAACCACCGCCGAGATCTTCGATGCCCTTCAGACCCCAGCGACTGCCGTTGAGCTTGCCGCTCGTCGCCTGCACGTTGGACGCGCCGCGTTGATTGTTCGTATAGGCGATGCCGGCATCGATGAGCCCGTACAAGGTGACGGAACTCTGTGCCTGAACGATGCCGGGAAGGGCAACCAATAAGCCAGCGGCGCCGGCGAGTGCGACTCGTTTCATTCGCTTCCTTTGGATAGGTATTAACCATGAGTTTCGAGGGAAGCCGGATATTACGGTCGCACTTAACGAAGTCGAACGAACGAATTCTTATTTGTAATGTAACAAACGGGTCATTTAGATTCCGAGTCGGTTGATCGAATCCAGTGAATCGAGGACCAGAGGTTGTGGTTCCGCGAATCGTCTTCTGAAGCGGCATGTGGGCGTGCGCCTGCGATAGACGCAACCTAAAAACATAGGACATCCGCTGGCAATCCGTAAATAGCGCATTGCACGAAGCATTGGAGTGCAGACGTGAAGAAGGTCATCGACGATGCGCTCATACGCTTGCTCGTAAAGCTTCGTTGCGAAGTACCGCTACCCGATGGTCTGATTGAACGACTCAACTACCACGGAGAAGCTCATGAGCACGGTGCTGGATCATCGGCAAGCGCAGTCGCAAACGGAAGGCCATCAGGATTTGCGCGTGCGGCGTTACAAGCCGCTCGTCGGCGCGATCATCGATAACGTCGATCTCGCGGCGCCGCTCAGCGAGGACAATCGGCAAACGCTGCGTCAGGCGCTCGTCGATCATGGCGTGATTTTTTTTCGTGAACAGGTGCTCACGTCCGAACAGCACGTGGCGCTCGCGCGCATCTTCGGCAATCCGATCCGCAAGAACGTTTATCTGCCAGCCGTCTCAGGCTTTCCCGAGATCGAGGTCATTGCTCACGGCGGCGACAAGACCCGCTCGGGCGGCACGGATAACTGGCACGTCGATGTTTCGTGGCAGCATCAGCCGCCCAAGGCCACGGTGCTCCATGCGCAAGAGATTCCCGAAGGCGGTGGCGGCGACACGATCTGGGCCTCGTCGTCGGCAGTCTACGACCTGCTGGATCCCGATCTGGCCCACTACTTCGAAAAGCTGACCGCGGTGAACACGTTCGTCGCTTCGCCGAAAAAGGACGCGCTGGCGGATCTGTTGAGCGGCTATGAGATTCCCGAAGGCACGCAAGAAACCAGCGTTGAAGCCGGACTCGCGCGCTTTCGCGATGCCGCGCAAAAGTATCCGCCGATCGAAGTTCCCGTCATCAAGACGCATCCCGAGAACGGGCGCAAGCTCGTGTTCGTCAACGAAGGACACACGAGTCATATTCTCGGCGTCTCGAAGACGCAGAGCCAGAATCTGCTCAACTATCTCTACGATCTGATCAAGACACCGGAAGTGCAGGCGCGCTTCGAATGGAAGCAGGGCGATGTCGCCATCTGGGACAACCGTCAGGTGCAGCACTACGCAGCGCGCGATTACGGCGCGGCGAAGCGGCGGATTCATCGCATCACGCTCGAACACGACGGCGTGTTTTGACCGGAGGCGCGCGCGTGACTGTCATCAAGCAAATCATTCATGCAGTGTTGCCCGTCGTCGCGTTCGCCGCGAGCGCGACGGCGGCATCGGCGCAAACGCCCGAGAAGCTCGAATTGCGCTATCAGGGCTGGGCGAGCAAGGTCCTGTATCCCGAGCTTGCCGAAGACCTGGGCTATCTCGCGCCCATCAAACTGAAGTGGATCGGCAACACGACCAGCGGCCCGCAGGACATTCAGGCGGCCGTGACCGGCGATGTCGATTTCGGCGGCGCGTTCAACGGCTCCATCGTGAAGCTGATCGCGGCGCACGCGCCCGTGAAGGCGGTGATTTCGTATGTCGGCACGGACAAAGAGACCAACGGCGGTCTCTTCGTCTTGCAGGACAGCGCGATCAAGAGGCCGCGCGATCTTGTCGGCAGGAAGATCGGCGTCAATACGCCCGGTGCGTATCAGCAGTATCTCGTGACCGCGTATTTGCAGAAGTCGGGGCTGTCTCAGGCCGATATCGACAAGGTCACGTTCGTGCCCGCGCCTCCGGTGAACCTCGCGCAACTGCTCAAGCAAAAGCAGCTCGATGCCGTGTTCCTCGAAGACATCATCAAGGACAAGCTCATCGCCGATGGCGGCGCGCGTCTGCTCACGACCGACTACGCGCAGTTCGGCTCGTACGGCTACGCGAGCTATCTGTTCACCAACCGCTTCATCGCGCAGAACCCGAACACGGTACGCAAGTTCGTCGACGGCACGGCGCGCGCGATCGAATGGACGCGCACGACGCCGCGCGATGAAGTCGTCGCACGCCTGAAGAAGATCGTCGAGGCGCGGCATCGCAATGAAGATACGTCGATCGTCAACTACTGGAAGTCGCCGGGCGTGGGCAGCAAGGGCGGGGTGATCGCGGCCGAGGACTTCACGACCTATATCGACTGGTATGTGAAGAACGGCGTGCTCAAGCCCGGACAGGTGACGCCGGACGCAGTGTATTCGAACCAGTTCAATCCGTTCAATCAGGCAGTGGCCAGCCACTGATGCATCGGGAGGCGCAGCTATGAGTGCATCGATCGATGTGCGCAATGTCGCGAAGGGATATCGCGTGAATCAGCGCGATCGGTTTGCGGTCCTCGACGACATTTCCTTTCGCGTGCGCGCGGGCGAATTCGTCTCGCTCGTCGGCCCGAGCGGATGCGGCAAGACCACGCTGCTCGATCTCATCGGCGGACTGACGCTGCCGGATTCAGGCGACATTCTGATCGGCGGCCGCGAGGTCGAAGGGCCGGGACTGGATCGTGGCATCGTGTTTCAGCAGTACGCGCTGTTTCCGTGGAAGACGGCGCTCGGCAATGTCGCGTTTGGCCTGGAAGCGAAGGGCGTCGCGAAGGCGGAGCGTCATGCGAGGGCGCGGCGCTTTCTGGAACTCGTGGGTCTCGACGAGTTCGCCGACCGCTATCCGCATCAATTGTCGGGCGGCATGAAGCAGCGCGTCGCCATCGCGCGTTCGCTCGCTTACGAACCCGACGTGCTGCTGATGGACGAGCCCTTTGCCGCGCTCGATGCGCAGACGCGCGAATCCTTGCAGGACGAATTGCTGCGCATCTGGAAACGCACGGGGACGACCATCGTCTTCATCACGCATTCGATCGACGAAGCCATCTATCTCGGTCAGCGCGTGCTGGTCATGGCGGCGACGCCGGGACGCATCACGCATGTGCTGCCGGTGAACGTGCCGAAGAGCGATACGAACGAGGACGTGCGCGCGACGCCCGAGTTCGTGCGCTTGCGGCACGAGATCTGGCAACTCATCCGCTCGCGTCGCGGCGCGGGACATTTGCAGGTCGCGCATGCGGCCTGATCCAACTTAGAAGGAGAATCGATGAGTACGGTCATCGCAGCGCCCGCGCGTCTCGCGTGGGGCTTGCCGCGTGCGGTTCGGTCGAGCATCGCAATCGTGGCGTTCTTGGCGCTGTGGGAAGCGCTGCCGCGTCTGAACTGGGTCGACGCGACTTTTCTGCCGCCGTTTTCCGTGGTGCTTCGCGCGTTGTACGACATGGCGCTGTCGGGCGAGTTGTGGCTGCATCTGCTCGCCAGCGCGGCGCGCGCGCTGAGCGGCTTCGCCATCGCGGTAGCGATCGGTGTGCCGCTGGGCTTGTTCATCGGCTGGTATCGCACGCTGGCCGAAGTACTCGATCCGCTGCTCGAACTGTTTCGCAATACCGCGCCGCTCGCCTTGCTGCCGGTGTTCGTGCTCATGCTCGGCATGGGCGAAACGTCGAAGGTGTCGATGGTCGTCTATTCGTGTATCTGGCCCGTCGTGCTCAACACCGTGAGCGGCGTGCGCAACGTCGATCCGCTGCTGATCCGCTCCGCGCGATCGATGGGTCTCAGGCCGCTGCAATTGTTCGTCAAGGTCGTATTGCCTGCTTCGGTGCCGTCGGTGTTCACGGGCATTCGCATCGCGGGCGCGTATTCGATACTCGTGCTCATCGCGGCGGAGATGGTCGGCGCGAAGGCGGGGCTCGGATATCTCGTCAACTATTCGCAATTCACCTTCGAGATTCCGAAGATGTACGCGGGCATCATAACGCTGGCGTTGCTCGGACTCGCCTTCAATCAGGCGGTGCTGATCGCCGAGAAGCGGCTCGCCGCATGGAAGGAGCAGGCATGACGCAACGCGTTGGCGTATCCGGTGGACAAGGTCATTACGACGCGGACGTGCTCGTGATCGGCGGCGGGCCGGCGGGCGCGTGGGCCGCGCTCGGCGCCGCCGCGAAAGGCGCGCGCGTGGTGCTCGCGGACAAGGGCTTTTGCGGTACATCGGGCGCGACGGCGCCCTCGGGCACCGGCGTTTGGTACGTGCCCCGCGACGAGGAAGCGCGCGCACGCGCCAGGGCGAGCCGCTACGCACTCGGCGGCGAACTGGCCGAGCACGCGTGGATGGATCGCGTGCTGGAGCAGACTTACATCAACTGCGAGCGCCTGGCGGAATGGGGCTATCCGTTTCCCATCGACGCTGCCGGAAACGCGCGCCGCACCTCGTTGCAGGGCCCCGAATACATGCGGCTGATGCGCAAGCGCGTGAAGGAAGCGGGGGTGCGCATTCTCGATCACAGTCCGGCCCTGGAACTGCTTGTCGACGAGGGCGGCGCGGTGGCGGGCGCGGCGGGCGTGCATCGGCAGATCGCCGAGAGTTGGCGCGTGCGGGCCGGCAGCGTCGTCATCGCGACGGGCGGCTGTGCGTTCCTGAGCAACGCGCTCGGCTGCAACGTGCTGACGGGCGATGGCCATCTGATGGCCGCCGAAGCCGGCGCCGAGTTCTCCGGCATGGAGTTTTCGAACGCATACGGTCTGGGACCGGCGTTTTCATCGGTGACGAAATCGCTGTTCTACAACTGGGCCTCTTTCTACGATGCAAGCGGCGCGGCGATCCCTGGCGCGGGTTCATCGCACGGACGTGGGGTCATCGCGAAGACGCTGGAATCGCAACCGGTGTTCGCGTGCCTCGACCGCACGGATGCCGATATTCGCGCGTGGATGCGCCGCTCGCAGCCGAACTTCTTTCTGCCGTTCGACCGGATGAACGTCGATCCCTTTACGCAGCATTTCCCGATCACGTTGCGGCTCGAAGGCACTGTGCGCGGCACGGGCGGCCTGCACGTGACCGACGCGACCTGCGCGACCTCCGTTCCCGGCCTCTACGCCGCCGGCGACGCCGCCACGCGCGAGCTGATCTGCGGCGGCTTCACGGGCGGCGGCAGCCACAACGCCGCATGGGCGATGTCGTCGGGTCTGTGGGCAGGCGCGGGCGCGGCCGATCACGCCCGCACGGTGCGCGCACGGCGCACGCCGCGTACGCTGCTCCGCGCAGGCGGCGCGGCCTTGCGCGACGGCGGCGGAAACGCGCCCATCGATGCCGCCGCGATCATCCGCGCGGTGCAGGACGAAGTGCTGCCGACGCAGCGCAACTGGACGCGTCGCGCGGATCTGCTCGAAGACTCCCTCGGGCGCCTCGATACGCTGTGGCATCAAGTGCGAGGCGCGGCGGTATCGGATCGAAACCAGGCGGTGCGTGCGCGGGAAGCCGCCGCGATGCTCGCCGTGTCGCGCTGGATGTATCGCAGTGCGCTCGCCCGCACGGAGACGCGCGGCATGGCGCGCCGGCAGGATTACGAGGCGGCCGATGCGGCGCAGCGGCATCGTCTGCTGAGCGGGGGTCTCGACGAAGTCTGGGTCGCGCGCCACACGGTGCGTCAGGTAGCGAAGGAGGATGTGGCCGCATGATCGAACGCATCGATAACGAACGCTGCACCGGCTGCGATATCTGCGTGCGCGTGTGCCCGACCAATGTGTTCGATGCATCGGCACGGCCGGACGGCGCGCCGGTCATCGCGCGGCAGGACGATTGTCAGACGTGCTTCATGTGCGAACTGTACTGCCCCGAAGACGCGCTGTACGTCGCGCCTCAGACGACATCAGGCGTGAACGTCGACAGAGCGGCGACGCTCACGGGCAGTTATCGACAAGTTGTGGGCTGGCGTCGCGGCCAGCGTTCGAGTGCAGCGGATGACGCGAGCTACGAACTACTGGGCCGCGCGCACTGAGAAAGCTGCGTCAAAGGCATAGCGCCGCGCGCAATCATGCACCCGCGCGACGCAGTCCGCGGGAACTGCATCGTCGGATGCGGTTGGATGTCGCGCATCGGCGTTCGAGTCGATCACGCGTAAATGCGCGGCCGCGCGCATCCCGCCAAATCGCGCTGCCTTCTTTCGACGTGACAAAAACTTCGTTCCACCGGGGCCGCCGCGCCGATAGAGTGCGAGCCTCGTCATCGTGCCGACGCATCGCGACGCACACCGGCGTAACACACAAGGAATCTCATCCATGAAAATCAAGACCTGGGGCGCGGTGCTTGCTGCACTGCTGGCGGTGGCATCGGCCGCCGCGCATGCGGATCGGCTGGACGACATCAAAAAGGCGGGCGTGCTGCGCGTCGCGGCGTTCGACAGCAACCCGCCGTTCGGCTTCGTCGATCCGAAGGACAACCAGATCGTCGGTCTCGATGTCGATTACGCGCGCGCCGTGGCGAAGAGCCTCGGCGTCAAGCTGGAAGTGCAGCCGACCAATCCGGCTAATCGCATCGCGTTCCTGAAGTCGGGCAAGGTCGATCTCGTCTTCGCCAACTTCACCATCACCGACGAACGCAGGAAGGAAGTCGATTTCAGCACGCCGTACTTCGCATCGGGCACGCAGTTCATCGCGAAGAAGGGCGTGTTGAAGTCACCCGCTCAACTCAACAGCCTGCGCATCGGCGCGGACAAGGGCACGACCAACGAACAGCAGGTGCGCGCGAAATTCCCGAGTGCGACCATCGTCGCTTATGACGACACGCCTTTCGCGTTCGCCGCGCTGCGCACGGGCAACGTGCAGGCGATCACGCAGGACGGGCCGAAGCTGGTCGCGCTGCTCGCACGCGTGCCCGACAAGGCCAGCTACGAGATTCCCGCCTTCACGATCTCCAACGACTACGAGGGCGTCGGCGTGCCGAAGGGCGAGACGCGCCTGCTCGATGCCGTGAACGGCACGCTCACGAAGCTCGAAACGGACGGCGAAGCCACGCGCATCTACGACAAGTGGTTCGGACCGAAGAGCGCCGCGCCGCTCCCGCGACTGTTCAAGATCGGCGATCCGCAGAAGATTGGCTGATCGCCGTCGACCATGCAAGGCTGGCTCGATCCGAAATATCTCGCGTGGCTGGAGCAGGGCCTCGCCGTCACGCTGAATCTTTCCACGTGCGCGGCGATCTGCGCGACGCTGCTCGGCTTCGTGCTGGCCATCGCGCGGACTTCGCGCAATGCAGCGCTTGCATGCGTTGCGGCATCGTATGTCTTCGTCTTTCGCAATTCGCCGCTGCTCGTGCAACTGCTCTTCTGGTATTTCGGCGCGGCCGCCTTGCTGCCGTCCGGCTGGATGACGTGGCTCAACACGCCGCATGCCGCGACGCTCGGACCATTCGCATTGCGCTGGCCGAGTTTCGAGTTGTTCGCCGGCTGGGTCGGCTTGACGTGCTACACGACGGCGTTCATCGGCGAGGAGTTTCGCGCGGGGATGCGCGGCGTGAGTGCCGCGCAGGAGCAGGCGGCGGCCGCGCTCGGCATGAGCCGTTACGCGGCGCTTCGCTATGTCATCCTTCCGCAGGCGTTACGCATCGCGACGCCGCCGCTCGCGGGGCAGTACATGAACGTCGTGAAGAACTCGTCGCTGACTATGGCCATCGGGGTCGCGGAGCTTTCTTACATGTCGCGTCAGATCGATACCGAAAGTTTCCGGACGTTTCAGGCATTCGGCACGGCGACGGCGTTCTATGTGCTGACGATCGCTGTCATCGAGGTGGCACTGGTTGTCTGGCAGCGCACTGGCGTACACGCGCTGCACCGGGGCAACGCATGACCGACTTCGACTGGCTTGCCTCGCTGCGCTATCTCCTGCTCGGCGCGTTTCCGTCGGGACCATTGGGCGGCATCGCGCTGACGGTGGCGCTCTCGATAGCCTCCGCGTTGCTCGCGGCGATCGTCGGGCTTGCGGGCGGCATCGCGCTCGCCATGACGCGCGGCTTCGTGCAGCTCGCATTGACCGCAATCGTCGCGTTCTTTCGCGCCATTCCCGTGCTGATGCTGATCTTCTGGACCTTCTTTCTGATGCCGATTCTGCTGCACGTGAACGTGCCCGGACTCGCGACGGTCGTGTGCGCGCTGGCGCTGATCGGCGGCGCGTATCTGTCGCATTCGGTGCATGCGGGCATCGTGTCGATCGGCAAGGGGCAGTGGCAGGCGTCGCTGTCGCTCGGGCTCACGCGCTGGCAGGCGCTGCGCGAAGTCGTGCTGCCGCAGGCCGTGCGCGTGATGATGCCGTCGTTCGTCAATCAGTGGGTGTCGCTTATCAAGGACACGTCGCTCGCGTATATCGTCGGCGTGCCGGAATTCACGTTCCTCGCGAATCAACTCAATAACCGGTTGATGGTTTATCCCGCGCAGGTCTTTCTATTCGTCGGCTTCGTTTATCTGATGCTGTGCGGTGCGCTGCAAGGGCTTGCACATGTGCTTCTTGCGCCTGCAATGCATCGCAGAAAAGCTCGTTTGTGAAATGCATCGTGCGGGCCTAGATTGAGAGCCATCATTCTTCGAAGGTAGCGAGTCATGGCGCCACTCCTGACGCATTACTGGCACATCCTGTCCAACCGCTTCGACCAGTCGGGCGAGCAACGCTTTCTGCGCGAAGCGCGGCGCGCGATGGGCGCATGCGATGCGCCGCGCCCGGTCTCGCCCGGCAACGACGAGGCGAGCCGCACCGAGCGGCTCAGGTACATCGCATTATTCGCGCAGGCCGGGTACTTCAACATGGGCCATGCCGTCGATCTGTGCCAGCCGCCGGTCGAACTCCCGCCTTTCTGAATTCGCCGGAGCGCGTCTTAGCAACGCCAGGCATATCCATAGCTGCATTCGATGGTTAGCGCGTAGTGCGCGTGTCGCTAGACTCGGCGCGATTCGCTGCTTCGGAGTGCATGATGAGTCTCGACGTTTTCTGGTTCCTGCCCACCTCGGGAGACACACGCTACTTGGGTGTGTCGGATTTCGGCCGCGCGCCGACCAACGCCTACATGCGGCAGATCGCCGTCGCCGCCGATGAGCTGGGCTACGACGGCCTGCTGATTCCGACCGGCAGCAGTTGCCTCGATCCGTGGGTGACCTCGGCGAGTCTCGCGCCGGTCACGCGCCGCATCAAGTTGCTCGTCGCGCTGCGCACGTCGCTCGGAAACGTCACGGCGTCCGCGCGTCAGGCCGCAACGCTCGACGAAGCACTGGGCGGCCGGCTGCTGCTCAATGTCGTGCCGGGCGGCGATGCGACCGAACTCGCCGCCGATGGCGTCTTTCTCGATCACGAAGCGCGCTACGAATACGCGGACGAGTTCCTGCGCGTGTGGCGCAAGCTCTTCACGGGCGAATCGATCGATTTCGACGGCAAGCATGTGCGCGTCCGAGGCGCGAAGAACTTCCATGAGCCCGTGCAGAAGCCTTATCCGCCGTTGTATTTCGGCGGTGCTCGTCGGAGGCCGCGCACGAGATCGCGGCGGAGCACGTCGATACGTATCTGACCTGGGGCGAGCCGCCCGCCGCCGTCGCGAAGAAGTTCGCGGACGTGCGCGAGCGCGCCGTGGCCGCACGGTGCGCTTCGGTGTGCGCCTGCATGTGATCGTGCGCGAGACGAACGAGGAAGCATGGGCCGCGGCAGATTCCCTGATCAGCCGCCTGACCGACGAGGACATCGCGCAATCGCAGCAGAACTTCGCGAAGATGGATTCGGTCGGGCAGCGCCGCATGGCGGAACTGCACGGCGGACGGCGCGATCGACTGGAGATCGGCCCGAACCTGTGGGCGGGCGTCGGGCTGGTGCGCGGCGGCGCGGGAACGGCGCTCGTCGGCGATGCGCAGACGGTGGCCGCGCGCCTTCAGGGATATGTCGATGCAGGCGCAGACAGCTTCGTCCTGTCGGGCTATCCGCATCTGGAAGAGGCGTATCGCTTCGCGGAGCTGGTGTTCCCGCTGCTGCCCGGCAAAGGCCGCGTGACGAGCGATGCGCGCCAGACCGGAGGCGCATTCGATATCCGCGCGGGTCAGGCCGCGCGCTGAGGTCTCGCGGTGAGGTCGCAGTGAGGTCTCGCGGCGCGATCACCTTCCTTTCCACGGCACGAGCCGCCGCTCCAGCGCGCGCATGCCGAAGTCGAAGATCCACGCGGTCGCGCCGATCAGCACGATGCCCATCACCACCACGTCGGTACGCAGGAAGCTCGATGCGTTGAGCACCATCTGCCCGAGCCCGGCGGTCGCGGCCACCATCTCAGCGGCGACGAGCGTGGTCCATCCGAACCCGACCGCGATGCGCAGGCCCGTCAGGATTTCGGGCAGCGCGGCGGGCAACACTACGTGCCACACCACTTGCCTGAAGTTCGCGCCGAGCGACCACGCCGCGTTCACCTGTTCGGCGCTCGCGCTCCGGACGCCCGCGCGCGCGGCCATCGCGATCGGCGCGAAGCACGCGAGCCAGATGACGACGATCTTCGCGGTCTCGTCGATGCCGAACCAGATCACGACGAGCGGCAGATACGCGAGCGGCGGCAGCGGCCGATAGAACTCCAGCGGCGGATCGAGCACGCCGCGCGCGATGCGGCTCACGCCCATCAGAATGCCGATCGGCACTGCGGTGATCACCGCCAGCGCGAATGCGCCGAACACGCGAATCGCGCTCCATAGCAGATGCTCGTAGAGCGGCAGGCCACCCTGCAGCCGCCCGTGCACGGCATCGACGAAGGCGCGCCACACCGCTTCGGGCGAAGGCAGAAAGAGCGGCGGCAGCCAGTGAAAATGCGTGGCCGCCCACCAGAGCAGCGCGAGTGTCGCGACGCACAGCACGCTGGGCACGGCCGTCGGGCCCGCGCCCGGCATGCCGCGATAGCGCGCACCCCGTTTGACGCGGGTGGCGCGTCGTGCAATGCGCGGCGGTGTCGCTGCGCGCGGCAGTCGCGCGTCCTGAGCGGGATGGGTCATGCCACCTCCGTTTCAGTGCGATGCAGGCGGCGCGTCAGCCGCTCGCGCCACTCGATGAACGCAGGCGATGATTTCACGGCGCGCGCATCCCGGTTCCGGACGAATTCACGCGAGAACGGCAGTTCGTGCACCTCCTCGATCCGCCCCGGACCGGGCGTCATCAGCACGAGCCGCGTCGCGAGGAAAAGCGCTTCCTCCACGCTGTGCGTGATGAAGAACACCGTCTTGCCCGTGCGCGCCCACACGTCGAGCACCAGTTCCTGCACGGTTTCGCGCGTGAGGGCGTCGAGTGCGCCCATCGGTTCGTCCATCAGCAGCACTTCGGGATCGCTCGCGAGCGCGCGCGCGATGCCCACGCGCTGCTGCATCCCGCCCGACAACGCGTAGACCTTCGCGTGCTCATGCTGCGCGAGGCCGACGAGCGCGAGCGTACGGCGTGCGATCGCGTGCCGCTCGCTTCGCTTCATGCCGCGAAAACGCAGTCCGAGCGCGACGTTGTCGAGCACGTCGAGCCACGGCATCAACGCATATTTCTGGAACACCACGCCGCGCTCGGCGCCGGGCCCGACGATCGGCTCGCCGTTGAGCGACGCCTCGCCTTCGGTCGGATCGAGAAAACCGGCGAGGCAATTGAGCAGCGTGGTCTTGCCGCATCCCGACGCGCCCAGCGCCACCACGAATTCGCCGCTGCCTATCTGCAAGTCGACGCCCTTCAGCGCGGGCGTGCTCGCGCCTTCGTACGTGACGCCGAGATTGCGGATGGAAAGCGACGTCATTTCGCGGCCTGCTGCGCGAAGCGCGGATCGACACCCGTGGAGTAATCCGCGAGCACGTTCTGGATCGTGCCCTGCTGCTTGAGGAACTGCGCGGTCGCGGCGAGCGATTTTGCCGCGCCCGACTGCTGGCCGCCGCCGAGCCATGTCGGCGACGCCTGCTCGCCCGCGTTCGGGAAGGCATAGAGCGCGAGGCTCGCGGGCACGTCGGCGGCCTTCGCGCCCGACTCCTGCGCGACCGCCTGAACCTGTTTCGAGCCGGCGCCCCAGTCGGCCTTGTGATCGCGGTATTGAGCGTCGGTGTCGGCGAGCACCTTGACGAGGCCGTTCAGGAACGCGGGATTGTCCTGCGCGAACTTGCGCGAGGCGACGAAGCCGTCGAAGGTCGCCTTGCCGGATTCGGTGGCGACCTGTCCCGACGTGATCAGCACACGGCCGTTCTGCTTGACCTTGGCGAGCACGGGGTCCCAGATATAAGTCGCGTCTTTCGGTGTGGCCCATCGCGCGCGCGGCGCTGTCGAGATAGCCGGTCACGATGTTCCAGCCGATGCGGCCATCGGTCAAATGATCGAGCGTGGAAAAGCGCCGCGCGAGCAGATAGGGCGCCTCGTACGTGAGATTGACCGTGATGCCGAAGCCGAGATTCCGCGTGGCGGCCGCCATCGCGGAGACGAGCATCATCGGATCGTTGACGGGCAATTGCACCGACTCCTTCAGCGTGACATCAACTGATTGTCGATAGATTTCGTACACGCCGACGATATCCGCGATGAAAATCCCGTCGAACAGGCCGCGCTCCAGCAGCTTCGCGAGATCGGTCCAGTAGGAGAGCTTCCGATAATCCGTCGAACGATCGCGCGGATGGGTCCACAGGCCATGATTGATATGGCCAACACAGTTCATGTTGAACACGTTCAGAATGATTTGCTTCTTGCTCATGGCAGGGCGTGTGGCGAAAGAAGGGAAAGTCAGGCCACTGCGATGCGCCATTGCCCCGGCGGCAACGTGCCGTTCACGGCGAAGTCGCCGACGATGCGGTCCTTGTAGATGCGCGGGTTATGCGAAGCGATGGTGCGCGCGTTGCGCCAGTAGCGATCGAGTCCCGAAGTGCGCAACGTCGCGAAGCGCCGAGTGCGTCGAAGACGTTCGCGCTGGCGTCGAGAATCAGTTGCGACGCGACGGTCTGCGCCTGCAAGATCTCGATCTCGGTTTCCGCGATGATGGCGAGCGCATCCGGCTCGTCGAACGACGCCACCGCGCGTTCGAGCGCGCGCGCCGCCTGCGCGACGATCGCGCCGGCCGTCCATGCGTGCACGCGGGCGCGGCCGATTTCCGATACGGCGCGCACAAGCTACAACCGGCTGGCACGCTAGTACTCGATTTGACGTCGGAGACTATCGTGCCGCTGTGTTCGCCGAAGCTGATGGAAGGCGTGCACCCGATTCGCACGGTGGCGGATCTGAAGCATCACACGCTGATCCACAGCGAGAACTGCCTCGTCGGATGGCGCGACTGGATGCGCATTGCATCGAAAGACGCCGCTCGATATTTCACGCGGGCCGCGCTTCGATCGCTCGTTCATGGCGATCAGTGCGGCGGCTGATGGGGTCGGCGTGTGTCTGGAGAGTTTGCTGCTGGTGCAGCGGGAACTTGATACGGGCAAGCTCGTGGCGCCGTTCGGGTTCGATGGGTTGAGCGTGAATGGGTAGCTGGAGTAGTCGTGTGTCACGTCGCTTCGGGCCAAAGGGTCGGTCGTGAAGCGCGTCGACGCCCGATAGCGCGACAAAGCGTATCCGCAGCCGCGGGTCATGCCGCCGCACTCTATTTGGGGTCGGAATCGAACTAGTTTCATTGGAAACGTTTGCCTCGGCAACGAACCGATATAAGGTTACGAATGCGCCTCACGACTGCGCTGTGCGCTGCCGTCCCCGCGGTCGCTGGTACGAGGAGAGATCCCGATGCTCCGTGCCTCAATCAATTGAAATGTGAGAATTATGATATATATAGAAACTATCACAATCCTAATTTGAGGATGAACATGGCCAAGGCGCAATCGGCGGGTCCGAAGGGTGCGGCCGCCGCGCATATTGCGTTGGTATCGCCCCTGGGGAGTACCATCCAGGCGGTCGCCAGCGATATCGGTCGCTACGTGATGGCGCTCGACGCCACTCGAGCGGCCGCGACAATGTTAATCGACAAGATCCAGACAGCGGATTTCACGCCGGCAGCGAAGATCGAGATGACACGCCAGGTCCGCCTTAGCGTCAGTGAGCAGGAAGGGCTTGTGTTGCAGGGGCTTGTCGACGCGTCTCCCGTCACGCTGTTGACTGACTCGCTGGCAGAATTGGAAGCGAAGGCGGTGAAAGCTGTACTTAACGGGACGACGTGGTTAACTGCGCAGAGGGTCGGCGAGCGGCAAAATCCTGACGCGACGAATCAGCATGCAGTGACGAGCCGGTGGAAGAGGGAGGGCAAGATTTTTTCGATTGAGCGCGCCGGGCAGACACTTTATCCCAAGTATGCCTTCGACGAGCTCGGCAACCCAATCCCTGAAGTCACGCAGATCCTGGAGATTTTCAAGGGCTACCGGCCGTTTCGAATCGCGTCTTGGTTCGAGTCGACGAATAGTATGCTCCGCGGCAAGCGCCCGCGTGAGGTTCTCGCAACGAATCCACAAGCTGTGATCGAAGCGGCGAAGGATCACATTGTTGGGGCCGTGCATGGTTAGTTCGGTGTTCCCGCCGCCGGCGTTTCCACTCACGCTCAGCAAGGTCTCGACTGGTACGTGGTTCCGTGTTCACCCGCTCGACTCGACGACAGGCAACTACGCGCCGGACGCTTTCAACGATTCCGGTCTTGGTAACGCTCATTTCAGTCCTCTGCATCGACCGGACAACGGGACAGTCATTCCGACAATCTATGCCGCCGCATCTGAGCGAGGGGCGATCATGGAAGTGGTTCTGCATGACGTGCCTACGCCGTCTGCCGGCTATCAGCACGACTTGGAGAGGGACCTCGCTTCGTCTTTGCACCTGAGCCAAATCGGGTTGGCGGACCTGAAACTGGCGAATCTGACCGCAACGGGATTGCGTGGACCGGGCCTGGCGCCATCGGATCTGTTTGATGGCGACAAGACCGACTATCCGCGCACACGTGAATGGGCGCTATGGGTATGGCAAAACATGCCCGAGGCGCAAGGGCTGATGTGGATGTCAAAGCAGGACAACCAGTCAATGGCCGTGATGCTGTTTGGCGACCGGATGTCCGCACCCATCGTCGATTTGAAGCGGTCCCGTCACATTGAGCGCTACGAGCATCTGATCGTCGAGTTGCTGGCCGAAATGGGCGCAACCGTCACGCCGGCCCTTTAGGATGTAAAGCTTGTGAAACGAACTATGAGTTAGCCATTTACAATGAATGAAAATGTGCGCTAATTCTATTTATGTGAATCGACTTACGACGCGGAGATGCTGATGCACCCGCTTCGGTCTAAGTCATCCGCGGTCGGGCCATGAGGAGTCGTACGTCTGCACCGATCTCCAGACGCTCGGACGACGGCTCCCCAACAGCGAGCTGACGCTCGATCGTGATCGCAAGCATTGCTCGATCGTACAAACAGCGTCATTTCGCACTTCCCCGGGTTTCCGGAAGGGTTGGGCGCCGATATGAGCCTGCATGGACCTGCTGACGGTTAAAGATTAGACATTGGTTTCGTCACGTCCTGTGAACGGTTGACGATATTTCATCAACGTTTCCGTTGAGCGTCGCCACCCCGGCGCTTATGTTTGATTCCAACAACACAACGCCGTTCGAAGCACGCGGCATATGGGATCAAGGAGACGTAAGTGTCGAACACGGAGACAGGCTCGCGCGATGCGGGCACCCCTGCAGGTCATCAGGCTTACCGGCTCATTGACGGCGCCGGCGATCGTGCGCAAGCCGCGGGACTTGTCAATGCCGAATGGTACAAATGCCCGGTGCCGCGCCCCACGATGAAATCGCTGATGCAGCGTGACGATTCGCGCGCGATCCGCGACACCGTGATCTGGTATGCGACGATCATTGCGAGTGGCGTGCTCGCATGGCTCGCGTGGCGCGCGGATTCGTGGTGGGCGGTGCCCGCGTTCTTCCTGTACGGCACGCTCTATTGCAGTCCGGCCGATTCGCGTTGGCACGAGTGCGGGCATGGCACGGCGTTCAAGACACGCTGGATGAACGACGTGCTGTATCAGGTCGCTTCGTTCCAGGTATTTCGCCGCGCGACCGTCTGGCGCTGGAGCCATGCGCGCCATCATACCGACACGCTGATCGTCGGCCGCGACCCGGAGATCGCCGCGCCGCGTCCGACGGACTGGATTGCGCTGCTGCTCAACATCTTCGCGATCAAGCACGTGTGGAACGAGTTGCCGAAGATGGTCCTGGCGGCGTTCGGGAAGATCGGTACGGAGGAGAAGACCTTCGTGCCGGAGTCCGAGTTGCCGAAAGTCATCCGCGAGGCTCGCGTGTCGCTGCTGGTCTATGCAGTCGTGATTGGCGCGTGCTTCGTGTTCCGCTCGCCGTTGCCGTTGTTGTACATCGGATTGCCCAGTCTCTACGGCGCGTGGCTCTATCTCTACTTCGGCTTGACGCAGCATGCGGGCCTGCCGGAAAACGTCCTCGATCATCGCAAGAACTGCCGCACGGTGAAGATGAATCCGGTGTTCCGGTTTCTCTACTGGAACATGAACTACCACATCGAGCACCACATGTTCCCGATGATCCCGTTCCACGCGCTGCCGCGCCTGCACGAGACCGTCAGGGCGGATATGCCGCCGCCTTATCCGAGCAGTCTGTCCGCCTATGCGGAGATTATTCCGGCGCTGATTCGCCAGACGCGTGACCCGGCTTATCACGTCACGCGGCCCGTGCCGAGCGCATCCTGAACTGGCGCGGACAAACACAAAACACAAGGAGACACGAAATGAGCCAATGGATCGATGCAGTCGCATTCGACGAGATCGACGACGAGGACGTGACGCGTTTCGACCACGCGGGCCGGACCTATGCGATCTACCGCGTGGAGGACGCCGTGTACGCGAGCGACGGACTCTGCACGCACGAGCACGTTCATCTCTGCGATGGCCTCGTGATGGGGCACGTGATCGAATGCCCGAAGCACAATGGCCGCTTCGACGTCCGCGACGGCCGTCCGCTCGGCGCGCCCGTCTGCGAGAAGCTCAGGACCTATCCGGCGAAAGTCGAGGGCGGCCGCATCTTCCTCGAGGTCCAGCGCGATGTCCAATGAACGTGTCATGGCGATCGTCGGGGCCGGCCACGTCGGCGGCCGCGCCGCGCAGACGTTGCGCGAAGCGGGCTGGCGCGGCGGCATCGCGCTGATCGGGGCGGAACCGCATCTGCCGTACGAGCGGCCGCCGCTGTCGAAAGATCTGCTGACGGGCGAGCGCGACGCGCGACAGTGCGGCCTGCGCGCGCCCGAAGCCTGGCGCGATGACGGCATCGATCATGTGGTCGCGACCGTGCAGTCGTTCGATCCAGCGGCGCGCACGCTGAAGCTGTCGGATGGCCGGACGATCGCCTACGAAGCAATGCTGCTCGCGACGGGCGGCCATGCGCGCCGTCTTTCGATTCCCGGTGCAAACGGCGCGGGCGTGCACTGTCTGCGCACGCTCGACGACGCCGACGCGATCGCGCGGCGGCTCGCGCCCGCGTCGCGGATCGTCATCGTCGGCGGCGGTTTTATCGGTCTCGAAGTGGCTGCGTCTGCCCGTGCGCGCGGGTGTGAGGTGACGGTCATCGAAGGCGGTGCGCGGCTGCTCGGGCGTGCCGTGCCTGCCGCGATCGCGGCGCGCGCCCACGAACTGCACGAGCGCAACGGCGTGAAAGTGCTTTTGGGCGCGATGCCCAAAGCGTTCGAGCGGCGCGAAGACGGCACGCTTGCCGTGACTCTGGACTCGGGCGAGAGGCTCGACGCCGGTACGGCGGTCGTCGGCATCGGAATCGAGCCTGCTGACGAACTCGCGCGCGCGGCGGGCCTCGACGTCGAGCGCGGCATTCTCGTCGATGAAGCGCTCGAGACATCAGCGCCCGGTGTCTATGCCGCGGGCGATGTCGCGGTGTTCCCGAGCCGCTTCGGGCCGCATCGCATTCGTCAGGAAACCTGGCACAACGCGGAAACGCAGGCGCGCGGGGCCGCACGCAACATGCTGGGCGCACGCGAAGCGTATCGGGAGCTGCCCTGGTTCTGGTCGGATCAGTACGACCACCAGCTTCAGGTCGCGGGCGAACCGTCGCTCGGAAAGCGCTCGATCGTGCGCAACATCAGCGGCGACGCGGAGATTCACTTCGACGTCAACGAAGCGGGGCAGCTCGTCGGTGCGAGCGGCTTCGGTCCGATGAGTGGCTTGGCGAAGGAGATGCGGCTTGCACGGATGCTGGTCGAGCGCGGCGTCTTGATCGAAGGCGCGCAACTGGCGAACCGCGACGTCAAGCTCAAGAGCCTGCTCTGATGCGGGCGACAACGATACGAAAGGAGATGTAATGGCGCAACGACTGCTTGTGTTCCAGTCCCTCTGGGCGATGGAGCGCCGCCATACCGATGGCTACGAGCGCTCGCTCGAAGAGAACATGCGCTTGATCGCCGAAGCCGGTTTCGACGGCATCAGCGCGCACTGTACGGACCGCGACAGCGTGAAGCGGATGGCAGGGTTGCGAAGGCAATACGGGCTGGCAGCGGAAGGGCAATGCTTCCCCAGGACTGTCGATGACCTGCAGCCGGTGCTCGATCTGGCGACGGAGTTCGGTCTGCATCACATCGATCTGCAACCCGACACGCGTCCACGGACGACACGCGAAGCGCTCGCGCTGCTGGATGGCTGGCGACGCCTGGCGGAGCAGGTGGATTTCCCCGTGTACATCGAGACGCATCGCGACCGTATGACGACGGACCTGTACTTCACGCTCGATCTGCTCGACGCGCGTCCCGAACTCACGCTGTTGGGCGACATTTCGCACTACGTCGTCGGGCGCGAAATGGCGTACCCGGTTTCCGTCGAAAATCACGCGCTCATGCAGCGCATTCTCGACCATTCATGGGCTTTTCACGGCCGTGTCGCGAGCCCCGAGCAGGTGCAGATCGAGTTGTCTTTCGCGCCGCACCGGAAATGGGTGGACCTGTTTCTCGACTGGTGGCGCTATGGTTTTCGATCGTGGCGCCGCCGCGCGGGTGCGGACGAAACCCTCGCGTTCACCTGCGAGCTCGGGCCGCAGCCTTACGCGATCATCGGACCCGACGGCAACGACACGACGGACCGGTGGGCCGAGTCGCTGCAGCTACAGGACTGGATACGCGAGCTATGGCGCGAAGTGGAAGCGGACAGCGCCGACGAGCATCGGGCGTTGGCCGCTTCGAGCTGAACCGCTCACCTCGCTGAAATCGCGAGGGGTGACTGCGTTCCGCCGTCGACCAGATACGGGCTCGTCCGTACGTTGGCCGAGCAGAAGATTCTGAACTCCACGGGTCCGGGCGGCGCGGGCGCATCCACCACGCCGCATGCATTGAGCGCATGCTGCAAGGCAGAGATGACCTGACCGTCAGGGTCCTGATCGATCGCGATATCCATCGTTCCCCGCTCGATGTACTGTTTGTGGCGGTCGAGCATCTCGTGACCGACCCAGACCACGTTCCCGGCCGCGCCCGTCTTGCGCAGCGCGGCCTCGATCCCCTCCGATCCATATCCGCTGTTGTAGATGCCGACCACGTTGCCGCGTTTGAGCGCATTCAGCACGGCGCGATGACAGCGATCGACGTCGTCCAGTGTTTCCATCTCTTCGTCCTCGCAGACGAGGTGCGGAAACGCGTCGACCAGCGCGGCGCGGCATCCGCTGATCCGGTCGATATGCGCCCGGTAGTCCTTGCGCGTGCACAGCAGCAGCACGCGGCCCGGCTGAGACGCGAGCCGTCCGACGAAGTAGCCCGCCGTGCGGCCCGCGGTTGCATTGTCGATGCCTGCGTAGTGCAGGCGCTCGATGCCCGCGATGTCGGTCACCATCGTCACGACAGGCACGCCCTCGGCGATCACCGTATGCAGCGCCTCGCGCACGGCGGGCGTGTCGTGCGTGGTGACGATCAGGCCGGAGCGCCTGTAGCCCGGCTTGAGGATCGCGCGCGTGATGATGTCGTCGTCGGCCTCGGGAAGGATCTGGCGATGCAGGACGATTCTGCGGTCCAGCATCTGCATCGAGCGTTGCAGCGCCACGTTGAGCCGCTGGAAAAACGGCGTGTCGTTGTGCGGGATCAGCACGTCGATATGCACAAGACCATGCCGCGTATCCGGCAGCACGCGCGGCACGCCGAGCTGCTGGGCCGCCGCCACGACGCGCGCCCGCATCGCGGCGGACACGCTTCCGCGCTCGTTCAGCACGCGGTCCACCGTCGCGGGACTCACGCCCGCGGCCTCTGCAATCTCGACGAAACGCGGCGTGCGCTTGCGCCGGGGCGAGCTCGCGTGGGTCATGTCCTTGTCTCCGTGTTGTCGGCTCGTTCGGCCGCTTGCTTGTTCATCGCATTGCAGCACGTCTTCCGCGTGCTTTCGATGCTGCCGCTGACGATAAATCATCAACGTTTTCGTTGAGGCGCGTCAATGGGTCACTTACCTTTTCTCATATCGGCGAGGCCTTCGAATCAGTGTCCAGCGCCCGATGACGCAGCGAGAGAACGAAGAACGCCTCGGCCAGAAAAATTCCAAGTTGCATACACCGGAGACAACGATGAGCGATGAACTGAAGTTTTCCCTTAACCGCATGAGCGCGCCGAAGCTGACGTTCGCCGAATATCTGGCGCTGTGCCAGCGTCTCGGCATCGAGGCGATCGAGATTCGCAACGATCTGCCCGGCGTCGAAATCAGCGACGGCACGCCGGCCACGCAGATCAAGGAGCAAACCGATACGTCCGGCATCCGCATCCTCTCGATCAACGCACTGCAGCGCTTCGAGCAGTTCGATGCGACGCGGCTGAAGGAAGCGGTCCAGCTCGCCAAGTACGCGGCGGCGTGCGGCGCGATGGCGCTCGTGCTGTGCCCGACCAACTCGCTGCTCGATACGCGCACGGCGGCCGATCGTCATGCCGATCTCGTTCATGCGCTTACGCAACTGAAGCCGGTATTCGACGATCACGGTCTCGTCGGCCTCGTCGAGACGCTCGGGTTCGAAGAATGCGCCTTGCGCCGCAAGTCCGATGCAGTGAAGGGCATCTACGATGCCGCGGGCGAGCGTCACTTCAAGCTGGTGCACGACACCTTCCATCATCACCTGTCCGGCGAGGACATCTTCTATCCCGATCTCACGGGCCTCGTGCATATCTCCGGCGTCGAAGAGGCTGCGCTGCCGGTTGGCGAGATGCGTGACGGCCATCGCGTGCTGGTAGGCCGTGATGACCGTCTCGGCAATGTTCGTCAACTCGCGACGCTGCGCGCGCGCGGCTATCGCGGTCATGCGTCGTTCGAGCCGTTCGCCGAGGAAATCGCCCAGGCCGTCGATATCGAGCAGCGTCTGCGCGAAAGCATCGACCACATCCGTCAGGGCCTCGAATCGGGCGCCCTGCGCGAGGCCGCGTAACGCGCCTTTCTCGCACCGCACATCAGCATCGAAAAGCAGTCGCAGACCGTGAATAACACGGCATGAAGGTTCGGCGCGCCTCGCGCCGGACCAGTCAACATAACGGAGACAACCATGAAGTTCCTCACACGATCGCTGCTCGCGCTGGCGGTGGCGGCAGCACTTCCTCTCTCGGCTCAGGCAGCCACGACCATCGGCGTCTCGATGGCGCACTTCGACGACAACTTCCTGACGACGGTCCGCGAAGCGATGGCGACCGAAGGCAAGGCGAAAGCGGTCAACCTCGACTTCGAAGACGCACAGGGCGATGTCGGCCGCCAGGTGAGCCAGGTCGAAGCCTTCGTCGCGCAGCACGTCGCGGCGATCATCGTGAATCCCGCCGATGCATCGGCGACGAAGCGCATGACGGATGCCGCGCGCAAGGCCGGCATTCCGATCGTCTATGTCAATCGCAAGCCGAATGAAGCGATGGGCAACGGCGCTTATTTCGTCGGCTCCGACAGCCTCATCGCCGGTCATCTGCAGATGGAGTACCTCGCGAAGAAGCTGAACGGCAAAGGCAATATCGCCGTCATGCTCGGCGAGCTCTCGACCGATGCGACCCGCGACCGCACGCGCGGCGTCAAGGACATCGTGACGAAGAATCCGGACATTCATGTCGTCGCGGAACAGACGGCCAACTTCGATCGCAGTCAGGCCATCAACCTGATGAGCCAGTGGCTCAGCGCGGGCAAGAAGTTCGACGCCGTCGCCGCGAACAACGACGAAATGGCGCTCGGCGCTCTCATCGCGATGCGCCAGGCGGGCGTCTCGCCGAAGACGGTGCTGATCGCCGGCGTCGATGCGACCAAGGACGCGCTGTTCGCGATGTCGAAGGGCGACCTCGCCGTCACCGTGTTCCAGGACGGCAAGGGACAGGGCAAGACCGCCGTCGACATGGCCGCGAAGCTCGCGGGCGGCGACAAAACCGTGCAGAGCGAAGCATGGATTCCGTATCAGCTCGTCACACCTGACAACTACAAGACCTTTGTGAACCGGTGAGCCGTTCACCCTCGTGAATGGCGACGGGCAAGGCTCTCATGCCATGCCCGCATCGGGCGGGGAAGTGTCCTCTACACGCTTTGTCAGGAGAGAGCGAAGATGCTGGACTCAACCATCGCAGCACACCGCTCGCAGGAGCGGCGCAATACAGTTCAGGGACAGGCCGGGCCGCTTTTCGCGGCGAGCCACGTCCGCAAGGCATTTCCGGGCGTGGTCGCGCTCGCCGACGTTTCCATCGACATTCATGCCGGCAGGGTTCACGCGCTCATGGGCGAGAACGGGGCGGGCAAGTCCACGATGATGAAGGTCATCGCGGGCATCCATGCGCCCGATGAAGGCACGCTGCATTTCAGGGGCGAGCCGGTCACGCTCAGGTCGCCGCGCGACGCGCTCGACCGCGGCATCGCGATGATCCATCAGGAACTGAACCTGCTGCCGGACATGACGGTGGCGGAGAACATCTGGATTCGCCGCGAGCCGCGCAACCGGCTCGGGCTCGTCGATCATCGCGCGCTGAACCGGCGCACGCGCGAGCTCTTCGCGCAGCTCGATATCGACATCGATCCGCAAGTCGATCTCGGTACGCTCAGCATCGCGAACCGGCAGATGGTGGAGATCGCCAAGGCCGTCTCTTTCGACTCCGACCTGCTGATCATGGACGAGCCGACCTCGGCCATCACCGACAAGGAAGTCGAGCATCTGTTCCGCATCATCGGCGAGCTGAAGGCGCGCGGCAAGGCGATCATCTACATCACGCACAAGATGGACGAGGTGTTCCGCATCGCCGACGACATCTCGATCTTCCGCGACGGGCATCACATCGTCACGCGGGCGGCGCGCGAGTTCGACAAGCAATCGCTGATCGCCGCCATGGTCGGCCGCGAACTCACTCAGGTCTTCCCGAAAGAGACCGTGCCAATCGGCGACGTGGCGCTTTCGGTGCGTGGCCTGGGAAGGCGCGGTGCGTTTTCCGATGTGAGCTTCGATGTCCGCTACGGCGAGATTCTCGGCGTAGCGGGTCTGATGGGCTCGGGCCGCACCGAGGTGATGGAGTCGATCTTCGGCATCTATCCGGCCGACGAAGGCGAGATCCGCTTCGAACGCGAGGTAGCCACGATCCGCACGCCCGCCGATGCGATTCGCGCCGGCGTCGCATTCCTCACCGAGGATCGCAAGGGCACGGGACTCTTTTTGCAGCTTTCCGTCGGCGACAACATGGAGATCTCGGCGCTCAGGCGCAATTGCGCATTCGGCTTCGTCAGGCAGCAGCGGATGAACGAGGAATGCGAGGACATGTGTCGCAGCCTCAAGGTGAAGACGCCGGGTCTCGATCAGATCATCGAGAACCTGAGCGGCGGCAATCAACAGAAGGTGCTGCTCGCGAGATGGCTGCTCAACCAGCCGAAGATCCTGATTCTCGACGAGCCAACGCGCGGCGTCGACGTCGGCGCCAAGGCCGAGATACATGCGCTCATCACGCAGCTCGCAAGGAATGGCGTGGCGATCGTGATGATCTCGTCGGAGCTGCCCGAGGTGATCGGCATGAGCGATCGCGTCGCAGTGATGCATGAACGCAGGCTGGGCGGCATTCTGCCCCGCGAGCGCGCGACCCAGGAAAACATCATGACGCTCGCATCCGGCGAGCGCATCTGAACCGATATCCCAAGCGATATCTGAAGCGATAACGGAAGGAGACGAACATGCGTGTACCCGCTATTTCCGCAACCCCCGATTCGGAGCGCGCCGCGCCGCGCAAGTGGCGCCTGCCTCAGGAATCGAGCATTCTCGTCGTGCTGATCGCCATTGCGCTCGTATTCGAGGCGCTCGGCTGGATCGAGCGCGGCCAGTCGTTTCTCTATAACCCGCAGGGACTGCTGATCATGGTGCTGCGGGTGGCGGAGATCGGGCTCATCGCGGTCGGCGTGACGATGGTCATTATCGCGGGCGGCATCGATCTGTCGTCGGGCTCGGTCGTCGCGTTGTCGGCGATGGTGGCGGGCAGCCTCGCGCAAGCGGGCGACTTCGGCGCGACGGTGTTTCCCGGCGTCGCCGATCTGCCCGTCATCGTGCCCGTGCTCGCCGGCGTCCTGGTGGGCGGCGCATGTGGACTGCTCAACGGCACGCTGATCGTGCGCTCGAACGTGCCGCCCTTCATCGTCACGCTCGGCATGATGGTGTCGGCCCGCGGTCTCGCGCGCTACTACACGCACGGCCAGCCGATCAGCATGTTCACCGACGCGTATTCGGCCATCGGCGCGGGCGCCAGGCCCGTTGCGATCTTCCTCGTCGCCGCGCTGGTGTTTCATGTCCTGCTGCGCTACACGCGTTTCGGCAAGTGCCTCTACGCGATCGGCGGCAATGTGCAGGCGGCGCGCGTGTCGGGCATCGGCGTCGGCCGCAACCTGATCGCCGTCTATGTGATCGCGGGTCTCCTGAGCGGGCTGGCGGGCGTGGTGGTCTCGGCGCGTGCGCAGACGAGCCAGTCGGGCATGGGCCTCTCGTATGAACTCGATGCCATCGCCGCCGCCGTCATCGGCGGGACGAGTCTCGCGGGCGGCATGGGACGCATCACCGGCACGGTGATCGGTGCGCTGATTCTCGGCGTGATTTCGAGCGGGTTCATCTTTCTCGGCATCGATTCGTATATCCAGGAGATCGTCAAGGGCGGAATCATCGTCGCCGCCGTGATCGCCGACCAGTACCGCAAGCGCCGCGCCCGGTGAACGCGGACTTCCATCGACATTCATACGCTTGCACACACACTCATGATCCGACATCTTTCCTTTGCCGCGAACCGTCCGCTCGACATCATCTGCCTCGGGCGCCTCGCGGTCGATCTGTACGCGCAGCAAATCGGCGCGCGCCTCGAAGACGTGACGAGCTTCTCGCGTTACCTCGGCGGCTCGTCGGCCAATATCGCATTCGGCTGCGCGCGTCTCGGGCTCAGGTCCGCGATGCTCTCGCGCGTCGGCAACGATCATATGGGCCGCTTTCTGCTGGAGGCGCTCGAACGCGAAGGCTGTGACATCAGCCACGTGAACGTCGACCGCGAACGCCTCACCGCGCTCGTTCTGCTTGGACTCAAGGATCGCGACACGTTCCCGCTCGTGTTCCACCGCGAGAACTGCGCGGACATGGCGATCGACGAAACGGACTTCGACGAGGCGTTCATTGCTTCGAGCAAGGCGCTGCTCATCACGGGGACGCACTTTTCGACCGAGGGTGTGCTTCGGGCGAGCATGACGGCGCTGAAGTATGCGCGGCGCAATCATGTACGCACCGTGCTTGACATCGACTACCGGCCGGTGCTGTGGGGACTGACGGGCAAGGCGGACGGCGAAACGCGCTTCATCGCCGATGGCAGCGTCAGCGAGCATCTGCAAGGCATCCTGCCCGAGTTCGACCTGATCGTCGGGACGGAGGAAGAGTTTCGTATTGCCGGTGGACACGATGACCTGCTTGCCGCGTTGCGCCGCGTGCGCGAAGTGAGCGCGGCGACGCTGGTGCTCAAGCGCGGTCCGCTCGGCTGCACGATCATCGACGGCGACATTCCCGCCGATCTCGACGGCGAATCGCATTTTCGTGGCGTACAGGTGGAGGTGCTGAACGTGCTGGGCGCGGGCGACGCGTTTCTCTCCGGCTTCCTCAAAGGCTGGCTGCGCGGTGAGGATTACGCGACGTGCTGCGCGTACGCGAATGCATGCGGTGCCCTGGTGGTGTCGCGTCATGCGTGCGCGCCGGCGATGCCCACGCCCGTCGAGCTCGATTATTTCCTAGCGAATGCAGCGAAACTGTCGCGCCCGGATCAGGACGCGGCGCTGAACCGGTTGCATCGCGTGAGCGTGCCGCGCCGGGAATGGAATGAAGTGCTCGGATTCGCGTTCGATCATCGGCGGCAGTTCTTCGAACTCGCGCAGCAGACGGGCGCCGACGAAGCGCGCATTGCCCGGCTCAAGCAGCTTTTTGTGCGGGCGGTGCAAGAGACGGAAGCGGCAGGTGGTCATGCAGGCAAGATGGCCGTTCTCATCGATGATCAATATGGTCAGGACGCGTTGAACGCGGCGACCGGACGCGGCTGGTGGATCGGACGGCCGGTCGAGCTGCCGGGCTCGAATCCGCTGCAATTCGAGCATGGGCGTTCGGTCGGCTCCGAGCTCGTGAGCTGGCCCGCCGAGCACATCGTCAAATGCCTGGTCCAGTATCACCCCGACGATGAGCCGATGCACCGGCTCGAACAGGAAAGCCAGCTACGCGCGCTGTATGACGCAACGCAAGCAAGCGGGCACGAGCTGCTGCTCGAAGTGATTCCGCCGAAGCGGCTTCCGCATGCGCCGGGTACCGTCTTGCGCGCGCTCAAGCGGCTCTACAACCTCGGCATCCATCCGGAGTGGTGGAAGCTCGAACCGGTGAGCGCGGCCGAATGGCGCGATATCGACGCGCTGATCGAAGAGCGCGATCCGTATTGCCGCGGCGTCGTGCTGCTGGGTTTGAACGCGCCTGTCGCGCAGCTCGCCGCAGGATTCGAAGCGGCGAGCACGAGCAGGACATGCCGCGGCTTCACCGTAGGCCGCACGATCTTCCAGGAACCGAGCCGCGCGTGGCTGGCCGGAGAAATCGGCGATGAGGCGTTGATCGCGGATGTGCGCCGCAACTTCGAATCCCTGATCGGGCTCTGGCGCGAGTCGCGCGCCCAGGCCTTGCAACCCGCACGTGAGGAGCGCGCCGCGTGATGAACACAATTCGACTCACTGCCGCGCAGGCCCTCGTGCGCTATCTCGCGGCGCTGCGCACACGCGATGAAGAGACGGAAGGCGCGCCGCTCGTGCCGCTCTTCGGCGGCGTGTTCGCGATCTTCGGACATGGCAATGTGGCGGGCATCGGTGAAGCGCTGCATCAGCATCGCGATGCGCTGCCGACGTATCGCGCGCATAACGAGCAGGCGATGGCGCACTCGGCCATTGCGTATGCAAAGGCGCATATGCGGCGGCGGATGATGGCCTGCACAACATCGATCGGCCCGGGCGCGACGAATCTGGTGACGGCGGCGGCGCTCGCGCATGTGAATCGCCTGCCGGTGCTGCTGCTTCCCGGCGATACCTTCGTCTCGCGCGCACCCGATCCGGTTCTGCAACAGATCGAAAGCTTCGGCGATGCCACCGTGTCCGCGAACGACTGTTTCAAGCCGGTGTCGCGATACTTCGATCGCATCGTCGCGCCCGAGCAGTTGTTGAGCGCGCTGCCTCGCGCGATTCGCGTATTGACCGATCACGCGTTGTGCGGACCGGTTACGCTGGCGCTTCCTCAGGACGTGCAGACGCACGCCTACGACTTTCCGCTCGATTTCTTCGAGCCCCGCGTCGTCGCATTTCGCAGCACGCAGCCGGCGACCGATGAAATCGCGGCCGCTGTCGAAGCGATTCGCGCGGCGCGGCGTCCGTTGATCGTGGCGGGTGGCGGCGTGTTGTACGCGAAGGCGTCCGCTTCGCTGCGCGCGTTCTGCGAACGTCATGAAGTCCCCGTGTGCGAAACGCAGGCAGGCAAGGGCGCGCTGGCGTGGGATCACCCGGTGCAACTCGGGGCTGTGGGCGTGACGGGTTCGCCCGCCGCGAATGCGCTCGCGCGTGACGCCGATCTCGTGATTGCCATCGGCACGCGCCTGCAGGATTTCACCACCGGCTCGCACTCGCTGTTCGGCGCGGCGACGGCCGTCAGCATCAACGTGAATGGTTTCGATGCGGGCAAGGCGTGCGGCATCGAAGTGCTCGCGGACGCGCGGCTCGCGCTCGAAGCGCTCTCGCTCGAACTGAGCGGCGAGAAGGCGGGCGCGCGTGCCGTGTGGCAAAGCAGCGAAGCATGGCAAGAGCAGGCGCGCGTCGCGGCGCGGGACTGGCGCGCGACCGTCGCCGAAGTGTCAGGCAGGCGTGAGCCGCCGTCCGGCAAGCTGCCCTACGATGCCGAAGTCATCGGCGCCGTGCAGCGCTCGCGGGCCGATTCGACGTCGCACGATATCGTCGTCTGCGCCGCCGGCACGCTGCCCGCCGAGCTTCACAAGCTATGGCGCACGAGCCGCCCCGGCGGCTATCACGTCGAGTACGGCTATTCGTGCATGGGCTATGAAATCGCGGGCGGGCTCGGCGCGAAGATGGCGCGGCCGGAGCGTGAGGTCATCGTGATGGTCGGCGACGGCAGCTATCTGATGATGAACAGCGAGATCGCGACATCGGTGATGCTCGGCATGAAGCTGATCGTCGTCGTGCTCGACAACCGCGGCTATGGCTGCATCAACCGGCTTCAGCAGGCATGCGGTGGCGCGCCATTCAACAACCTGCTCGACGACTGCCTGCAAGGACCGCACGGCGCGCCGCCGATCGACTTCGCCGGGCACGCGCGGGCGATGGGCGCGCACGCGGAGCATGTCGCGAACCTGGCCGAATTCGAAACCGCGATGCAACGCGCGCGCGATGCCGATCGCACGTTCGTGATCTGCATCGACACGGACCCGGCGCGCACGACGGCCGAAGGCGGCTGCTGGTGGGAAGTCGCCGTGCCGGAAGTGTCGGAACGCGACGAAGTGCGCCGCGCGCGTTCCGCTTACGAACAACACAAGCAATCGCAAAAGAGCTCCCTATGACAACGGCAACTTCTTTCGACGTGAAAATCGGCATCAATCCGATCTCCTGGTTCAACGACGATCTTCCCTCGCTCGGCGGAGAAACGCCGCTCGAAGTCGCGCTCTCGGAAGGCAGCGAGATCGGCTATCAGGGCTTCGAACTCGGCAACAAGTTTCCGCGCGAGCCGCGTGCATTGCGCGAAGTATTGTCGCGTCATCGGCTCGAACTGGTTTCGGGCTGGTATTCGGGGCGTCTCGCCGAACGATCCGCGGATGAAGAGATCGCCGCGATCGCGCCGCATCTCGAACTGCTCGCGCAAGGCGGGGCGAACGTGATGGTCTACGGTGAAGTGTCCGGATCGATCCAGGGCGAACGCGGCGTGCCGATGCACAAGCGCCCCCGCTTCATCTCGGACGAGCAATGGCGCGGCTATGCGCAGCGGCTCGACAGCCTCGCGCGCTTCACGCTTGCTCGCGGCGTCCGGCTCGCGTATCACCATCACATGGGCGCGCATGTCGAGTCGCCCGATGACATCGACCGCCTGATGGCGCTGACATCGAACGATGTCGGCCTGCTGTTCGATAGCGGTCATGCGTCGTTCGGCGCGAGCACGTCGACCTTCGATGCTGTGGCGCCTTTGGAAGTGCTGCAGCGTCATATCGCGCGCGTCTGTCATGTTCACTGCAAGGACGCGCGTCCGCGCATCATCGAAGCGGCGCGCAACCGCGACTGGAGCTTTCTCGATGCCGTCATCAACGGCGCGTTCACGGTGCCGGGCGACGGAGCGATAGATTTCGAACCTCTGATCGAGGTGCTGCGCGCGCATGGCTATCGCGGTTGGCTGGTCGTCGAGGCCGAGCAGGACCCGGCCGTGGCGCCGAGCTATAAGTATGCGCAAGCGGGTTTTCGTCATCTGCGCACGCTCGTCGATGGCGCGAACGCCCGCCGGGAGGCCGCATGAGTCTCATTGTCAAGGGAAAGCAGGAGGGGCGGGTCATTGCTTCGGTCACGCCGCAAAGCGCGCAATGGCGCTACGTCGGATTCGCGGCGCATCGTCTTGCACGGGGTGAAACGCTGTCGTTCGACACGGGCGAATCGGAAGTCTGCCTGGTGGTGATGACGGGCATCGTCAGCGTTGGAATTCCGGGGCAGACGTGGCGCGAAATCGGCTCGCGGCGCAGCGTCTTCGATGCGCAGTCTCCTTATGCCGTCTATGTTCCGCCACGAACCGCCGTATCGGTCGATGCCCGCGACGCGGCTGAAATCGGCATCGCGAGCGCACCGGCGCAAGGCCGCCTGGAGCCACGGCTGATCGAGCCCGCCACGATGACGCGCTCGACGCGCGGCGACGGCGCGAACCTGCGCCACGTGTGCGACATCCTTCCGCAAACGGAGCCTGCGGAGTCGCTGCTGGTGGTGGAAGTGGTGACGCCGGCCGGGCATTCGTCGAGCTATCCGCCCCACAAGCATGATATCGACGCCATCCCCGCCGAGAGCTTTCTCGAAGAGACGTATTACCACCGGATCAACCCGCCGCAAGGGTTCGGGTTTCAGCGCGTCTACACGGACTCGCGCGATATCGACGAAGCGCTGCTCGTCGAGGATCACGATGTCGTGATGGTGCCGCGCGGCTACCATCCGGTCGTGATGCCGCACGGCTATGACGGCTACTACCTGAACGTGATGGCCGGGCCGAAGCGCGTCTGGCATTTCAGGAACGATCCGGCGCATGAGTGGATGCTGAACCCGGCCTGAAGATAGACGCGAGTTCTGCCTGCTGATCTGAACGATCCGGACGACTATCAAGCGATAAGCCCGGATCGAGATGATCTTTTCACGTCAGTTAGAGATACGAAGTAAATCGACGAAGTCGAATACATAACTAAGCATGTTTGGAGACACGATGAAGAAGTCAATGACGGCCGGACTGGCGACGATGGCATCGCTGGCGTGTGCGGCGGCGCATGCGCAAAGTTACGTGACGCTTTACGGCGTCGCGGATGCGGGCTTCGACTATCTCAGTTCGGTGCAGACGGGCACGGGCGGCACCGCATCCCGCGTGCGTGCCCAAAGCAGCGATTGGGGCGCGAGCCGCTTCGGCCTCACCGGTCGCGAAGACCTGGGCGGGGGCTTCGGCGCGATCTTCAGTCTCGAATCGGGCATCAATATGATGTCGGGTACGGCGGGCAATGGCAATGGCCGCCTCTTCAGTCGCAAGGCGCTCGTCGGCGTGCAGAACGACCGCTACGGCAAGTTCACGATGGGCCGCAACCTCTTCATCGCGAACGATCAATGGGATTTCGATCCGCTGATGCAGCAGGCGTATTCGGCGACTGCGCTGGTGCGCAGCCGCAATGTGCCGATCACGAGCAACAACGTCGAGTATCAGTCGCCGAAATGGGGCGGGCTCAGTCTTCACGGTCAGTACACGTTCGGCAATCAGCCGGGCGGCTTCAATCTGGGCGCGCCGAACGAAGCGGGCCGCAGCGATGGCATCCAGATTACGTACGCCAACGCGTACTTCATGTTGCGCGGCATGTATGACGAGCTCCGCGACGTGAACGGCCAGATGAGCAACGTCTTCACGAGTTCGCGCGAGTTCTTCGCAGGCGCAAACGTCTATCTGGGCACAGTCATTCTGCAGGCCGCCTACACGCACCTGAGCGCACCCGACACGCCCGCGGGCCTCGCGCATACGGCCGATCATTACTGGGCGGGCGCGAAGTATCAGGTGACGCCAATGCTCGGCATCGACGGCGCGGTCTATCACATCCGTGTTGGATCCGGCGGGGGCGATGCGACGCACGACCCGTCCGGACACGCAACGATGCTCGCGCTCGGCACCACCTACAACCTGTCGAAGCGCACGCTGCTCTACGCAACGGTCGCCCATGTGTGGAACTCGAGCGCGTCGAGTTTCTCGGTGGCGAACAACAATCCCGGCAGCAATAACGACAATCTCGACAATCCCTTGCCGGGACATTCGCAAACGGGCGCGTACTTCGGCATCAATCACGCGTTCTGAATGCGCCAGAAGCCATGTGTGCTGCCGCCACTGTCGAGACACTACTGCAGCGTATCGCCGCCATGTATCCGCGCTTGCCTCGGCGACTGCGGGAAATTGCGCACTACGTCGAGCGAAATCAGGCGTGGCTGGCGCTCGATAACGCGTCCGACGTTGCGATCCGATGCAACGTGCGGCCCGCGACGGTCTCTCGCTTTGCGCAACGAATGGGCTTTTGCGGCTTCAGGGACTTTCGCGCGGTGTTTCGGGATGAATTCGTCATGGAGGAACGCGGTTGCTCAGGCAGCGCTTCGCAGAGGCAATCGCTGCACGCATTGCTGGACGAGTTGAGGTTTTCATTTGCGGACTCGCTTTCCGCTATCGACGACGAGACCTATCACACAACCGTCGATCTGCTCGCCGGTGCGACGCAGGTGCATGTGCTCAGCACGCCACGCGGCGAGGCGCTCGCAGCCCACTGGAGTTACGCATTGCAGTTTCTCGGCAGACGCGCAAGCGTCATCGACATGCACGCAGAAGCGGCATATGGACGCTGGCATGTCGCAGCCTTGGACGAGGTGTTGATAGCGGTCTTGTTCGCACCATATCCGGCGCGCGTGCTGTCGGAGATTCGTGAAGCGTCGCAACGCGGCGTGGACGTGATTTGCATCACCGACCGCACGCATCCGCGCTTCGTGCGCGATGCCGCGATCGTTCTTCGCGTGCCCGCGCCTTGTGGTCTCGATTTTGATTCAGTCGCCGTCACGATGTGCATGTGTCAGGCGCTGCTAACCGCTCTTGCCGCAAGGCTCGGGCTTTATTTCGATGAAACCGTTCAAACGGGAGAATACGATGATTGAAGTGGCATTGTTCGGAGCGGGCCGCATTGGCAAGATCCACGCGTCGAATCTGGTTCGCCAGCCGGGCGTGCGGCTGAAGTATGTCGTCGACATGCACGCGCCTTCCGCGCAGGCGCTCGCTCAGACGCACGGCGCGAAGGTGGCCGACGTCGGCCTGGCGCTCGGCGATCCGGCGGTGAGCGCGGTGGTGATCGCGTCGAGTACGGATACGCACGCGAATTTGATCATTGCCGCGGCGAATGCCGGAAAGGCGGTGTTCTGCGAGAAGCCCGTCGATCTCACGGTCGAACGCTCGCGCGAAAGTGCCGAAGCGGTCCGTCGCAACGGTGTCGTTTGCATGATCGGGTTCCAGCGCAGGTTCGATCCGACGTTCGCGGCACTGAAGGCGCGGATCGAACGCGGCGAGATCGGCGATCCCGAGATGCTCGTTATCACGAGCCGCGATCCCGGCGCGCCGCCCGTCGACTACATCAAGAGCTCGGGCGGGATTTTCAAGGACATGCTGATCCACGATCTCGACGTCTTCCGCTGGATCATGGGCGATGACGCGCAAACGCTGCACGCGACCGGCAGTTGCCTCACCGATCCCGCCGTGCTCGCCGCGGGCGATATCGATTCGACCGCGGTCACTATCCGCACGAAGCGCGGCTTGCTGTGTCAGATCAACACGTCGCGGCGCGCGGCTTATGGATACGATCAACGCTTCGAAGTGCTCGGCAGCAAGGGAATGCTGCAAGCCGGAAACGTGCGTCCGACTGAAGTGGCGGCGTGGTTGGCCAACGGAATATCGACGGATGTGCCGGAGCCCTTTTTCCTCGAGCGCTATCGGCAGGCATACGCGGCGGAAATCGCGCACTTCGTCGAGGCGTTGACGAAAGGCACGCCGGTTCGGACGAGCATCGAAGACGGCGTCAAGGCGCTCGAGCTTGCCGAACTTGCGACATCGTCATGGCAAAAGGGCGCGGCGCTCGCCGTATCGAACGAAGAACCGTCCGAAGCGGTCGCCGTCTGAGAAATCTTCTCGCTTGCGCCTTGCGAAATATCTCGTTGGGCGCAAGCGTCTCGTGTCTTGTCACCGGGAGCGGCGGAAAAAGCTGCGGCTCCAGGCCAGCCGATGAACTCCGCGAGTCGCGCCTTTAGCGCCACTCGCGGCCAACTCCTGCCCCAGGCGTCCCTGCCCTTCATAGCGTTCGAACTCGTTCAAACACTCGCGCTTCAATCGACGCCAGCATTTCCGCGTCTCCCTGTCAGACAGATTTTTCGATTTGTTTGACGGCGGTCTAGGCTTTTTCATAATATTCGTCAGCCGCTTGCAACGCACATGACTCTCGGTTCATCGGGCTAAAGACTTGCGGATCGACGCGTTTCGTGTTGCACGTCGACAATTAATCCTATTAGATTCGTACAACTACACAAACTCTTGCGGAGACAAGATGTACAACCATCGCCAACGCCTTCTTCTGGCGGCTATCAGCTCTGCCTGCCTGGCAACCGCGGCCCACGCTCAAAGCAGCGTGACGCTCTACGGGATTATCGATGAGGGCATCAACTACAACAGCAACGTCGGCGGCAGCCGGTCCTATGCGCTGCAAAGCGGCGTCACGAACGGCAGTCGCTGGGGCATGCGCGGCACGGAAGATCTCGGCGGTGGCCTCAAGGCGGTTTTCGTGCTGGAGAACGGCTTCGACGTGAATAACGGCAAGATTGGGCAGGGCGGTCTACTCTTCGGGCGGCAGGCCAACGTGGGACTCGGCAACGGCGTCGGCACCGTGACCGTCGGGCGTCAGTACGATCCCGAAGCCGATCTCGTCGGTCCGTTTGAAGCCGGCAATCAATGGGCGGGCAACATCGGCGCGCATCCGGGCGACCTCGACAACTTCAACAACGCTTATCGCACCAACAACTCCATCAAGTTCAGGAGCGTGGCGTTCAACGGGCTTTCGGTTGCGGCGGCCTATAGTCTCGGCGGCATGGCTGGCGACGCGACCAGGAATCAGATCTGGTCGCTCGCGGCGCTGTATTCGAACGGCCCGGCGTCGATCGCGGCTGGCTATCTCAATGTGAGAAACCCCAACCTGAGCTTCTTCGGCAACTCCACGACTGGCACGCCGTCCGCCGCCACCGCCAACACGAGCTATCCGATCTTCAGCGGCTTCCTTTCCGCGCACAGCTATCAAGTGGCGAGCGCGGGCGGCGCCTATACGTTCGGCACCGCCACCGTCGGCGTGACGTATTCGAACATTGCTTTCAAGTCGCTCGGCGATCTCTCTTCGGGACCGAATCCGAACGGCTATCAGGGAAGCGTTCACTTCAATAACGTCGAAGGTAACTTCCGCATCTTCGCGACCCCCTCGTTGCTGATCGGCGTGGCCTACGACTACACGAAGAGCAGTTCGGTGAGCGGCACGGCAGGCAGCAACGACGGCGCGACCTATCACCAGGCGATGGCCGGTGTCGACTATTTCCTCTCCAAGCGCACCGATGTCTATCTGCTGGGCGTGATCCAGAAGGCTTCGGGCACGGACTCGCGCAATCGCCCGGCCGTGGCGAGCATCAACAATCAGTCGCCGTCGGATAGCGATCGTCAGGCGGTGGTGCGCGTCGGCCTGCGTCACCGTTTCTGAGCCAACGTCAGGAGGACTTTCACATGTACAGAAAAGCCGTGGCCGGCATCGCGGAATCGTCGAGGAGCAGGGTCCGCTATGTCGTGCTCGCGATGATCTTCACGATCACCGCACTCAACTACGGAGATCGCGCGACGCTCTCGATCACCGGCTCCGCGCTCAAGGGCGAGTTCGGCATCGGACCTGTCGAGATGGGCTATCTCTTCTCCGCGTTCGCGTGGGCGTACACGCTTTCGCAGTTGCCGAGCGGATGGCTGCTCGACCGCTTCGGCGCGCGCCGCGTCTATGCGGGCAGCATCGTGTTGTGGTCGTGCTTCACGCTGTTGCAGAGTCTCGCGGGCACGGTGACCGCGGCCGGCAGTGCGGTCACGCTGCTCTTCGTGCTGCGCTTCTGCATGGGCGCGGCGGAAGCGCCGGCATTCCCGGCCAACGCCAAAGTCGTGTCCATGTGGTTTCCCGCGAGCGAGCGCGGCATGGCCTCGGCGGTGTTCAACTCGTCGCAGTATTTCTCGGCGGTCGTCTTCACGCCGTTGATGGCCTGGATCACGCACGCATTCGGCTGGCGCTTCGTGTATCTGACGATGGGCATCGCGGGTATTCTCGTCGCGCTCGCGTGGCTCAGGGTGATGAAGGACCCGGCGCAACATCCCGGCGTGAATCGCGCGGAGCTGGATCATATCCGTCAAGGCGATGCAGGCGCTGCGAAGACGGCGACGCCGCCGGCGGCAGCCGGATGGCCGCTCGCCCGGCAGTTGCTTTCGAACCGCATGCTCCTCGGCATCTACCTCGCTCAGTTCTGCATCAGCGTGCTGACGTATTTCTTCCTGACGTGGTTTCCGGTCTATCTGGTGCAGGCGCGCGGCATGACGATCGTGCAGGCCGGGTTCATCGCTTCCGTGCCGGCGATCTGCGGCTTTGTCGGCGGCATGCTAGGCGGTCTGGTCTCCGACGGTCTCATCCGCTACGGGCGTTCCCTCACGTTTGCACGCAAGTTGCCGATCGTGACCGGCATGGTGATGTCGATGTCGATCATCGGCTGCAACTACGTGTCGGCGGACTGGCTCGTCATCGCGCTGATGTCGCTCGCGTTCTTCGGCAAGGGCTTCGGCGCGCTCGGCTGGGCGGTGGTTGCGGATACGTCGCCGAAGGAAGCGGTCGGCCTGTGCGGATCGATCTTCAACCTGTTCGGCAATCTCGCGGGCATCGTGACGCCGATCGTCATCGGTTATCTGGTCGCACGAACGGGCTCGTTCAGCGGAGCGCTCGTGTTCGTCGGCGGGAGCGCGCTCGTCACCGTGTTCAGCTATCTGCTCATCGTGGGGCGCATCGAGCGCGTGAAGCTGCAAGCCGCCTGATGAACGGTCACTTGTTGAACAGACGCGCGATGCCGCCTTCGATATGGTCGCGCATCGCGTTGCGTGCGCCGTCGGCGTCGCCTGCGTCGATGGCGGCAACGATCTGCGCGTGCTCGTCAATCACCGCCTGACGACGCGGCGCGACCGGGCTCGCGCCCGACAGGTCGCGCACGAGACGGATGCTGAAGCTCATCTGTTCCAGCAAGGCCCCCAGCGTGTGCGCAAAGAACCGGTTGCCGGTCGCCTGTGCCACGGCCATGTGAAACGCGATGTCCTGATCGATGCCGGATTCGCCCGACGAAAATGCTTCGGCCAGTCGCGCATGACATTTCTTGAGCTTCGATATCGCGAGCCGGTCGCCGAGCTGCGCCGCGCACGCCGCGCTTTCGCCTTCGAGGCTGCGGCGGAACTCTAGGAAGTTGCGCACGTCGGGAATGCTGCCGAGCGTCGCATACGACAGGATCTGCGACGCGGGCTCCTGCGCGCTGACATAGTGGCCCGACCCCTTCCGCGAATGAATCTTGCCTTCCGAGCGCAAACGCGCGAGTGCCTGGCGCAGCATGGGGCGTGACACGCCGAAGCGCTCTGCCATCGTCTGCTCGCCCGGCAGACGCGCCCCCGTTTCGAACTCTCCGCTGCCGATCAACGCGAGCAACTGGTCGTAAGCATATTCGTCGCGCGTATGCACGGGTATCTGGGAAGAAGGGCGAAGTGAATGCACGATAGCTCCGAGTTGTTCAAACCTGTCAGACAGACTATCAGATTAAATTGACAGCATAAAGCGCGGTCGACAGAATCGGTTCAACGTTCAGCCAATCGGGTCTCGCACCGTGCCAAAGATCATCAACCTCCGCACCATCCGCCTGCCGCAGCGTCCCAAGCTCGTCTGGGTCGAAATCGAAACCGACGACGGACTCACCGGTCTGGGCGAGACCTTTCGCGGCGCGCAGGCCGTCGAGGCGGTGCTGCACGAGCTGGTCGCGCCTGCGCTGCTGGGCCGTCCCGCCGAACATGTCAGCGCGATCACGCAAGAGCTGATGGGCTCGTATGTCGGTTTCAACAGCAGCAGCGCGGAAGTGCGCGCGGCCAGCGCGGTCGACATCGCGCTGTGGGACCTGGCCGGCAAGCGCGCGGGCGTGCCGGTGCACGTGGCGATCGGCGGCGCGATGCGCGAGCAGGTTCCCGTCTACAACACGTGCGCCGGCTACGACTTCAACACATCGCAGGGCGCGCGGCGCAGCATAGGCTCGCAGGAAAGGAGTGCGGGCCCATACGACGACCAGCTCGCCTTCATGCGCGACGCCGGCACGCTCGCCGAAAGTCTTCTCGAAGAGGGCTATGGCGCGATGAAGATCTGGCCGTTCGACGACTTCGCGCTGCAAAGCCCGCATCACATCACGCTCGCCGACCTGAACGCGGGACTCGAGCCGTTTCGCAAGATTCGCAAGGCGGTGGGCAGCCGCATCGAGATCATGTGCGAGTTGCACAGCCTGTGGGGGGCGCGCGCGGCCGCGCGCATCTGCGATGCGCTCGCGGACTTCGACGTGCTGTGGGTCGAGGACCCCATCGCGAAGATGGACAACTTCAGCGCGGTGGCCGATCTGCGCCGCCAGACGCGCGCGCCGATCTGCGGCGGCGAGAACCTCGCGGGCGTGAAGAGCTTCCGCGACATGCTGGCCGCCGACGCCCTCGATGTCGTGATGGTCGATCTGACCTGGTGCGGCGGCATCACCGAGGCGCGCAAGATCGCCGCGCTCGCGGAAGCGCACGCGAAGCCGCTCGCGCCGCATGACTGCACCGGACCGGTGGCGCTGATGGCGGGCCTGCATCTCGCGCTGCACGCGCCCACGGCGATCTATCAGGAAGTCGTGCGGGCGTCGCTTGCGAGCTGGTATCCGGAGATCGTCGATCGCCTGCCGGTCATTCGCAACGGCGTCGCGCTCGCGCCCACCGATCCGGGTCTGGGCACCGCGCTGTTACCGGAGGTTCGCGAAACCGAAGGTGCGGTGATACGCGAGAGCCGCATGTCGCGTTGAATTAACGAAGCATCCACGGCACAAGCCGCCGTCGTCCGCAAGGACGAGCATGCGCATCCGGACCTGCGCAGGGAGAGCGGCTGCCCGCAACTATTTGCACTTTCACACTGGAGACAGGAAGTGTTGACACGAGCCACGTTGATCATCGGCGTCACCGCGATCTACTTCGCGCTGATCGCCTTCATGGGTTTTAGCGTTCGCCGGCATGCGTCGAGCAGCGCCGGTTTCACCGAAGGCGGCAAGACCTTCGCGCCGTGGCTGATCGCCGCGCTGATGCTGTCGGAGTTCATCGGCAGCTCGGTGAGCATCGGCACCGCGCAGAAGGGCTTCGAGGACGGCATTTCGGCGGGATGGAATCTCGTCGCGCTGTCGATGGGCTTTCTCCTGCTCGGCGTGCTGCTCGTCGGCCGCTACCGTCGCACGAAGCTGAACACGATCTCCGCAATTCTCGAACAGACGTACGGAAAGGGCGTGCGCTACGCAGCGTCCGTGCTGACGATTTTCTCGCTGAACGTGGTTGCGGTCGCGCTCTATGCGAGCGGCGGCGCGGTGCTGGGCGCGGTCATGCAGATCGATCGCGGCGTGGCAACGGTCATCGTCGGTCTCGTCGCGATTTTCTTCGTGACGGTCGGCGGATTTCGCTCGGTGGTCTACACGAACACGCTCAACGCGATCATCAAATATGTGGGCATCGTGCTGGCGCTCGCGTTCGCGTTGTCCGAGTCGGGCGGGTATGCGCATCTGCGCAGTGCGCTCGCGCCGCGCATGTTCGATATCACCGGCGTCGGGCTGTCGCAGATCGTCGCGTGGATGATCGCAGGCGTAGGCTCCATTTTCGCCACGCAGTATGTGATTCAGGGCATCGTCACGACGCCCGATGACCGTGGCGCGCGCCGTGCGTGCTACTACGTCGCCGCGCTGATGATTCCGTTCGGCGCAATCGTTGCGCTGATCGGCGTGTGCAGCGCGTACCTGTATCCGGGCATCAAGTCGATCGATGCCTTCCCCGCGCTGATCGCGCACATGCCGCCGTTGGCCGCGAGTATCGTCGTGATCGGACTGGCTGGCGCGCTCTTCGGCGGCATTTCGGCGAGCACGATCGCATCGGGCACGCTGATCTTGCGGGATTTCTATGAGCCGCTCTTCAGGAAGCAGGGCGACGATCGTTCCTCCTTGCGCTTCATTCGGATCACCACGGTTGTCATCGGCCTGATTCCGCTGGTGCTCGCGCTCTTTGCAAGCAAGATCCTGCTGATCGCGTTCCTTGGCAAGTCGCTCAGGGCGACGCTCGCCGTGATGATCCTGCTGTGCTTCTATGCGCCGCGCTTCGGCACGCCGCGCGGCGCGATGACCGGCATCGTGCTGTCGATCATCGCGACGATTTCGTGGTTCATCGCGGGCAATCCTTATGGCGTTGACAGTTCGTACTTCGCGCTCGGCGTACCGGTGGCCGCGATGACGATCAGCCACGTCCTCAAGCTTCTGCATCGCGGCGCGCAGTCCGCAACCACAGAACGCTCTTGATGCATCGATTCACCTTCATTCATGGATTCCGTGATGGCGACACCCGCAACCGAACTTGCCCCGCGTCCGCTCAGCGTATTGGTCGCGGGTCCGATTCATCCCGGTCTCGTAGATCGCATCGAGAACACGTATGAGAGTTCGCGACTCTGGGAGCAACCGGACCCCAAAGCATATCTCGCGCAGCAAGGCGCGCGTTTCGATGTGCTCGCGACGAGTGGCGCGATCGGCGCGGACAAGGCGCTGATCGAATCGCTGCCGAATCTTCGGCTGATAGCGAGTGTTGGCGTGGGCGTCGATCCGATCGATCTGGACGCGGCGCGCAGCCGGGGCGTCGCCGTGACGAATACGCCGAACGTGCTCAACGCGTGCGTCGCCGATGCGGCGCTCGGCTTGCTGTTGGGCACGGCGCGGCGGATTGCTGAAGCCGACCGATTCGTGCGCGCCGGGCATTGGTCCGAGCGCAAGTTTCCGCTAGGCACGAAGATCGGCGGGAAGCTTTGCGGCATCATCGGAATGGGTGCGATCGGGCGCGAGATCGCAACGCGCGTGAGTGCATGCGGGATGCGGGTCGCGTATCACGGGCCGAACCGCAAGAGCGAACTGCCTTACGAGTACTTCGACTCGATCATGGAGCTCGCGCGCGCGTCGGATGTGTTGATGCTGTCCTTGCCTGGAGGCGGGAACACGCGCCACATCGTCGACCGAAACGTCCTCGCCGCGCTCGGCTCAAAAGGCATTCTTATCAACGTCGCCCGCGGCTCCGTCGTGGACGAAGCAGCGCTGGTCGACGCGCTGGCAAAAGGCGACATCGCTGGCGCGGGACTCGATGTATTTGAGAACGAGCCGCACGTGCACGAATCGCTGCTGTCTCACGACAACGTGCTGCTCACGCCGCACATCGGAAGCGCCACTCTCGAAACGCGCGATGCAATGGCGCAACTCGTTCTTGCGAACGTGGACGCTTTCGCGAGAGGATTGCCGCTGATCACTCCTGTCTCGAACAATTAGCGGCCAACCACGTTGAGCTGATTCGTTTGGTTTGAACCCTGGCGTTTTTCGTCCGATATCGGTTTCTCTCGTCGCGCCAACGTTGCATCGTCTTGCCCGGCCTGCTTGGTCCATCCGCCGCCCAGCGCCGTATAAAGCGTCACTGCGCTGCTCTGCTGCGCGGCGCGATCCGTGATGAGTTGCGTCTGCGCAGTCAGCAGCGTGCGTTGTGCGGTGAGCAGGGTCAGGAAGCTGTCGAGGCCGCCCCGAAACCGTGAGTTCGCGATGTCGTAATACTGCTGCGCTGCATCGACGTACTGGGTGTCGGCTGCGATCTGATCGGCATAGGTCGCGCGCGCCGCCAGTGCATTCGCGACTTCCTTGAACGCGGTCTGGATCGTGCCTTCATACGCGGCGATCTGAATGTTTTTCGAAATCGCAGCGGCGTCGAGCGTTGCGCGCAGGCTGCCGAATTCGAAGATCGGTGTCGTGATCGACGGCGAAAACGCCCATGCACCGCTGCCCGCCTTGAAGAGCGACGACAGCGAACCGCTCGCGACGCCGCCCGTCGCCGTCAGCGAGACGCTCGGGAAGAACGCGGCCCGCGCCGCGCCAATATACGCGTTGGCCGCTTTCAGCGAATGCTCCGCTTCGACGATATCCGGCCGTTGCGTGAGCAGCGACGATGGCAATCCTTCGGGCACGGCGGCGAACAGCGACGCATCGGGCAGCACGCGATCTTCCGGGAAGCCATCGGGCAGAAACGTGCCGATCACGGCGACCAGATTGTTGCGATCCTGTTCCACCGCGCGCCGGTACGACGCGACGCTCGCCATCGCGCTCGTGAGCGACGTGCGGGCCGATTGCACGTCTTCCATCGATCCGCTGCCGAGTTGCGCGGCGCGCAAGGTCGTATCGTAGGTATCGCGATAGGACTTCACAGTGCGCTCGGTCATCTCCAGCAACGCGCGATCCGACAGCCACGTGACGTAATCGGTCGCGGTGGTCGAAATCAGGCTGATCTGCGTGCTGCGCTGCGCGGCATCGGTGGAGAGATATTGCTCCAGCGCCTGATTCTTGAGACTGCGAATGCGCCCGAAGAAATCGAGTTCCCATGCGCTCGCGCCGACTTGCACGCTCGCGCTGCGGCTCGTTACGCCCAACGATCGCGAAGCGGATTGCGAAGCCGTCGCGGTGATCGCGGGGCCGAGTTCCGCGCGCGTGACGCGATACTGCGCCTCGTACTGCTCGACCTTCAGCGCCGCCTGCCGCAGATCGCGATTGTTCGCGAGCGCGAGTTCGATCACCTCGCGCAGAGACTCGTCCTGCACGAAGGTGCGCCAGTCCGCGAGCGCGCCTTCCGACGTCTGCGCGGACCGGGTCGATTCGTACTGGGGGTAATGCGCGGGAATCGGCGCGGCCGGACGTTCGTAGTGCGGTTCGAGCGTGCACGCGGTCATCGCGAACACCATGAGCACGATGGCGATCAGCTTACTCATGGGCGCCTCCGGCTCGCTTGACCACCGCGAAGAACACGGGCACGAAAAGAATCGCGAACAGCGTCGCCGCGATCACGCCGCCGAGCACGCCCGTGCCGAGGCTTTGCCTGCTCGCCGCGCCCGCGCCGCTGGCGATGGCCATCGGCAGATCACCGAAGCCGAACGCGAGCGATGTCATCACGATGGGCCGCAGACGCAGGTGCGCCGCCTCGATCGCCGCCTGCCGCACGCCATGCCCGCGCTCGTGCAGCGATTTCGCGTATTCGACGATGAGAATCGCGTTCTTCGTCGCAAGGCCGATGGTTGTCAGCAAGCCGACCTTGAAGTAGATGTCGTCGGAAAAGCCCCGTATATGCGCGGCAACCAGCGCGCCGACAATGCCCAGCGGCACGACGAGGATCACCGAGAACGGCACCGACCAGCTTTCATACAAGCCGGCGAGACACAGGAATACGACGACGAGCGACAACGCATAGAGATACGTCGCCTGGGAGCCCGCCAGTTGTTCCTGATACGACTGACCGGTCCATTCCATCGCGATGCCTTGCGGCAGTTGCGCTACGAGCGCCTCGACGGCCTTCATCGTGTCGCCGCTGCTCACGCCTGCGGGGCTTTGCGCGGTCATCTCCATCGACAGGCTGCGGTTGTAGCGCTCGACTTGTGGCGAACCGGTCGTCCAGTGCCCGGTGGCGAACGCGGAGAAGGGCACCATCGCGTTGTCGTAGCCGTTCGTCGCCGATGCGCTCGCGTTGGCCGACGCGACGAACCACTTGTCGATGTCCGCCGGCATCATTCGGTATTGCGGCAGCGCCTGCACATAAACTTTCTGGATGCGGCCCGTATCGACGTAGTTGTTGACGTAGCTCGAGCCGAACACCGTTTGCAGCGTGCTGTTGATGTTCGACGCGCTCACGCCGAGCGCGGAGGCTTTCAGATAATCGATGTCCACCGCGTATTGCGGCTCGTCGGCCATGCCGGCCGCGCGCATGCCGGAGATGCGCGCGTCCTTGGAGGCCAGCGCGATCAGCTTCTGCTTCGCCGCGACGAGCGCATCGTGGCCGAGACCGGCCGTGTCCTTCAGTTCGAAATCGACGCCGCTGTAACTGCCGAGGCCGCGCACGGCCGGCGGATTCGTTGCGAAGACCTGCGCTTTCCTGATGCTGCGGAAATGCCGGTTCGCATCGTCGATGATCGTGGCGGCGCTCTGGCCTTGCCTGGTGCGATCTTTCCAGTCCTTCAGCTTGACCATCGCCATCGCCATGTTCTGGCCGGTGCCGGAGAAGCTGAAGCCATCGAGCATGACGATATTCGCCACTTCGGGCCGCTTCATGTAATACGTTTCCACCTGTTTTGCCACCTGATTCGTTTGCACGCCCGAACTACCTGCCGGAAGCGTGATGAGCGTCATTAGCGTGCCCTGATCTTCGTCCGGTAGGAACGAAGACGGCAGTTGCATGTACAGCAGTCCGGCGACGCCGCAGATCGCCGCATACGCCGCCATGGTTCGCAGCGGGCGCGCGACGAGTTTCGTCACTGCGCGCTCATATCGGCGCGTGCCGCCTTCGAATTTGCGATCGAACCACGCGAAGAATCCGCGGCGGGCGTGTGTCTTGTCGACGGGACGCAGCAGCGTTGCACACAGCGCGGGCGTGAGCGTCAGGGCGAGCAGCACGGACAACAGCATCGCGGACGTGATCGTCAGCGAGAACTGGCGATAGATTTCCCCGGTCGATCCCGACATGAACGCCATCGGAATGAACACCGCGGTCAGTACCGCCGTGACGCCGACGAGCGCGCCGCCGATTTCGCTCATCGCTTTCACCGTCGCGTCGAGCGGACTCATGCCTTCGGCGAGCAACCGCTCGACGTTTTCCACGACGACGATCGCATCGTCCACCAGCAGGCCGATGGCGAGCACGAGTGCGAACAGCGAGAGCACATTGATCGTGAAGCCGACCGCCGCCATCAGCGCGAAGGTGCCGAGCAGCGCGACCGGCACGACGATGGTCGGAATCAGCGTCGCGCGCAGGTTGCCGAGGAACAGATACATCACGAGAAACACGAGCACGACCGCTTCGATCAGCGTCTTCACGACTTCGGAGATCGAGGCAGAGATGAACGGCGTCGTATCGTGCGGCACGCTGAGTTCGACGCCGCCCGGCAACTGCTTCTGCAGTACGGCGAGTTGCGCCTTCACCGCTTTCGCCACGGACAGCGCGTTCGCGCCGGTCGCGAGTTGAATGCCCATCGCGGCCGACGCCTTTCCGTCGATGCGCGATGTCATGTCGTACGAGTCGCCGCCGACTTCGACCTTCGCGACGTCCTTCAGATAGACGCGCGAACCGTCCGTGTTGACGCGCAGTTGAATGTCGCCGAACTCGTCGGCGGTCTTGAGAAAGCCGCGCGTGACGATGGTCGCGTTGATCGCCTGCTTCGCGGTCGACGGCGCGCCGCCAATCTGCCCGACCGACAGTTGCGCGTTCTGATTGCTGATCGCGGTCGTCACGTCGCTCGGCATCAGGCCGACGCTGCGCAATTTGACGGGGTCGAGCCATACGCGCATGGAGTGTTGCGCGTTGAAGAGCTGAATCTGTCCGACACCGTTGATCTGCGTGAGCGGGTCTTCGATCCGCGTCGCCATCAGGTTGCCGAGATCGATCGCGCTCATGCGGCCATCGGTCGATGTCAGCGAAACGACCATCAGAATGTCCGATGACGTCTTCGTGATCTGAATGCCTTGTTCCTGCACGGCGGTGGGCAGCGAGGCATTCGCTTCCTGCACCTTGTTCTGCACCTGCATGGCGGCGACGTCCGCGTTGGTCCCGGACCTGAACGTGAGCGTGATGGTCGCGGTGCCGGCCGAGCTGCTCGTCGAGGACATGTACATCAGATTGTCGATGCCGACCATGTCCTGTTCGATGACCTGCGTGACGGTGGTCGCGAGCGTATCGGCGGACGCGCCGGGATATGTCGCGCTGATACGGATGGAAGGCGGCGCGACGCTGGGGTACTGCTCGACCGACAGCGTGCGCAACGACAGCGCGCCGATCATCATGACGACGATGGCGATGGCCCATGCCAGCACGGGCCGATGAATGAAGAAGCGGGAGAGCATGACGAATCAGTCTCCCTGCGCAAGCGATGTTTTTGCGGCACTTTCGACGGGGGATACCGTCATGCCCGCACTGATCGTCTGCAGGTTGTCCGTGGCGATGCGCTCACCCGCATGCAAGCCGCTCGTCACGATCCAGTCGCCGCCGTGCGCCTGATCGGCGCTCACGCTGCGGCTTTCCACGACGTTTTGCGCATTCACGACGAGCACGCTCGATGTGCCGCCCGAACCGCGGCTTACGAGCGTCTGCGGCACGAGCAGCGCGTCCTGCTCGCCTTCGCTCAGACGCGCCTGCACGAACATGCCGGGCATCAGTTCATGCTCGGGATTGGGAATCAGCGCGCGCAGCGTGATGGACCCCGTCGTTGAATCGACGGTGATATCGGAAAAGAGCAGCTTGCCCGGATGCGCATAGGTTGCGCCGTCCTCGGTCTGCAGCGTGACTTCGCTCGTGCCCGCCTGCAACTTGCCGGATGCGATCGCCTTCGACAGGCGCAGCGCCTGCGCGCTCGAACGCGTGACGTCGAGGTAGAGCGTATCCATCGACTGGATGGTGGCGAGCGCGCTCGTCTGATCCGACGTGACGAGCGCGCCCGCTGTGACGCTCGACTTGCCGATCTTCCCGCCGATCGGCGCGACGATGCGTGTGCGTGCCAGATTCACGCGCGCGGTTTCGAGGGCCCCGCGGTCGGTGACGATATCGGCGCGGGCTTCGTCGGCGGCGGCGAGATAGTTCTCGACGTCCTGTTCGCTGACGCTCTTCACCTTCAGCAGTTCCTGATAGCGGCGCGCCGTAGCGTCGGCGGCTTTCGAGGTCGCGATGGCTTTCTGCAGCGTGCCGCGCGCGGTGTCGTACGCGGCCTGATGGCTGGCGGCATCCAGTTCATAGAGCGGCTGTCCTGCTTTTACCGTCGAACCTTCGGTAAAGAGCCGCTTCTGCACGATGCCGTCCACTTGCGGACGCACATCCGCGATTTCGGTCGATGAAAGGCGTCCCGACAGATCGTCGACGATCTCGATGCGTTGCGCGCGCAATGTGCTCACGGTGACTTGCGGCGGCGCCCCGGCCGTGGGCGCCGCCGAAGCGGTCTGGTCCTTGCACGCGGCAAGCGCGAAGGCGCAAAGGGCGGAAAGCGCGAGAGTACGAAGAAGTGTGTGTCCGGATGCGTGGTCGATCATGCTGAAGTGTGGGAGATACCGAGGCTCCCAACAATAGCCGTGCGGTTCGAAAGTATCAACTAAGTTATTGATTCATATAGACATTCACATATTGTGTCTAGATTGACACGAACGCGCGTCGCATTTCTGGTGGACAATTGGCGTCTGCCCGCTTCGCTTCCTTTTTTCTGTCGACGTCAATCGAATTGAGCGCATCCCATCTTCTCCTCGTCGAAGACGATCCTGACATCAGCGCCTCGCTCGCGGACTTTCTGCGCGGCAAGGGCTACGAGGTGCATGTGGAAGCGAGCGCCGAAGGCGCGCGCGACGCCCTCGCGCAAGGCACGTTCGACGTCATGCTGCTCGACGTGATGCTGCCCGGCGAAGACGGTCTGAGCCTGTGCCGGCACGTGCGCGCGTCGGGCGGCCCGCCGGTCATCATGCTCACCGCGTTGTCGGAGGCGACCGACAAGGTGATCGGCCTCGAACTCGGCGCGGACGATTACGTGACCAAGCCTTTCGATTTGCGCGAGCTGCTTGCGCGCATTCGCGTGGTGCTGCGTCGCGGGCAGCCGAACGACACGGCGGCGAAGGAAACGCCGACCGAACTCGTGATGAAGTTCTCGGGCTTCACCTTTTATCCGTACCGGCGCTTTCTGCGCTCGCCGAAGGGCCTGCGCGTGCCCCTGACTGGCGCGGAAACCGATCTGCTGCTCGTGCTGTGCCAGCACGCGCGGCGCGTGCTGTCGCGCGAGGAGCTGATCAGCCTCACGCGCGGCAAGAACTTCCCGATTGCGGCGCGTTCCGTCGATCTGCTGATCAGCCGCCTGCGCCGCAAGCTCGCGGGCGACGATCCGCTCGACGAACCCATCCGCACCTTGCGCGCTGACGGTTACGCGTTCGAACCCGAAGTGACGGTCGTCTGATGCGACGCGTGCTGGCGTTTTTTTCGACGACACTCGGGCAGATCCTTGCGATCGTCGCCGGTTCCTCGGTGGCGTCTTTCCTTCTCTTCATCGCGTTGCTGTTCTATCCGGGCGCGCCACCGAGTCCGCCGTGGCCCTGGCAGACGACTTATCGGATTGCGAGCCTGGTGCGAACGCTGCAATCGATGCCCGTCGAGCAGCGTACGAATGCCGCTGCCGCGAATCAGCGTGCGAACATGCGCGTGCAGTTGACCGACGCGCCTGCGCCGTGCCAGAACCAGACGCTCGATGCACACGATCTTGAAACGTCGCTGCAGGCCGAACTCCATGAGGCAGGCGAAGGCATCACGGTGCGTTCCTGCGATGCCCGCCATGCCGAGCGGGACATGCAAGTGCTGATTCCGCTGGGCGGCCGCATGCTCGAAATTCGTACCGATCGCGTGGGATCGGAGCCGCCACGCTTCACGTTCCCGTTCTACGGTTCGTTGCTCTTCCTGTGCGTGGGCCTGCTGGCCCTTTCGGCGTGGGCCGTATGGCGCGTCATTCGTCCGCTGCGCCGTCTCTCCGAGAAAGCCGATGCATTCGGACGCGAGATCGCGATCGCGCCGATCGAAGAAGAGGGACCGCTCGAAATACGGCGCGCCGCGCACGCGTTCAATCTGATGCAGGAGCGCATCACGCGTCACATGCAGAGCCGCACGCGCATGCTGGCGGCCATCAGCCACGATCTGCGCACGCCGCTCACACGCATGCGCCTGCAACTTGACAACGACGAACGCGAAGTGGACCGCACCAAGCTACTGCGCGATCTCGGCCTGATGCAAACCATGGTGAGTTCCGCGCTCTCGTTTCTGACGAGTAACGCGAATGCCGAAACGAAGGAATGGCTGGATCTGGGAGCGCTGCTCGAAGCCTTGTGCGACGAGTACGCGGAATCCGGCGCGGACATACGCTACGAAGGCGCCGGCCAGCTTCCGCTGTTCTGCCGGCCCGACGCCATCCAGCGCGTGCTCACGAATTTGATCGAAAACGCCATCCACTTCGGCACGGTGATCGTCGTGTCGGCGAGTGTGAAAGGGCAGGAGATCGTGATCGACGTGATGGACGATGGACCGGGCATTCCGCCCGAACGCCTGGAGGACGTGATCGAACCGTTCGTACGGCTCGATCCGTCGCGCGCGAAGCGGCCCGGCAGCGTGGGCCTCGGATTGTCGATCGTCGATGAAATTTTGCGCGCGCACGGCGGCAGGCTGACCTTGGCCAACCGGGAACCATCGGGGCTGGTTGCTCGTATCTCCCTTCCTGTGGAACGCTGGTAGCTTATTTGAGGCCTTGCGGATCTTTTGATCGTGAAAACTGCCGCATGGACGCCTACTTGTCTCCCATACACTTACCGATCGCAAGGGTAGCCACGAAGGACTATTGATCTTTCCATAGTGCGACACGTGTCGCCGTCCGCCGAGCGTGATTCGGCATGCAGTAACGGATGGCAAAGCTCTTTTCTGCCTTGTCACATTCAGCATCGGAAATACTGGAGGTTGAAGATGTGACCTGCTGTGCGATCAGCAGTTGCCTACCCGGACATGCGTGATTGGTAACGATCGGGTATGAAGCTCCGGGGACAATGTACTTATCGAAAGACGGTTCACCCTGGTGACAGGGGGATTCGACACTGCCAGCAGCCGCGCGGTGTGAAGGCTAGGCAAGTTCCGCATGCACAACGTAAGTGAATTGCCGTGTGAGCCCTCGTAAGGTCAGAAGAGCCCAAACTGCTGAATGGCTCTAACCAAAAGGTGTGTGGCTGGTTGCACTTCTTATGGATGAGTCCACGTCGCCAGAGATGCCACCGGGGGATAAGCAGGTGCTAAACGGATAGGCCCGACAACAAGTGGGTCGGCAGGATTGGGAACGTGGTAACCCCGATTTCCCGCCCTTGCTCCAATGTATCGGAGTGGCGGCACGGTTACTATCCGGGCGTGAGCGCGTGTCATATTTGCGCTCAGCAAGCCGTTTATAGGTGTGCAGTCTGTCTCGCCGCTTCTGCCAAATTGCGTTCCTGACGAGTTGCCGCGTTTCTGAGAGGGAACGCGGCTACCCACTAATCTTGACATCACCACAGGGATGCATAAATCCAGGACGCGGCAGTAATCGAAGTGCTGCGCGCCCTTGAGTTTGTTGCGAGCGACGGTCTGCAACTCGTCGAGGTTGTCGGGGCAGAAGTTCGCGATCGCGGGGCGTTTGAGCCATGTCCACAGATACTCGACGGGACTGAGTTCTGGACAGTACGGCGGCAGGAAAGCGATTTGAATGTGGCCCTCGAGAGAGTCCAGGTATTGCCGGACAATTGCCGCGTGGTGGAACCTGGCACCGTCTTATATAGATGATCAACAGCGGCTGCCTCAGCGCGCAAATGGGCAATGGAAGATGTATCGCGACATCTGGACGACGAACTCGCACGCGCCGAAGAAATGAAGCCGCCTGATCGAACGCGAAAACGAGACGCGCGAGACTTATCGGCTAGCGCTCAACTACAAGCGTGACGAAGTATCGAGCATTCGCAACCGAGGCCGCACGACGCGACGATGCGGCTCAACTTTGGTCGCCAAAAAGCCGCTCAATGCCGCCAAGCAGATGCGCGCGCATGGCTTGCCGGGCGCGCTCCGGATCGCGTTCCGCGATCGCCTGCACAATCTCGCCGTGTTCACGGATGATCGCTTCCTTGCGCGTCGCGACAGTTTGCGCCGACAGGTCGCGGATCAGCCGCACGGACAGACGCATCTGGTCGGCGAGCGATTCAATCGTCAGCGCATAGAAGCGGTTGCCGCTCGCGTGCGCGATGGCGATATGGAACGCGATGTCTTCGTCGATGCCCGGACGCCGTTCGTCGAACGACTGCAACATGTGTTGCTGGGCGCCGTCGATCGCCGCGTTCGCGCCTTCATTCGCCACCGATGCCGCCAGGGCCGCGCCTTCGGTTTCGATGGTCATGCGGAACATCAGAAAGTCGCGCACATCGGAGATGCCGGCCAGCGACCCATACGCGATGGCAGGCGGCGCCGCGCTCTTCGATAGCACGTAATGCCCGGAACCCTTGCGCGACACGATGCGGTTCTCCGTGCGCAACCGTTCCAGCGCGAGGCGCAGCACGGGCCGCGAGATGCCCAGCTCCTTCGCCATGCGGTCCTCGCTCGGAAGCCGCGTGTTTTCGGGGAAGCGGCCGTCGTCGAGCATGACGACGAGCGCGTCGTATGCGTGCCGCGTGAGCGAAGTCTCCTGATTCATGGCGTCGACCGAAGCGTTGAGAATAAGAAGGCTGTATAACAGCTTTCGTCTTTCGAACGCAAGAATCAGTGTTTTCCCGAGTATCGAACAAAAGCTGTATCACAGCTTTTACTGCTGGTTGACACTTTTTCGGGCCGAACCAGATACTGCGTCCATGCTTGAAGCGGCACTCAGTCAACTCAGGAACTCAGGAACTCAGCCCAACATGTCGATCGTCACTGCACTTCGCACACTGCGCATTCGCGAGCATCCCAATCTCATCTGGGTCGAACTCGAAACTGATGACGGCCTGACGGGCCTCGGCGAATCGTTCCGTGGCGCGGAAGCGGTCGAAGCCGTGTTGCACAGCCAGGTCGCGCCGTGGCTCGTTGGACGCGATGCGCAACATATCGAAGCCGTATCGCATCATCTGATGACGCCGTATGTCGGCTTCAACAGCAGCAGTGCGGAGACGCGCGCCGCGAGCGCCGTCGATATAGCGCTGTGGGACCTCGCGGGCAAGCGGCACGGCGTGCCGGTGCATGTCGCGCTCGGCGGATGCGTGCGCGAGTCGGTGCCGGTCTACAACACGTGCGCGGGTTATCGCTTCAACACGTCCGGCGCGGCGCGGCGCGACATCGGCAGCACGGATGCGATGTCCGGTCCGTATGACGATCAGATCGCCTTCATGCGCGATGCCGGACGCCTTGCCGAAAGCCTCCTCGAAGAAGGCTATCGCGCGATGAAAATCTGGCCCTTCGACGTGTTCGCGCCGAAGAGCAATGGCCATCTGCTGAGTCTGACCGAGCTGAAGCAGGGACTCGAACCATTCCGCAAGATTCGCGCGGCCGTGGGCGATCGCATCGAGGTCATGTGCGAATTGCACAGCCTGTTCGGTGCGCATGCGGCGGCGCGCATCTGCAATGCGCTCGAAGATGTCGGCGTGTTCTGGGTCGAGGATCCGCTCAACAAGATGGACGATGCCGCCGCGCTCGCCGATCTGCGCCGCCGCACACGCGTGCCGATCTGCGGCAGCGAAACGCTCGGCAGCGCGCGGCAATACCGCGATCTGCTCGCCGCCGACGCACTCGATATCGTGATGCTCGATCTGGCATGGTGCGGTGGCCTAAGCGAGGGGAAGAAGATCGCCGCGCTCGCGGGCATGTACGCCAAGCCGCTCGCGCCGCACGATTGCACCGGTCCCGTCACCCTGATGGCCGGACTTCATCTCGCCGTGCACGCGCCGACCGCGATCTTCCAGGAAGTGGTGCGCGCGACGCTTGCCACGTGGTATCGCGATCTCGTCACCGAGTTGCCCGTGCTGAGTCGTGGCATGGCTCTCGCGCCGACCGCCGCCGGCATCGGCACGGAATTGCAGCCGTCGATTCGCACCCGCGACGACGTCATCGTGCGCGAAAGCGGATCGCCGCGTCATCGCTGAAGCCTCGACACTCACGATCGATACGATTCAATCATTCACAATTCGTATGACTAATCAAATCAAACAGGCGCTGAAGGAAGGCAAGCAGCAGATCGGCATCTGGTCTTCGATTCCGAGTGCGTTCGTGACGGAACTGCTCGCCGGAAGCGGCTACGACTGGATTCTGCTCGACACCGAGCACGCACCCGCCGGCGTGCCGCAGATGATCGAACAACTGCGTGCCGCCGATGCGGCGCGTCCCGGCGCGGGCGTGCGCACATCAGCCGTCGTGCGTCCCGCATGGAACGATGCGGTGCTCATCAAGCAGTATCTGGACATCGGGGCGCAGACGTTGCTGCTTCCGTTCGTGCAGAACGCGGACGAAGCCCGCTACGCCGTCGCCGCCACGCGCTATCCGCCACTGGGGATACGCGGAGTAAGCGGGGCGATGCGCGCGTCGAACTTCGGCCGCGATGCGTCGTACCTCCATTGCGCGCACGAAGACACCTGTCTGTTGGTTCAGGTCGAAACGCGCGAGGCGCTCGCCGAGATCGAAGGCATTGCACGCATTGACGGCATCGACGGCATCTTCATCGGACCGGGCGATCTGTCCGCGAGCATGGGTCATCCCGGCGACTCGAAACATCCGGAAGTGGAAGCCGCCATCTGCGATGCCATCGTGCGCATCCGCGCGTGCGGCAAGGCGCCGGGCATCCTGATGGCGGATGCCGGACGCGCATCGAACTATCTGCAACTGGGCGCGCAGTTCGTCGCAGTGGCGATGGATGTGGGCGCGCTACGCACGTCACTCGAACACAGCCTTCGGCAATTCCGCTGACGACATCCATACCGACGCATCGATAACACCCATCAGGAGACGGAAGACATGAGCAACGAAGGCCTTGGCCGCGCCGGCGTGCGCGCGCAGTTTCTCATCGCGTTACTCGCGATGTTCGCATGCGGCGTGTGCGACGCGTTATGCGCGGGACTCGCCGCGGATCTGCAGCGCACTTACCTCGACGGCATCGACCGGGCGCACTCGGCCACGATGATCGCCAACGCGCTCGGCTGTTCGTTTCTCGGCTTCACAGTGATGCTCGTCGTGTGTAGTCTGCTGCTCGACAAGGTCGGCATGAAGGCGATGCTGCTTTTCTCCGGTGTGCTGTTTCTGCTCGCGAGTTTCGCGCTCGCCTATTGCGGAATGCTCGCCGAGGGGCGCAGCGTGTATTACCTGATCGTCGCCGGCATGTTCCTCGGCGGTGCGGCCCACGCGGTGGTCGAAGGGACGGTGAACCCGCTCATGGGCACCCTGTTTCCGAAAGGCTCGACGCACTACATGAGCATGCTGCACGCTTACTATCCGGCCGGCCTCATCACGGGCGGCGTGCTGTCGGTGATGAGCAATCCCGCCACGCTGTCGTGGCACTACCTGTTCCTCGTGATCGCGGCCATCGCCATCATTTACACGAGCATGACCTTCGGCCGCCAGTTCGCGGGCACGACGAGCACGCTGCTCGGCGTCGATTTCCGCAGCCAGTTCGTCGAGTTGCTGAAGCGTCCGAGCTTCTTCATGTGGTTCGGCATCATGCTGTTCACCTCGACGATGGAAATTGCGCCGCGCGAATGGATCGACGTGACCTTGTCGAATGTGGTCGGCATGCGCGGCATTCTCATCGTCGTGTACGTGGCGGCCTTGCAGTTCGTCGGACGTCATTTCGCGGGCTTCTTCGAGAAGCGCCTGTCGGTCGAAGGCTTGCTCGCGGTGTCCGCGCTGTTGTGCGCGGCGGGCCTGTTCGGATTGGGGTATGCGCACTCGCCGGCCTCGGCGCTGGTTGCCGCGACCTTGTGGGGCTTTGGCATCTGTTATGTGTGGCCGGTGATGCTGTCCATCGCGACGGATCGCTATCCGCGTGCGGGCGCGATCGGCGTCGGCTTCATGGGCATCGCGGGATCGATCTCGATCTATGTGGCGATGCCGTTTCTCGGCCGAATCGTCGATGCCGCGAAGCTGAAGGCAGCCGGCGGTCCCGACGCGCTCGCTGCGATGACGGCGGAACAGGTGCAGGAAATCTCGCGTCAGGCGGCAAGCTATTCCTTCTTGCTCGTGGGCGCGATTCCCGCCGCACTGGTGATCGTGTTCGCGGTGTTGTGGATGCGGCGCGACAAGCGCGCGATGCCCGCTGCCGCCGGAGTCTACGATGCCTGAGCGTCACGCAAGCGGTGGCTTTCTCGATTCGTCGGCGCTGCAGCGCGTCTTCGCGAACCGCCGGGTGGATGCCTTGCTCGCATGCAGCGTGGATTCGGTGTTCGTCGCGAGCGGACATCGCACCTGGCTCGACGAAAAGATGCAGACGTGGATGGTCTCTCCCTCCGGCGACGAATCGCCGCGCGCCGGATACGCGGTCGTCTTGCCGGACGGAAGAACGGGTCTGGTTGCAAACGGGGTCGTGCGCGCGGACGCGCAAGCCTGCGGTCATGACACTGTCGTGCTGTTCGGTCGCGGTCAGCGACACGCCACGCCCGATGCTGCGTTGAACGCCTTGCTTCACGAAATGGATCTCGTGGGCAGGCGCATCGGCTGGGAAGCGCAGGTCATCCCGCGCGAGGCGATGGAACAGGCCGCGCCGATGTGCTCTTTCGTCGATGCCAGCATTGCCTGGCGCGTGCTCAAGTCGGTCAAGAGCGCGGGTGCCATCGATACGATGCAGCAAGTCTGCGCACTGACCGAGCGCGCCTTGAACGAGAGCCTGCCGTCGTGGACCCAACGCGACGATCCGCGCGCGGCACGCCGCCGCTTCATGAGCCTTGTCGCGGAAAGCGGCGCGGAGTTCGACCACTTCGCGTGGGGCATGGCGGGCGGCGGCGTATCGGTGCGCCTGCCGCCGCCACGTGAGCTTGGCACCTTGTTCTTCGATGCAGGCGCGCGCCTCGAAGGTTTCTATTCCGACACTGGCCTGACGCTCGCGCACGGCGCATGCTCGCCGCGCGACGAACAGCGTTACGCCGATGCGCTCGGCGTGCTGAACGCGGGCCGCGCGAAGCTGCGCGCAGGCGTGCGCGCGTCGCAGGCATGGCACGCGATGCAATCGGCATCGCCCGATTCGACGCTCGTCGCGCAAGGGCACGGCCTCGGCACGTCGATCCGTGAATGGCCGTTCTTCGGCGCAGAGACCGGGCGCTGCGTTCATGACGGTATCGGCGAATACGAGATCGATCAGCCGCTGGTCCAAGGGATGGTCGTCAATCTGGAAGTGGCGGGGCATTGGCCCGATGGCGCCTCGGTGCAGGTCGAAAAGACGTTTCTCATCGAGGCCGACAGCGCGCGCCCGCTTGCCGATCAGCCGCGCGACCATCCGTTGATACTGAATTGAAACCGAAACGATTGAACACGATTCGAAACACAGGAGAGAGATGATGGCTTCCAACACCGTGCGCCTGACGACCGCGCAAGCAATCCTGCGCCATTTCGGCGCGCAAAAGGTCTCGCGCGACGGCGCGATCGTGCCGCTCGTCGGCGGCGTGTTCGGCATTTTCGGACATGGCAACGGCGCGGGCTTCGGCCATGCGCTGAGTCTCGGAGAAGGTGATCTGCCGTTCTTTCAAGGCAAGAATGAGCAGGCGATGGTCCATGCCGCCATCGGCTACGCGAAGTCGCATCGATTGATGTCGACGCTCGCGGTGACGACATCGCTCGGGCCGGGCGCGACGAATCTCGTGACGGGCGCGGCGACCGCCACCGTGAATCGCGTGCCGGTGCTGCTTTTGCCGAGCGACGTATTCGCTTCGCGCCGTCAGGGGCCGATTCTGCAGGGCCTGGAAATGCCGCAGGATTTCGGCATGTCGGCGAACGACACGCTGCGTCCCGTGAGCCGCTATTTCGATCGCATCACGCGGCCCGAGCAGATCATTCACTCGCTGCCCCATGCGACCGCCGCGTTGCTGGATCACGCGAATGCAGGCGCGGTCACCATTGCCGTGTGCCAGGACGTGCAGGGCGAAGCGTACGACTTTCCCGCGCATCTGTTCGACGAACGCATTCACACGATCGATCGCGCAAGACCCGACGCGCGCGCGCTCGGCGAAGTCGTCGCGGCGCTGACGCAGGCGAAGCGCCCGCTGATCGTCGCGGGCGGTGGCGTGCGCTATGCGGGCGCGGAGGCCGCGCTGGCCGAGTTGAGCAATACGTATGGGATTCCCGTCGTGGAGAGTCTCGCCGGGCGCACGGGCGGTCGCGGCGTCGAGGCGAATCTCGGTGGCATCGGCTTCATCGGATCGCCGGCGGCGAACGCGGCGGCGGAACGCGCGGACTTCGTGCTCGCAGTCGGCACGCGCCTGGCCGATACGCTCACCGGATCGCAGACGTTGTTCCAGGCTCCCGAGTTGAAGATCGCCGCCCTCAACCTGTCCACGCACGACTTGGGCAAGATGGGCGCGCTGCCGTTGCGCGCCGATGCCCGCGAAGGCCTTGCCGCATTGTCGCGCGCGCTGTCGGCGACGCCGTATCGGGCGGATGCATCGTGGAAGGACTTCGTGACGAGCGCGCGCGAACAATGGCTTACGCAGGTCGACGCGATACGCGAGCATACGCAACCGGCGTTGACGGGATTCGAGGTCGTGTCGGATATCGCGAACGCGACGGGCGTGAACGATCGCGTGGTGTTCTCGTCGTCGACGGCGATCGGTCACGCGCACGCGATGTGGAACGCATCCAAGCACGGCGAACTCGACATGGAATACGGTTTCAGTTGCATGGGTTACGAATTGCCCGCCGCGCTCGGCCACGGACTCGGCGATCAGGTGCGCGGACGCATCGTCGCGGTGGTCGGCGACGGTACCTATCTGATGTGTCATTCGACCGAACTCGTGACGGCTGTGCAGGAGGGCGTGTCGATGACCATTGTCGTGCTCGTCAATCAAGGATGGCAGTGCATACGCGGTTTCCAGATGCACAACGTCGGCGAAGAGTTCGGCACGCAGTTCCGCCGCAAGGTGACGGGCACGCGCGGCCTGACGGGCGAGTATGTCGAGGTGGATTACGCCGCCAATGCGCGTTCGCTCGGCGCGCAGGGCTTCGATGTCCGCACGCGTGCCGAATTCAGGGATGCGCTCGCCCGAGCCGCGACGATCGAAGGCCCGGTGCTGATCGCCGCGCATACGAATCTCGAGGCCTTGCCGTTCGGTTCCGGCGCGTGGTGGGAAGTCGGCTCGCCGGATGCGCAGGAGCCGAAGACGCTGGCCGCGCATCGCGAGGTATTCGCCGAAAAGGCGAGCCGTCACCGCTGGTTCGTCTGAGTTCGAGGGAGACGTGACGATGCAAGAACAAGCACTCAGCTATTCGCCGCCGCATTTGCCGAGCGGCCGGATGCGCGGCATGACGGCGATCGTGACCGGCGCGGGCAGCGGCGTCGGCGCGGAGATCGCGCGCGTGTTTCATGCGGAAGGCGCGCGCGTCGTGCTGAATGGGCTAACGGGCGCCAAACTCGATATCATCGCGACGGAACTCGGCGACAACGTGCACGTGCTGCCCGGCGACGTCACCGACGACGCATATCTGACGCGGCTCGCCGCCTTCGCCGAACGATGCGCGGGCGGCGCGGTGCAGGTGCTGGTCAACAACGCGGGCGCGACGATCCGCGGTTCGCTCGACGACACCACGCCCGAGAACTTTCGCTCGGCCATCGACGTGAATCTCGGCTCGGCGATACAGCTGACGCGCCTGGTCGCACCGAAGATGCGCGAAGCGCGGGAAGGCTCGATCATCAACATGGCGTCGATCACGTCGTTGAGCGGTCTGGCGGGCGCGGTGGCCTACACCGCATCCAAGGCGGGGATGACGGGCGTCACGCGTGCGCTGGCGGTGGAACTGGCGCCGTTCAACGTGCGTGTGAACGCGGTGTGTCCGGGCGTCATCGATACTCCGATGACCTACGAACACGCCGATGCGCAAGCCGACCCGGCCGCGCACTACGAGATGCTCAAGCGCCGTCAGCCGATGAACCGGCTCGCGAGCGCGCGAGATTGCGCGCTCGCGACGCTGTTTCTGGCAGAGCCGGCATCGTCGTTCATCACCGGCGCGTTTCTACCTGTGGATGGAGGGCGGCAAGCCGTTTAATTCGCTCGTGCATGGGATGAACGTTTGAGGCGTCATGGGGCGTGTCCGAGTCTTGACCAGATCGGACACTGAAAAATAGCGGGTTCGAACGGCCGAGCATAAGAATCGATCAGAGTCGGATGAAGCGAGTTCAAGTCAAGAGAACAGGCAGAAATTCAGCCTTGCGTCTGAAGCGGCAGACGAGCACGATTCACTCAGGCCACGCTGATGTGACTCTCACCGAAAGTGGATTCAACAGAAATTTCGACTGACAGTCACGAGCCCACCCAGCAGATGTGACGTCCCTACAAGACGCCGAACCACGAGGTGGCGGACCTCCCTTTCACATTGACAGGTACCGTACACCGCAAGCCACGCGGCACCTAACGCTTCGCGCCGCTGCTATTCCAGAAGCGACGGCCAGACGATCACATTCACGTTTCCGGTCTTTTCCTCCGGCGTCGCGAACATCACGCTTTTGCCGTGCCGGGCCTTTGTCTGACGGTAACGAGTCCCGAGCCGCGTGCGAGCCGACCGCTTCGATAGGTGCGCTTGGTAGACGCCGGCATCAGTCGCTGTTCGCGAAGCGTCGGGCGCAAAAGGGAAAGGGGATGTCGCCCTAGTGTTAGCGCCGAGGCGTGGTAGTCGCTGACGATGATGCTGTCATCCCTTCGTCGATTTCGGTCTGTTCCAGAACACGACGTTTCTGGCCAATCGACAGGCGATAGATCTCACAACAGACCCAAGTCAACGGCAGATTCAAACACTCTTGGCGCCGCGTTGCGAGTCAACTGATGAAGATTTGGATTACGAATGAGCGGTCAAAAAATGCTAAAAATCTGCGTCGATCGAAAAGAGAAAGTGCCCGTACATGGCCGAATCGAAGACATGCCTGAGGGGCGCAGATAAAAGCTGCCGAACGGGCCGTTCATGACGAGCTCGCTGCCGGGTGCCGCGCGCTCGCTCAGGAAGCCGCTCATCAGTCCGCCGGGTACGTTGCGAATGAGGAAAGAGACGGTGTCTCCGCCGCTCGTCATCGAACTGAACGAGTAGGCCCGGTGGCGATGCGCCTCGTCGGGCACCTGCAGGTTCGCGTATTGACCCGGAAGGAAGTCGAGGGTCTTCAGGCCGTCGCCCTGGAGTTCCAGCGCGAAGGTGCTGTCGGAGAGGCGCTGCACGTCCTTGATACGCGTGATATAGCTTTCCTGACGCGTGCCGCATGCCTCCGAGCCGGTCGGGACCAGCACCACGCAGTCCGAAGTCGGGCGCATCTGGCACGCGAGCGCGTAGCCGGTGTGGGCCTCTTCATGCGAGAGCGCGTCCTCGATATAGTCGCCGAGCGAGTAATCGCCCGATTCCACGCGGCACTTGCAGGTGGCGCAGGCGCCTTCGCGGCAGTCCATCGGGATGCTGATGCCTTGACGGTATGCGGCGTCCACCACGGACTCGCCACCGTTGCAGTCGATGAAGCGCGTAACGCCATCCTCGAAGTTGAGCGCAATGTTGTAGCTCATTCACTTGTCCCCAGTCTCGTGTGTTCCGAAGCGCGAAGGCTTGGGCTTGCAGCAGGATTCGATCGATGAACCGCACTGCTGTAGACCGGATTCTAGGAATGGGTAGTAAGCGTCGCTATCCGGAATCTGCGGCGCACGGGGGCCGCAATATCCGCTTTTTGCGCGCGCTGTCGCGAGCGTGAAAACGTGTGTTTTCCCTAAGGCGCTGAACTACTGGTTTGTCCGCATTTCTTCGGACGTCCAGGTCATCAAAGCCATCCGAAGCGGTCCAGGGAAGAGCAAATGCCGAAGCGCAATGACAGCGCGCTCCCACTTGCAGGTGGGAGCGCGCCGCGGCCCTCGGTCTTATGTGTCTTGCTTAGTTCGTGTTGTCGACCAGAGTCTTGAGATCCGTCACGCTGTAGGCCATCGAGCCACGGAACCCGGCACCCGTGCGGACGGGCTGGAGATCCGAAATCTCTTCGCCTTCCGCGAACGGGAACGAGAGTTTGCCTTGGCCGGTCCACACGTCCTCGATCTGCGCGTTATCCATAATCGACAGCACGAGCTCGTTCACGGCCGGCTTGTCGTGCTGGCCCGCGGCGAGACGCGGGAAATAGCGGAGATTGACGACCGGGCGTCCGGCGATGCCGAGCTTCGACACGTCAGCGACTGCCGATTCCAGCGTGACTTCGGCGCGAGCCAGACGCTGGCCGGCGGCGGAAGCCGTCGCGGCGAAGCGGCTGCCCGCCGCGACCGGCACGGCGGCGGGGCTGAGCGCAGCGAACGAGCGCGTCTGGTGCACCTGGCCGTAGCGCTTCGGGAAGCCTTGAATCAGCCCGCGCATCATCGCGGAGTCGTTGTCCACGAAGATATACGGGCAATACGAAACCGGTTTGCCGTCGTACAGCGCGTCGACGAGGACGAAGAACTCGCGGTACTGATAGCGCGCCGGATCGAGCATCTCGTCATTGTCTGCGGTGAACTGCCAGTCGATGAAGAGCGCCGTCGCGTGGCCGGGCGAGGCCGGGTCGGGGCTCAGGCCTTTGGGCAGCACGGCCGCAGCGGCAGCGGGATCGGCCCAGAATTCGACGAGAATGAAGTCTCCGGCATAGTGCCAGGGCGGCGGCGGCGCGATACTCGAAAGGCCGCGGGGCGAAAGAGGGACGGCGAACTGCTTCGGCATAACAACTCCAGATTGAAAGAACGACTAGAAGGGTGAGGGGCGTGACTGGACCGCTTTCGCGGTTTGCGTGGTTTCCATCAGGGGGTGCCCGTGGTCACCGGCGCATCCCTGGCCGGAATGGCCGCGTTGCGGCCGGCCAGCCCGTTGCCGGGCGACCAGTTTTCGCCCGCGACCTCGATGATGTTGATGAAGACATCGGCGGGATCGATGCCGGTGCTGGCTTGCAGCCGCTTGACGAGGTGTTCGTAGAAGCGCTTCTTGTCCTCGGCGGTGCGACCGACTGTCAGCGTGATCTGAATCAGCAGCAGGTCCGGGCTGCGCGTGAACGGGAATGTCATGTTTGCGAGGAAGTTGGCCTCTTCATGTTCGGTGATCGTCATGAAGAACGCTTCCGGGTGAACGCCCAACGCGTCGCGCAGGGACTCATGAATACCTTGCAGGACAGCGGTACGGTATTGCGCCGGCTTGCCCGCGCGCATTAAGACATGTGTCATCGGCATGAAAGACTCCGTTCGGCTATGGCTGTTTTGATCGTGTTTCGCGCGTCGGCCCGTGACGCATCAGGCGTCGATCAGGCCGTGAACGGCAGATTCGGAGCCAGGCAGGTACGGCGCCCGCATCAGGAGGTTCGATTCGCCGCCCGCGCTCTGGAAAACGACCGGCTTCGCATGGCTGAACGTCCGATACCCGTACTCGCCGTGATAGTGGCCCATGCCGGACGCACCCACGCCGCCGAACGGCAGGGTGTCGAAGAACACATGGGTCATCGCGTCGTTGACGACAAGGGCGCCCGAAGTGGTGCGACGGCTTACCTGCTCGTGCTCGTCTGCGTCGTCGCCGAAGTAGTAGAGCGCGAGCGGACGAGCACGAGCGTTGATATACGCAAGCGCATCGTCGAACGCCTCGTAGGTCACGACCGGCAGCACGGGACCGAAGATTTCCTCCCGCATCACACGCATGGCATCGGTGGTGCGGGTAAGGATGATCGGCGCCATCTTGCGTACGGATGGATCGGAGAGATCTTCGCCAGCAGGGGCAAGGCTCATGACGCTGGCGCCTTTCTGGCGGGCATCGTCGACGAGCGCGAGCTGGCGTTCGAAGCCACACAGGTTGATCATCGCGGTGTAATCGGGATTCTCGCGCATGGTCGGATACATCCGCGCGACCGCCGCCTCCGCGTGCTCGACGAATGCGCCGACGCGGTCCGCGGGGATCAGGACGTAGTCGGGCGACAGGCAGATCTGGCCAGCGTTGAAGGTCTTCACGGTCAGCACGCGCTCGGCGGCGCGCCGCAGGTCCGCGTCCTTGCCGATGAGAACCGGCGACTTGCCGCCAAGTTCGAGCGTGACCGGCACGAGGTTCTCTGACGCTGCGCGCATGACGTGATGCGCGACCTGTGTGCTGCCGGTGAACACAAGATGATCGAACGGCTGCGCACTGAACGCCGCGCCCGTTTCTGCGCCGCCGAGCACGGTCGTCAGTTCATCGCTGTCGAAATAACGGGCGATCAGCTCGGCCAGCAGTTCGGATGTGGCGGGCGTCAGCTCCGATGGCTTGAGAATGGCCCGATTGCCCGCGGCGAAGGCGCCGCCAAGCGGCCCGAATGCCAGCACGACGGGAAAATTCCACGGGCTGATGACCCCCAGCACGCCGAGCGGCTGATAGTCGATCCGCGTCCTGACGCCGGGAAAGGGCTCGGCGGTCGCGGGCCGCGCCATCCACGTCTCAAGATGCTCGCGATTGAAGCGCAAGGCCTCGACCGATGCGAGGATGTCGGCGAGCAAGGTCTGCTGCGTGCCGCGACAGCCGTAGTCGGCGTTGATCGCGTCGACGAGCGCGCCTCTGTTCGAGCGCAGCAGATCGATGGCGCGGTCGATGCGGTCGCGGCGGAGCGCGGCGGACGGTGGCCCGCCCCTGAGCTGTGCCTGCTTCATGGCGTCGAGCTGGGCGCGAATCTGTGCGGCGGTGGGTTCAACGGGAAGTCTAAAATAATTGCGCATGCTAAATACCTATGTTTTTTGAATGGCTGGGTGATTCCGCGTGTTCCGGTTGCTTAGATGACAGCCTCGATCAGCATCGGGCCACGGCGCTTCATGGCGTGCGCGAATGCGCCGTCGAAATCGGTGGCCGATTCGGTGCGAACGGCTTCCACGCCCATGCCCTTGGCAAGAGCGACCCAGTCGAGCGACGGATTCTCGAGATCGAACATGGATGCCGCATGCGCACCGTCCGAGCGTGCACCCACGCGCTTGAGTTCGTTGGCGAGGATCCTGTAGCCGCGGTTCGCGTAGATGACGGTGACCACGTCGATGTTTTCCCGCGCCTGCGTCCAGAGCGACTGGAGCGTGTACATGGCGCTGCCGTCGCCCTGAAGGTTGACGACCTTGCGGTCGGGACAGGCGATTCCGGCGCCGATCGAAACGGGCATCATGCAGCCGATCGCGCCGCCGGTGAGCGTCAGGAGATCGTGCGGCGCGGCGGACTCGGTGAGACCCGAGTACGTCATCGCCAGCGATGCTTCTTCGGTGACGATGGCGTTATTGGGCAAGTGCCGGGCGACGCTGCGCATGATCGACTCCGCATCGAGCGCGCCGTGTGGCGAAAAGTCGTCTGCCGCGCGCACGCTCGTACGGGCGATGGCATTCCGGGCGCCGAGCGCGTCGACAAGAGATTCGAGCGCCGCCGCGCCGTCTTCATGCGGATGCGACAGGACGGCGATGCGGCATCCTTCGGGCGTGAGCCAGCTCGGCTTGTCCGGGTAGCCGAAGAAGCTGACCGGCGCTTGCGCGCCGACCAACACGAGCAGTTCAGTGCCCGAGAGGAACTCGACAGCCTGCTCCGCGAAATACGGCAGCCGTTCGACCGTGACGCGTCCGGCGCCTCGCTCGATGCGCGGCGCGAACGTGTCGCAGAGTAGCCGCGCGCCGGTCTTCGCGGCGATCTTGCCTGCGGCGCGAAGGCCGTGCCCCTGCAACGCCTTGCCGCGGAGCAGAAAGGCGGTCCGCACGCCGCTCTGCGCGAGTGCGGCGATGCGTCCGACGGTGTTGTCGCTTACGAGCGCGCGCGCCGGGGCCGGCAGCGGCGAAGGCACGCCGTCGGCCTGCGACCAGGCCGTGTCGGCGGGCAGGATCAGTGTCGCGATCTGACCCGCGCCTTGCAGGGAAGCCTGGACGGCGCGAGCGGCGTCGGCGCCGACTGTCAGCGCGCTGCCCGACGAATGGGTCCAGTCCGAAACGGGGCGGGCGAAGCCCTTGATATCGGAGGTGAGCGGCGCTTCATAACGGGCATGGGTCGATGCATGATCCCCGACGATATTGACGACCGGGCTCGATGCGCGGCGGGCATTGTGAAGATTGGCGAGACCATTAGCCAGGCCCGGCCCGAGATGCAGCAGTGTGCAGGCAGGCTTGCCAGCCATTCTGCCGTAGCCGTCGGCCGCCCCGGTCACGACGCCTTCGAAAAGGCCGAGAATGGGCCGCATGCCCTCGACCGAATCGAGCGCGGCCACGAAATGCATCTCGGACGTGCCCGGGTTTCCGAAGCAGACATCCACACCACTCGCAATCAGCGAACGCAACAGACTTTCAGCACCGTTCATTTTTGCCTCACCTTGAACCTTGAAATCGAACCAACAAACTGATCTTTGCTCCCGGGCCATCCCAGCGCGCAGACTCAGGAAGCGACGTATGGACTGATCCTAGTCATGTTGCCGTCGTGAGAAAATACGGCCGGATTCGAAATATTGTTACGCCATGCGCAAAAATCTCGACTATGGATTGCTCCACGCGATGACCGCGTTCGTGCGGGTTGTCGACGCCGGCAGCTTCACCGCGGCGGCCGAACACATGGAGCTGACTACGGCGCAGGTTTCGAGGCTCGTTTCCGAACTGGAGAATCGCCTGCAGGCGAAGCTGCTTCAGCGGACGACGCGGCGGATGGCCGTGACGAGTGCAGGCGAGCGCTATGCAAACCAGTGCCGGACGATCCTCGAACTGGTGACGGAAGCGGAGGGCGAGGTAAGCGGCGCGCGAATTCAGCCGACTGGACGATTGCGACTGCTGTGTATGGCGAGTTTTGGCGATCGTTACGTAGTGCCGCTCGTCGCAAAGTACTGCGCGATGTATCCGGCGGTGGCCGTCGAGTACAGCGCCTCGCAATACGTGCCGGATCTGCTGGCGGAAGGTGTGGATGTGAGCGTCTATCTCACTCAGAGCCTGCCGGACTCGAGCGTCGTTGCGCAGCGGCTGGGCGCGATTCACGGGGTGCTGTGCGCCGCACCGGATTACCTCAGGCGGCATGGATCGCCGAAGACCGTACCGGATCTGGCCGGTCACGTCTGTTTGCGCCTCGTCAATGCGTCGACGACGCCTCAGTGGGAGCTGACCGACGGAAAAGACATGCACACGATTCAAGCTGCGGGTCCGCTGGTCGGCGATCATCCCGAGGCGGTCGTGCATGCGGCGTGCTGCGGACTGGGCATTGCGTTGCTGCCCGGATTCGCGGTGGTGGACAAGATGCGCAGCGGCGAACTCGTGCACGTCCTGCCGCAATGGCGTTCGCCGGATGTGGGCGTCTATGTCCTGATGCCTTCGAGGAAGTTCCTCGAAGCGAAGACGCGCGCTTGGATAGAACTGCTGAAGGCGGAGCTGCCGCCGGCGCTCGGGCGCGATGCAACCGATATCGACAGGGATGGGAAATCGAAGCCGCGACGCTCACGTGCCGTAAGTGCCTCGCGCTGAATGCGACCGCGTGACCGCCGGAACAGCGCGAATCCTAATTCGAAGCCGCGCAGTGGGCGATTTCATACCGGGACGTCCGATAGCAGCGCGCACAGCGTCGGTGAGAGACTATGCCGCGCGATCGCTGCATCGCGTTCGTCGCGCGCAATGCATTGCAGAAAAGCTTTGTTGTGGAGTCGTTCGCGTTGTCCTGGATTCGATCAATCGAGCGGACCCGGAGTGACACCGTGAGTGATGCTTTGGGCGCGCGTCAGCCGTGCCGTGCGCCGATCTGCGCAATCGCGATGCGCGCGGCCTTGCGCACTTCGAGATCGCCGTCCTGCAGCGCGGCTTCGAGCACGGGCAGCGCATCGATGTTGCCGAGTTCGCCGAGGGCGAGCGTCGCTTCCTTGCGCACGTTGCTGATCGGATACGTCAGCAGTTCTGCGACGGCACACGTGCTCGCGGCATCGCGCAAACGGCCCAGCGCGCGCGCCGCCTGCAACGTCACCTGCCAATAATCGTCCTCTAACGCGCGACGCGCGCGGACACCAGACGCAACTTGCCGAGCGTGGCCGCCGCTTCTTCGCGCACGCGCTGGTTATCGTCGTGAAGCGCGACGGTCAGTGTGTCGAGCACCGAGTTGCGTTAGCATCTGCCCAAGATCGTCCCACGAGACGGATTCGTCGCGCGCTATCGGTCAGGCACATCGATTTTCATGAGCGCCGGATCATTGACAGCACGGTGCGAGGGCGCATCGAATGGGATGAGTCGCAGGCGGGGCGCGTGCCCCTCGTGGTGGTCGACGGCAAGGACGGTTCCGGCTTGATATCGCTGACCCGAGCGAAGAGCTTTGAGTCGCGCTGCCGACGCGGCAAGACCGGCGGCAAACTCCGGGCCCCGAACCGGTATCCCAACCCGGCACGTTACAACCTGTGAGTAGAGCCATGGGTCGCAGTCAGATACGACGATCTTTCTTTGGCTTTCGACTTCGTCAGCTATGCGGCGCCAACGGAGCATAACGCGTATGTCTCGCTCGATACGGGCAAAATCTATGGGACGTCCGATTCCAGCGACGCGTTCGACGAGGAGATTCCTGACGACCTTGAAACTTCCGACCGCTACCTTGCGATACCGCACAAGAACGAGCTCGATCTCGGACGACGTCTCGCCTTGCGCTTTGTGGCGCAGGAGCTGCCCACGTGTTACGACCAGGTTGAAGGATTTTTCCATCGGCAAGGGGCTTATGCGCGTTTCAAGGATTTGCTGGAGCGTGAAGGCGTTCTCGAGCGCTGGTATTCGTTTGAAGCCCATGCTGTCGAAAGCGCGCTGAGGCAATGGTGTGCCGAAAACGAGCTTGAGCTTGTTCAGACGTGACGGGCGCTGTTCCGCTTTCGCAACGCCAGGTGCGCTGTCGCCGGTGAGTATTCTGATGCCGCGTCCGGCACCGGGAAGCGCGATCGGCTGTGGGCGATGTGAAAATGAGCGATTCCAGATCGCCAGGAGCGGCTGCACATGAGGTCTGGTATCGGGTGAAGAGGCGCTTGATTCCCACGGGAGAGCAGCAGGCCGTGATCGAGGCGGCGCTTCACGCCCGGAGACCTCAAGATCAAGGGATTTGCCGGCGCGTGCAAGACTTCTACCCGACATTTCGGCCACCGGCGTGGCATATAGGTCGCGTTCAACCGGGAAATCGCGGCAAGCGCAGCCCGGCGCTTTCCACCTCACGTCGGCGCACGAACGATGCATTCGCTGGCGTGGGCTTGCGTCAGTCCGTCGCTGAGAAGCCGGGTGAGCCTACAGGGCGAGCCGCCGCACGAACTGGCCGCACGCTACGGGCATGGCCCGCCGGAAGTGCGGACGGTGACGGGCAAGGCCGCCGAGATCGCGCCGTTCGAGATCGGGCGGATGATTGCTGATGGGCTGGACAGGTTTTGCCGGTCCACTGACATCCAGCCGGCAATGCATCATATTGTCGTCGATGAAAAGATCGACGAAGCCGTAGCCGCGCAACCGCGCATCTACCTGCTGCCTTACGTCGGGCGTCTGTGGGAATAGGGCGCGGCAACCCGCGCGAGTCGCGCCATTTCCCTGACGTGCTCCTGAAGCTCTGGGCGCTCTCGGAGCCACGCATCGAAGCCGACTTCATTCTCTTCGCCGACGCGCAGGACAGCGACGGTGCCAATGCTGTCGGTCCTGGGCCGGCAGCGCCACGCGCAGATCATCTATGTATGTACGCGATCCTTACCAGCAAATCTACGAGTGGCAAGGCGCGATCAATGCGATGGCGCAGATCGACGCGCCCGAATGCGCGCTTTCGGAGTCGTTCCGCTTTTGCGCCACGTTCGCGGCGCTCGCCAGCTGTCGAGCGCGATCGAAAAGCGCGAGCCAGAAACGGGACGCTTGACTGCCACATGAACGAACCTAGAATGCACGTGCGCGGCCCGGCGGGTCAATCTGCTCTTTTTTGTACAAAATGCCCACAACTCTAGCGCCATTCTTTCGCCAATACCTCGCGGTAGCCTACGGCGCGCTGCTGCAGACGGCAACCGCCCGTCGCTGGCTGTCCGGAACTTTCCGGCTGGACGGTGACGACTTTGCCACCGGTGAGCCTATCGAGTTCGTCGAAGGCCGGGTCCTTCAGAGTGAGGAGTTCGCCCGGCTCTTGATGATCTTCGACGGAGGTCGGGTTCATGCGCAGAACCAGCTGGACTTCGGTCCCGACATGTCACCGCCCGGCATTTACTTTACGTAGACGGCAAGGCGAAGCGTGATGCAGTTTCATTGGGTAAGCCCGGAGACAGAAGAGGTCGTGAAATCGGGCGATCAAACGAGCGGCCTTCCTTGAGTATTTTGCGAACCGAGAAAGATGCCTTATCGGAATGGAGTCATCCAGCGGATCGCAGCATTGGGCTCGGCGCCCGACGCGATCGACCGCGAGAACCGACCGATCTTCGGTATAAATCCTGGCGCATTTAAGCCTTCGTCGAGCGCAAGGTCTTGCGCGCGATGACGAAGAAGTGTATTGCATTTAATTAAATGGGGAACGGTCTCAGGATTAGGCAGCAGCACGTCGATGAAAAGATGAAAATATTCGGGTGAGGAGGAGCTCGAGCGCAAGCATCTGACAATCCTTGAATTCCTGGGGTGCTCCCGCTGAGGAATGGAGAAAGGGTCTTCACTGAGGCGTCAACACTGGAGAAAGACATGAAGGCAAACAGAGCGCTCAAACTGACTGGTGGTGCATTGATCCTTGTTGCATCCTTTAATGCCTGGTCTCAAAGTAGCGAGCCAGCCGCGACCTCGGCTGATTCAGGCGCTGCCACTGCGACGCAAGCCCCGTCCAAATCCGCGATCCGGAAGGCGAATCGAGCCATGAGCAAGAAGGTGCTTAAAGCGCTCCAGAAAGGCGGTGTCGACACCAGTGGCATCAGCGTTCTTGTCAAAGGTAGCGCCATCACACTCGCAGGACACGTCCCCGAAGCCGCCCAAAGCGACAAGGCCAGTTCTATAGCGAAAGGCGTTTCCGGCGTCACGTCCGTGAAGAATGCACTGAGCATTCAGGAACCTGGGACTTGAGCTTGCTCCTAGACCGGCCGAGGCATTTCCATAGCATCGGGAATGCCTGCTCTCCATCTCCCTGACAACACCCCTAGCGCCAAGTGCTTGGCGTGGCCCTTGCGACGGCGACAGACGTGATGCTCGGTCAATCGCGAGCTTGCTCGATCTGAGGTCTCGAGGTCGCGCCGTCGCCTGTATCGGCCTAAGCGTGACAAAACCGTGAACGAAATCCCGTCCTAGTCATAATCCGTTTCGATCAACGTAACGGACGAATCACTTGAGCTGTCGCGCTGTGAACACCACTGGCAGTCACTGGCGTTCACTAGCCGGGGTCCCTTCGATTCCAGTGCATTTTGCGACGGTAGGGCGATCTAGGCGCGACGCGGGTTTGCGACACGGCCCTAATATAATGTTGAGTAAAATCAATTGCTTGCTGTCTGGGTGGGGCGTTCAGTCATGGTCGACCTCATGTTCTCGCATGCAATAGTCGTCGCCCCGTCATTCGCTGTCGCTATGCTCCTGATCCGTCATTCGCTTCGAGGGGGCGCGATGGAACACTGGCAGGTCACTTATCTTGGCATCCGGCAAATCCCTCGCGAACTTACCGACTTTGACCTTGCCATGTTCTTCAGCTTTTCAGCGAAGGAGCGCGCACTGATCGAGGCGCGTCGCGGCGACCTATACCGACTTGCCGTCGCACTCCACATCGGCTTTATTCGGATGAACGGCCGCACGCTCGACGCCTACAAGCAAGTTCCCAAGGTGCTCTGGAATCACCTTGGCGCGCAACTGGAACTCGATCCGCCCGATCTCGGCACACTGCGGACGCTGTATGAAACGCGGGCTCGCACGCTCGTCGATCACCAGGTCCTCGCATATCAGACGCTCGGCTTTCGGCCGATGGTTGAGCACCAGCGCCGGTACGTCATGCGTTGGCTCAAGGAGCGCCTGACTGGTCGGTCCGAACGCGGTGACTTGCTGTACGATTTGAAACGCTGGCTCTACGAGCATCGCATTCTAATCGCCCACGATCGAATGCTCAGGCGGCACATTACTATGGCTGCACATGATGTGGAGGAATCCTTAACGGAGGCGATAACTTGTGCGTTTGGCGACGCGACACTGAACCACTGGAGTCGGCTGTTGGCACAACCTGACAGTGACCATGGAAGCTTGCAGCGATGGTTGTGGGCCGTACCTCTGCGGCAGTCTACGCATCAGATGGGTGACGTGTTTTCAAAGATCGATCGCCTTTACGAGATCGGTGTACATCAAGGCTGGCCGACGATTTGCAACGAGGCCGCTGTGCGGCACTACGCGCGGCGTTGCGCACGTCGGTCTCCTTCGATAGGTAAGCGCATGCAGCAACGATCGCGCAAGTTGGAAGCAGCCTGCTTCATGCGTTACGCGCTGTGCTCCGCAACTGATCAGTTGCTATCGATGCTGCGCCGCTGGATTCTAAAGGCGGCCAACGATGCGATGCGCGAGGTCGAAGAAGTCCTATTAGATCCGAAGGTGCGTTTCCACGAATTTGCATCGGCTGTAAAAGCCGTCGCACTTGACACCGTGTTATCGCGCGAAGAGCTCAGCGAGAGGCTATGCGGATTGGCCGATCAGGTTCTTGACCAACGTACACCGACCCGGCGCAGTCTGATTCGCGCACGTCTGATCGAGAAACGAGGAAAAGCGCGTGCGATGCTTGCCAGGCTCATCCGTCTCCCATTCGAAGCCCAGACCGTACACCCAGTCATCAACGCACTTGAGGTGCTGCGCGAAATCTACGTCCGTAAGAGCTACACCCTGCCGGACGGTGTCGTAATCCGACTCGGGCGAGCCTGGCGAGAAGCGATCGACAGCTATGACCGGTACAAGGCGCTATTGGCTTTCGAGTGGGCGACGCTCTTTGCTCTGCGTGTTTCATTGCGTAATGGCTCCGTTTTTATCGCGCACAGCTTCGCGTTCCGCACTCAGGCGATGCTCCTGATCTCGCCAGACGAATGGAAAGCGAAACGCAACCATTTTTATGGTCATTTGAAGCTCCCGCAAGACCCAAAAGAATTTCTCGGCCCGCTGATCGAACATCTTGACCGAAGTTTGATCGTGCTGCGCGACGCAACCACGCGCGGCGAGGTTCATATCGACAGCGCGGTACATCTTGATCCACTGTCGGCTCAACCTACGAATCTCGCACTCGAGGCCTTGCGGCGGGCGATCTTTTCTGCCTGCCCTCATGGGCAACTGCCCGAAATTATTTTAGAGATTGATAGCACGACGCGTTTCGGTTGGCTTCTGCTCGGACGCGCCCCCCGCTCACGTGTTGAACTGCTGATGGTCTACGCGGCGGTCCTAGCGCACGGAACATCGCTGACGGCGGCCGACATTGCTCGCATGGTGCCGGAACTGGCTTCCGCGGCGATCAGGCAAATGATGAACCGCATTGCCGATGAGCGGAAGCTGCGACAGGCTGCCGATCTAGTGTTGAGATTCATGCATCGGCATCCGATCGCGGCACATTGGGGACGCGCCAACCTGGCGTCGTCGGACATGATGTCGCTGGAAACGGCGCGTACAGTCCGGGAAGCACGAGTCGACCCGCGTCGGCGCACGAAATCGATCGGTATGTACACCCATGTGCGCGATCGCTGGGGTATTTTCTACGATCAACCCATCATCCTAAACGAGCGGCAAGCCGGAGCAGCGATCGAAGGCGTGATCCGTCAAAGCAGTGCCGACGATGTTGCCCAGCTTGCAGTAGATACCCATGGTTTTACGGACTACGCCATGGGTTTGGCACGCATCCTAGGTTTCGACCTGTGCCCGAGACTCTCGCATCTTCGCGACCGCCGTTTGCATGTCCCGCAACACCATACCGTCCCTGCGGAACTGATTACGGTCACCGATCGCGATGTTCGGATGGATTTGATCGAGAGCATCTGGGACGAGTTTGTCCGAGTCGCCGCTTCAGTGCAGACCGGCCAATGCACCGCGGTGCAGGCGTTATCGCGCTTCGGTTCAGCCGCACGAGGACAGCCGATATACGATGGCGGCACACATATTGGGCGGCTATTCCGGACAATATTCCTGATCGATTACTTCACCAATCCAGTCTTTCGCGCCGAGTTGCAGCACGTGCTCAATCGTGGTGAGGCAGTTCATACCGTGCAGCGGGCGATCCACAGCGGGAAGATACCTCTGGAACTGGCCAAGCACCATGACTCGCTTGCTGCGGTGTCCTCTGCACTGGCTCTGCTCTCGATGTCGTGATGGCATGGAACACGATGCACATGCGGCGCGCGGTCGACCAGATAGAGGCGATAAGTGGAGAGACCGTTCAGGCGGGCGATTTGCGGCGCATTGCGCCCACGCATCTCGAAAGTATCAACTTGCGCGGAACGTTCGATTTCCCGATCGAACGCTATGCACGGCATTTGCTGCCCAGCGCGTCCGAGTTGAACGAAAAGCAGCAACGGCTCGCTTGAACCGCAGTGCCGCGGCGGGTCGCGTCGAACGCCGCTCGAGGGACGCATGGCACGCGCATCGCGCCGCGCGACCATCTCGGCGGGGGAGACCTGAGCGTAAAACAACCAGACAGCAAGCGCCTGATTTTATGAGATATTTTAACGGGGCCGGCTCGCAAACCCGCATTGCGCCAAGATCGTCCTACCGTCGCAAAATGCACTGGAATTGAAGGGACCCCCAATCGTGGGGCCCAGCAGGGCATAGCTCAGCGCGTAGACGCTGATCAACTGTCCCGCCGCGCCGATGCTCACGCCAAACGAATGAGCGATCTCAGGCAGGATGCCCGCGAAGACGAAACTATCGGTGCCCAGCGCGAACATGCCGAGCGAAAGTGTGAGTAGTCGGCGATCCATTTCGACCTCGATTGAAGTTTGAAGAATTCCGTTGCTTGACGAAACTATAGGGAAGGCGACCCGACTGCACTACCGGGCGGAAGTGGGAAGCTGTTCCCCATAAAGTGGCGAGGCCTCAGTTCTTGGCGGCGACCTGCTGCTGCGGCGTGTCCCAGCCGCCTCCGAGCGAACGGAACGTCCTGACGGCGGCGCGTGCGGCATCCGCCCGGGTCGCATCGAGATCTGCGCGCGAATTGAGCAGTTGACGGTCGGCGTCGAGGACGTCGGTGAGCGTGATCGAACCCGCACGATATGCCTTCTCGGACAGGTCCCGCGCCTTCGTCAAGGCATCCACTTCCTGCTGGATCTCCTGCGCGCGAATCTCCGTTTGCGAAAGCGTCATGAACGCGTTTTCGACGTCCTCGGTCGCCTTGAGCGCTGCCTCCCGATACTGCGCCAGCGCCTCCGCGTATGAGCCGCGCGCATTCCTGACCTCGGCGTCCACCTTGCCGAAATCGAACAGCCGCCAGCGCAGCGCGCCGGTGCCGACCGCCTGGAACGCCTTCGCGCTCAGGAAGTGGCTGGCCGAAAGGCTGTCGAATCCCAGCGCGCCGGAGAGCGAGATCTTCGGGTAGTACTCGGCCAGCGCGACGCCAATCGCTTCGTTGGACGCCGCCAGATGCCTTTCCGCCGCGATGATGTCCGGGCGGCGGCGCAAAACATCGACCGGTGTATCGCCACTGCCGATGGCCGGCACGCCCGGAATCTCGCCCGCGTGCGCGCCGAGTTCCGCCGCGTAAGTGCCGGGCTGCGCGCCCAGCAGCACATCGAGCCGGTTCAGTTGCGCTTCGAGCGCGACCCGCAGGCTCGGCACCGTGGCGCGAGCCTGACGCAACAACGCTTCGGCCTGAGCGACTTCGCGTTCGTCGGATGCGCCGGCCCGCTTGCGCGCTTTCACGAGTTCGAGCAGACGCGCGTCGGTATCCACCTGATCCTGCGTGACGGCAAGCTGCGCCTGCAGACCGCGGATTTGCAGATAAGCGTCGGCGGCATCGGCGGCGACGGTGACGCGCGTGCCGAGTTGCGCGGCCTCGGCGGCCTGCTCTTCGTCGGTCGCGGCAGCGTGTGCGCGTCGCAACCCGCCTGCGAGATCGATTTCCCAACTCGCCGTCGCGCCCGCCACGTACTCTTTCTGATCGCGGCTGTAGTTGGGGAACGCGCTCGCGAGCGCGCCAAGCGGACTCTCCACGCTCTGATGTTCCGCCGAGTACGACCCACCGGCATCGACAGTCGGAAGCAGTTGCGCGCCGGCCGCCTGCGCCGCCGCGCGCGCCTGAGTGACCCGCGCGATCGAGGCCTGAATGCTCAGGTTCTGAGCCAGCGCGCGTTGCACGACCGCAACCAGTTCCGGATCGTCGAAGCCGGCCCACCAGTTGTCGAGGTGCGGCGCGGGCAGTGTGGTTTGCCGGTCAGCCACTTGCTGCGCGTTATGAAACGGCGTCAGGTGCGTTTCGGGCGCGACGTAGTCGGGTCCGACCGCGCACGCGGCAAGAAAGGCACTCACGAACAGACCGCCAGCAACCGCTTTCATGGTCCTGACCAGGAGCTTGTTCATTTCGCTTCTCCACTGCTGAGTTTGCGCGGCAGGGCGCGCACGTCCCGCTTTCCACGAGCGCCGAGGTTGCGTACGAAGGCATAAAAGGCAGGCGTGAAGGCGAGGCCGAAGAGCGTCACGCCGAGCATGCCGGAGAACACCGTCGTTCCGAGCGACTGCCGCATCTCCGAGCCGGCGCCGGCGGCGATGGCGAGCGGCGCCACGCCTGCGATGAAGGCGAACGACGTCATCAGGATCGGACGCAGGCGCACATGGGCGGCGTGCGTGGCGGCATCCTCCGCGTCGACGCCGTCTTCTTCCTGACGTTGCTTGGCGAACTCCACGATCAGAATCGCGTTCTTGGCCGCCAGCCCGACGAGCACCACGAAGCCGATCTGCGCAAGAATGTCGATCGGCATGCCGCGCATATTCAGACCGATCGATGCCGCGAGCAGACACATCGGCACGATCAGCACGATGGCGAGCGGCGTCTTCCAGCTTTCATACTGCGCAGCCAGCACGAGGAACACAAAGAGCGCGGACGCGGCGAAGACCACGAGCGGCGACATGGTTTGTTCTTTTTGCTGATGCGCCAGATCGGTCCATTCGTAGGCGATGCCGTTCGGCAGCACTTGCTGGGCGAGTTGTTCCATGCGTTCGATCGCATCGCCGGACGACAGTCCAGGACCGGCCGCGCCCATGATTTCCGCCGCGGGATACATGTTGTAGCGCGGCACGCGATACGGCTGCGTGTTGCTGTGGAACGTCGCCACGCTGCTGATCGGCACCATGTCGCCCGATGCGTTGCGCACCTTCAATCGGCCGATGTCTTCCGGCGTGCGGCGGAACGCTTCGTCGCCCTGAACGCGCACCTGATACGTGCGTCCCATGAAGTTGAAGTCGTTGACGTATTGCGAACCGAGGTAAAGCTCCATCGTCGAGAACACGTCCGTTGGCGTCAGTCCGATTTTTTGTGCCTTGAGACGATCGACGTCCGCATAGACCGATGGGGCACCTGCGTCGTAGAGCGTGAACACGCCGCCGAAGGTCTTGTCCTTGTTCGCTGCCGCGACCAGCGCGTGGGCCGCGTCGGCGAGCGCTTGCGATCCGAGTCCGCCGCGGTCTTCGAGCATCAGCTTGAAGCCGCCCGCTGCGCCCAGTCCCTGCACCGGCGGCGGATTCACCACCACGACGACCGCGTCCTTGACCACGGACACGCGCTTGCGCAGTTCGACCAGCATCGAGGCCGCGTTGACGCCCGGCACATGCTTGTCGTACAGGGACGGCAAACCGTAGAACAGCGTGCCCACGTTGGGCGCGATCGTGCCGGTCGTGACATCGAAACCGGAGACGGGCGACGTGTGCGTGACGCCCTTGAGTCCGGGTGTATCGAGCACGATTTCGTTGATCTCGCGAATCACCTTGTCCGTGCGTTCCAGACTGGAGCCGGGCGGAAGGAACGCGATCACCGCCTGATAGCCGATGTCCTGTTCTGGAATGAAGCCCGTGGGCATTCTCGACATTTGCAGGCCCGTCGCCCCGATCAGACCGGCGTAGACGACCAGCATGACCGTGGTCGCGCGCACGGCGCGGCCGGTCATCTTTCCGTATTTCGACGACAGCCATTCGAACGACGCGTTGAAGCGGCCGAAAATCGCATGATGCAGGCGGCCGAGCGCGGTGGAGCCGCCGTGCGTCTTCTCCATTTCGTGCGGCTTGAGCAGCACCGCAGCGAGCGCCGGGCTCAGCGTGAGCGACACGAAGCACGAGATGATGGTGGACGCGGCGATCGTGATCGCGAACTGCTTGAAGAACAGGCCGGAGATGCCGGACATGAGCGCCGTCGGTCCGAACACGGCACACAAGGTCAGCGCGATGGCGATGATCGCGGTCGAGACTTCCTTCATCGTCCGATGCGCGGCCTCGCGCGGCGTCATGCCGAGCGTCATGTTCCGCTCGATGTTCTCGACCACGACAATGGCATCGTCCACGACGATCCCCACGGCGAGCACCAGCCCGAACAGCGAAAGGTTATTGATCGACGCGCCGAACAGCGACAGGATGGCGAACGTTCCGACCAGCGATATCGGAATCGCCACGACCGGAATGATCGTCGCGCGCCAGTTCTGCAGGAACAGATACACCACGCCGACCACCAGCAGAATGGCGATGCCGATCGTCTTCGCAACTTCATGGATCGATTGCGACACGAAGGTCGTCGGGTCATAGATCTTCATGTAGTCGATGCCCGGCGGAAAGGTCTTCTTCAGTTCGGCCATCTTGGCCCAGACGTCGTGTTCGACCTGGACGACGTTTGCATCCGGCGTTGCGATCACGAACCACGGCGTGGCCGCGTAACGATCCGCATAGGCCTTCGAGCCGTAATCCACCGAGCCGAGTTCGACGTGACCGATATCGCGAATGCGCGTCACGCGTCCCTGAGCGTCCGACTTCACGATGACGTCGCCGAACTGCTCCGGCGTGCTCAAACGGCCGAGCGCCTCGACGTTGATCTGATACGCACCCGTGCCTTGATTCGAAACGGGCGGCTGGTTCAGCACGCCGGCGGACACGGCGGCGTTCTGCGCGCGAAGCGCGGCGAGTATTTCACTCGCGCTGATCCTGTACGAAGCCGCTTTGTCGGGATCGATCCAGATGCGCATTGCGTATTGCCGTTCACCGAACAATTGAAAGTCCGAGACGCCCGGCAAGCGCGCGATCTGGTCGCGCACCTTGAGCATGTAATTCGACAGGTACTCGGGGCTTCGCGAACCATCCGGCGAATAGACGTGGACGCCGAGCAGCAGCGCCTGAATCGTCTTCTTCACTTGTACGCCTTGCAACTGCACGTCGGCGGGCAGGCGCGAGAGCGTGTCTTCCACGCGGCTGCGCGTCAGCAAAAGCGCCGTATCCGGATTCGTGCCGACCTTGAAGATCACGGTGATCGTCAGTTGCCCATTGCCGGTCGACTGGCTCGAGATGTAGTCCATGTTCTCGACGCCGTTGATCGACTGTTCGAGCGGCGTTGCGACCGTGCGCGCGATCGTATCGGCCGACGCGCCGGGATACGACGTCGTGATCTGAATCGTCGTCGGAACGATGTTCGGATACTGCGCCACCGGCAGCTTGATCATGGTCGCGAGACCGATGAGCAACACGAAGATGTTGAGCACTGCGGCAAAGCGCGGATGCTCGATGAAGAAGTGCGTCAGTCTCATGATTTCGCTCCTTCGGCCACTTGCTCCGCGGTGAACCGGATGGTTCCGGAGCGCGGAGAAATCTTCGAACCCGGATGAACGGATGGAATGCCGTCGATCACGACGCGGTCCGTCGGCGCAAGCCCGGAGCGGATTACGCGCAAGCCGACGCGCAGATCGCCGATCTGCACTTTTCTCGGCGTGGCGACATCGTCCGCGCCGACCACATAGACCATGTGGTCGGTCTGGTCGTCGAGCACGGCGGCATCGGGCACGAGCAACGCGGGTTGCGGCGCGGTCGTGGCGAGCCGCACGCGCGCGAAGCCGCCGGGCGTCAATGAGAGATCGCGATTCGGAATCGTGGCGCGCGCGTGGATCGTGCCGCTCGAACGGTCGAGCGTGTTGTCGATGAAATCGAGCTTGCCGCTGCGCGTGAATTCGCTGTCGCCGGTCGGCGAGATGTTCACGGTGCCGGCCAGCGGTCCTGGCCGGCCCGCGCGCGAACGCTGGAAGGCGGCATAGTCGTTTTCGCTGATGTCGAAATCCAGATAGACCGGATCGAGCGAAACGATGGTGGCGAGCAGCGTCGTCGGACCGCTGCCCGCGCGGCTGCCGGAGATCAGATTGCCGGCGGAAACGAGATGCGTGCCGATGCGCCCGGTGAACGGTGCCGTGATCCTGCAGCGATCCAGGTCGAAACGCGCATCGCGAACCAGTGCGTTTGCCCGGTCCACGGCCGCTTGCGCCGCGCGCTGCTCGGCCACGCTCTGATCGACGTTCTCGACGGTTCCCGCTTCCGAGCGTTGCAGTTCCTGCGCGCGGGCCAACTGGCGCGTGGCGAACGCCAGCCGCGCGTTGGCCGATGCGAGTTCGGCGCTCGCCTCGCTCAGCTTGATGCGATACGGTTCCGGATCGATCTCGAAGAGCAGGTCGCCCTGATGAACGATGTCGCCGTCCTTGAAGTGGATCTCCGTCAGCGTGCCGCCGACCTGCGCGCGCAGTTCCACGCGATTCACGGCTGAAAACTGCCCGAGAAACCCGAGCCGGTCTTCGATATCGCGCTGCAACGGCGCGCTGATCGTCACCGATGGCGGCGGCGGCGCGACGACCGGTGCGGCGCCGGAGCCGTGCAGATAAAACGCCGTCGCGGACAGGGCGACGAGCACCGCGCCCGCAACGCCTTTGCCGATCCATCGAGCGGAACGGGATGTCGCCGGGGTATCGGGAGCGTCGACTCCCAGCCCAGCCGGATCAAGTTGGTTTTCCATGCTAATCCTAAGTAGATTGAGTGGCCGGGCGACGTCGAGACCTGTTTCGGCTCGCCCATCGGCGATCGTTCTTCAATGCATCTCGCGGTATCGATCCCGGAGGGACGTCCCGGTGATGACGCGCGGTTAAGTTTCGTGACGCAACTATAGGCAAGACAGTTGCGTCACGGTACTGGCCGAAACCGGGAAGCTCTTCTCCGAAAAGTGGTTAAGTTGTGTGACGCAACTTGAGCTAGCATCTGGCCATCATGTATAGAAAGCGTTTCGACGGAATGGATTGTTCGATCGCTCGCGCCCTCGACGAGGTAGGCGAGTGGTGGACGCTGCTGATCGTGCGCGAGTGCACGCAGGGCAGTCGCCGCTTCGACGAGTTTCAGAGCGGGCTGGGCATCGCCCGAAACGTGTTGACGGTGCGGCTCGAGCGGCTGATCGAACTGGATATACTCGAACGCTTCCCGATCGAGAAGCGCGCGAATACGTTTGGCTACCGGCTGACCGCGAAAGGGGGGGACTTATACCCGGTGCTGGTTGCGCTCATGCAATGGGGCGACAAATGGCTCAGGCCGAACGGCAAGCCGCCGATCGAACTGGTCGAACATGCGAGCGGGAGTTCCGTCGAGACCGTGGAGGTGCGGGGAACGGGCGGGCAGGCGCTGGGCTATCGGGATGTTCGCTTTTCGGCCGGTCCCGGCGCGACGAAGAAGACGCGCGATGTCATCAAGAATCGCAATGAACGGGTGCTCGGCGACCGGAACAAGGAATCGTGACGGTCGGCGGGCCGAGTTTCAGCGCCGCTTCTGCTTGCCGAACCGGGACAGGGATTCCCTGAGCCGGGGCGCCGCGAAGTCGATGAAATGCCGCAGCTTAATCGCCATGAGGTTTCTGGAGACGTGCACCAGATGAACCGGCACCGGCTCGATTTCGAACTGCGGCAGCAGTACTTCGAGTTGTCCGTGGCGCAATGCTTCGTCGGCGTCGTGCTCGAAAACGTAGGTGATGCCCGCATCGTCCGACGCGGCGCTGACGGCGGCATCGGGCGACGTCACTTCAAGCCGCGCCTTCACGTCCAGCAGATAGACCTTGTGCGTGGACGGAAGCTGAAAGCGCCACGGTGACAGATACGGGCTATTGAAGACGACGCACGAATACTTCACGAGATCGTCGGGTTCGCGCGGCGGCGTGTGTTTGGCGAGAAAGGACGGACTCGCGCAAAGAATCGGACGCAACGAACCGATCCGCGTGGCGATCATACTGCTGTCGGGCAACTCGCCGATGCGCACGGCGAGATCTGCGTGCGAATCGATGAGGTCGATGTTCCGGTCGGAGAGAAGCAGGCGAGCCGTAATGTCCGGATACTGTGCAAGGAACTGGTTGATGACCGGCAACACGTGCAGGCGGCCGAGCTGCACGGGCGCGGTGATGACCAGTTTGCCGCGCGCGGCCGCGAATTCGCCGGTGGCTTCGTGCTCCTGTTCGCGCACGAGATCGAGAATGCGCCGCGCCGCCGCGACGTATGACATGCCCGCATCGGTCAGGGTGAGCTTGCGCGTGGTTCGTATGAGCAACCGGGTGCCGAGCATCTCTTCGAGATCGGCGACCTTGCGGGTGAGCGTGCTGACGGGAATCTTCAGTTCCCGCGCCGCCGCCGACAGGCTTCCGCCGTCCACGGCGCTCACCAGCATTTCCATGGCTTCCAGTCGGTCCACTGCGTTCACCCAACGAGAATTTCGTCGCAGCATTGTAGGGGAAGTGGCCGGCAGAGGCTCGGATTCATCCGCATCCGTTTCTGGAGACTCACCATGTATGCACAGGCTATCGCGCAATGCATCGAGGCAGTCCGGTCGATGGAGACGTATCTGAACAAGGCCGAGCGCTTTGCGAACGCGAAGAAGTTCGATGTCGCCGTCCTGCTGTCGACGCGGCTCGCGCCCGACATGGGCAGTTTGCTCTATCAGATACAAAGCGCCTGCGACTATCTGAAAGGCGGCGCGGCGTGGTTGTCGGGACAGGAGCCTCCGCGACACGAAGACAACGAGCAGACGCTGGACGAAGCGCGTGCGCGCCTGCGCAAGACGATCGACTTCGCCGCAAGCGTGACGGCCGCGCAATACGCCGACGCCGCGAGCCGGATCGTGAAAGTGTCATGGGTACCGGGCAAGCTGATCGGAGAAAACTACTTGCTGCAGATCGTCATTCCAAACATTTATTTTCATGTTTCGATGGCTTACGCTATCCTGCGCGCGAATGGCGTCGACCTCGTGAAGAAGGACTTCATTGGGCTCGTCGATTCGTTCGACGCTTGATAGCTGAGCGATCGCGTGTGGAATGGAAGCGGCCGTTGCTTAACATGGGTCAGACGGCCGTTCAGGGTCGATTACGGAATTGCGCCGAGACGCTAGCGTCAGCGGCGGGCGCCCGATCGCTGAAACAGGAACGAACTGTGGAGGCTTACTTCAACAAAAGGCGTGATTCAATTGGAGTCGTGTAACCTCTCATCCTTGGAAAGGCTTATGGCGTTCGGGCTGTATGCCCCTGTCGAAGTTCTGATGTTGATGTTGATAAAAATATGAACAGTGACTCCGTGCCAGAACAGCAACGAGAGGTTCAACGTCTTCTAGGCCGCTGCATGCTGCGGCTCCAGCAATATGAGCGGCTGATGAAGGCGCTCCTCGTCGACCATGAAATCGATGGCGAGATCTACACATTGAAGCAAGCTCGAGCGCAGCGCGTTGACGAGTTCGCGACTGACACTCTCGGTCTTTTGGTGAAGAAGCTGTTCGGTTCGTTCGTCGTCGCTGATGATGCTCACAAATCGATGCCCAAAGGGCGAAACGTTGCTCCAAAGGCTCCTGCGTTCAGCTACCGGATCAGTCTACAGATGTCGGCAGCGGACCACGCACAGGTTGTGGCGGAGTTGGAGAATCTGGTCAACGTGCGAAATCGGTTGGTGCACCACTTCATTAATTACTTCGATCTCTGGTCTGTCGATGGTTGCGCTGCTGCACAAGTCAAGCTTAGCGAGCATTACGCGCTCATTGACGGACACTGCAATAGGCTGCAGCACTGGTCCACACGAATGAATGAAGCGAAGTCAGCCATGTTGGACGAAATGGGGACGCCGGCATTTTTAAACTTATTGGTCGACAGCAGATTACCTGGCGAGATGATTGAAGGCGCGATCGCTGGAATCGTTTGCGCGCTGCGTGAAGCTGCAGCCGAACTGGCGATCGATGGTTGGACAAGGCTCGATGACGCAGTGGCGTTCGTTGTCGAAAGGTACCCTGCCCAAACACCGGACAAGTGCGGTTGTCGGTCCTGGAAGCAGGTGCTCCACGAATCGCGCATATTCGAGTTGCGGTACCGTACGAACGGCGGTGATTCTCGCTTCGCCTGGTTCAGGGAACGAGGGGCGTAACACCGACGCACGTTTTCAAACTTCCGCGCCGGACAGCAGCCGATCGGTTGGAACCCGCATACCACCGAGAATCGGACAATCGTGCATCGCAGCGGCGTTTGCATCCCATCCGCACCAACCAAGAGCGCTCCATGTCTGCGGCCATCGGTCATCAGAGGAATTTCCCGAGAACCGTCATTCAAGCGCGTCACCCCTTGGTCAAGGGGTTCGGGGTTCGGTCTTCGGTCGCTGTCGCTACCAGCGAAACTTTTGGTCTACTATCGGCTGACGATCCATTCACCCAAAGAGATTGAAATGATCATTCCTGCTGTGATGCGTCCTTCAAGCGAGCTCGTGGGTCGATATCGAGAGTTAATCGCGTCGTACGACTCCGTGACGTGTGCGTTGTCCGACTGTATGGGCCGATTCGGTGCGATGTCGGTTTCCCTTCGGCCCATCTTCGAACCTCTTTCCTTTGTGGGCACCGCAGTCACGGCCAGGGCGCTAGCGTCGGACCTCGCGGCGCCGTTCAAGGCGATTGACGTAAGCGAACCGGGGGACGTCATCGTGATTGACGCCCATACGTCGGCTAGTACCGCGTTCTGGGGGGAGAACATGACGTTGTCCGCGCTAAACCGTGGCGTTGTCGCTGCAGTTATCGACGGAGCCTGCCGCGATGTGCCGGAAATTCGCCGACTTCGGTTTCCGGTCGTGTGCCGCGGTATCGTGCCCAATGTTGCGGCCATCGCCGGTTACGGTGAAGTGAACGTTCCTGTTCAGTGTGGCGGCATACCGGTCTCACCAGGCGATATCGTTGTGGGAGATGAAAACGGTGTAGTGGTGGTGCCGTTCGCCCGCTGCGAAGAGATCATCGGCAAGGCCGAGGAGCTACTGGAAACAGAGCACGTTCTCCAGGACCGGCTACGTGCGGGAGGCACGATTGGACAGCTCGTAGATGTCGACTCGGTGTTTGCCAATACGTTTTCGTATCAGCAGCGCGCCGTGCGTGATGACAAATAGAGCATTTTGACCTGTCCGGCGCGTTCGAGGATCAAATGATCGAAGGTCTGTTTCCTGAAATCCGATCGACCGCAAGGGGTCCCAAGTACGCGTTGCCGGCGGGTCCAGCTCAGCATTCGCTATTGCCGAGGCACGAACGGCGGGAAAGCGTCGCATGGCTGCCCGACCGAAGTCTGTAGCTCAGCTTCGACAAGCCGATTGGCGGTCCGCAAGTAGTGGCCTTTGGCCGACCGCATAGCGATCCTTACTATCCATTGGATCACTGACACGCGATTGTCGATTGGGGAGTAGGACGGTCTATTCCCACGATTGCAAGCTGCGGTTATTCAGTTCAGGTCGTTCTAATGGACTCGTCTCTTAAGGGCGCTCTTCGTCGATCACGGCGAAAACCCGAAGCGGGTTACCCTTTCATCCGCGCAAGACTATTCGACAGATGCATCCGCATGGCCGCGCGTGCAGCCTCCGAATCCCGGCGCGCGATCGCTTCGTAGATATTCAAATGCTCGGTGTTCACGCGCGCAGAGTAGTTTGCGGGATCGAGTCGTGCGCGCGGCGCGAATGCCGGATCGAGCGTCGTCAGCACATCGACGAAATAGGCATTGCCGGTTGCCTGCGCAATGCGCATGTGGAAGCGGAAATCGTACGGCGCGGGGTCCTCGCCGGCACGCGCGTGCGCGTCGATCGCTTCGAGCGCCTCGAGGATTTCCGCGTGGTCTTCCCGGGTCGCGCGCACGGCGGCGAGCGCGGCGCTCTCCGCTTCGATGCAGATTCGTAATTCCAGGATCGCGAAGACATCGCGCCGTCCGCTCGCGGCCGCAGGCTTGAAATCGACCGCGGGTGCGGGGCTCGGCAGGACGAAGCTGCCGATGCCATGACGCGTTTCCACGAGACCGTTGGTTTGCAGCCTCTGCACCGCCTCGCGCACGACGGTCCGACTTACCGCGAACTCCTCCATCAGCGCCACTTCGGTAGGCAGCTTTTCGCCGACCTTGAGCACGCCTGCACGAATCTTTTCGATGAGCCGGTCAATGACTTCCTGCGCGCGCGCCGCTGGGCGTCGGATGGAAGGCGGAGTCGAGGTGTCGGGCGGCATGGAGATTGGCGCGAGCGGTAACGACGGAATTATACGATCCCGTGTGATGTGACGACGGACGTTGAGTCATTCAGGATGATAAGTATTAATACTGAGTGATGGTATGTCATGGTCGACGGTTGTCAATTGGGAAATCGCAAACCATCGCCGACATATTGAGTTTAAGTAACTGATAAATATATGAAAATATCTAAAAGCAAAGATTTTATCCGCGATTACGGGTTAACTCTCATTTGATGAGTGATGTGATGACCGTAGTATCCGTCGCTATGTTGTACGACGACGAATCACTCTTAAAAGTCGTCGTAACACTTCACACCAACAACGATGGAGACGACATGGAAAAGGTCCGGTCACGAGCGCCGCGCTTCATGGGCAGCATCCTTGGAATGCATCGAATCGGGTTCGCGGCGGCGGTCTGCGCCGCATTTCCGGTCGTCGCGAATGCGCAGTCGTCGATCACCCTGTACGGCGCGGTCGACGATGCGCTCGCGTATATCAGCAACCAGCACGGACACTCGAACATCTTCCTCAAGAGCGGAAGCCTCGAGTCCAGCAAGTTCGGGTTCAAGGGCGTGGAAGATCTGGGCGGCGGAACGCAGGCGCTGTTCCGGCTCGAAAGCGGCTTCAACCTGAATACCGGCGCGATGTCCGACAAGGACACGATCTTCGGCCGCCTCGCCTGGGTCGGCGTGACCAACCCGCAATACGGCACGCTCACGTTCGGCCGCCAGTACACGCCTTATCTGCTCTATGTCGGCGCGCTCGGCCCCGCGCCGGCGCTCACCGGCGCGACCGGCGCGCACCCCGGCGACATCGATCAGCTGGACGTCGACAGCCGCGCGAGCAACGCGATCACCTATACGACGCCGTCCTTCCACGGGCTGCAGGTGAGCACGCTCTATGCGCTCGGCGGTGTCGCCGGCCAGTTTCCGTCTGGCAATACGTTCAGCACGGCGGCACGCTATACGGCGGGCAAAGTCGATGTCGCGGTCGGCTATCTGCGGGTGACGAACAACAACGTGGCCGGCACCTTCAGCCCGACCGCGACCGGCACGTTCGACCAGTCGCCCATCAATGCAGGCTATGTGAGCACCCATGCGGTCCAGTACATCGCAGCCGCCGGCAAATATGTGTTCGGGCCGGTGAAGATCGGTCTCAACTATTCGAATACGCAGTACAAGCCGGGTTCGGGCTCGCTTTTCACGGACACGGCGATCTTCAACAACTACGGCATCACCGCCGAGGCGAACCCGACGCCGTTCACCGGGCTCGCAGCGGGGTACAGCTATACCCGTGCAACCTCGGCGAACGGCATCAGCGATCCGGCGCGGTTCCATCAGTTCTCGTTCGAGCAGACCTATTTCGTCTCCAAGCGCAGCACGGTCTACTTGCTCGAGGCCTATCAGATGGCGCGAGGCAAGACGCTCGGCTCGAAAGGCGCGGGCAATATCGTCGATTCGGTCGCGACCGTCGGACGGATCGGCGAATCGATGCCGTCCTCGGGCGGTTCGCAGTTCGTAGCCATGGTCGGTTTCCGCCATGCGTTCTGATCGGGACTCGGCCGATACGAAGTTCAAGTTCTCACAGTGACAGGAAGTCTCATGAAAATCGAGCGGGTCAAAGGCGTCGCATTTACCTATCCGAGCAAGCGCGGCGTGGACAGTGAAGGGCATTCGCACGTGGGCGAGGAGCGCCCGGCCGAACTGGCGATGCTGACGGTGGAAACCGACGACGGCCACGCCGGCCACGCATTCGCGCCGCCGGAGGTGATTCGGCCGTTCGTCATCGATTCGGCGCTGCGCAAGTCGCTGATCGGCCGCGATCCGCTGATGCGCGAGCAGATCTGGCATGACCTCGCGCTGCGCCAGCGCGGCAGCGCCGGCCAGTTGACCGACCGTGCCCTGGCGGCCGTCGAGCAGGCGCTGTGGGATCTGGCAGGCCGCGCGTTCGGCGTGCCGGTGTACAAATTGATCGGCGGCTACCGCGACAAGGTGCCCGCCTACGGCAGCACCATGTGCGGCGACAGCCTCCCCGGCGGACTCGCGACGCCCGAGGACTTCGCGCGCTTCGCGGAGAAGCTCGTCGAGCGCGGCTATCGCGCGATCAAGCTGCATACGTGGATGCCGCCGGTTTCGTTCGCGCCCAATCCGAAAATGGATGTGAAAGCCTGCGCCGCGGTGCGCGAGGCGGTCGGCCCGGACATCGCGCTGATGCTCGACGGCTACCACTGGTACAGTCGGATGGACGCGCTCTACATCGGCCGCGAGCTGGAGAAGCTCAAATTCACGTGGTTCGAGGAGATGATGAGCGAATCGAGCATGGCGTCCTACACGTGGCTGTCGCAGCAGCTCGACATTCCCGTGATCGGCCCCGAGACCGCGAGCGGCAAGCACCACACGCGTGCGGACTGGGTGGCGGCGGGCGCGTGCGACATCCTGCGCGCCGGCGTGCCGGGTGTCGGCGGCATCGCGCCGACGCTGAAGGTCGCGCATCTGGCCGAATCGTTCGGCATGGATTGCGAGGTGCACGGTAACGGCGCGGCCAATCTCGCCTGCGTCGCGGCCATCAAGAACTGCCGCTGGTACGAGCGCGGCCTGCTGCACCCGTTCCTCGACTACGATGAAGCACCGGCCTATCTGAATGCGCTGCCGGACCCGATGGATGCCGAGGGCTTCGTGCATCTGTCCGCGTTGCCGGGGCTGGGCGAGGACATCAACTTCGGCTATATCGAAGCGAACGCGACGCGCGCGTGGTAAGCGCGTAACAGTCCATCGATATTTCGCGCAAGACGCCGCTGCCGCCCCGACGCACCGGGCGCGCGACAGCCGGCGCAGGAGGAGACGCAACATGAAACTGCCGTACGTGCCGGCGCTCGCCGCCATGCTCTGCGCAGGATACGTCGCGGCCGCGCATGCCGCGACGCCCGCCGACCAGTTGCTGGTCGGCATGAACATGAACAACGTGCTGACGCTCGACCCCGCCGCGGCGACCGGCAACGACGTGATGCCGGTTGCGGCGAACCTGTACGACTTCCTGGTCGAGCTCGATCCGAAGCAGGTCACGCACATATTACCGGGGCTCGCCGAAAGCTGGACCGTGTCGCCCGACCGGCGTCGCATCGACTTCAGGTTGCGCGCCGGTGTGACGTTCCAGTCCGGCGATCCGCTCACCGCCGACGACGCCGCGTGGTCGCTGCAACGCACCGTCAAGATGAACCGCGCGCTCGCCTCGCCGTGGAAGAGCTACGGCTTTTCCGCGCAGAACGTCGACACGCTCGTGCGCGCCGCCGATGACCGCACGTTGTCCATCACGCTGCCGCACGCCGTCGATCCAACGCTCGTCATCTACACGCTCGCGACGTCGATCGGCGCGGCGGTGCTCGACCGGCGCGAAGTGCTCGCGCACGCCCGTGGCAACGACTACGGCGGCGGCTGGCTCGCGACGCACGCGGCGGGCTCGGGCGCGTTCGCGCTCGCGCAATGGAAGCCGGAAGACGTAATGATCCTCACGCGCAATGCCGCGTACTGGCGTGGCCCGGCGAAGCTGCGGCGCGTGGTGCTGCGGCACATTCCGGAATCGCAGGCGCTGCGCTTCATGCTCGATCGCGACGATATCGATCTCGCGCTCGGCCTCTCCGCGCCCGATCTCGTCGCGATGCGCCGCGACCCGCACGTCGACGTGATGACGGTGGCCACCGGCGCGATGTACTACGTCGCGCTCAGCATGCAGAGCAAGCCGTTCGCGGATGCGCGGGTGCGCGAGGCCGTGCGCAGACTGATCGACTACGACGGCATCAACCGCTACGTGATGGCGGGCTACGGTGTGCCGCATCAGCGGCCGGTGCAGTCCGGCCTGCCGGGCTCGCTGCCCGACCCCGGCTACCGGCTCGACGTGAGCCACGCTCGCGCGCTGCTCGCGCAGGCCGGCTACGCCGACGGCTTCGACACGACCATTCGCGTGCTGGCCGACCCGCCGTTCCTGAACATCGCGACATCGCTGCAGGCGACGCTCGCGCAGGCCGGCATCCGCGCGCAGGTAATTACCGGCACCGGCAATCAGGTGTACGGCGCAATGCGCGACCGGCGCTTCGATATCGTGGTCGGGCGCGGCGGCGGAGGGCTCGAGCCGGACCCGTTTTCGAACGTGCGCGCGCTCGTCTACAACCCCGACAACCGCGATGCGGCGAAGCTGACCAACTTCCAGGGCTGGCGCACCGGCTTCGCGGACGAGCAGATCAACCGCTGGTTCGCGTCCGCGCAGGCGGACCCCGATCCGCAAAGCCAGGCGAAGCTGTATCAGGCGATCCAGCAGCGCTACGCCGAACTCGTCGGCCCGATCCTGCCGGTGTCGCAATCGACCAACACCGTCGTCGTGAGACGCGGCGTGGACGGTTACGTGCCGAGCCCCGTCTGGACCACCCGGCTCTGGGCCGTGGGCAAGACGTCGTGAACCTCGCGCAGTTCCCAACTCCATTCCGTGCAGGCGACTGAAATGAACCTGACTTTACCGATGTTCTCCGGCGCGACGCGCCGGCGCGTGGCCGGCATCGGCGCCCGCGTCGCGAAGGCGGGCGTGAGCCTGATCGGTCTGCTCACGCTGACCTTCGTGATCGGCCGCGTGATGCCGATCGATCCGGTGCTGTCCGTCGTCGGCCCCGACGCCGATCAGGCGACCTACCGCGAGGTGTATCGACAGCTCGGCCTCGACAAGCCCGTCTGGGCGCAATTCGGCTCTTATCTTGACCATCTCGCGCATGGCGATCTCGGCCGCGCGCTTTTGACGGGCCGCCCGGTCGCCGAGGATATCGTCCGCGTGTTCCCGGCAACGGTCGAGCTCGCCACCGCGGCGATCGTATTCGGCGCGCTGCTCGGCATTCCGCTCGGCGTCTTCGCGGCGACGCGGCGCGGGCGCTTCGCGGACCAGGCGATCCGCGTCGGCGGCATGCTCGGCTATTCGACGCCCATTTTCCTTGTCGGCATGCTCGCGCTGCTGGTGTTCTACGCACATTTCGGCTGGACGGGCGGTGTCGGACGCGTCGGGCTGGGCGAGGAGGGCGTCGTTGCGCCCGTGACCGGCTTTCTGCTGATCGATGCGGCGCTGCGCGGCGACTGGGCCGTCTGGAAAAGCGCGCTCCATCACCTGATGCTGCCCGCGACGATTCTCGGCCTGCACTCGACCGCCTATATCAGCCGCATGACGCGCAGCTTCATGCTGACGCAGCTCTCGCAGGAATACGTGCTGACCGCGCGCGTAAAAGGGCTGTCCGAGCGCGCGGTCGTGTGGGGCCACGTATTTCCGAACATCCTCGTGCAATTGCTGACTGTCGTCGCGCTCGTGTACGGCACGTTGCTGGAAGGCGCCGTGCTGATCGAGAGCGTGTTCGCGTGGCCGGGCTTCGGCCAGTACCTGACCAGCAGCCTCCTGCTCGGCGACATGAACGCGGTGATGGGCTGCGTGCTGCTCGTCGGGCTCGTCTTCATCGTGCTGAACCTGTTGACCGACGTGCTGTACCAGGTCGTCGATCCCCGCACGCGACCATGAATGCGCCGCCGCTTCCGTCACGCGCCTCATCGCGCGCCATGCCGGCCTCCGCTCAACCCAACCCGTTGCCCGATACGATGAACCCGTCTTCCGTTTCCGTTCGCCCGCAGCCGGCTTCGTCCGACCGGCTCGCCGCGCTCCTGCGTCACGCGCGCCGGCTACTGCGCACTCCGATGACCTGTGCCGGCGCGATCGTGGTCGCACTGCTCGTCGTCGTGGCCGTGCTGGCGCCACTCGTCGCGCCCGCCGATCCGTACGCCCAGCATCTCGCCTTCGCGCTCGCGCCGCCCGGCGCGGGCCACTGGCTCGGCACAGATGAGTATGGCCGCGATATCCTGAGCCGGCTGATTTATGGCACCCGCATCACGCTGTTCATCGTCGTGCTGGTGAGCGTGATCGTCGGGCCGATCGGCCTTGCCATCGGCACGGCGTCCGCGTATTTCGGCGGCTGGGTCGATACCGTGTTCATGCGCGTGACCGACATCTTCATCTCGTTTCCGAGCCTCGTGCTGGCGCTCGCGTTCGTCGCCGCGCTCGGGCCGGGAATCGAACACGCGGTGATCGCGATCGCGCTCACGTCATGGCCGCCGATCGCGCGCCTCGCGCGCGCCGAAACGCTTTCGTTCCGCAACGCGGACTTCATTGCCGCCGTCCGGCTGATGGGCGCGCGGCCCATGCGCATTCTCGTCTGGCACGTGTGGCCGATGTGCGTGTCCTCGGTCATCGTGCGTCTCACGATGAACATGGCGACGATCATCCTGACCGCCGCCGGCCTCGGCTTTCTCGGCCTCGGCGCGCAGGCGCCGTCGCCGGAGTGGGGCGCGATGGTGTCGGCGGGGCGGCGCTACATGATGGATGCATGGTGGCTCGTCGCGGCGCCCGGCGGCGCGATCATGATCGTGAGTCTCGCCTTCAACCTGCTCGGCGACGGATTGCGCGATCTGCTCGATCCGCGCGCGAACTGAACCACGGAGCGCGACATGACCAATCAATCCTTCAGCCTCGCGGCAGATCCGAAGCTCGTCGTCGATGGCCTGCGCGTCAGCTTCGCGACCGAGACCGGCATCACGCACGCCGTGCGCGACGTGTCTTTCACGCTTGGCAGCGAGAAGCTTGCGATCGTCGGCGAATCCGGCTCGGGCAAGTCGACGGTGGGCCGCGCGCTCCTGAAGCTGCATCCGCGCCATGCGGCGATCGACGCCCGCGCGCTGCGTTTTGCCGACACCGATCTGCTGCGCGCCGACGAAGCGACGATGCGCACGATCCGCGGTCGTCGCATGTCGATGATCATGCAGGACCCGAAGTTTTCGCTGAATCCGGTGAAGACGGTCGGCGTGCAGATTGCGGAGGCGTATCGCGCGCACGTCAGGTGCAGCGCCGTCGAAGCGCGCGAGCGAACGCTCGTGATGCTCGAGCGCGTGCGCATTCGAGACCCGCTGCGGGTGTACGGACAGTACCCGCACCAGATTTCCGGCGGCATGGGGCAGCGGGTGATGATCGCGATGATGCTGATTCCCGAGCCGGACGTGATCATCGCGGACGAGCCGACTTCTGCGCTCGACATCACCGTGAGGCTGCAGGTGCTCGAGGTGCTCGACGAACTGATCGCGAAGCGCGGCATCGGGCTCATCTTCATCAGCCACGACCTGAATCTGGTGCGGCACTTCTGCGACCGCGTGCTCGTGATGTATGCGGGGCGCGTGGTCGAATCGTGCGCGGCGGACGATCTCGAGCACGCGCGGCATCCCTATACACGCGGGCTGATCGACACGCTGCCGCGCATCGACCGGCGCCGCGAGCGGCTGCCGCAACTGCAGCGCGACCCGGCATGGAAAGGACTCTGAGGAGACGGCATGAGCATGATCGATATCGCAGGACTCGACCTGACCTTCGGTGACGGCGAGCGCGCGCACCACGTGCTGCGCGACATCCGGCTGTCGGTGCAGACGGGCGAAGTGTTCGGGCTCGTCGGCGAATCCGGCTGCGGCAAGAGCACGTTGCTGCGTTGCCTCGCGGGGCTGATCCGTCACTGGAGCGGGGACATTCGGATCGACGGGCGCGCGTTCGGGCATGCGCTTTCGCCCGAGCGCTGCCGTACCGTGCAGATGGTGTTTCAGGACCCGTACGGCTCGCTGCATCCGCGCCATACGATTGCGTCGGCGCTTGGCGAGCCGCTGCGCATTCACGGCATGCGTGACGTGGATGCGCGCATCGATCGCGCGCTGACCGATGTCGGCCTCGACGCTTCGTTCCGGACGCGTTTCCCGCATCAGTTATCCGGCGGACAGCGCCAGCGCGTGGCGATCGCACGCAGTCTGATGCTCGAGCCGCGCATCCTGCTGCTCGACGAACCGACCTCGGCGCTCGATGTTTCCGTGCAGGCCGAAGTGCTTAATCTGCTTTCCGACTTGCGGCGCGAGCGCGGTCTAACTTACGTGATGGTCACGCACGATCTCGGCGTCGTTGCGCATCTGTGCGACCGGATTGCAGTAATGCGCGAAGGGAAGATCGTCGAAACGCTCGCGGTCGAATCGCTTCTCGAGGGCCGAGCGCAGCAGGATTACACACAGTCCTTGCTCGAGGCCTCTATTAGGTATGCATGACGCATATCGGGTCCACTAGAGGCCGCTCAGATGTCACCTTGCTCATGTTGCGTCACGCGCGAGGGGCGCGGGGACGCATGCACTTTTCATTCGCTGTTGCTGTCAGACCGGATCCGGCCCATGAGCGGCCCTTGAACCTGCAAGAAAAATTGGCAGCATTTAGATACAAATCGGCCATTCTGAGCGCCCGAATCAGTGGAATCAGTCTGTCGCCAGCGTCCCCTGGATCAAGGAATCAAGCGTCGCCTTTCCTGTCAGAATCACCCGTGTCGACCTCCGGCGACACGCCGAAATTGTCGATCAGGATGTGGAGGCTGAGTAGGAGAACCCAGATCGGGAAAACAAGCACGATCCAAACTATGTAGTGACCAGCAAAGAGCAACGCGAGCGCGGTGGCGTATCCAATAAACGCAATCCAGCGCGAAACAAAGCCTGTACGAAGAGCAAGTGTACTGGTGGCCATCGTGAATACTGCGGCCATGCGGACCGCGTAAATATTCATGGCTTCGTCTGCAAACTCTCGCGCGACGGTGAACGTGACCGAGCCGGGAAGTCGATCGAACCCAATCCTATACGCGGCCACAATCCCGCCGACAAACGCGGCCGCGGCAAACAGCATCGCTAGGAACAGGAGGCCACTGCCCATGAACACCGTAGCAAAGAAGCGATCCTCGCGATCGCCCAGACGATCCCGCAGCACGCCAATGAACCAGAGAAAGGCAATGCCAGCAAACGGCACCAGGTTGATCGCAACAGTTACCGTACCCGAACTTTCTCGAAGCCACTGGCCCGCTTCGATAGGGCCGACCGGAACAGAACGGCGCAGCAGCAGAAGGCCGGTAATCATTAAGACAGAAAACAAGATGCCGGCGACGGCAGCAGCTCGGGGGGCTCTGAGCCGCTTGCCCGGGTCGATCCAATGAAGTCGCGAGTCCTTCGTTGAGGGATTCATGTTCAGCGTCCGTGATCTGTGTGGGTACTTTGTTCATGCCAGGCCAAGCGGCGGCCAACTTCAAGTCTTGACAGGGATCGATCCAACGAGGCGGCAATTCAGGCGCCGCGAAACAACTGTGAGGACTGTTACCGGCGCTTTCGTTCACGCTGCGGTGCCGATTGCCATTCCACTCGGGAAATCGTCCGTGGCGTCACGCAGCGAGGCGCGGCGTCGGAGATGGCAGGCGTGCTGCTCAAGTTCTTCGCACTGCGGGTTATCCAGCACTTCCGCGTGCGTCAAGACGAGCGGCAGGCATATTCCCGCCGCCTGCAATGTTGCGTGTCATTGCTTCATTTGTGTCGTCGATCGGACGCTCGCCGGCTCTTCACCGGTGGCTCAAGTGGGTCGGTTTCGGGCGACCGCGTCGGGCAGTGACCGGCCAATGCGCGTCGTTCGACGCTCCGCCAGTCTGATTCCGTCCGCCTACCTGAGCGGTCACTCACGGATCGGCGGCGACACCGGAGGTGTGTCGGCCAAGTCAAAGCACATGCCCTCCGCGATTTCCGGGGCGGATCACCGCAAGCGGATCTGACAAATTCACTCACTCGGCACTGGGAAAACGTCGCTGACGCGACAGGCGTCGCTTATCGTGGCTATGCGACAGACCATCTTCGGATAGCGAAGGGATTGAGCGGGCGAGTGCAGCACGGCGAGTTCGCCGGCTCGCCGTCCCGGCTCTGCTGCTAGCACTCCTGCGCTTGCTCAGGTAACGGGCACGAACTCTCCTTCGGCGAAGAACCACGCCGACATCGTCCGTGCCAGCTCGAGCACGACCTCCGCATCGGCCCGGCCGGAGGACTTGCGCACGTGGAACGAATGATCTGCGTCGTCCACCACATGCAGCGTGGCGCGTGGCCCCAGCGTCTCGACGACCGACCTCAGCAGGTGAAGCTCGGCCAGCTTGTCGCGCGTGCCCTGCAGGAAGAGAATCGGCACCGTGACGTCCGCCAGGTGCTGTGCCCGGTCCACGCCGGGCGCGCCCGCCGGGTGCAGCGGGAACGCGACGAAAGCGAGGCCACGCACGTCGTCGAGCGGGGAGATGGCTTGGGCCTGGGACGTCATGCGGCCGCCGAACGACCTGCCGCCCGCGAACAGCGGCAGGGCTGGCAGCCGACGGCGGGCCTCTGCGACGGCTGCCCGCACGGCAGCATGTGCCACGGCCGGCGAGTCCACCCGCTTGGAGCCCCGCTCCATGTACGGAAACTGGTAGCGCAATGTGGCGACATTAGCCGCCGCAAGCGCGTCGGCCAATGACGACATGCCGGCGTGCTGCATGCCCGCCCCGGCACCGTGCGCGAAGACATACAGGGCTCGCGCGTCCTCCGGCACGCGGAGGAGCGCAGAGACCTTAGTGCCGTCGGGCAGTGCCAGGGAAAGCGATTCTGGGTCGTCCATCGTATTCAGGTCGTGTCGTTGTGGCCTTTGCGCCGATTCTGCATCAATGAGGCATCGGGGAGCGTTTGTGGCGGCCTCCGGCAAGGCATTGCGCAGGCGGAGTTTGCCGGCCGATCCATGGAGCGCGCCCATCGTGAACGGCGCCGCAGTCGCGATGTGTCGGTTGACGACCGCAAGCCCGACGGCGTAATTGCACGCCCATCATTGTCAGCGAGCTGTTACGACACTGCAATCAGCGTACATAGAACACGCTAGGGTTGAGCATATTCGTCAGAACCCTCTCCAGAAGGCGCTATCCTTTCGCTGCATCTCGGAATCCGCGCCCGTCGAAGTCTCGGCACGCGGCTTCAGGAGCAGCATCGCACCCAACCATAGCAAATATCCGGCACCGGCAACTTCACGACCGTGTAGGCCACTTCCGAGGCTCGAAGCAATGCGCCAAGACCCAGCGATACCGCGGCGCCCCATATCAGGCAGCCAAGTGCTATCCCGATTGCTGTCAAAGTCGCGGGGCGGCGTCCTTCTGCCGTAGCCGACCGCAGTACGATCGCGGTATCCACTCCCGGCGTAATGGTAAGAATCGATGCGGCGCCGACGAACGCAAGGAGCAGCGGAAGGTTGACCATACGACAAGATCGCTTTCGGTGACGTTGAAAACCCAAATGCCCGGGCGCTGAATAAATGGCCCAGGCGAAGACTCTGATTTATCACATCGACGGATCGCCTCGCCGCCTGCGACCCAGCAATCGGCGAGGCTTGAAGCGCGGATCGGGGCGACCTTGGAGTCAGTGGGTGGGAGCAGCCGATTTGCGGCCGGTAGTATGAACGCATAGCGCCAGAGCCGCGAAGACTGCACCGAGGACGCATACTGCCGTCCAACCAGCACGATTCCATGCAAGGCTCGCCGCAGCAGACCCGGCTGCACCGCCCAGGAACATACCGCCCATAAGGATTGCATTCAGTCTGTTACGGGCTTCGGGCCGTAGTGCTTGAATGACGTGTTGGTTCGACACCTGTGAGCCCTGTGCGCCGAAGTCCGAGATATTCGCAAGCCCAGATCTGATGCTCGTACTGCGTCTTGTAGCGTTGGTAGAGCGTGCGAAGCGAGGCAATCGTCGGGGTAGGTAGGTCGAGCCGCTCACCGACGTACCGCAGCAACTGGCGCGGCAAGGTGCCAACATGGTCAAGGGTATCACCGCTCGCCCGCAGAAAGACCAACTGAATCGCGGCACCCGCGCGTCGGTCGCGCCGGAAGCGCGCGTTGATCGCGGCGACATCATTTTCGGCGAGCCGCGAATTTGCTAAGGACGGGATGCGCGGATCTCATCGAGGCTACGGGCGTGCTTCGGCAACTGCCCATCTGGCAAGCCAGATACATGCATGCAGACCGTTTCGACGTCACGAACAAGAAGCTTGCAAAAGGCGTCGGGTCCATACATGCACGAAAAGGACGATTACCCCTTAAAAGAAACCACGGACTCCCTGATTCGGCAGTCAATAACGTGTCGTAGCACTGAGATGCTGAATGGGGAAGGTCGCAGCGGACTCAGGCTTCAAGACCTATGACGCGATGCGTAAGGCCTTTCAAGCGAAGCTCGGAATCCCACCGCTGTATATAGAGACCGCTTTGACGCCACCGCGGAAAGTGGCGTCAAAGCGTGATGCAGCGAGAGGTCGACCCGCTATCGACTTACTCCGGCTTGAAGCAGTACACCGCCAGCTTGTTGCCATCGAGGTCGCGAACATAGGCCGCGTAGGCGTTCGGAGCCCAACCACGCGTACCTGCGGCGCCTTCGCACATGCCCCCAGCGGCCAGTGCCTTCTTGTGGAACGAGTCAATCGACGCGCGGTTCGGAGCCTCGAACGAAACGGTGACGCCGTTGCCGACCGTTGCGGGCTGGCCATTGGCCGGCTTCAGAACGAAGAACGACGGCGCGCTTTCGCCCCAAATCGAACCGTTGTTGTCGAGGTCAGCAATTCGCTTGAGACCAATTTCTCCCAGGACTATGTCGTAAAAGGAGCGTGCTTTCTCGAGGTCGTTCGTGCCAACGGTGACGTGAGTGTAGACGGTCATGACGTTCCCTAAGGTCAGTGAGGTTGATGAGACGAAGCGGTAACGAATTGGGACGACCACGTGGATGAGGACGCGGCCGAGAAACTCAATCGATGACGACGGAACGGACGGATTCGCCCTTCGTCACTAGGTCCAAGCCCTCGTGAATCTGGTCGAATCGATGTTTACTTTGCCTTCCATGTAATCAAACTTGTTCCGAGAATGATGTCGCAGTTGGAGGCAAGGTGGCCGATTCGGTCCAATTCTGGCTTAAATCCAGTGCATGTTGGCCAAGCCGTTGGAGACCGCTATCTTTGACGCAGCTCGTCTCGGTCCACGCCGTCCATCGATGTGGGATTCAGTTGACGCATCGAGCTGGCCAAGTCCGTTGACTGCCCTCCGCCAACGGACGGAGGCAGGAGACCTCTCCCGTTTTCGTCCACGGCTTCTATGCGGAGCCGGTCTTCAAGGCAGAACCTGCTAATACGAGTCGTAGCTTAGGAAGTGAGGGCAGCGTTGTCCTCAGATGCTGCGAATGTGAATCCTCAAATCAAGCAAAAAAAAGGTACCGACAGAAGCGACTATTCGTCGCGTAACGGACCGTTCGTCCGGCGCGACAATAGGTCAAAGAGCGTCGCAGCAGCGTCAAACTCGTCTGTTAGTCTGTATCAACGCTGCTCCTCGCACCGCGAAGTAGAGGAAAAGGGGCGCCAGCCTGCCGAAAGACCGACTATCGAAGGGAGTCCATCAATGTCGACATGTTTCGCTGTACTCCATCAAGGAGACGACCAAACTCTCCAATCTTCCGAACACAGCATCTTGCAGGCGATTGCGGAGGAAGCCAGCATCCAGTTCGAGCCTGGCTTCGCGGGAAGAAGTTACCTTGAGGTGCCGAGGAGCGAGGATGTGAAGCACGCCATCGAAGCGCGCTTGGAACAGAATCACATGTCCTTCAGCGTCGTGACACGCATCGCGTATTAGCCAGATAGTCGCCCACATCCGTTCCAGCGATTGAGGGCAATCCCCCCAGGCTGACGAGAGACCAGGTGAATCACGCATTTACGCCGCCGAGCGACTCCGAGGGTCGCTCCCAACCGGTCCCCAATGAGATGCAATAATCGGCTTCGGCCGAAAGTGCCCCAAAGTATGAGCGGCGATTCAAAGCCAATGCGACGCCGCTATTTCGGGCTACCTATGCAGTCGCAGGTCAATCGGTTCCGCTAACGCACTGAATCGGTGTCTTCCGCCTGTTACCAGCGTGCTCCGGGCGCCGGCGTGGTGAAGTCGCGGAGTTCCTTCGAGGCCGAGCGATAGCCTGACTTCGACATTCTCCGCTTCGGGTTGAAGCCGCTCTGCATCAAGAGTAACGTGGTCACCCTGTGAGCACGATTGCGTACTATCTGAGCTACTCATGACGGCTCCTGTGCGCAAGGTAGACGAACGCGCCGAACATGGAGCGTCGCAGAGGTGGCAGGGAGGGTGATATCGGCATGGAAGACACATCGAAGGCGCGCTACTTGATTTCCGCGGAGACCGCGCAGGAAAAAGCCGAACTTTTGCAGGAACTTGCCGGCGGCAAGAATGCGTTGCGAATCAATCAAGCGCTTGAAGCAGTGGCGTTAGGATGCGGGTTCGACCGGTGGCGCGAGCTGGTCGCTACTAACGCGAGATTGGCGGCAGGCGATGCCAATTCCCTCGACATCTCGGCCTTCATGCTGGCCGATGACGAACATGTCGACACGGCGACTCTGGAGGCACGCCGCGTGCTGCAGACCGAAGCGGTTCGAGGTGTCATTACATGTTCATATGCGCGGGCGCAAGAACTCGTGACTCAGTGGGCATTGTCTGGCACACCGCAAGCACTGGAAACGACTTCGCCAGACGATGGGCGTCACGACAAGACCGGACGCTTAGTGGTCGATGACAACTCAGAGCAAACGCTTCGGAACGCTCTCGACGATGCTCTGCTTGCGGCCACGCAGGAGGGTGGTCCTGACGAACTGCCGTACACGTCGTCTTCTACGCCCCCTTCGCCGGTCGCAGTGACATACAAGAAGCGTCGTTTGCCAACCGATGAGAGGTAGGCTGTTGGTGACCGTAAACCTATGCATCGGGTGGACCAGTAGCCGGCATGAGCACGACTTGCCGGCGGGGCAGGTGAACCCTCTCATGGGCGACGCCGAGACCGGGAGTCAAGGCGGGCGTTCCGGCCATCTCGACCAGAAACATGGGACGACTGTCTCTGTGCGGCAGCACACCATCGCACGTGACCATCGCTCGGAACTTTGTGGACACGATGATGGGGCAAGTCGAGAAGAATGCAGACGAAGCTGGGGCAGTTGCACGTGTCGCGGAAGCCGCCAGAGAGGTGCAAGCCGCATCAAGCGCATTGGAAGAGCATTTCAAAGCAGAAAGGGCGGAGCCGACGGTGCAGCTGGCAAGGCTTGCTGCAGCGATGAGCGAACTTCAGAAAGCACGAGATGAGTTTGATGCACTTCTTGCAGCTAAACGCTCGCCGCAGAGCAAGGTCGCCTCGCTTCTCAACGACGCTTTGGCACCTCCGATGACCATGGCTGCGACGAAGGTGTCCGACCTTTGACGGCGCAATCTACGAAACACATCGTTTCACCGTACCGCTTGAGTCGACCGGAAGAGAGCGTCTATATTGTGCAAGCGTCTTGCATGGGCGCGTTCATCTTGGCCCGTCGTTCGCGACGGGTTTCTTTTCGATAACCAAACCCGGCTCGTTCAACCCGATTGCGACGCAAAAGGATTGATAGGTCGCACGCCGTCTCGGTCTTTCACACGTTCGAGCATCTGCACCTTCTCCCAGTCTGAGACCATAGCCTGCAGCCCGCGCACGACATCCGCTTCAATTGCCTGCAATCCAGCGTCTCCTCGAAAGCTTGCTCTGAAGACAGTATTCCAACGGTACTGGAAATGTCTGGAGACTTCGCCAATACGGTCCGGCGTCCCAGCGTCCGCAAAGATAACGGATTGAGGGGAGAAGACGTCGTAGTAGATGACGTGCGGTTGGTCGTTTTGCACAGCGACACTTGGCTCCTCGCTGACTAGCAGCGATGCCACAAGCTCTATCGAGCCCTTCATACCCCTGGGCGTTTTGAAGACCCATACGCGCTTCGGCAAGCGATGTGACAACTCAACAATCTTCGCGCTACTGGAGCCAATCAAACCGACCGAGCCGTTCTTGACGTTCTGCTCGAAACTCTGCGAGTGATAGAAAATATCCATTCGCTACTCATCCACCTCAGTTGTTTGTAATGTCACGCGACCACGGTATGTTACCAACTTCGCCTTTCAAGCTCGGTGACACGCGCGAGTCGTCACGTCCAGAACAGTTCTGCTGATACTTCATCGACGTCAGAAGAACGCGGGTCCTCGCAGATTGTGTTGGGACAGTTTCGCAGAGGTTCCGCTGTTCTCGAAGAACCTAGTCGACTGCGTCATTGATTTGGCACCTGGCGGATTCGACGCGAAGGATCGTCATACTTCCACTTGATCGGCTTCGGATTTTTGTTGTGCTCGCGGATGTAGCGCATGAGTTTGCGATTCAGATCCTTTACTGAAGTGAAGATGCCCCGGGCGATCACATCACGCTGGATGCGCGAGAACCAGTTTTCCACTTGGTTAAGCCACGACGAGTAGGTCGGCGTGAAGTGCAGACGTACGTTGCGATGCGCGTTGAGGAAGGTGGCCACCCGCTCCGTCTTATGGCTACTCACGTTGTCACAGATGACATGGATTTCTCTGCGTTTGGGCTGGCTGGCCACGACGTCGGTCAGGAAGGCCACAAACTGTTCGCTGGTGTGGCGCGGCGCTGTTCTGCCCAGCACCTCGCCGGTCGCAGTATTGAACGCCGCGAACAGGCTGAGCGTGCCGTTGCGCTTGTACTCGAAGCCGTGACTCTCGGCGCGCCCCGGCGACAGCGGCAGCATCCGGTCCTTGCGGTCGAGTGCCTGAATCGCGGTCTTCTCGTCCACACAGAACACCGCTGCGTGCGCCGGCGGGTTCAGGTAAAGCCCGATCACGTCGGCTGCTTTGGCCTCGAAGTCCGGGTCGTTGGAGACCATGTGCCGCTCCAACTGCTGCGGCTTGACCCCATGCTTGCGCCAGATGCGCTGCACGGTCGAGACCGACACGTCGCCGAGCTCTGCCGCAAGCTTATAGCTGCTCCAGTGTGTCGAGCCGTCGGTGGGTTTGTGCTTGAGAGTACGGTTGAGCACACGCGCCTCAAGTCTGGCTGGCGGCTGCTTGGGAGCGCGCCCGGGATGTCGGGCGTACATGCCAGACAGTCGCTCGCTAAGAAAGCGCCCCGACCAGCGCGCGATGAAGCGCGAGTCGCAACCCAGTGTGCGCATGATGCTGTCGCGCGATTCGCCGTCCTCGAGCATCAGGATCAACTTCGCGCGTCGTACGTCCGCCGCACGCACCGTTCGGCTGCGCGCCGCCGACAGCAGTTGCTCGCGTTCGGTATCGGTCAGATTCATTTTGCCCATGACCCGCATCTGAACACACTTGGGGTGCCAATTCAATGATGCAATGCACTAGACATGGCTCAAGGTCCGCTTTATCGTTTCGCAAAACCACTGCTGAGCGCCCGAGTCCTCAGCATGCGGGTACCAGTACAAGTTCACCTCGAACGGCTGTATCTGGAACGGTAGCGGCAGGACCTTTAGACGTCCATCCGTCGCAAAGGCTTTCGCGACACGTGTTGGTAGCGCCAGCACGAGGTCTGTTGTTGCAATCGACGAAAATAGGCTGGTGAAGTGTGGGACCCGGAGGACTATCTTCCGTTTGAGGCCCATCTCGCTCAAAGCGTCCTCGACAAGATGGTGGCCGGTGAAGGGTGCCACCACGACGTGGTTTGCAGCCACGAATTCTTCTAACGACAGCGTATCGCCGATGCTCGGATGTGATTCGCTCAACAGGCACGAATAGCTCTCGCTGAACAAAGTCGCTTTTCTTGCCTCGCCGCCGACAAACTGCAGATTTCCGACTACAGCATCGACGTAGCCGGTCTGCAACCATTCAGCAATGACGCTGCTATCGATTTGCACGATTTCGAGGCCAACCGACGGTGCGACCGTTTGAAACTCGCGAATCAGAAGGGGAAGGAAATACAGTTCTCCCAGGTCGGAGAGCGCAAGCCTAAATGAGCGCTCCGACTTCGAGGGGTTGAACTGTCGCGTCGCGGAGATGGCTGACTCGATGCTGTTCAGGGCTCCCCTGAACGAGTTGAACAACTGCGTCGCATTGAACGTCGGGACCATCCCCTCACGAGTGCGCGTGAAAAGCGGGTCGTGGAGCAAGTCCCGCAGTCGATTCAACGAGTAGCTGACGGACGGCTGAGTGATATTAAGCCGCTTCGCTGCCCCGCTAACGCTCTGCGTCTCGTAAATTGCGACGAACGTTCGAATCAAATTAAGGTCGGTGCTCATGGTTACCACCAATATAGATGGTATCTATTATAAGAACAGAAAAACGATGATTGGTCTTATTTTCTTCGGCCTCATAGCATAGGTCCATCGAGACGGAACTGATGCCATGAAGACCATTCACCAAGCGTGCTACGAAATCCTCAGAACCCAGGGTTTGACAACCTTCTTCGGGAACCCGGGCTCCAACGAACTCCCGTTTCTCAAGGATTTCCCGAGCGACTTCAATTACGTTCTCGGGTTGCACGAGGGCGCCGTTGTAGGGATGGCGGATGGCTACGCTCAGGCAACGGGCCGTCCGACCTTGGTGAATTTGCATTCCGCAGCGGGGACGGGCAACGCAATGGGCGCGCTCGCCAACGCATGGAACTCCCACACGCCGCTTGTCGTGACGGCCGGTCAGCAAGTTCGCGCCATGGTCGGTGTGGAGGCCCTGCTCGCAAACGTCGATGCTGCTTCGCTGCCGAAGCCGCTGGTCAAGTGGAGCTCCGAGCCCTCCTGCGCGCAGGAAGTGCCGCTCGCACTCAGTCGCGCTATTCATACGGCGAGCACGGGCGCGAAAGGTCCCGTCTATCTGTCGGTCCCGTATGACGACTGGAAACGAGAGGCTGCTCCGGGCGTTGACTATCTCGCCACGCGCCGCGTTGAAATGGCGGGTGTCCCAACGCCCGCAATGCTTCAGAGTCTTGCTCGCGAACTCGAGCAGGCTAAGACCCCGGCGATGATTGTCGGTCCGGATGTCGACGCGAGCGAAGCAAACGGCTTCGCAGTGGCGCTCGCTGAAAAGCTGTCGATGCCGGTCTGGATGGCGCCTTCTGCGCCGCGTTGCTCGTTCCCGACGACCCACGCTTGCTTCCGCGGCCTCTTGCCCGCAGGCATTGCGAGCATCAGCCGACTGCTCGAGGGTCATGACCTGGTGCTCGTGGTAGGCGCGCCCGTCTTCCGTTATCACCAATACGAACCAGGCGATTTCCTCCCCCAAGGAACGCGTCTCATCGCAATCACTTGTGACATCAACGAGGCTACGCGCGCGCCGATGGGCGATGCAATCATCGCCGAAATCGTGCCGACTCTCGAGGCGCTGACCAATGCGGTCTCGAAGTCGTCTCGCCCGAGGCCCGCCGCTGTTCGCCGTCCGGAACCGGCTCCTGCTGAAGCAGGACGGTTGGCGCCGGAACGCGTTTTCGACATTCTCGATGAAATGGCGCCGCGTGACGCAATCTACGTGAACGAATCGACGTCGACCACGAACATTCTGTGGCAGCGCCTGCGCATGACCGAACAGGGTAGCTACTACTTCGCGGCCGCCGGTGGTCTCGGCTTCGCACTTCCCGCGGCGGTTGGTATCCAGTTGGCAAAGCCCGGGCGCCGCGTCATTGGCGTGATTGGCGACGGCTCGGCGAACTACGGCATTCAGGCTCTGTGGACGGCGGCGCGGTACAACATCCCGACCATCTTCATCATCATGAAGAACGGCACGTATGGCGCGTTGCGATGGTTCGCTGGTGTTCTGCAGGCCGAGAACGTGCCGGGGTTGGACGTTCCTGGGTTGGACTTCTGCGCGCTCGCACGCGGCTACGGTGTTGAAGCGCTGCACGCCGATTCGGCCGAGTCGCTCACTTCGGCCTTGCGACAAGCCCTTGCTCGAAAGAAGCCAGTGTTAATCGAAGTTGAGACTCGGGCTTAAGGCGCAGAGGTACTGTGTTATGAAAATGCTCGTAAATGTCGCTGATTTTCGCGCTAGCGCCAAGGCGCGCCTCCCTAAGATGGTGTTCGACTATCTCGAAGGCGGGGCGGAGGATGAGATTGGACTTCGCCGTAACCAAGACACCTTCAGGAAAATCAGGTTTCAGCCGCGCCGTCTCGTTGATGTCAGTTCTCGCAGTACGCAAGTGAACATCCTCGGGAAGGCGGCGAGCGCTCCGCTCGTCATCGCGCCGACCGGTTTGAACGGGATTTTCTGGCCACAAGGCGACCTGGCCCTCGCGCGCGCTGCTGGCAAGTTCGGAATTCCTTTCGCGTTGTCGACGGCATCGACCGCTTCCATCGAAGAGGTGGCGAAGGCGGCGACCGGTGATATCTGGTTTCAGTTGTATGTGGTCCACCGCAAGCTCGCTGAGCTGCTGGTCAAGCGCGCGTTGAACGCGGGTTACACGACGCTCATCCTGACAACCGACGTCGGTGTGAACGGCAAACGTGAACGCGACCTGAGGAACGGCTTCGGGATGCCCGTGAAGTATTCAGCGAAGACCATTCTTGACGGCGTGCTGCATCCGCGCTGGTCTTTGGACCTGGTCAGATATGGGATGCCGCAACTGGCAAATTTTGCAAGCCAGGACGTGCAGGACACTGAATTGCAAGCTGCGCTGATGAGCCGGCAGATGGACGCGAGTTTCGCGTGGAACGACCTGAAGTGGCTTCGCGACCTGTGGCCGCACAAGTTGCTGATTAAAGGCATCAGCCGGGTTGATGATGCGCGTCGCTGCATCGAGCTCGGAGCAGATGGGGTGATTCTTTCGAATCACGGGGGTCGGCAACTGGACAGCGCCATAGCGCCAGTCGAAGTGCTGCAGGAAACCGCGAAGAGCATTGCCGCGCCGGTTTTCGTTGATAGCGGCATTCGCCGTGGCTCAGATGTGGTCAAAGCAGTGGCGTTGGGGGCAAGTGCAGTGCTTCTCGGACGAGCGACGCTTTACGGTCTCGCGTCTGGTGGAGAAGCCGGTGTCGACGCGGTCCTCGCGCTCCTCAAGGGCGAAATCGACACGACGTTGGCGCAAGTTGGTTGTCCTTCCGCCAGCCAGCTCAACTCGGATTTTTTATGGAATGGCGGTCGTTGCAATGTCGATGACTTGAGCATCGCCGACTCGGTATCTGTATAAGAGGTTGCTGTCGTGGAAGATATTCAAATTACTGGCCTGCATGCAAGAGCTGTCAATGTGCCGCTTCAATACCCCGTGAAGACGGCAGTTGGCACCGTCGCTACGGCTTCGCTGGTGTTGATTGACCTGCTTACGAACGCGAATGTCACCGGTCACGCGTACGTGTTCACTTACACGCCCTTGGCGCTGAAGCCGACTCTCCAGATGGTCGAGGCGCTTGGTGCGCTCGTGAAGGGCATGCCACTGTCTCCCCATGATATCGACCGCGCGTTCAACGCCCGTTTCCGTCTTATCGGCAACACGGGCATCGTGCGCATGGCCACCGCAGGCCTCGACATGGCCGCGTGGGACGCGAAGGCAAAGGCCCATCGGTTGCCGCTCGTCGAGTTGCTTGGCGGAAAAGCGCGTCCGGTGGCTTCGTATGACAGCCACAGCATGGATGACGTGGAACTGGGCACAAAGCGCGCTCGCGATGCAGTGGAAGCCGGCTTCAAGGCCGTCAAGACGAAAATCGGTTACGCGACGCTCGAGTACGACCTGAAAGTCCTGCGGGCGTTGAAGCAGGTGACGGGCGAATCGGCGCAACTCTTGGTCGACTACAACCAAGGTCTGTCGGTGCCGGAAGCAAAACGTCGCGGCCGTGCTCTGGAGGCTGAAGGCATTTCGTGGATTGAAGAGCCGACTTTGCAACATGACTATGCCGGCCACGCATCAATCCGTGAGGCGCTAAAAATTCCAGTTCAGATGGGTGAAAACTGGTTCGGCCCCGACGAAATGCAAAAGGCTGTTGACAGCCGCGCGTGCGACTTCTGCATGCCGGACCTTATGAAAATCGGCGGCGTCACCGGCTGGTTGAAAGCCAGTGCAATCGCAGAACAACACAGCTTGCCGATGTCGAGCCACATCTTCCAAGAATTCAGCGCGCATGTTCTTGCGGTAAGCCCGACCGCCCATTATCTCGAACGGATGGACCTCGCGGGTCCCATCCTCGAGCCGGTTCTTGAATTCAAAGACGGGCAAGCGCATTTCGGCAATGAGGCCGGCGCCGGAATCCGCTGGAAAGAAGACCAAGTGAATAGGTTCTTGGTTTAAAAAACAACCTTGAAACATACCGTCAACGAAGCGAACAATTGCAGATTCGTTGTACTAACTCAAAGCCGGCAAGAGCTTGTCCACAGTTTAAATTTGGAGACAAAGATGGACCATCACGCCGCCGTTGGTGACGCGTTGTTCAACACGCGCCTTAACTCCCGCCATCTCATGGTCATGTTTTGGTGTTCGTTGCTGATGCTTTTTGACGGGTACGACCTGGTGATTTACGGGTCAATCCTCCCCCAACTCATGCATGATTGGCAGCTCTCGCCGGTCACCGCAGGGTTCATCGGAAGTAGTGCGCTGTTTGGGATGATGGTGGGCGCCCTGACACTGGGCAGCTCTTCTGACAAATTCGGCCGCCGCCGCATCATCCTCCTTTCCTTGGTGCTCTTCGGGATTGCAGCGTTTGGCAACGCCTTCTGCACCAATACGACCGAGTTCGCCCTCTGCCGGTTCATGACGGGCCTGGGTCTTGGAGCCATGGTGCCGAACATCGTGGCGCTGGTGACGGAGATGTCGCCTCGCAGCAAGCGCAACATCATGGTCACCGTCATGTTGAGCTTCTTTTCCGTTGGCGGTGTTGTTGCCGCGCTAATTGGGAAAGCAATCACGCCGGAATTTGGCTGGCGCGCGAACTTTCTTATCGCTGGCATCCCGCTGCTGTTCTTCCCGGTCTTTTACAAATGGCTCCCCGAGTCAATCAGCTACCTGATTGCTCACAAGCGCTTCGCTCAAGTCGAACCCGTCTTGCGCAGTTATGCCCCGGACTTTCACGGCAGTGCGCCAAGTTTGGCGGCCGAGGAGGAAGACGTGGAGCAGGCTCGTGTGCGCGCCGTTGAGCTGTTTTCCCATGGTCGACTGATGGACACCCTGTTCCTCTGGGTTGCGTTCGGCATGTGCATGCTGATGGTCTATGGCCTCAATACATGGTTGCCCAAGCTGATGGCCGCAAACGGCTATTCCCTCGGCTCGAGCCTTTCGTTCCTGATTACATTGAACATCGGCGCGGTCATCGGTGGCTTGTGCAGCGGTTGGTTGGCGGACCGCTTCGGTGGCAAGCCCACATTGATTCTCTTCTTTGCAGTGGCTGCCGTCTCTATCGGATTGCTGGGCTACAAGCAGTCCCCCATCGTCTTGAACATCTTGTTGATGGCGGCCGGCGCAACGACCATCGGAACGCTGTGTATCGCTCACGCATTCGCCGCGCAGCTCTATCCGTCCGGTATCCGTTCGACCGGTGTAGGTTGGGCGGCCGCGGCAGGACGCTTCGGCGCCATGGCTGGTCCGGCTCTCGGTGGGTATCTGCTCGCACAAAAATTTGCCGTCAGTTTCAGCTTTCTCGTATTCGCAGCACCGGGAATCGTTGCCGCAATCGCGGTCTTGCTGATTTCGAGCCGCCGCGTCCGCGCTGAACATCCGGTGCACACGCTCGCTTCACAGGCGAAGTGAATATCCAGGAAAAGCATCAACATGCATCACGGAGAAATAGTATGAGCAATATTGGTGAGTCGCAAGTTTGGAACGGGCGCATTTTTTCGGACGGCTGGAAGACGGCGGCGGGTGGGACCCAGGCAGTCGTCGAGCCGGCGACCGGCGAGAGCATCGGATTGATTGGTGTCAGTTCGGCCGAAGACATCGATAACGCGGTCGTTTCTGCGACGAAGGCTCAGGAAGCGTGGGCATCGATGCCCTTTGACCAGCGTGCAGCAATCATGCGAGAGGCAGCACGTCTTTTGAAGGAGCGCGCGCCCGAAATCAACGAGTGGAACGTTCGAGAGTGCGGCTCGACGCGCCCGAAGGCTGAGTGGGAGATGCACGCAACATACGAGCAATTGCAGATGGCAGCGGCGATTCCCATGCAGTCCGAGGGAGCGCTTTATCCTTCGGCGATTCCAGGCCGGATGAACATCTGCCGCCAAGTACCGGTGGGTGTCGTCGGCGTCATCGCACCTTGGAACTTCCCGATTCTTCTTGGGATGAGGTCTGTTGCGCCCGCTCTTGCGCTTGGCAATGCGGTCATCTTGAAGCCGGACCCGCAGAGTGGGGTGGCTGGTGGTCTTCTGCTGGCTAAAGTCTTTGAAGATGCGGGCCTGCCTGCTGGCGTATTGCATGTGATTCCGGGCGGTCCGGCTGCGGGCGACGCACTCGTGCGCCATCCGAAGGTCGCCATGATTTCGTTCACCGGCTCGACGGCGGTTGGTCGCTCCATCGGCGAAATCTGCGGTCGCATGCTGAAGAAAGTTGCGCTGGAGCTCGGCGGGAACAACGCCATCGTCGTCCTCGAGGACGCGGACATCGAGGCAGCAACGTCCAGCGGGGCATGGGGTTCATTCCTGCACCAAGGTCAAATCTGCATGCAGACTGGCCGTCACCTTGTGCACCGGTCCATCGCTGAGAAATACGCACAGCGACTCGCCGAGCGTGCTCGTAACCTCGCGGTCGGAAATCCCGCGAAGGAGCAAGTGCATCTGGGCCCGCTGATTAACCAGAAGCAGCGCGACCGAATCAATGACATCGTTCAGTCGAGCGTTGGCGCAGGCGCCACGGTTTTGGCTGGTGGGAAGTACAGCGGACTGTTCTACGAACCGACCGTTCTCGCCGGCGTGAAACCGGGTATGGCGGCTTACGAACAAGAGATTTTCGGGCCCATCGCTCCAATCACCGTCTTCGACAGCGACGACGAAGCAGTGGAACTGGTCAATTCCTCGGAATACGGGCTGGCTGCGGCTGTCCACACGCAGTCGATGTCGCGCGGTCTGGCAATCTCATCGCGAATCCGCGCCGGCATGGTTCACGTCAACGACCAAACGGTGAACAACGAGTTCCATGTCCCCTTTGGCGGCATGGGCGCGTCTGGCAATGGCGGCCGCTTCGGTGGGCCAGCAAACGTGCATGAGTTCACGCAAACCCAATGGGTCAGCCTGACCGACAAGCCAATCCAGTATCCGTTCTGAGATGACGTAATAGATGGATGGAACCCAGCCACGGACTCGTTGTTCGTGGCGGGTCAAAGAGCACGTGCATAGAAAGCTGTAGACTTGGAGACAGTCAATGAATAAGCCCACATCGATGAGTCGTCGCACATTCGTCACTCGTGCAGGTACCCTCGCGCTCGCGCCAGCAATCGGCGTCGGCTTCTCCGCATGCGGCGGAGGGAGCGACTCATCACCTCCGCTTCAGACGGACCAATCACAGCAGCTTTCGCTAACTGCAACACAGGCCGTCTCCGCGATGGCAACGGGTCAGCTTTCCGCGGAAACATATGTTCGGACACTGCTTGGAAGAGCGAGCTCCCTGTCGAATCTTCACGCTTTCATTACGCTCAACCAAGGTGCCATGGCATCCGCGCGCGCGGTCGATGCTGCACGGGCCGCGGGTCAGAAGTTGCCGCCGTTGGCCGGCTTGCCCATTGTCGTCAAAGACAACATCTGGGCAGGAGAAGGTCACTGGTGCCATTCGGCGTGGATAATCTGCGGCGCTAAATTGCGCCGATGGCATTCAACTGCGTGCGGTTGGTGCTCGTTTCGAGTGACCGGGTGTACGCATACGCCTCGTACCCAACCTTAGAGGTATTGAATCATGCCTAAAGGGTGTTTGACGCGCTCAATGTGACACCTTCTAATATCGAGTCGTCGAATGAAGAGTTCGGTCCAATCCACACCTTCGACGCAGAATCGGTACGTAACAGTAAACCCCAATATCGGCCATTGCATGACTGGGGCCAACTGCTGCTGACAAGAACAGTTCCCCTACTGCGGCCGCCAAGACTCGATGCTGTCCCTCAATTTGTCGTCCAAGAGCTCAGTGTTCACAGGCGCCGACCCACGAGAGGTATCTGCGTACGTCAACCGCGTTGTCGGCCGGCATTCAATTCAGGTGCCGGGCGAGATTAAACCGAACGCGCGTCTACTCCTCGGACGAGTCTCCGAAATTGGCCTGTGCAACATCAGTTATGGCGGTCCCGTTGAGATAGCGACAGAGTCCCTCCGCGATTCATACCAATTGCAGGTGCTGCTGCGCGGTACGTCTGTTTGGACGGGAGCCGATTGTCGCCACGAGTTCAGACCGGGCGAGTTCCTCGTAATCAATCCCGTGGACCCGGCGCAGGTGCAGTACTCAAGCGACTGCGAAAAGCTCATCGTCACGCTTCCCATCGAAGTAGTCGAGGCGGCGGCCCGTGAAGAGCAGGAGTGCGTGCTCACAAAGAGCCTACGCTTCGTCGAGCCCATCCACGCGGTGACTTCAGTTGAGGGACTTGCCGGCTTGCTGGCGCTAATGTGCGAAGAGGCGGGAAACATGTCTTGCGACTCAGCGATGCAACATCACTACTCGCAGATACTGGTTCGCAAACTGCTGGCCCAGCTTGAGACGAACGCGCTCGATTTATCGGCTCGTGGAACAAATCAAGCTTTCGAGAAAATAAAAAATTACATCCTAGATAACCTCTATGAAGACGTGTCGCTTGAGTCGATTGCCGTTGCGTCGAATGTGAGCTTGAGAAAATTATATGTTTTGTTTAAATCACACGCTCAAGAGAGTCCGCGCGACTTCATTCAACGCTTAAGGCTCGAGCGGGTTCGTTCTGACCTCCTTCAAGCGCGCACGTCGGACAGCGTTACAGAAATCGCGACTCGCTGCGGCTTTTCTCACCTTGGACGCTTTTCTGCGCTCTATAAAGCTCGCTACGGCGAACTCCCGTCTCAGACGCTTTCTCGGCTGCGGTAATTCTTGCTGCATTTGCGAATCTGCAGAAAGCGGATAGCAGGTGTGCAGTGACTGGATATTGCCGGTGCTTCTCCTTCGTGAAAATGGGTAGAACCAGAACACTAGGAGGAGCAAACCGTGAATACCCCATGCAATTCGACGGCTGACGCGGACGTTGTGCGTCAGTTGGTCTCCGAATCTGTCGAAGACGACCCTGTCAACGGTCACTTCCGGTGCCGTCGCGACATTTTCACCGATGCCGCGTTGTTCGAATATGAGATGAAGTACATCTTCGAACAAAACTGGGTCTTCTTGGCGCACGAAAGCCAGGTCCCAAATCCCAACGACTACTTCGTCTCTAGTATTGGTCGCCAACCCGTCATCATCACGCGAGACAAAACCGGAACGCTAGGCGCCGTTATCAATGCCTGTGCGCATCGCGGCGCCGAGCTTTGTCGGCGTAAGCAAGGAAACAAAGGCACTTTCACCTGCCCGTTCCACGGTTGGACCTTCAGCAACACAGGAAAGCTCCTGAAGGTAAAGGATGGACAGGCGGACAACTATCCAGAAGGGTTCAACGTAGACGGTTCGCATGACCTCACGCAGGTTCCGTCCTTTGCGAACTATCGCGGATTTCTGTTTGGTTCGATGAACCCCGACGTTGGGTCGATTGAGGCGCACCTGGGAGGGAGCAAAGCCGTTCTTGACCAAATCGTCAATCAGACAACTGGTGAACTCGAAGTGCTGCGCGGCAGTTCTTCATACGTCTACGACGGAAATTGGAAGCTGCAAATCGAGAACGGGGCTGACGGATACCACGTCAGCGCAGTTCACTGGAACTATGTCGCTACGGTAGGTCGTCGCGACCGTTCGGACGATAACATCCGTACTGTTGACGCAAATGCCTGGTCGAAAAGCGTCGGCGGATTCTACGCCTTCGAGCATGGGCATCTGCTCCTGTGGACGCGGCTACTCAATCCGGAGGTGCGTCCCGTTTACAGCCGTCGTGAGGAATTGAAGGCGCGACTTGGCGAAGAGGTGGCCGACGCCATCGTCAATCAAACGCGCAATCTCTGCATTTACCCGAATCTCTACGTGATGGACCAGGTATCCACGCAGATTCGCGTGGTCCGTCCCATTTCGGTAGACAAGACCGAAGTCACCATCTATTGCTTCGGGCCTCGCGACGAGAGCGAACAAGACCGCAACACGCGAATTCGCCAATACGAGGATTTCTTCAACGTCAGCGGCATGGGAACGCCAGATGACCTCGAAGAATTCCGTGCATGCCAAAGCGGCTTCAAGGGTTCCGCCGCCCAATGGAACGACCTTAGCAGAGGCGCGCCCCGGTGGGTAAATGGCGCGGATGAAAATGCGGCGCGTATCGGCTTGAATCCGATTCTCAGCGGGGTTCGAATCGAAGACGAAGGGCTCTTTGTGCAACAGCACCGATACTGGTCTGAAACGATGCTGCGCAACCTTTCGGCTGAAAAGAAGGTCATCAACGTGAAACCGGCGGAGGTGCTGGAATGACGAGCTTCGAAAACCTGTATCTCGACATCTGTGCATTCCTCTTCCGGGAGGGGCGCTTGCTGGACGACCGGAAGTTTGACGAATGGCTGGAATGCTACGACCCGGAAGCTGTTTTCTGGATGCCTTGCTGGGATGATTCCGACGCGCTGGTGGATGACCCAACAAAGCATATCTCCCTTATCTACTATCCAAATCGTATTGGGCTCGAAGACCGTGTCTTCCGCCTTAATACGGAGCGCTCCGGTGCAAGTAGTCCCGAACCGAGAACCACCCACAACATCTCCAATGTAGAAATCGTGGGGCGCGTGGAGCAGACGGTGAAGGTACGGTTCAACTGGCATACGATGAACTACAGGTACAAAACACTCGACCACTTTTTCGGAACGTCGTACTACACGTTGAAGACCGGCACTTCAGGTTTTTCAATCCTCGACAAGAAAGTGGTTTTGAAGAACGACCTGATTCACCAAGTCATCGACATTTACCACATTTGACGCTTTCCCGGCACTGCCACTTTGACGTAGGCCGATGGTCTCAGAAGAAGTGACTTGACTCATCGCTTCACTTCCAAGACATCGGTCAACGCTTGTCGGGTCAAACGCGCCTGCAATCCTGCAAAGCGTGAAGGGCTCTCGCTGGTCAAACCACCGGTCAGATTTGTGCCGGAGTTCCGCCGTCGACGACTGACTTACGTCGGCGACCTTCCGGGCGAGAGGCACATGTTTCAGCCAAACGCGGAAACCCAGATTTCCGCCTATTCGAACATACAGACGGCTACCAGCGGGAACGGAATGGAATGAATACGTTGTTTTGATGTTCCGAACGGTCCCGCTAAGGATAGTCAATGGAGACAACCATGAAACAGTCAGCGTTCTTGCATGAGGTCGCAAGCGGACCGATGAGCGGCTTTCAGATACGCGCTATCGCGTTGTGTGTTCTGATGAACATGCTGGATGGATTTGACGTTTTAGCTCTGGCGTTTGTAGGCCCGCATCTCTCGGCTGACTGGCATTTGAGCGGAAAGGAACTTGGATACTTACTTAGCGCGGGCCTGTTCGGAATGGGAGCAGGGTCCGTTCTCGTCGCACCGGCGGCGGACAAATACGGAAGGCGGACACTTATCCTTCTTTGCTTGCCCACGATTGCTCTTGGCATGATGCTTTCTGCTTATGCGCAGAATCCGATTCAACTCCTCGTTCTACGAGCGGTAACGGGACTTGGTATCGGCGGAATTCTTGCAAGCATGAACGTCACCACATCGGAGTATTCCACCAATAAATGGAGAAGTACCGCAATCAGTCTTCAAGTGGCCGGCTATCCAATCGGAGCAACGCTCGGAGGACTTCTTGCCAACGAGGTGTTGAAGCACTTCGGCTGGCGAGGTGTGTTCATCCTGGGCGGCGCCGCAACAGCGGTTCTTGTCCCGCTGGTCATGCGAGGGTTGCCCGAATCGATTGACTTCCTGGTAACGAAGCGTCCGAAGGATGCTCTAACGAAGCTCAACAAGGTTCTTGAGCGAATGGGGCGAAATACTCTGTCGCAACTACCGATGGTGGAGACTGATGAGGTCTCAAAGAATCCTTGGGCCACCATTGTCTCAGGCAGCTATCTGTGGCGGACGATTGCTTTGTGCACGACTTGGCTGCTTGTAATGTTCAGCATCTACTTTGTTTTGAGCTGGACACCAAAGCTTATCGTGGCTGGGGGAGGTGCCCCGCACGAAGGTCTACGAGCCGGCATCCTACTCAACGTCGGGGGCATTTTCGGCGGTGCCCTGTTTGGTCTCGTCGCTGTTAAGCTCGGAACGCGCTTGCTCGTCTCTGCCTACTTTGTGGCCACAGCCTTTCTTTTTGCGTATCTGGGCATGCAATTGTCTGCTTTCGGCACAGGAACAGCACTGTTTGTTGTTGCGGGAGCCGGTGCCTTCGGGTGTATGACGGGCATGTATGCGCTAACTCCGACTGTCTATCCGGCAGATTGTCGAGGAACGGCTATGGGGTTGGCTATCGGGATTGGTCGCGTTGGGGCTGTAATTGCACCTATCGCAGCAGGTACGCTCGTCGATAAGTCATGGTCGTCGTCAACGATTTATAGCTTGTTCGCCATTCCTCTAGTGATTGCAGTCATCGCAGTGCTCGCGGTAGGAAAGGGCAAATCAGCTGCCTCGATTCCGGTCGGGGCCGTTGTTAAGTCGGAGTAAGCGAGAGGAGGTCGAATCGTTGGGCGTTCGTCCGGGTTCGGTAGAAAGTTGCCTGAGCCCGGTCGGCCCACATCTAAGAGATGTTGACATGGAGCTGCGACACCTCCGCTACTTCGTCGCGGTGGCCGACGAGCGGAACTTCACGCGTGCAGCGCGACTTCTAAATATCGCTCAACCGCCGTTGAGCCGCCAAATACAACAACTCGAAGAGGTGCTCGGAGTTCAGCTATTTGAGCGAAATTCTCGACCATTGAAGCTGACTGAGACTGGTAAGTTCTTTTATTCCCACGCAACCCGGATACTGACTCAAACATCGGAGTTGGAGTCAATGACGAGGCGCGTGGGGAGCATCGAACGCAGTCTTTCTATTGGGTTTGTCGGTTCAACGCTGTACGGCATGCTGCCGAAGCTCATCCGGCGCTTCCGCGACGAGAACGCAACAGTAGAGTTGAGTCTTCACGAGCTGTCCACGATGGACCAAATTCGCGCGCTCAAGGATGGCCGCATTGATGTCGGGTTCGGACGGATTAGGCTGGAGGATGCGAACATTCGAAGGGTGATTCTCCGCGAGGAGAGAATGATTGCCGCGTTCCCCCATGGACATTCTCTGACACTCACGAAATCCGCTCTCGCGCTGCACGAACTCGTGAACGAGACGCTAATCATATTTCCGCAAGCACCGCGACCCAGCTTCGCGGACCAGGTGCTCTCCGCTTTCCAAGACCGCACGTTGAAACCTCGCCGAATCTATGAGGTGCATGAGTTGCAAATTGCGCTCGGCCTTGTGGCGGCCGGCGAGGGCATTTCAATTGTTCCAAGCAGTGTGAATGGCCTGAAGCGCGACGATGTCATCTATAAAGAATTGGACGACCCGACTCTAGTATCGCCTGTCATTATGAGCATGCGTTTGCTGGATGAGTCGCGCGATGTCAAGGAGATGCTTGAACTCACCTATCGGCTGTATGAGGAAGAACTGGTTCCGCATGTGCCGCGCGGTGACAAGGGTCGGTAGGTCCACCGCATCTTATAGAAACAATCGTCCACTAATGTCCGCCTTTCACGTCTTCGAATCCCTCCCACGGTATCCGAGCGAGACGGTGTGCACGTGTCGTTCGGTGTGTTCCACATCGTCGCGGACATGGAGGCACTCGCGCACGCAATACGCACCCGTCAAAACTAGAGCGGTGAGTGCACGCTCTGTCAGAGCTCCTTCGCGCAGAGCACGAGCGCGTCAAGTACTGCGGCAACAGCAGGCCTTTTCGCGGTGCCTTTCGACAAAGCGACGAAGACCCGGCGATTGAGGACCGGGTCGATGGGCAAAACCGAGAAGTCCGGGTCCTTCTCCGCCTGTCGCAGCCCCAGCCTTGGTAACACTGCGACGGCGCCGCCAGTGCGAACCATTTCAAGCGTCACAGCCATGTTTCGGCTACTGGTTGTGACTCGCGGCGTGAAGCCCCCGGCATAACAGGCGTTTAGAAGGAACGTGTGATATGTCGCGGCAGATTGATTGAGCGCCCAGCGTTCGTGAGCGAGGTCAGACAGATGGACTGACTTGCGACCGGCGAGCTTATGGCTGGACGACACGACCGCGTCGAAATGGTCCACGCACAGCGGTCGAAATTCAAGCACGTTGGCCAGCGCCTCCGCGCTTACGAGGTCGTCGACGATGGCGAGGTCGGTCTGCTTGGCGGCCGCCGCTCGCAGCCCTTCAGATGGTTCTAGTTCAGTGAATATCACGTTCAGTTGCGGGTGCTCTTGCAGCAGACGCTGAACGGCGAGTGGTACTACGCTGCTCGCCAAGGAGCCGAAGGCCGACATGCGCACTTCGCCGCTCACTTCCACATTGGCTGCAGCCACCTCCGCTTCGATTTCTTCTACCAGTTGGAAGAGGTCTGTGGCTCTAGCGACGAGCCGCCGACCGGCGGGCGTCAGTCGGACACCCCTCCCGGACCGCTCGATTAGCACGGTCTCGAGCTCATCCTCAAGTTGCGCAAGCTGTTGGGATACCGCCGGACGCGTCAGGTGAACTGCATCCGCGACGGCGGAAATGGTCCCCAGCACCGACAACTCGTGTAGTAGGCGCAATCGACTGAGATTCAACATTGGCTCTCCTCCCACGGCCAATGGTAACCATTACTTACGCATACCGTCAAAAAGTGTCGTCTTTTTTTTCTTAATTTGACTTCCTATAGTCGAGTCACTGGCACTTGAAACCGACAAAGTTGTCGGTAAAACCCTTAAAGAACAGTTATTTAAGTGCGGTGCTGGCTCAACTAAACGGAATTCAGTCGGAGGAAGTTCAAATGAAGGTTGCATTCATTGGCGTGGGACGTATGGGCGGTCGCATGGCGGCTCGATTGGTCGCGGCGGGCCATCAGGTCCGCGTGTATGACCCGAGCCAAGCAGCGATGGACGCGCTGGCATCGCAGGGTGCTATCGCTATGAAGAGCCCCGCTGAAGCTGCCCAGGATTCGGAGCGCATCCTCCTCAGCCTGCCGAGCCCGAAAACGCTTCGCGACGCGGTGACTGGCACTGAAGGCGTGCTCAAGACGGCCGCGGAGGGCGCCATCATCGTCGATTTCAGCACGGTCGACCCGGCGACGACGAAGGAAATTGCCGCGGCCGCCGCGCAGAAGAACGTCGCCTTCGTCGACTCGCCCGTGAGCGGCGGCGTCGCCGGTGCGGAAAACGGCAAGCTGGTCCTGATGGTCGGCGGTTCGTCGCAGGTTCTGGAACAACTGAAGCCCGTCTTCGATGTGCTCGCAGGCCGTGTCGTTCATTGCGGCGACATTGGTGCTGGCCAACTGACCAAGCTGAGCCACAACCTTCTGACGGCTATCAACACGGTCGCGCTCGGCGAAGTGCTGACTGCAAGTGTGAAGGCCGGAGCGAAGCTCGACGTCCTTTGTGACGTGCTGACGGCGGGCCTTGCTGGCAGCAAGATGCTCGACTACCTGCCGAAAACCCTGTTCACGGCAGAGCGTCCGGCGAACTTCGCCATCGACCTCATGCACAAGGACATCAAGCTTTGTCTTGACGAATTTTCCAACTTGCCGATGCCGCTCGGTCAACTGGTCCTTCAGACGTATAACGCAGCGCGAGCCAAGGGTCTTGGCGGCAAGGACTCCACGAGCGTCAACGAAATCTATGAAGAACTGCTCGGCGTTCGCCTGAGCCTGCCCGCAGCGCAGTAACCCGACACCGTCTTAAGGAAGAAACTGTGAATTCCCGAACCGAAAATCTCAACGCCGAAGTCGTCCTGCCGAAAGTTGGCATCACGGGTCTGCTGGTCAACAACGAATGGCGTACGCCGGCAAAAGGCAAGACGCTTGACATCGAGAATCCGTCGCGTCGTGAAAGGCTCGCAACCATTGGTGCCAGCGATGCGGATGACGTTGGCGCAGCAGTCGCTGCGGCCAAGGCAGCGTTCCCGGCCTGGCGTCGCATGGCATCGCGAGCTCGTGGCGCGCTGCTGAGCGAGTTGGGCAACCGCGTCACGGCAAACGCTGAGGAAATCGCTCGCGTGCTGGCCGCCGAAAGCGGAAACGCGTTGCGTACCCAGAGCCGTCCGGAAGTGCTGGGCGCGGCCGAAGTGCTGCGCTATTACGGTGGCGTTGTCGCTGAGCAAAAGGGCGAAACACTGCCGCTCGGCCCGGGCCTTTTCAGCTACTCAACCCGTGAACCGCTTGGCGTCGTTGGCGCAATCATCCCGTGGAATTCGCCGGTCGTGCTGGCGGCCGTCAAGATTGGCATGGCGCTCGGCACCGGTAACACGCTGGTTCTGAAGCCCGCAGAAGATGCGCCATTGGCTGTTATCAAGATTGCCGAACTTGCGACGGGTCTTTTCCCGGCCGGCGTGTTCAACCTCGTGACGGGCACCGGCATCGAAGCGGGTGCGGCGCTTTCTCAGCATGCGGACGTGGCGAAGGTGTCGTTCACGGGTTCGCTGGAAGTTGGCAAGCTCGTCGCGCACGCCGTTGCAGACCGCATCGGTCGCTCGACGCTCGAACTCGGTGGCAAGAGCCCCTGCATTGTCTACCCGGATGCCGCGACGCCGGAGTATGTCGATGCAACGGTCACCGGCATTATCAACGCGATGCGGTTTGCTCGTCAGGGTCAGTCGTGTACCGCCGGCTCGCGCCTGTACGTGCATAAGGACGTGTGGGACGTCGTGATGCCCAAGCTGGTGGCAAAGGTCAAGGAGCTGAAAACGGGCGATTCGCTCGACGAATCCAACGACATCGGCGCCATCATCAACGAAGAGCGCTACACCGCCGTTCGCGATTTCATCAAGGAGGCTGTGGAATCCGGCGCCCAGGTGCTTACCGGCACGGTCCCGCCGTCGGTCGAAGAAGCGAAGGGCTTCTTCCCCGAGCCGGTCATCTTCGCGGGTGTCGACAACAGCTGGCGTGTCTGCCGCGAGGAAGTGTTTGGGCCGGTCCTGGTCGCCATCCCTTGGACCGACGAACAAGAGGTCATCCAGTGGGCTAACGACACGGTGTACGGTCTGGCAGCCTATGTCTTCACGAACGACATCACTAAGGCGCTGAAGGCCACCGAGCAGATTGACGCTGGATGGTTGCAAGTCAATCGCGCAGGCGGACAGATTCCCGGAATGTCGTATGGCGGTGCAAAGCAGAGCGGTATCGGCGCTGAGTACTCCATTGAAGGCGCGCTCGAGGCCTACACCTCGCGTAAGAGCGTGACTATCAACGTCTAAGCGCAATCTACGAAAGTCGGCCCGGCAAATGACCGGGCCAACGAAGTTGTCGCATATCGGTTGGAGGACATATGAGCTTGCAAATGGCAGCAACCACCGAAGAAACCGCGCACGAGACACGCGGGTCGTCAACACGAGCCGCAATGAGCTCGTTTATCGGGACGACGGTTGAGTGGTACGACTACTTCCTTTATGGCACCGCCGCTGCACTGGTGTTCCCAAAGGTATTTTTCAATGAACTGACTCCGGAGCTTGCGACGCTTGCGTCGATGGCTTCCTTCGCTGTCGCTTTCATCCTCCGTCCACTGGGCGGGATGGTCATCGGCCACTTCGGCGACCGTATGGGGCGCAAGCAGATGCTCGTTTTCACGCTGTTGGTAATGGGCCTTTGTACGGCTGCAATCGGTTTCTTGCCGTCGTACAACTCCATCGGCTATTGGAGTCCGGGTCTTCTGATTCTCCTGCGGGTAGTTCAGGGCTTCGCCCTCGGAGGCGAATGGGGCGGGGCGGCACTGATGTCAGTTGAACATGCGCCAGATGGGAGGCGCGGCCTCTTCGGCTCGACCATGCAGATGGGTGTGCCCGCAGGCTTGCTCGTCTCGACGGGTGCATTCGCTCTCGTGTCTGCGTTGCCGGACGAGCAGTTCTTCAGCTGGGGCTGGCGTCTGCCGTTCATCTTCAGCCTCGCGCTGTTGTTCGTCGGCATGTACATCCGACTGCAGGTGAGCGAGCCAGCAAACTTCGAAAAGGTTAAGGCGGCTGGGAAAGTGTCGCGTGCACCTTTGCTCGAAGTCTGGCAAAACGAGAAGAAGAAGACCCTCATTCTGGTCTTTTTCCAGACGGTGGCAAACGTCGGTTACTTCCTGATTACGGTCTACGCGCTGACCTACATCACGAGTACGTTGCATCTGCCTCGCAGCGTTGCCTCGACTGGCCTGCTCGTCGCGGCCGCTGTTGACCTTTTCATGCAACCGATCTTCGGTTGGCTCTCAGACAAGGTTGGTCGCCGGTTGGTGTATGGGTTCGGTGCAGTCTTCTTCGCGGCCTATGCTTTCCCGCTGTTCTGGCTGCTTGACACCGGAAACCCTGTGCTCATCACCATCGCCCTGTCGCTCGGTCTGGGTATCGGCCATGCCTCAACAGGTTCGCTGCACGGCGTCATTTACGCAGAGCAGTACCCGACCCGCTATCGTTTCAGCGGTTCGTCGACCGCTTACCAGCTCTCGGGAATCATCTCCAGCGCCCCGACGCCATTGATTGCCGCATGGCTTGTAGCGCGAAGTGGCAACTCGATGTCCGTTTCGTGGTACGTCGTGGTAGCGGCCATCATTTCTCTCGTCTGCGTTCTCCTTGTGAAGGAAACGTACCGCGACCCCATCGACCGTTGATTTGCCATGACACCAACGAACGAACAAATCACGGGCGAACGCATTGACCGTTTGATGACCGTAGAGATGAGGCCGCTGAACGGCGGCCTCCCGGCGGGCTTCGTGGTCCCAATGTACGAAGCGTGCCGCGCCCACCACGGCGAACCGCTTAGCTCGCTCGCCGCGCGCAAGCTCGGCGAGGTCCTGTCGAAGGGCGACACGGTGTTCATCGCTACGGGCGCGGGTACCGCTCCGAAACTCCCGCAAGGAGAGACCGATGGTCCGGTCGGAGCGGCCGCGTTGGCTCGCGCGCTCATTCTCGCGTATGGAGTGCGGGTCGTGCTCGTGACGGAGGAGGCGCACGCCGCACCCGTTCGAGCGGTCGCCTCAGTCATCAACGACGATTTGGGAAAAGCCGGAGCGGTCTCGACTGAGTGCTTCGAATTGGGCCTGTTCCCCGGTCGCGAAAAAGCAGAAGACCTGATGAACGAATACCGCCCTTCGGCGGTTCTGTTCGTCGAGCGGGATGGACCTAACAAGGAAGGGTTCTTCCATGGGGTGCGTGGTGATTGCCGCAATCCCGAGGACGTTGGGCACGTGTATCTACTCGCCGACGTCGCACGCAAGCGAGGCGTGCTCACGGTCGGCGTGGGTGATGGAGGGAACGAAGTCGGGTTCGGCGCTGTACGCGACGCGATTGCTGCGGTCCATCCGCTCGGCGCGAAATCCCTCGCGGGCCATGCTTCGGGCGTCGTTACCGTCACCGCAACTGACGTCGTGGTCAGTGCATCGGTCTCGAACTGGGGCGCGTACGGAATCGCAGCCGCTATCGCCGCACGGGAGAAAGATTTGGACGTTCTTCATACCCCGGGCCTTGAGCACCGAATGATTGAGGCCACGGTCGCGGCGGGCGCGAGAGACGGCGCAACGTCACGCGCGGAAGTTGCGGTCGACGGCATCAATTGGGAAGGACACACGGCATTCGTGGAGATGCTGCGAAGCATTGTCGCAGTTTCTTTGTAGGAAAGCGGGCGACCACGCCCGAAATCAAAAGCTTATTGAGGTGGCTCTTATGAGTAGCGTCCAAGCGTTGAAAAAGGCCCCAGCCGCTGCGGCCAAGACCGATAGTTTTGGAAATCCGATTGACCCTACTGTCGGCTTCGCACGCGGGTCCATTATCCGTTCGAGCATCGACGAAGCGCTCAGGCTTCGACACGGGCAAGCCGTTGCGGCGAAGCGTGTCGCGCTGTTGGGAGCAGAATCGATTGGTGTCTTCACAGGAAACCAACGAGATTTTCCCATTCAGGCTGAGGACATCGCGACACTGTGCGAGGAATGGGTCGGTCCTGGCCTTTGCGCAGAAGAGCTTCGTCAAGTTGCCATCGGCCACATGGGCGGCAAGACCGAAGATGCTGTAGCAGTATTCAACCGAACGAGCGCGGGCATTATCGCGACCATCGCCGCGCTTGCAGGCGACAAACCCGTTGTCTCGGTCGTGCCTCCAGGCGGCCGCTCGCACGCCTCCGTCGTTCGCGGTTCAAAAATCGCCGGTGTCCCTGTACACGAGGTTCAGGGCGACAAAGACTGGGGCAAGACGATTGACAGTGCCCGTCCCGCGCTTGTGGTCGTGACGACGGTGACGAGCAGCCTTGAGCGCCTAGAAGACAATATCACTCGCGAAGTGGTTCACTACGCTCACGCATTAGGCGCAACCGTCTTCCTCGATGAGGCCTACGGTGCGCGCTTGCGCACTGTCCTTCATGGCGGCGCTCTGAGTCTGCAGCTCGGCGCTGACATCTCCGTTACCAACTGCGACAAGGCGGGACTTTCCGGCCCGCGCGCTGGCGTACTGGTCGGTCGAGCGGAGTTCGTCACTGCCGCTGCAGCGAAGGGCGCGGAGTTCGGCATGGAAGCACGCGCACCTATCGCGGCGGCGGTACTGCGCTCTCTTCAGAAATATGAACCCCGCGACCTGCGGGAAGAGTCATCCGCAGGCCAGAAACTCGCTGAAGCTCTTGAACAGAAGATGGGAAGGGACATTGTTCAGCGCAGCGACCTCGGACCGATGGTGGACGAGGACGCGGTGCTCCGCGTGCTTCTCAAAATGTCTGGCCGGGAAAGCGAAAAGCCGGTGGTCGTGCCGTGCGAGGCCACATCGGCATTGGGAATGGTCCTGCTTGAAGACCACGGCATTCTCACCGTGAATACACACGGTCAGCCTGGTGCGCGAGTTTCCCTCCGTCTAAAGCCGACCTTGGACGCGCTGGGTCGTACGGGCGGATTTGATGCGGTCGTGTCCGCCGTGCAGAAGTCGCTCGAGAAGGTGGCGGGTCTCATTCACGACCGCGACGCAATTGCGCGCCTTGTAGTGGGGAAGTGAACATGACCGACACAAAGTTTGCAGCAATCGACGAGCGGCTTGACGCACTGGTCTCGCTTGACCTGGGAGGTCGAGGCGTGGAGCAGCTCTACGCCGCAGCCCGTGAACGACAAGGCGGTCCTCTGGTCGGAGCGGCAGCGGATGCGCTTGCTGCAATTCCTGAAAAAGCCAACGTCTTCGTGACCACCGGTTCCGTATCGCGCGCCTGGATTTCTCCGACCATCGGAGAAAACGACGGACCGGCTGGGCTCGCGGCGGTCGTGCGAGCTCTATCCCTCGCGAAAAAAGCGCTTTGCATTACGTTCGTTGAAGAAACTTTGATTGAGACGACGTCCGCGATTTTGACGACAGCAGGTCTCACCGTTCTTCCGTACCAGCAAGCGAAGATTGCACGCGATGATGGAAGCCTCGCCGTCGTATGTGTTGAGCCGTTTCCGCTTCATGAAGCAGGCGCGAGGGACGTATCGAAGGGGCTTATCGAAAAGTACAAGCCTGCGCTGTTCTTCTCGACAGAACGGGTCGGTCGTAACGTCGAGGGCATCTATTGCAGCATGCGCGGCATCGACTACGGTATGGGACGCGCGCGAATCGACTTTCTGTTCGATGAAGCCATCGCCCAGCGGATTCCAACCGTTGCTGTGGGCGACGGCGGGAACGAAATCGGTATGGGTGTTGTGGCAGAAGCGGTACAGAAGTTTGTCAAATTTGGTGACAAGCGCCCAGACGGAAGCGCTGGCATCGGTGCGGTGACTGGCACCGACGTGCTAGTAACGGCCGCTTGCTCAAACTGGGGCTGCTATGCGATAGCCGGCGCCTTTGCCGCTCGCATGGGCAAGATGGCACTGGCGCACACGCCAGCACTCGAGGCGGCGCTGTTAAAGCGCGGTGTCGACGTCGGCTTGATTAACTCGGTAGCCAACGTCATCGACGCAAACGTGGACGGTATTCCGGAAGCGACGCACTTCGCAGTGGTTCAGCTCATCTCGACCATCATCTCGCCCGCCTTTAAGTAAAGCCCGCAGCCTCCGTCCGCGCGCCCCAAGTCAGTCGGTGCGCGGACTTCTCGTCGCTTCTCTCCTTCCTCTCGTGCTTCCCGCTGGTGCTGACCTGAGAACCGGCCGAGCCGCCATGCTCGCCGTTTCGGCGCGATTCTGCGACCTCGAAGCACGTCTCTCTAGCGTCACAAATTCTTTCCAGTACCGTCAAAACATGTCGTCTTTTTTTCCTTTTCTGACCTTCCTATAGTTGACTCATGGATGCCTGAACCGCGGTATCCGCCGACGTTGAACTCGTTAGCCAATTTGGCTGTGCACAGGAGACAGACATGAATTCCCACCTCCACCTGCCGTTCGTCAGCGCTCGTGACGCTGCCGTCGCCGTTTCGGATGCTGCCAGTGATGCAGTGAAGCACCCTTCCGCGTATTCGTCGTTGCTGCAGGCTCCGATGTCGTCGCTTGCCACTAACGCGCACGACCGCGCTGACGTGTTCTTTTCGGCGATTCTTGGCTACAACTAACCCGAGCGAGGCGAGTGATGCATCGAATCGTGATTGTTGGCGGTGGTGCGGGCGGCTTGGAGTTGGCCACCCGCCTAGGTGACCGCTTGGGTAAATCGGGGCGCGCGCATGTGACGCTCGTGGACCGATGGCCCACACATGTCTGGAAGCCGCTGTTGCACGAAGTTGCGGCAGGAAGCCTCGACGCCCACGCGCACCAAATTACATACGCGGCACATGCGCACTGGCACCACTTCTCGTTTGTTCAGGGGGAGATGACCGGTGTCGAGCGCGATGTTCGGCAAGTTCGAATCGGTGCGGTCGTCGACGCGCAGGACAGTGACACCGAGGTATTACCCGCTCGGACTATCGGATATGACACCCTTGTACTCGCACTCGGTAGTCGCACCAATTTCTTTGATGTTCCCGGCGCCGAAGACCACGCCATCACGCTCGATTCGCTCGAACAAGCCGAGCGACTTCGCAAGCGGCTGCTTCAGGCGTGCGTACGGAAGCGGGCGATGCGCGAAGGCGGGCAATGCGAGCCAGTGCATTTGGCAATAATCGGCGCTGGCGCCACGGGTGTCGAATTGGCGGCAGAGCTTCGCCGGATGGAAGCGACCTTTCGCGAGTTCGGTGTGCTGTCGCCGGACGGTCGCACTAGCATGAGAATTACGCTGCTGGAGGCGGGGCGTCGCATTCTACCCGCACTCACCGAAAAGGTTTCTGCTTCGACCCATGTGTCGTTGGAAGAGCTGGGAGTTTCCATCTCTGTCTCGGATTCGGTGACGCGTGTCGCGCCTCAATTCATCGAGACGAAGAGCGGACACGTTATCCCTGCAGACGTCACCATATGGGCCGCTGGAATCAAAGCGCCCGAGGTGCTTGCTTCGCTGGACGGTGTCTCGGTCAACAAAATCAATCAGATAAAGGTATCAAGTTCGCTGCGGAGTGAAAGTGACGAGAACATCTTCGCTTTGGGTGATTGCGCGAGTTGTTCGTGGACCAGCGAACGTATGGTCCCGCCGCGCGCGCAGGCGGCTCACCAGCAAGCGATGTTTTTGTACAAGGCCCTTATTGCGCGCATCGAAGGTCGTCCCATCGGTTCTTTCCTGTATAAGGACCACGGGTCCCTCATCTCTCTCGGCTCTGCAACGGCCGTCGGAAACCTTGCCGGTATAAAGCCATCGCGCAGCATCTTCGTAGAGGGACTTATCGCGAAAGGCATGTATGCAGCTCTCTATCGTAAGCACTTGATGGCGGTTTCCGGGCTTAGGTGCATGGTGGTCGCTTTGATAGCGAACGGGCTTCGCCGGGTCAGTGCACCGCGAGTCAAGCTTCACTGAGTTCCAGGAAGTTTGGTTTCCTTGGAGATTCGTTTCAGACCATTCAATTGGTACGTGAGTCGACTGCGGGTCCCACGGTCACTTAACCGAAACCGCCGGTTTCGTTCGTAAATTGAGCGATATTGGCTTTTAACAGTCGGCTCTTGGCGAAAGGCTAAGAGTCTGCCTTCTCGGCGCGGCTTTGCCGGCAAACTCTCGCTATGGATCAAGAGCACGCATGCGGTTTTGAGATCGATCGTTCGAGACGACCAACAGTGAATGTCAGGGAAGCGCCCCGTAGCCGCCTCGCTGACGCAGATCCCCGAATGTCGGTAACATGCCGATCGAGAGTCAATGTCCCATTTCCGTGACGGAGCGGAGACAGCCGGCATCCATGATTAAGCTTGCTTGGCTTAAAGAGGGCGAACGCTTTCAGGCGTGCGCATAATCGATCGTCAGCGTCTCGCGGAATCATCGTCGGGAGAGTTTTCGTGGACGACCTCGACGTCGACGGTTCGGCCGTCGTCGCCAAACGCGCGGGCCTGCCGACGCAGCGCGCGCGTTTTCCACCAGAAATATCCAATGACGATCGTGCCCACCCCGAACAAGACTGCGAGCAGCACCACCGACAGCATCGCGGCCGCCACGAGCACGACTAAGCTCAGCCCCATGGCCAGCAATCGGCCGAACCATCCGGAACCGCCGACCTGGATATCTTTCTCGTATGCCACACGCCGTGGCGGCGGTCTGCCATTCTCCATTACTTGACTCCTTGCCGCAGGGCGGTGAATACCGGGAGGCGGCGATCAGTGACCCATCGTCCGAATTCGAACCGCTGACGTCTAAGCGTAAGCGTCCGCAAAGTTTTGCGCGCGTGAGAGATGAGGGAATAGCCTCAAGAAACATCCGCGCCATCTTTCCCCCATCCGTGCCCCTTTTGGCACCAGAAACTCATAACGGTTCGATCGGAAATGGAACAGGTCTAATGCGTCGTCATCCGCTGTCGCGCGCTCAGAAACGGTCCATTCGGCTGGCGCTCCGGCGCGAAGCGGTCGAAGCCCACGGGGCCGGGCATGTCGATATAAACCGCTTCCATTCCCTGTCGGCTGTAGCTTTCATGCCAGAAGCCTGCGCCACCGCTGTCGCGGAGAAAGTCGCGCCACCAGCGGGAATGTGGCTCGCTGCGGGTGAAAGCTTCAAGGCTTTCCAGGTCGCGCCAATACTGGCGGAGACCAACATGGTTGAGGGCAAAGAGAAACTGCTCGCTGGACAGCAAGCCGGCGGGCGGGTGCGCTTCAATCAGTCGCAGGCCTTTGCCGATGCCGAGCACGGCCGCGATCCCACGCAGCCTGCGGACGCGAAAGCCTAAGATCACGACCACCAGATCCGGATAGGCGCTGAGATCGACTGATCTACGGGTGACGGAGGCTTGCATGGCGGCTCCTCGAAGTTTACGCTGTAAGCATAGCCCCGAATGATTACAGTGTAAACAGCGATGAGTGATTCCATTTCCTCCCTTCGTGATCGTCTGGTTGACTGCGCGCTGGCCTTGCTCGAACAGGGGGAAAGTGATGTCAGCCTGCGTGCAGTTGCACGGGCAGCAGGAGTGTCGGCGATGGCACCCTATCGCCATTTCGAAGACAAGGCGGCGCTGATGGGTGCGGTCGCGCTCAAGGGTTTTGCGATGCTGGAAGCGGACGCCGCGCGCGCCGATATGGCGGACGATCCGGGCGACGCGCTCACAGCGCAGGGCTTGGCTTACGTCGGTTTCGCTCGCGCGCATCCTGCGCTGTTTCGACTGATGTTCGCGGACGGGGCAGGACTACGCCTGCCGCACGACGAGTGTCAGGACGCTTATGCGCTGATGGTGCGGAGAGTGACAGAACTCGCACCGCACCGGGTTGAGGCGGGTGCGCTTGCCTGCTGGGGGCTGGTGCACGGATTGGCGACGCTGGCGCTCGACGGACGACTCCCGGCTGATCCGGCCGGCGAAAGGGCGGCGCTGGTCCTGATGACGCAGGCACTGAGGACAGCGACGCTCGTCCCCGTCGGTTCCTGACACAAGGAGAGCGCTATCACTTAGACATACCGCATAGCAACCAACTTCGCCGACGCAGTTCGGAAGCCGTGCGGGCCACCGAAGGGCGGGTGAGTTGTCATTGGGTGCGATTTTCACCGTGGAACTGCTCACCATGAATGTTGACCCAGGCTGGTTTGGCCAGATTGAGCGTGAGTGGAAGATGCTACGGCGGGGCGACCCGTCGCTCAACCCAGAGAAGTTCTTCCGTCACGTCCTCTCCGCCAACAAGGCCGGCTTCTTGTCCGCCGAAAGTCTCGCCGCTATCGCCAACGGCCTTCTCACCAGCCCGCTCCACGGGGCACCGCTCCTCGGGCGACGGCTCCTCGAGCGAGTTGGCATCAATCGCCATCCGACCTTGCGCCTGGCGTTCGCCGTCTCGCTTGTCACGGCGACGGGTGGAGAGGCCGACTTCGAAACGGGCAACGCAATATTTGAGGACGTGGTGAAGGATGACTCGGCCGACGGGTGTTTGCGCGGATTGGCGGCAGCAGCACTGGCGGACAGTGCGCGGCTCGGCCGCGGCATGCCGGTTGATGTCAAAAAGCGGTCACGCTCTACGACCGCGCCATTGAACTTGGCCACAAGGCCGCAGCACGCAATCTCGGGCTGTACTGGGAAGGTATGTGGGGCGCGGAATCGTCAAATGAAGCGCTGCCCAACAGCGCTCGTGCAATTCAGACATACAAGCGGGGCGGAAGCGATGCGCGCTGTCAGTCGCGAATTTCGAATCTATTCGAAGCCGTGCAGTGACGGGGAAACGGCCACCTCGCGACGAGGAGTGGCGGTCCGTGTCAAGGCAAGCTGCTCAATCTTCCCGGTGTCTTTTCCGTGCGCTGAATCAGGTAGCGCTCCTGTTCTATCTATTGATAGATTGATGACGTTTGAAATGATGGTCTGGACGTGATCTGGCACGCACAATAGTTTCACGGGAAACGCTCAGTTCGACGTCCCTGAAAAATAGGTACTAGAACAGTGACGCTCTGGCTGGGTGAGACGCGTCAGGCGGATCGGAGACGAGCGAGGCATGCCATCAGACCGCCAACTTTGGCAAATTTTGGCAAGCCTGCTATGCTGGAACCCATGACCACGATGAACATTTCCTTGCCGGAGACGCTGAAAAGTTTCGTTGATGAGCAAGTCAACGAACGGGGCTATGGCACCAGCAGCGAATATGTCCGCGAACTCATCCGCCGCGATCAGCAGCGGCAGCAATTGCGCGCGCTACTGCTGGAGGGAGCGGCATCGGGTCCGACGACGCCGGTTGACGGGAGCTATTTCGAGTCGCTGCGCACGCGCGTGCGTAATGCGCGTAAATGAGGTCGAAGCCGGTTATCCCCACGCATCGCGCGCGGCAGGACGTCGAAAGCGAGATTGACTATTACCTTCTCGAAGAAGGATCTGAGCGCGCCGCGCTGGGGTTTATCGCTGCGGTCGAAGAGGCCTATCTGCGGCTCGGCAGAAATCCCGCAGTGGGATCTCCCCGCTATGCCTACGAGCTCGATCTGCCCGGCCTTCGCTCGTGGCCACTCAAGCGCTATCCGCATCTTGTCTTTTACGTAGATCGAGACGATCACGTCGAAATCTGGCGCGTGATTAATGGTGCACGGGATCTTCCCGCGTGGCTGCTCAACGAAGACGGATAGTCGCGTCGTCAGATCAACCTGCGTTCGGATGCGACCTGCTGCCCGGCACCTACCACGTCGACGTAGCAACCCGTCTCGCCGCTGTTGTTCGCACTGCGAGGATGTTCCGCATGGTCGCCAACGAGTGTTCGGCGATCGGACTCGACGTTTGCCGCCGCGGCACGGCGAAGTCCGGTGTTTGAACACCCAAGCGTCGGCAAACCGCGGACAAATAAGGCTTGCCGGATCCTGTGCATCGTTGGGCGGCGAGGGCGATCGCCGCATCGCCCACATGTCTGCGCAGCCAGTCGAGCGTTCGCCGATCCTTCTCGTTGCAGATCCTGACCAGGTGCTCCATCGTCGCCCTCCATGCTGTATGCAAACACAGTACTGTTAATTTATACAGGTTTTCTGCCGAGGGCAAGTGCTGAAGGATCGGTTCGTCTTGGCGGCTTTCCACCTAAATCAGATTCACGCCCAGATCAGATGCAAGCGAAAGAATCAAATTGTAGAGTTTGAGGTCGGTTATCAGGCCCACGGGGCTGTCCACACACGCCAAGTCATCGCTCGCGACACGATCGCCGAAAAGTACCACGGCAAGTTCGCGATCATGCTGTCGCGATACCCAGCAGAGTCCGTCGAGATCCGAACACTGCTCATGCAGCGCCGCTGCCCACGTACGGGTGTAGGGGTAGCGGTCTGCTTCGGTATCGATCAGCTGTGACCGTTCGATGCCAAGCTTACGCAAGGGCACATTACTCAAGTCTGCCAACACCAGATCACGCCGCAGTGCGATCACCGAGTATCGCTGCGTTTCGAGTTTTGCCTTGTCGTAAGTCTTGAGACCCGGAGCGTACGGCACATCGTGGAAGACGGTTTCCATCGCGGCGCACTCGACGGTAGTGCCCCCGTACAGCGTCGGAATAGGGTGTCCCGCGCTCGTTTTGAATGGGACTGAATCGAGCATTTCCCTTGACGCCAGGATTGAATGCGTCGCCCGCGTATTGCTGATGGTGCACGCGATGGATTGGACGCGAGTGGGACCACCGCGTGCGTTTCACCAAGGAATCGAGCTCATCCGGTGGCGATGGCAGGGTTTGTCCCGCCGATGCCATGCTGCGTTCAACCATGCACAACGCCCTCGATCTCGGCTTCCGCGGCCTCGATAAGCCGCTCCGGTTCAGATTGCAGTACATCCAACGGGCGAGCGCCGCCAAGGTAGCTGTTGACGGAGGCGAACCAGAAAGCCACAGCCCAGCCGTCCTTCTTCTTGCCGAAGACCTTCAGTACGTCAGCGAGCGTACGCCGGGGTCGGTATTTCCTTTCAGGATCTAAACCGTAGGCGGGGAAGTGATCCTTTCCATTGATGTCGATGGCGAAAATCAGCCCGTCATGCTTCCAGCGATTCGGCTGCTGACTCGGATTACTGCCGCTCAGCTCCGCCAACTGCGCGATCTGCGCAGCCGTCAACCAGTCACTTGCCTCGAGAACGCCTTTCATCGCGGCCTTGCGCATCGCCGCTTCCTTCAAGGTATGTTCAGGTACCGGTACGATAGGCGTAACGGCCTTGAGCAACAGCTTTCGCTGCTCTTCGTTTTGCTCGTTGAACAAGGCCTCCGCCAGGGGGCCCAGTCGTTGGATTGCCTCGGCAAGTGCAGTGGCCCGATCAACGGGACCACGGATGGTGACCGTGACGATGGTTTCGTCATTCATCTTTTCGAGCTCTTTTCCGACCGTGGCGGCAGGACCGGTCAACGCGGAAAAGCGCATGCTGAGGCTGGCATCATCGAGTCTCATGGCGAACCTCCAGGATCGCAGAACATGATAGTCATTATGCCATAAGATCAATAATCTCGATCACATATCGCCTTGGCGGCCGACCTGCCAGGCGAACGCTCGCACGCGCGCGCGTCGCAACCCGTCATTCACAGCCCCTCAGAAATTGATCGTCAATTAAGCTCGACTTCCACGTGGTAGCGAACTTCGTATGTATGCAGCTAACAAAAATTCGATCACTTCTATTATGTCAACTCAGACGAATTGAGGGCGATGGCCGGCCTAAATCCGACAATGGGGTGGCGTGCAATCTGTAAATTATTGTTTTACAATAAATTCTATTGTGGATGATAATTGAGGCCCGATCATGGTTGCCGAGACTCGCACACTGACGGCGCAGGTGCCGATTGAGTTGGCTCAGGAAGTGGATGCCCTGTCTGAGTTGCTCGAGCGGCCTCGTCAATGGATCGTCAAGAAAGCATTAGTTCAGTTTCTTGCGCGTGAAGCGGAGAAGCGCCGCTTGATTCAAGAAGGTTTAGACGACGTAAGCGCCGGACGAATGGTATCGATGGAACAAGCGCGCGCTTGGGCCAACAGCCTTGGAACGGAGGAAGAACAGCCGGTGCCCAAAGCGTGACCGTTAAAGTCCTTCCGACTAGTAAAGCGATGTCCGATATGGCGCTGATCGCTGAACACGTGAAGAAATTCAATGACGGCGCGACGGCGCGTCGGATCGTCAACGCGCTGTTCGACGAAGCGGAGCGCCTGGGACAAGATCATTTCCATCGTCTCGGGGAAGAGCTTGACGGTTATGACGGTCCGCCGGCGCGAGAAGTGCACCGCTGGGTCTGCCTCGCAGGTCGGTACGAGTTGCACTACGAAGTCCTACCCGCTTACGCTGAAGAACCGACCGCGATCGCTATTTTGCGCGTGTGGGACACTCGCCAAGACCGATAACGACTGGCAGCATCGCGTCCACACGAGAGCCCCTGCCCCTGCAGCCCTCGACAAGCAGCCGATCGGCAGTCAACATTGGCGAAGCGCGCAAACCTTCCAGTGAGCAGTCGATGGGCAATGTTCGATTTTGCATAGGACTACCTATAAGCAGATGGCAAATTAGTTTATGTAAAATATATAGTTATGCGAGTAATGTCATCGAGATACAAGGCATTCGGCGCTCCCCGCGCCTCAGCGCGATTCAACCCGTGATCACATGGCGTCAGCCGGCCGATGCCCATCCGTGTCCGCTCATTTTGTCAGCAGATCGGTCAGATCGCCGCTGCGCTCCAGCAGGCGCAGCGGCGACTGCGCTTGCAATTCTGATCGCGAACCCTACCCCCACAGCACGCCGACCGACTGGAGGCCGTTTGCGTGGGCGCCCAGCAGGTCCCCCGCGCGGTCGCCGATCATCAGGGCGGTCAAATCGATGACACCCGCAGCCAGCAACTGGCTCAGTTGCTGCTGCTTCGTCATGTCCGCATCGCCGCCGCTGACAAAGCAGAAACGGTCGCGTATTTCGAGCTTCCGGAGAATGCGATCCGCCATCTCCGGACGCCTGGACGTGCACACGCCCAACGGAAGCCCGTGCCGGGAAAACGTGTCGAGCACCGCCGCAATCCCAGGGTAAAGCGCGTTTTCAGAGAAACCCAAAGCTTCATAGCGTTCGCGATACAGCCGAACCAACATGCGGACTAAGGAATCCGGGGCATCTGTGAGAGCCCGGAAAGTCGCCTCGATGTCCGGGCCGACGTAGCGCGCCAGGTCCGGCTCGCGGCATGGCTGAAACCCCGACGATACGAGCGCATGATTGATCGAGCGGCTGAAGCCGGGCATCGGATCGCTCAGGGTTCCGTCGAGGTCGAAGATCAGCGTGCACATGGGCGGGGGCGTAAGCGGCATTTGATTCTTGCTTTTCACAGTTTCCCGCGCGAAGCCGGAAATCGTGGCGCATTCGATATCAAACACGATTGCGAAGTTCGTGCACGAAACCTGACTCGCAGCAGGATGATCGAAACGCCCGGAAAGAACTGGGTGACACCGTAGAGCGTGGTAATGACCAGCGTCAGCATCAGGTTCGGCAATGACAACGTCATCACGATGCACAACCGGCAGGTAAAGCGCAATCACCAATTTCGCGCCGCGTTTCTGTCTGTCCTCCGGCATGTTCGGAAGCAGATTGCGCGTGACGTTGTCCTGTCAGACTCCCCAGCGCTACCGCCGTTGCTCGATAACATGACCAGCACGTTCACGACGAGAGACTGCAGACCGAGATTGATGCCTCCGAGGTGGACCACGCGGACGCGGCTCTTTCAGAAAGAACGGCCTTCGTTTTGAATTTGCGGCGCTGCCGGAGCCATCGCGTGGCTGCTGCGCTAGGCTCACGCGTTGCGCTTGCTGCTCGCGCGTCGGCGTTCCTCTTCGCGGCGATTGCGTGCCTCCTCCAGCATCCTTGGCGTCCCATTTCGGCGAAACTTGGCGAGTGTCGCCACGAATCGACAGCGAAGCACTATGATCCGAACCTACCGGGAGACGGCGATGGCGCGTGGCTCACACAGAAAAGCCGTCGATATTCAGTGGGTGAGCACCCTTTGGTCGCCTTGAATTGTCGGGCGAAGTATGCGGGTTCCGTGTATCCCACTTTTACGCCAACCTGCGCAACAGGCAGGTCGCCTTGAGCAAGAAGCGCACAGGCATGTCCGATGCGCCGCTGAACCACGTATTCGCTTACAGACAGGCGCGTGCTGCGCTTGAACAGCCGCTGTAGCTGACTCGTGCTCAAGTGAGCGAGTTCGGCAAGTCCTTCCAACGAAACCTGCTCGATGTAATGCTCGTTGAGCCAGTCGAGCACACGATTGAGTCTTACTTTGTCGCGCGACCCACCTACGAGCTTGATCTCGCTGGATGCGAGGGACGATCGTTCCGTGTCGTCACAGAGTTCGAGCAGTAACTCCAGAAGTCCAAGCCAATGTCTTGCCGGGGAAGCTCCGACCAACGCCTGCAGCCGAGGGCGGATTTTGGCGCTCGCACTCGAGCTGAAAGCGATGCCCCGCCCGGCCTCTTCGAGAAGACCTTGCACCGGCCTTAACTCCGGTGAGACTTTCACCAAAGACTGGATCCACGGCTCCGTAAACCAACAGACAAGCGCCTGGTGCCGGGGCGCAGTTAGTGTCGCCCTCGACTGCCAAGCATGCGGCAGATTGGGGCCGAGCATGACAAGGTCGCCGTCCCCGTAGTTCTCTACGCGATCGCCCACGAACCTCATCCCAACGCTATTGAGCGTCAGCGTGAGTTCAAACTCGGGGTGATAGTGCCAGTTGAAGGGAAACTCAGGGAGTTGACGATCGAACAGAAGCCAGGACCGGTCCGGCGGGATCACCACGGTTTCAAGCCAGGGGCGCATGACTAGACTCCTTCACGCATTAAGCCGGACTCAGGATGCGGTAATTGTACAAGAACATGCTGCAGCGGTGACACTCCACGACAACCGTTCGAGCCATCATTCCTCCACAAGCAGAGGAGACAAAGATGGCGACCAGACATCCGATAAATACTGCCAGCGGGCGTTGGCGTGGTCGAGTTTTGACCCTGAGAGAACTGCCGGCGCGTGACTGCAACGGAAAGAGGCAAGCGGCATGAACAACCCCGACGTTGTCATCATCGGTTCCGGCGTGGGAGGCGGTGCGATTGCTCGCCAGCTCGCGCCAAGCGGTGCTCGCATCCTTATTCTCGAAAGAGGGCCTCGCCTTCCAGCGGAAGCGGAGAACACGAGTGCAGAGTCGGTGTTTGTCCAACGCCGGTACCGTGCCAAGGAGGAGTGGCAAACCGAAACCGGCCGACGATTCGTTCCCGGGCAATATCACTTCGTCGGCGGCCATACCAAGTTCTATGGCACGGCGATGTTTCGCTTTCGCGAAAGGGATTTCGAGGAGATCAACTTCCGCGATGGAAATTCCCCTGCATGGCCCTTCACTTATTCTGAGCTTGAGCCCTGGTATGCCCAGGCCGAAGAGATCTTCGGCGTTCATGGACGCGCAGGCGACGATCCAACGGAACCCTGGAGGTCTGGGCCATATCCGCACGCACCGATTCCACACGAACCGGTGATTGCCGATTTGGCGCAACGCATGACGGATCACGGGCTCCGGCCGTTTCACATGCCTTCGGCCGTCGACCTTCATCCCGGTGGCAGCTGCATTCGATGCGGCACGTGCGATGCCTTCCCGTGCCGGATCCGCGCCAAAGGCGATGCGGAGTCCAGGCTGATTGACCCTGCCCTTCGATACCCCAATGTGTCGTTGTGGCCGGATTGTCGGGCGACGCGGCTGATTACCGACGATCGCGGAAAAGACATCGTTGGCGTGGAAATACTGCGCAACGGTGCGCTAGAAACCATCCGCGCGCCGCTGTTCGTGCTCAGCGCAGGTGCGATCAACTCAGCGCTGCTGCTCCAACGATCGGCGGACTCGCGAAACCCTGACGGGCTTGCGAACAGCTCGGGCTGTGTCGGTCGCTATTACATGAACCACAACACGACGGGCCTGATGGCGATGATGCCTGGATCAGCGAACGAAACACGTTTTCCCAAGACGCTCAGTGTGAACGACTTCTACTTCGGAACAAGCAGCGACCCCGAGCCGCTCGGGAACCTGCAGATGCTTGGAAAAATCCAGGAGCCGATGATACGAGCGAGCCGCCCGTCGATTCCACGCTGGGTAGGACGGACCATGGCGCGCCATAGCATCGACATGCTGGTGATGTCCGAGGATCTACCGCATGTGCAAAGCACGATCCGCCCGTTGCCCAACAACGGAGTTCAGCTTACGTGGACACGAACAAATCAAGTTGCTCACGCGCGCTTTGTGGAACAGACCAAGAAGCTATGGCGTCGATTGGGGGCGGTCGCGGTTCTATCGCATCCGTTCGGTGTCGAAACGCCCTCTCATCAATGCGGCACCGTCAGGATGGGGCTGGACCCGGCACATGCAGCGCTCGATCCCTGGTGCCGCGCATACGATCACCCGAACCTCTATGTCGTGGACGCGAGTTTTTTCCCGTCGTCCGCCGCTTTGAACCCTGCGCTGACTGTCGCCGCCCAGGCTCTTCGAGTCGGGGACCATATCGCAAGCGCCTGGTGCGCGACCAGGCGGCAATCCGCTGATTCCACCAATGCCTAGAAAGGAACCCAAAATGGAACATAACTTCCTTCAGCCACTGACCGGTTCGTTCGCCCAACCTGCGGCCGAGAATCCGACTGTCATCATGGTTGAGGCGGCATATCGCCACCTCGGCCTCGACTGGCGATACCTCAATGCTGAGGTGTCCCCCGAGCACCTTGGCGACGCGGTAAGAGGCGCCCGCGCCATGAGTTGGCGCGGCTTCAACTGCTCGATTCCCCACAAGGTGGCAGTGATCCAGTATCTCGACGGGCTCGGAGCGTCCGCCGAAATCATTGGCGCGGTCAATACCGTTGTACGGCGAGCAGACGCGCTTATCGGCGAGAACACCGATGGCAAAGGGTTTGTAAAGGCGTTGGAGGAGATCGCTTCCGCGAACGATAAGTCAATCGTTCTATTCGGCGCGGGCGGCGCCGCACGCGCGGTTGCCGTCGAACTGGCACTTGCCGGTGCGAAGAAAATCACAGTCGTCAATCGTGGCAAAGAACGCGGCGAAGATCTAGCCAACCTGCTGATTCAAAGAACGAAGGCGGACGCCAACTTCCACTGCTGGGAGAAAACGTACTCCTTACCTTCCGATACCGACATCGTCATCAACGCGACATCAATCGGACTTTATCCCGACGTCAGCGCTACGCTCGATATCGATCTTGAAAGCCTCAGCAGTCACATGGTCGTGGCGGACGGCATCCCCAACCCTCCTCTCACACAGTTGCTGCGCTCCGCCGAATCTAGAGGATGTCGAATTGCGGATGGACTCGGCATGCTGGTCAATCAAGGGATCATAGCCATCAAATACTGGACCGGTCTGGATGCAGATGCCTCCGTCATGAGGCGGGCACTGCTCGATCTGAAGCTCTAGTCGATTCAAACCTCGCCGATCGCAATCAGCCACATCCGAGGTGACCACCAAATAAGGTCCGCGCGGCTGACTCAGGCGACCCTGCGGACTCGCTCGTTGTCGGCACACGAAACGATTTACTATGCGACGGAGACCAACCAGTGGTTTCGCCTCCTCGGGATTGCCATCTGCGGCGAGTTCCCAACGGAGGCTTTAAGCCGCCGCAGCGCCGGCTAGGGGCAGCCGTGCCAAAGGTGCCACTTTGCACTGCGCAGCCCAACGATGAGATCCGCGGACTCCATGAAGCGCGCCCTAACGGATATTGCTTCGAACGCTATCGTCAATAAACAATACTTTTACTAATCAGTGAACGCAGAAACGTTGGCGCGCACGGCACCGAGACCAACCGACAGGCCATCGCTGTTTGCTTTTAGTTGCGCGTTGCTCATCGATCTAATCGCGACGCCGCCCGCGACGGCCCTCTGGCACCTTTGACGACAGCTAGCCAGAAACTAATTAAAAACCTACTTCTGCTCGCCCCTTGGATTTCCCTAGGGTGACAGTTTTTCTGCTGCCTGATTAAATAAATCAACTTGATTTAATTAGTCGGGCAGCCTCGGATCGAGGTGCCTGCGTCAAATCGCCAGAGGCCACTATGTCCCCCGCGAAGTCGAAATCACCGCTGCTGGAAATGCGCGGCATCAGCAAGACTTTTCCCGGTGTGCGCGCGCTCAACGACGTGCGCCTGTCCGTCTATCCCGGCGAAGTCCATTCGCTGATGGGCGAAAACGGCGCGGGTAAATCCACGCTGATGAAGATCCTGTCGGGCGCCTATCAGGCCGATGCGGGCGGCGAGATCCTCATCGACGGCCGCGCCGTGACCATCGACGGGCCGCTCGCCGCGCGCTCGCTCGGCGTCGCGGTGATCTATCAGGAGCTGAGCCTCGCGCCGAATCTGTCGGTCGCGGAGAACATCTACGCGGGACGCGAGTTGCGGCGCGGCCGGCTGGTCGACCGCTCGGGCATGGAGCGCGGCTGTCAGGATGTGCTCAAGCGCCTCGGCGCGAGCTTCAAGCCGCATACGCTCGTCGGCGATCTGTCCATCGCTGAGCGGCAGCTCGTCGAAATCGCACGCGCCGTGCATGCCAAGGCACGCATACTCGTGATGGACGAGCCGACCACGCCGCTCTCGTCGCGTGAAACCGATCGCCTGTTCGAGCTCGTGCGGCAACTGCGCGAGGAAGGCATCGCGATCATCTATATCAGCCACCGGATGGCGGAGATCTATGAACTCTCCGACCGCGTCTCCGTGCTGCGCGACGGCTCCTACGTCGGCACGCTGATGCGCGACGAGCTGTCCGCCGAAAGCCTCGTGAAGATGATGGTCGGCCGCGACATCTCCGGCTTCTACAAGAAGGAGCACGCGCCCTACGATCCGGGCAACGTCGTGCTCTCCGTGCGCGATCTCGCCGACGGCAATCGTGTGCGCGGCTGCAGCCTCGATCTGCACGCGGGCGAGGTGCTCGGCATCGCGGGTCTGGTCGGCGCGGGGCGCACCGAGTTCGCGCGCCTGATCTTCGGCGCAGAGCCGGCGGTGCGCGGCGAAGTGAAGATGCACGGCAAGCCGCTCAAGCTGCGCACGCCGCGCGATGCCATCGATGCCGGTCTCGTCTATCTCACCGAGGACCGCAAGCATCAAGGCCTGTTCCTCGACATGAGCGTGCGCGACAACATCAACATCACGATCGCCGGACGTGACGCGAAGATCGGCGTGATGGACCTGCCGCGCGGCAACACGCGAGCGAAGGAAGCCATCGCCGCGCTCACCATCCGCGTGCCGAACATGCGCGTGAACGTCGGCGCGCTGTCGGGCGGCAATCAGCAGAAGGTGCTGCTGTCGCGCCTGCTCGAAACGAAACCGGAAGTACTGATCCTCGACGAGCCGACGCGCGGCGTGGACATTGGTGCGAAGTCGGAGATCTATCGAATCATCAACGACCTCGCGCGCTCGGGCGTGGGGATCATCGTGATCTCGAGCGAACTGCCGGAAGTGATCGGCGTCGCGGATCGCGTACTCGTGATGCGCGAAGGAGAAATTGCAGGCGAACTCGGCGGCCATTCGGGCAAGCCGATTTCACAGGAAGGAATCATCGAACTGGCGACGGGCTCGAAGGTCGCGCTCGATCAGGCGGCTTAAGGATATCTGGAGAGAGACATGGCTAACACGACGAAACACCACGACACGGGCGCCGCGCCCATTGCAAAGGCCGAGAGCCCGAAGCAGCGGCAAAACCGCATCGAGCATCGCGAGCGCATGCAGGTGCTGATGCGCACCGCGGGCATGCTGCCTGTGCTGATTCTCTTGTGCATCGGCTTCGGCATCGTCACGGATGGCTTCTTCAGCTTCCAGAACCTGTCGATCGTCACGCAGCAGGCATCCATCAACATCGTGCTCGCCGCGGGCATGACCTTCGTGATTCTCACGGGCGGCATCGATCTTTCGGTGGGCTCGATTCTCTCGGCAGGCGCGGTCACCGCGCTGCTCGCCTCGAACATTCCGGGCTGGGGATGGCTCGGCATTCCGGCGGCGCTCGCGGTCGGTCTCGGCTTCGGGCTCATCAACGGCGCGCTGATCTCGCTGCTCAAGCTGCCGCCGTTCATCGTGACGCTCGGCTCGCTCACCGCCGTGCGCGGCATCGCGCGGCTGATCGGGCATGACACGACGATCTTCAATCCGCAACTGTCGTTCGCGTTCATCGGCAACGACACGCTCTTCGGCATGCCCTGGCTCGTGATCATCGCGCTGCTTGTCGTCCTCGTGTCGTGGTTCATCCTGCGCCGCACCGTGCTCGGCCTGCGCATCTATTCCGTCGGCGGCAATCCCGAAGCGGCGCGCCTGTCCGGTATCAAGGTGTGGGGCATCGAGCTCTTCGTCTACGCGATCTCCGGCCTGCTCGCGGGTCTCGGCGCGGTGATGTCGGCGGCGCGCCTCTATGCCGCGAACGGTCTGCAGCTTGGCCAGTCGTATGAACTCGATGCAATCGCGGCGGTGATTCTCGGCGGCACGAGCTTCGTCGGCGGCGTGGGCTCGATCGTCGGCACGCTGGTGGGCGCGCTCATCATCGCGGTGCTCTCCAACGGCCTCGTGCTGCTCGGCGTGTCGGACATCTGGCAATACATCATCAAGGGCCTCGTGATCATCGGCGCGGTGGCGCTCGATCGTTACCGTCAGCGCGGCTCGGCCCGCACCTGATTTCCCTCACCAATCGCTTATCCGGGCGCTTGCAGGTCCGCTTGCGCCCGGCACAGATCACGGACCCGTCCCGGAGACAAACATGTTCCAGCAGAAAGTCGTTTTCGCAAGCGTCGCACTGGCACTCAGCCTTGGCTTGACGATGAGCGCTGCCAGCGCTGCCGACAAGCCCCTGAAGTCGATTGGGATCACCGTCGGATCGCTCGGTAATCCGTACTTCGTGACGATCGCGAAGGGAGCCGAAGCCAAGGCCAAGCAGATCAATCCGGATGCCAAGGTGACAGCGGTGTCGGCGGATTACGACATGAACAAGCAGTTCACGCAGATCGACAACTTCATCTCGGCACACGTCGACATGATTTTGTTGAATGCGTCAGACCCGAAGGCGATCGAGCCGGCGGTGAAGAAGGCGCAGAAGGCGGGCATCGTCGTGGTCGCAGTGGACGTCGCGGCGGCCGGAGCAGATGCCACCGTGCAGACCAACAACGTGCAGGCGGGCGAAATTTCCTGCGATTTCCTGGCCAAGAAGCTCAACGGCAAGGGCAATGTGGTGATCGAGAACGGACCGCAGGTGTCCGCGGTGATCGACCGCGTGAACGGCTGCAAGTCCGTGCTCGCGAAGAATCCGGGCATCAAGGTTCTTTCCGACGATCAGGACGCGAAAGGCTCGCGCGAAGGCGGCATGAACGCGATGCAGGGTTATCTCACGCGCTTCCCGAAACTCGATGGCGTGTTCGCGATCAACGATCCGCAAGCGATCGGCTCGGACCTCGCCGCGAAGCAATTGCATCGCAACAACATCGTGATTACGTCGGTGGACGGCGCGCCCGATATCGAAACCGCGCTCAAGACCGACACGATGGTCCAGGCCTCAGCGAGCCAGGACCCGTGGACGATGGCGCAGCAGGCAGTGGGCGTCGGCCACGACATCATGAACGGCAAGAAGCCCGCCAATCCGACGATCCTGCTGCCCTCGACGCTGGTGACCCGGGACAACGCCAACAGCTACAAAGGCTGGTCGTCGCCCCGCTGATCCCATAACCGTCCGAGCAGGATCACTATGTCTATTCTTACCCAGTCACCCGCATGGCAAGCGCTCGCCGAGCATCGCGAGCGCCTGAGGTCATCGAAATGACCACGCATCTCCCTCAACTGGTCGTGTTCGGCGAGGCGCTGACCGATTTCATCTGCGAAGACGACCAGCGCTGGCGCAGCGCGGCCGGCGGCTCGTGCTGGAACGTCGCGCGCGTGGGCGCACGGCTTGGCGTGCCGGCTGGATTTGCCGGCACCGTGAGCCAGGACGGCTTCGGCGACGAACTGATGTGGTTAAGTGCTCAAGCAGGTCTCGACGCCCGCTTCACCCGCCAGGTCAAGCGCTCGCCATTGCTCTCCATGGTCATTTCAAGGCATCCGCCGCAGTATTGCTTTGTCGGTGACAACAGCGCCGACCTGGCGTTCGACGCCAATGCGTTACCGTCCGGCTGGCTGGAGGCCGCGCAAATCGTGCACTTCGGCTCGCTTAGTCTGGTTCGACAGCCGCTCGCGGCGCACCTGCTCGAAATCGCGCAGACGGCCCACGCTGCGGGCAAACGGATTTCCTTCGACCCGAACTACCGGACGCTGATGGACGGTCCGGCTTACCGGGAGACGCTGCGCAAGATGGCCGGACTTGCCAGCTATATCAAAGTCTCCGACGAGGATCTGCGTGGGCTTTTTCCCGAGTTCGACGAAACAGCTGCACTGGACCAGCTCCGCAATTGGGCACCCCATGCTGCGCTGCTCGTTACGCGAGGCGCACAGGGCATGCAATTGCTTACCGCGGACGAGGTGCTGTCTCAACCCGCATTTACGGCTCGGGTAACTGACACCGTCGGTTGCGGCGACGCCTGTGTCGGAGCGTGGATGGCGAGCATGCTCATTCGGCCGGACGCACCGCCAGCGTCCCATCTGCGCTTTGCGGCGGCTTGTGCAGCGGTGGTGTGTACGCAGCAAGGGGCCTACGCCCCTACCCTCAACGAGGTGAACGCCCTGCTTGATTCGTAGGATTTCCTGTTCGAAGTTTCTTATGGATGCCATGACTACAGCACCGACAAGCCGTTCTGACCTGCTCGAATTTGCCTTCGTCCTGTTCGGTGGCACAGGGGATCTCGCCATGCGCAAGATCCTCCCTGCGCTCTATGCTGCGCACCGCGACGGGATGCTCGCACCGGAGGGCAAAATCGTCGCCGTCGCGATCACGGCACTGGACTGCAAAGGCTATCTTGCATGGGTCCAGGAGCATGTCAAGCCGCGCGTCCCTGAAACCACGATCGACGACGCGGCATGGCTCAGCTTCCTTGAGCGTATCAGCTACGTCAGGCTGGATGCCGCGCAACCTGACTCTTTCGCGTCGTTGGCCGAAACGCTCCTCGACACTCCCCGCCGACGCATCTTCTATATGGCGACCGGACCGGCGCTATTCGTACCCATCTGCCGAGCATTGGGAGCCGCAGGGCTCACCGAAGGCGCAAGCGTCGTCCTTGAGAAACCGCTTGGCCACGATCTGGAATCGTCCACCGCGATCAACAATGCCGTCGGCAGGATCTTCAGCGAAGACCAGATCTATCGGATCGACCACTACCTGGGCAAGGAAGCGGTACAAAACCTGTTTGCCCTGCGCTTTGGCAATTCGCTGTTCGAGCCGCTGTGGCGTCGCGAATGGGTCGAGAGCATTCAGATCACGGTAGCCGAGGAGCTCGGCGTCGAAGGTCGCGGCAACTTCTACGATCAGACCGGTGCGCTGCGCGATATGGTGCAGAACCACCTGCTGCAGTTGATGTCGATCGTTGCGATGGAGCCGCCCCAATCCATGGACGCGGATGCGGTGCGCGACGAGAAGCTGCGCGTCCTGCGCGCCCTCAAGCCGCTGCGCGGTGATGAGATCCGGCAGAACGTCGTGCGTGGTCAGTATCAGGCCGGGAGTCTCAATGGCACGGCGGTCCCTGCGTACCGTTCCGAGGCGGGCGTCAGGCCGGATAGCGGGACCGAGACATTTGTCGCCTTGAAAGTCGAGGTCGAAAACTGGCGTTGGGCCGGTGTGCCGTTTTTTCTGCGCACCGGGAAGCGGCTGGCAGCCCGCGTCGCTGAAATTGTCGTCAATTTTCGGACCGTGCCGCATTCCGCGCTGGGGCCAACGGCCCTACGTCCGGGTTCGAACCGGCTAATGATCCGGCTGCAGCCGACTGAATCGATCCGGCTCACTGCCCTTGCCAAGCAGCCGGGTCTGGGGATGACGCTACAGGGTGTCTACCTTGATCTCGCATTCGACCAGTTCTTTCAGCACGCGCGAATGGAAGCCTACCAGCGCCTGCTGCTCGATGTCATCGCGGGCCGGCTTGCCCTGTTCGTGCGTCGCGACGAGCAAGAGGCCGCATGGAAATGGGTCGCTCCGATCATCGATCATTGGACCGCTCCGGAAAGTGCTCCAAAACTCTACGCGTCGGGAACTTGGGGGCCGGCCGCGAGCAGCGCACTGCTCGCGCGTCACAACACATGCTGGCTGGAAGAAGAGAACTAAGTGAAGTCAGGCCACTATCCGGCTGACTTCTGCCTAGTCGTACGCCCCTGGCGGCCGGATCATAGCGCGCGCATCTGAGATGTCCGCGTCATTGGGTATCGCTGTATTTTTAGTCAACCTAAACGCATGTCGATTCAAATTATTTCCTGGTAAGGCGACGATCATGGCTGAGATCTGGCACCTAGAATGGCCTCACGGCGCGCTTGACGTGCATGCAAAAGGCGGCATGCTCGGCGGGGTGGCGCTCAAGCGCGGTGAGCGGCAGGTTCGACCGTTTTACGAGCCGCTATGGATCGGCAATGCAACGCACCAGCAGCCGGAATTACTCAACCACATGAGAAGCGAATTCCCGTGCGTTCCCTTTGGTGTGCCCTATGCACCGGAGACAGTTGTGGAAAGCTGGCAGGAGAGCTTCACCAGATCTGTCGCCGAACCCGATGCTCTATTGGGTGCGAGCGACGACCTCCTGCATGGTTACGGCTGCGTCACGGACTGGACACTCGTGCGGCAGACGGAGTTTGAAATCGAGATCGAACTCGAGTATCCGGACGCCTCACCGATAGCACGCCTTGCTCGCGTGATCCGCGCAGATCCGAAGAGCCCCGCGATCGATTTCTCGCTGAAAGTCGAGGCGCGCAAGAAGACGCACCGTCCGATCGGCTTGCATCCCAATCTGGCGCTCCCCTCCCTCGCCGGCGCATTTCATATCGATCCTGGCGCGTTTCGCTTTGGTGTTGTTCACCCGGCTGGCCCTGAACCCGGCGTGTCCCGCGCAATGCCGGCAGCATTTTTTGACAGGCTTGATCAGGTGCCTCTGCGAGACGGTGGCACAGCCAAGTTTGATCGTTTTCCATTCCCGGAAGATACCGAAGAAATCATCCAGCTTTGTGGCGTTGATGGATCGGTGATTCTGACGGATAACGAATCGCGGGTTGTGTACCGTCTCTGCTGGGATGCCTCTGTACTCCCGTCGCTTCTGCTATGGATCAGCAATCGGGGGCGTAGCTACAGTCCCTGGAATAGTCGCAACCTCTGTTTGGGAGTCGAGCCTGTGGCAAGCGCGTTTGAACTTGGCTGTCATGCCGCGCTGGCGTCCAACCCGATCAATGACCGGGGCGTTTCGACTGCGGTAGCACTTGATCCGAATCTTCCGCTCCAAATCGCTTATCGATTCGAGGTTTTGACTCAATGAACGGGAGGCTCGCTGCTTTCTTCCCTCGCCCTAATGTCGTGATTTCACACAACTGTCTTTAAAGTTCCCACCTCCTCTGGAGATCTGATAATGACCGACGGCAATTCGCAACTCGCACTGCACTTTCCAACACCCGACGGGATTCCGGCGGAACACCGCCTTGGCGCACCCGTTCATCAGCGCGGGTTCCTCGTCGGCGGCGAGATACTCACCTGGAACGGTCCCTTCAAAATCGTGCTCTCGCCAGTGTGCACGCGCGATCCGGCGACCGGCGCCGTGAGTCAGATCGAGATCGGCAGCTACCCACTGATGGGCGAGGCGCAGAGCGACGCCGCTCTCGATGCCGCAGTAGGAGCCTACGACAACGGCCGGGGTCAATGGCCGACAATGCCCGTCGCCGGACGCATCGCCTGCATGCAAGCATTCGTGAAAGGCATGGTCGAGCGCCGACAGTTGATCGTCAACCTCCTTATGTGGGAAATCGGCAAGAGCCTCGTCGACTCCCGCAAGGAGTTCGACCGCACCATCGAGTACATCCAGGCCACGATCGAGGCCCTGAAGGACATGGACAACGGTCATTCGAGATTCATGGTGGTCGAAGGAACCATTGGTCAGGTCCGCCGCACGCCGCTAGGCGTAGTGCTGTGCATGGGACCGTACAACTATCCACTGAACGAGACGTTCTGCACTCTGATTCCGGCGTTGCTGATGGGCAATACGGTGGTCCTCAAGCCGCCACAGTATGGCACCCTGCTGTTCGAGCCGCTGCTCGAAGTGTTTCGAGATGCGTTTCCCCCGGGCGTGGTCAACACGATCCACGCACCGGGTGAACTCGTGGTGCCGCGCATGCTGGCCTCGGGCAAGGTCAACGTACTGGCATTAATCGGCTCGAGCCGCGTTGCGGACCATCTGAAAAAGCAACACCCCAAATCTCACCGCCTGCGTGCAGTGTTGGGCCTCGACGCGAAAAATGCGGCCATCGTGCTGCCCAATGCCGACCTGGATCTCGCAGTCAAGGAGTGCCTGCAAGGCGCTTTGTCATTCAATGGACAGCGCTGTACGGCCCTCAAAATGCTGATCGTGCACAGCAGTGTGGTCGACGCGTTCCTGGATCGCTTCACTGCTGAATTAGCGCGGCTCAAAATGGGCATGCCCTGGGAGGCCGCCGTGCAGATTACGCCGCTGCCGGGGCCGCATCGCACTGCCTATATGACCGAGGCGATCGAGGACGCGAAGGCCAAGGGCGCGCGCGTCGTCAACGAGGGCGGGGGTACCTTTTGCAACACGCTGTTTAACCCGGCTGTCGTCTATCCGGTGCGGGAGGGGATGAAACTGTACCGTGAGGAGCAGTTCGGTCCGGTGGTCCCGGTGATGAGCTTCGATGCCGTGGAGGAAGCACTGGACTACGTCATCACCTCGGATCACGGGCAACAGGTGAGCATCTTCGGAACCGACGCTTCACAGATCGGTGCGCTCGTCGATCCGATGGTCAATCAGGTCTGCCGGGTGAACATCAACTGCCAGTGTCAGCGCGGGCCGGACGTGTTCCCATTCGCGGGGCGCAAGGATTCGGCCGAAGGCACGCTCTCAGTCAGCGACGCGCTGCGCGCGTTCTCCATCCGCTCAATGGTTGCCACGAAACAAACTGAGGCGAACAAGGAACTCCTCAACACCATTGTGCGCGAGCATCAGTCCAAGTTCATCAACACAGACTTCATCTTTTGAGTGGATCGCACATCATGCATCGCAAACGTAACGCCAAGATCGTCGCGACACTGGGACCGTCGAGCTGCGACCTGACCACCGTGCGCGCCCTGTTCGACGCTGGAGCTGACGTATTCCGGCTCAACTTCAGTCACGGTACGCACGCCCAGCACCAGGAGCGGCTCGAGATCATCCGCCGCGTCGAGCGGGACGCTGGTCGCCCTATTGCCGTGCTGCTCGATCTGCAGGGTCCGAAGCTGCGCATCGGCACGCTCGCGAATGGTCCGGTCACGCTGCAAGCCGGTGCGGTGTTTCGCCTTGATCTGGACCATACCCCGGGCGATGCCACGCGCGCACCGCTGCTACACCCGGAGATTTTTGCCGCGCTCGAGACGGACACCGAATTGCTGATCGACGATGGCAAGGTGCGTCTCAAGGTGGTGAGCTTCGGACCGGACTTCGCTGACACGCAGGTCGTCACCGGCGGCACGATATCGGACCGCAAAGGTGTGAATGTGCCTTCGGTGCTGCTGCCCATCGCCGCCATGACACCCAAAGACCGCGCCGACCTCGAGTTCGGGTTGACGCTGGGCGTCGATTGGGTCGCACTATCGTTTGTGCAAAGACCCGAGGATGTGCACGAGGTGAAGACAATTGTCCAGGGGCGCGCCGCCGTACTGGCCAAACTGGAGAAGCCGGCGGCAATCGAGTCGCTTGCCGCGATTGTAGACGCGGCCGACGCGATCATGGTCGCGCGTGGCGACCTCGGGGTCGAACTGCCGGCCGAACAAGTGCCGCGGATTCAGAAACAGATTGTGAGGGCGTGCCGGGCCGCTGGCAAACCCGTCGTCGTTGCCACGCAGATGCTGGAATCGATGATTAGCTCACCGGTACCGACTCGCGCCGAGGCGTCCGACGTGGCTAACGCGGTGTACGACGGCGCTGATGCTGTAATGCTGTCAGCTGAGTCCGCATCCGGGACTTATCCGCGCGAGGCAGTTGCGATGATGGACCGCATCATCGCGGAGGTGGAGTCCGATCCAGACTACCGCAGCGCGATCGATGCATCCCAAACGGCGCCGCAAGCCGAGGTCGCTGATGCGATCTGCCTCGCCCTGCAGCAGACCGCGAACCTGCTGCCTGTAGCGGCGATCGTCACCTACACGCGGTCTGGCTACACCAGCCTGCGCGCAGCTCGGGAACGGCCGGTCGTCCCGGTAGTGGGCATGACGCCAGAGTTCGCCACCGCGCGCCGCCTGGCGCTCGTCTGGGGTGTGCACGCAGTTCACGCCGATGAAAGCGTCTCCGACGTACCTGACATGGTGAACAAAGCTTGCGCGGTCGCTCGAGGCGAAGCCTTCGCGCAGACGGGCAACTTCATCGTCGTCGCCTCCGGCACGCCTTTTGGCGTGGCCGGCACTACCAACTTCCTCCACATCGCCAAGGTCTGACTCCATGCACAAGATCAACGACATCCGTGCGATAGAAATCCTGGACTCGCGCGGCAATCCCACCATTGCCGCCTCGGTAACCCTCGAAGGCGGAGCCATCGGCTACGCGGCCGCGCCCTCAGGTGCATCCACTGGCAGCCACGAAGCCCTGGAACTGCGCGATCAGGACCCGCGGCGTTACAGCGGCAAGGGCGTCACGCGCGCGGTGAATCACGTAAATGGCGAGCTGCGATCGGCACTGCTTGGCTTCGATGCGGGCGATCAGGCCGGGCTGGACCAGCGCATGATTGAACTCGACGGCACAGAAGACAAGTCGCGTCTCGGAGCGAACGCGATCCTTGCAGTGTCGCTTGCAGCGGCGAAAGCCTCGGCACAGGCGAGTGGCGAACCGCTCTATCGTTATCTGGCCTCCGAACCTGACGCATCGCTCCAGCTTCCAGTGCCGATGATGAACATCATCAACGGCGGTGCACACGCCGACAACAACGTCGACATCCAGGAGTTCATGATCCTGCCCGTGGGCGCACCGAGCTTCAGGGAGGCACTGCGCCAGGGCGTCGAAGTGTTCCACGCGCTCAAGGGCGTGCTGCAGGCCGATGGGCTCGGCACATCGGTGGGCGACGAAGGCGGCTTCGCGCCGAATCTTCCGTCCAACGATGCCGCCATTGAGGTGATCCTGGGCGCGATCGAGAAAGCTGGCTTCAAGGCGGGCACTGACATCTGGCTGGGCCTCGATGTCGCGAGCTCGGAGTTTCACCGCAACGGGTGCTATAAGCTGGCGTCCGAAGGCAGATCGTTCACCTCGGACGAGTTCGTCGAGCTGCTCGTGAACTGGGCTGAACACTATCCGATCCTCTCGATCGAAGACGGTCTGGCGGAAGACGACTGGTCCGGCTGGAAGCTGCTGACCGAGCGGTTGGGACGCAAAGTCCAACTCGTCGGGGACGACCTGTTCGTCACCAATACGGCAATCCTGCAACGCGGCATCGAGGAGCACGTCGCGAATGCAATCCTCATCAAACCCAATCAGATCGGCACGCTAAGCGAGACGCTGGCGGCGATCAGGATGGCCAACCACGCCGGCTATGCTGCCGTGGTGTCGCACCGTTCAGGCGAAACCGAAGACACGACGATCGCCGATCTGGCCGTGGCAACGAGTTCGACGCAGATCAAGACCGGCTCGCTATGTCGCTCGGATCGTGTGGCCAAATACAACCGGCTGCTCCTGATCGAGGACGAACTCGGTTCCGATGCGGTCTACGGCGGTCGCGCCGCGTTTCCCGTGCTGAGAGGTGCCTAATGTCCACGATCGTTTTGCTACGCCACGGTGAGTCAATCTGGAACGAGGAAAACCGATTCACGGGTTGGGCTGATGTGGGCCTCACCGCGAAAGGACTGGCCGAGGCCCGAGCCGCCGCCGAGTTGCTACGCAGCGAAGGCTTCGAGTTCGACATCGCTTTCACGTCGATGCTCCGACGTGCCAACAAGACGTTGTGGACTGTGCTGGAAGAAATGGATCGAATGTGGATTCCCGTACATCACTCATGGCGGCTCAACGAGCGCCACTACGGGGCACTGCAAGGCCTAAACAAGGCAGAAACCGCCGCGAAGCACGGCGAGGCCCAGGTTAAGATCTGGCGCCGCGCCTATGACATCGCTCCGCCGCCGTTGTCCGATGGCGACCCGCGCATCGGCGTAGACGATCCGCGCTATGCCGATCTCGAGCCGGGAGCGCTGCCAAGGACCGAATGCCTCAAGGACACGGTGGCACGTTTCCTCCCCTACTGGCATTCGACCATCGCACCAGCCGTCCAGTCCGGCAAGCGGGTGATCATCGTCGCACACGGGAACAGTCTGCGCGCTCTAATGAAGTACCTCGACGACATCTCGGACGAAGACATCGTCGAGGTGAACATTCCGACGGGACAGCCTTTGATTTACGAACTGAACGACACGCTCAAGGGCCGCAGTCACCGCTACCTGGGTGACGCCGCAGCGATTGAGACTGCTATGCGCTTAGTGGCCGCGCAAGGCGGCGCACAGCGGTAAGCGCACACGTGCAACCCACTAGCCCAAGCGGGAGAATAGAATTTCGTGAATAATCGTAAAGCCAAGCTCATGCGAGCCGATATCAATGACGCGATTCCAAGGACCGCGCCCGCCGCCACGACAAAACTCGGCGTGCGAGCGACGCGCCGAACACCATCATGCCGACATTGTCGGTCGAACAGAAGATCGTGACCCATCTGATCTCTTCTCCACCTGCATCGAGTTGAGTCCTTCTGCTCGCGGCAGGTTTAGCCTGCCGCGCTCTTCAACGCTTGTCCAAGAAATTCACAACGGCCCTCCCGCGACGCATACTGTGCTCGAGGCATCTGTGTTTGTGTCGCGCGCCGCGCCTTACTGGGTGGACGTTTTAGACTCTTTCCAATTCGACCGCACGTTCACCACACTGTGTCGTTGGGACGAGTTCTCGTCTCGCGATAGATGACGATGTCGAATATTCGACGATTTGAAGATCGGATAAGCGCCTTGCGTCAGCGAAGGTACGCGCTCGATGCGGAGACTCGATGTGTCGTCGAGCGGTCCGGTGCGCTCGGCTGGTATTGTCGCGGAAGATGGGCTATGAGGCCGCGATCGCTGGGGATCTCGTAGAAGACGCAAATCCGCGGCGTAGTTCTCACGGATTGTGCGAACGACCGCATCATCGGGTGGCGTGTCACCGCGTACACGCCGAGTGGCACTTCCGGGAGCGAACTGGATCGACGACCGGTGGGAAGCGTGGGGTTGCGGATCAGCGAGCCCATCAGAAGGTTCGATGCGGTCAGCATGAGCGCGGTGTCAACCGCCGAGACGCCGTTTCCTACTGGCCAGATTGGGGCCTTCAGCGACACATTCCGGTAGACCACACTCAGCCAGCCGAGCATCAAAAACGCATCATTGAATAGACGCCTTGGAACGCTGCTTCACCAATTGCGCGATAAATACTTCCATTGGCACGGCTCCTCGACTGTCACGAAGTCGACTTCGGTATCTGGCGGTCACTGTTCAGCGCTGGTCTCTACAAGTTCTTAGCAGGCAGCGAAACGCACTGCCCTAAATGTTGTGTTTCTCCGCACGGTTCAACGTCTTGCAGGATTGGTCGCTTGCCTGACTCGAATGCAGTCCTTATCTACTGATCTGTTGACTCTCATGCACCAAAGCGCTCGTGCACCGCTTGAACGCGCGTCGACTGAAGTCACATAACAATTCGCTACCACCGTGCGCACTATCGTGCTTTATCCTTGATGTTCGCGTGCTGACGCCTCGACCTTGACGACGTCGGGGAAAAAAGTGTGACTCCTTTCGGGCAGCCACACCAATACGCGCCTCTCGGAGCAGAGTAATATCATGTCGCGGGTTTAAGCAGAACCTCAGAACGAGTGCTGGATGCCAGCGTAGACTCCCGACTGGCTGTGACCGGGTAGCGGGTTGTCTGTTGCGACCGACGTTCCCGGATTGTTGGCATTCAGGCCAAAATTCGCCGCCTTGCTATTGCGTACCGTTGCAATCTGAATATCTAGCAAGGTCCGCTTCGACAAATTGTACGAGCCACCGACCGTATAGATCGTTGCGTTCCCAGCGCCGTTGTTTCCATTGACATGATAGACAGCCGCGATCGCTGCCGCTGCAGGCGTTGCTTGCCACGTCAGGCCGCCCCATTCCTGGTCCAGGGTGGTGGGTTGCCCTGGCAACACGTTCGTCGCGCCCGACGAGCGGGTTGCTTGATAGGCGGCTTGGACTTTGAACTGACCCAGGAACACATTGAGCGCCGCCAGGTACTCGCGGGACGCCGAGAACACGCCACCCGGCGCGTTTGCCGTGTTGACCGGGTCCAGTGTCGCGCCATAGAGCGACCCGTTGGCCGGGTTACGGATCTCGTCGTAGAGTCCGCGGAACTGGAAAAGCGCATTGGTATAGGTAATTTGGGCACCTGCTTCGCGACCTTGCGGCGTTGTGCCGTTGCCGTTCCAGTTCGTCGCGTTTGACAGCGAATACTGGCCGTAAAAGTCAAATCCGGCAACCTTGGGCGACTGGTACGAGATATTGTTGCTCGACGCCGGCCAGTTTCGGCCCCGCACGAGGGACGCGGACGACCAACTGGACTGACCCATCGGATCGAAATCCCAGAGGCCATTTGAGATAAATAGTTCGCGACCAAGGAGGAATGTACCGTAGGTGGGATTCGCGATACCGACTGTCGCCCATCGATTGAAGAGACCTCCGCCACCCGGTCCGGCACCGGTCATCGTGTTGAAGCTACCTTCCAACTGAAATACGGCTTTGTTGCCGCCACCGAGATCCTCGGCGCCCTTCATACCCCAAAGACTTGTGCCCCAGTTCCCGCTTTCAGCACGGAACCGATGCGTCGAACTCGCCGCCGCCCCCCCTGACGATGGTGCCGTCGGAACACCCGACATATATTCCAGTCCCGCGTCGAGACGACCATACAACGTGACGCTGCTTTGTGCGTGAGCCGCAGCGCCACACGCCAGTATCGACGCTGCCAGAATAGTCCTTTTCATCTTTTCCCTCCAAATCCTGTCAAAAAAATTAAGACAAGTTGCCACCATACGATCGGGGAAAGAGCCCCGGACCGCGTTGTTTATATATTTCGTACACCTATATTAAGTATTCGAACTACGTAGACGTCTAAACACGGCCGCACCCGATTGCGAACTTCGGGTAGATCAGCAGTCGGAACAGCAATAAGGTTCACCAACAAACGCGGCACCTTGCGCAGCCTCGCCCGCCTTTTGACCACTTCTACTATGTCCGTCGCATCGGCGAAGTGACGCGAAGCTGTCGCTTCCACCGTCCGTACGATTTGAGTGCCCCAAACAGCAGTTCACCCGCCACCATGATTAACTAAATCATAGTGATTTATTTAATCATCAGGCCCGTTTTCTGTCAGCCTAGGGAATTCCCCTCTGGCGGAGCACAGCTTTGCCGTGGGGCAGCGAAGAAAATATCTTATGAATCAATCACATATATAACAATCGATCATTCTTTTTATGTCAAAGTTAGCATGCGATTGAAGGCGTTTTGTCGGTCATCGCGGCCGACCATGCCGATTTTTCGCAATCTGCTCCCGCCTGCGCGCGAGCCGAGTCTTCTCCTGACTTGTGCTGTACTCTGCTTCGGACAGCGGAGACAACGCCAGTGATTGCGCCGGAAAGATCCACGCGCACATCTACCTTCGACGAGACAGCTCCAATAGCGTTGGCCGCGGCACCAGAGCTTCACGCCGTTACGAGCGTCTCGCTCGCTCAGTCCAAGCGACGCCGCTCGGGCAAGCACGTCCTTGAGAATCCCAAGCTTGACGCTTCGTCGCATTGCTAACGGGATTAACCTTAGCGATTCAACGAGACTACTCCGCGTTTATAAGCAATCTCGCCATAGTCGGCCCACGACACCGATGCGACAGGCGCAGTCGGCAGAATTGCCAACTGGCGTTCGATTTCAGCCGGCAGACCTTCGGCCAGATCCTTGGAGTTGGTCAGGAAAACCGTCGGTGAATTCACGCCATGCTCTGCCTGGCCGAGCAGGTCGGCAGCAATGATTTCGACGTCCGACGATTCGTCTGCAATGACAAGCGTTTCCGTCGGACCCGCGATGAGGTCGATACCGATTTTGCCGAAGAGCTGGCGCTTTGCCTCTGCGACGTAAGCGTTGCCCGGCCCGACAATCATATCCACGGGTCGGAACTGCTTGGTTCCGTTCGCGAGCGCCGCGATAGCCTGGACGCCACCAACGCAATAGATCTCGTCAGCGCCGGCGAGATGCATGGCCGTGATGATGGCGGGGTGCGGCTTCCCGTTAAACGGCGGAGCTACGGCCACGACGCGCTTCACACCGGCCACCTTCGCAGTTAGCACGCTCATGTGAGCCGATGCGAGCAGCGGGTACTTGCCGCCGGGGATGTAGCAGCCTACAGAATTCACTGGAATGTTTTTGTGGCCGAGGATGACACCCGGCAACGTCTCGACTTCGACGTCGTGCAGCGAAGCCTTTTGCACTTCGGCGAATCGACGAACCTGCGCCTGCGCAAACTTGATGTCTTCGAGTTCACGCTCCGACAGAGTGGCGACGCATGCCTGAATTTCCTCGTCGGTCAGCCGAAACGAGGCCGGCGCCCAATTGTCGAATTTCTTCGAGTATTCGCGGACTGCTTCGTCCCCATTCCTGGCAACATCAGCGATGATTTTTTCGACGGTATCGCGAACCTGGTTGGCGATTTCTGCCTGAACTTCAACAGGCCTGCTTCTCTTGAGATAACGAATCACAACAGACTCCTCCATGAGCACTAGAAGCCACATCGCGGGAAGTATCCAAATGCGAGGTGGGCTGACCGCTCCAAATATCTATTTGGATGGAAGAATTCTCTTTCGCCGAGTATCGGAAGGCAATTTCGCATATCCAATCAATATGACGCGATGTGACGCATCGATGTGACGCACTGCTGTTGCGCCCGCAGTGTCAAGTCTGACGCACTGTGCGCGTCGAAGCAGCGGTTGTTAGACCAGTCGCATGCCGCTCGCAGATGCGAGTCTTCGAGTACGAGTCACTTACGAAAGTCCCGCGCGGGCTGGTGCCCTCCAGATGCGTCGGCGCAATCCTTCGGAGCTGCTCGGCCCCAGGCGATTTACCTGCCCGAATATGCGGTTCCCAAGTTCCTTACCGAAGCCTGAGTCAAAGTCACGCCGCCTTTATGCCGGATGCCGAATGGGCCGTCAGCAGGAATCGCCCAAACTCGTCCCGGAGCATGCAACACGTCATCAGCGGTTCACTCACGTTCGTCTCTTTGACTCCCACCTGCCGGGCTAACCCCGACTTTTCCAACAACGCTCACCACGGGGCTCTTAACCACGCAGCTTGTGGCGGTTTGAATCCTGCTCCCGCAAGCCGACTTCGAGGGGCCGCTCCTCATCTTCGGTAAAGCATCGGTCAGTCGATGCTCGCGTTCTTGCCACACACTGCATCAGAATCACGGCTATCCTTAACTAGCCGAACGACGCCCGTAGCAGCTCGCACAGATCGGCGGCGATCGAGGACATCGAAACATGCCGATGCTTCACGATGCCGATCGAGCGCTGCACCTCCGGATTCGCTATCGGCACCGCGCGGATGTTCGGCGCGAAGTGCGCTGACACCGCGAGCGATGGCACGATCGCACATCCGAGCCCCGCATCGACGAGCGCGACGACGCACGAGATGTGTTCGACCTCGTAGAACCATCGCAGACTGATCGACTCATGCCCGAGCAGCATCTCAAGCAATAGCCGGTTGCCGCTGTCGCGCCCGCCGATGATGAGCTTCGTCCCCGCGAGATCGCTCAGCGAGACCCTCTCCTGCTCCGCCCACGGATGCCCGCGATGCACGGCGAGCACGTAACGGTCCGTGAGCAGCGGCTCGAAAGTGAGATCCTCGTCGTCACCGGGATCGAGGCTGATGCCGAACTCGGCGAGTCCCGCCCTCACCTGTCCCAGCACGAAGTCGTGATTGCCGTCGAAGATCTGCACGCCGACCTGCGGATATTTCTCCGCGTAAAGCCGCAGCACATCGGGCAGCACGCGATTCACTACGGTCGGAATGCTCGCGAGCCGCACCTTCCCGAAGCGCTTCTCCGCAATCTCCCGAATCGACGACAGCATCGTGCCGAGCTGAGAAATCTGCTGCCGCGCCATCGGTAGAAACTGGCGGCCGACACCCGTCAGCGCGACGCTGCGCGTTGTCCGGTGAAACAGTTCTACGCCGAGCGCCTGCTCCAGCTTCTGGATGCGCCGCGACAGTCCCGGCTGCGTCAGATGGAGGCGATCGGCCGCCTTCTGGAAGCTGCCGAGCTCCGCCACGGCGACGAACGCCTCAAGCTCTGAATTCTCGACTTTCATAGCTGTTTCGCATGAATCCCTGAAAAACCGGCATTGGACTCGCCTATTTTGGACGACGAGCATTGTGACTGAAACAAAAAGTCATTACCGCAGGACAATACTCATGCACTTTCAATTGATCATCCGAAACGGCGAAATCATCGACGGAACCGGCAGCGCCCGCTTTACCGCCGATGTCGGGGTGAGTGGCGAACGGATTGCGGCGATCGGCGACCTGTCGGCGGGGAGCGCGGATTGCGTCATCGACGCCGCGGGAAAGATCGTCGCGCCCGGCTTTATCGACAGCCACACGCACGACGACGCCTTCGTCCTCACCCATCCCGATGTGACGCCCAAAGTCGTCCAGGGCGTGACGACCGTGATCGCTGGCAACTGCGGCATCAGTCTCGCGCCCCTGCGCGCCGATGCGATTCCCCAGCCGCTCGACCTACTCGGCGTGCCGGCGCGTTTCGCCTACGACAGCTTCGCGGCCTATCTGGACGCCATCGATCGTGCGCCCGCCGCGGTGAACGTCGCCGCGCTCGTCGGCCATTCGACGCTGCGCGTGCGCCACATGAACGACCTCGCCCGCGAAGCCACGTGCGAAGAACGCTCGCGCATGGCAGCCGATGTCGAGGAGGCGATGAAAGCCGGCGCCTTCGGCGTGTCTTCAGGCACGTTCTATCCGCCGGCGGCAGCAGCGAGCACGCAGGAACTTATCGATGTCTGCGCGCCGCTCAAACGTTACCCCGGCGTCTTCGCCACGCATTTGCGCGACGAAACCGCCGACATCATCCCGTCGATGGAAGAAGCCTTCGCAATCGGCCGAGCGGTCGGCGCGAACCTCGTGCTGTCGCATCACAAGGTCGCGGGCAAGGAGAATCACGGTCGCTCGACGGAAACGCTCGCGCTCATCGACGCACAGAGCGCTCGCCAGCCGCTGTGCCTCGACTGCCATCCCTATCCGGCGACATCGACGATGCTGCGCGCCGACCGCATCCGCCAGTCGTCGCGCGTGATGCTCGCGTGGTCCACGAAGCGTCCGGAACTGGCGGGCAAGGATTTCGCGGACATCCTGCCGCTCTATGGCGGCTCGATCGAAGCCGCCATCGAAGACCTGAAGCCAGCCGGCGCGATCTACTTCGTGATGGACGAGCAGGACGTGCGCCGCATCTTCCGCCACGAGAAAACCATGGTCGGCTCCGACGGCCTGCCCAACGACACCGCGCCGCATCCGCGTCTGTGGGGCACGTTCCCGCGCGTGCTCGGCCATTACTCGCGCGAGTTGAAGCTGTTTCCGCTGGAGACGGCGGTGCGCAAGATGACCGGCCTCACCGCCGAGCAGTTCGGCCTCGAAGGACGAGGGCATGTCGCGCAAGGGCAGTTCGCGGATCTCGTCGTGTTCGATCCGGATGAAGTCATCGACCGCGCGACGTTCGACGCGCCGACGCTCGAGCCGAAGGGCATTGAACACGTGATCGTGAACGGCGTGCCGGTCTTTGCAGATGGCAAACCCACCGGCGCGAGGCCGGGACGCGCGCTGCGCAAGATTTCTCGATAAACCATCAGCCGATCAGAGACCGACATGGCCACTCCCCATCAAGCGACGTCGCAAACCGCCACCCATCAGCCGCATACCGCCGACGCGGTGTATCGCAAGGTGACGCAGCGCGTCATCCCGCTCATTCTGCTGTGCTACTTCTTCGGTTATCTGGATCGTGTGAATGTCGGCTTCGCCAAGCTGCAGATGATGAGCGAGCTGAATCTCACGGAAGCCGCTTACGGCGTCGGCGCGGGGCTGTTCTTCGTCGGCTACCTGCTGCTCCAGGTGCCCGCCGGCGTTCTCGTGAAGCGCCTCGGCGTGCGCGCGTGTCTGGGCGGATCGCTGATCGCGTGGGGCATCGTCTCCATCGCGACGCTCGCCACCCGCAACCAGACGACGTTCTACGCACTGCGCTTCCTGCTCGGCCTGACGGAAGCGAGCTTCTTTCCGGCTGTGATTGCGTACTTCAGCCTGTGGTTTCCGTCGTTTCGCCTGAGCAAGGTCATGTCGCTGCTGTTTCTCGCGATGCCGCTCGGGGTGATCATCGGCGGACCGCTGTCGGGATGGATCATGGACGCGACGCACGGCGGCCTCGGCCTGCACGGCTGGCAGTGGATGTTCCTGGTCGAAGGCTTGCCCGCCGTCGTGCTCGGCTTCGTGCTGTTCAGCGTGGTCGTGAATCGCATCGAGGACGCGAAGTGGCTCTCGCGCGACGAGCTCGTGGTAGTGAAAAGCGAACTGGCGCGCGAATCGTCCGACAAGAAACAGGCGCTGCTGCCCGCGCTGAAAGAGCCGACGCTGTGGCTCCTGTGCGCGATCTCCTTTCTCTACAACGTCGGCAACTACGGCCTCGTCTTCTGGATGCCGACGATGGTCAAGGCGCTCGGCCATCTCTCCAACTTCGAGATCGGCGTCGTCAGCGCGATTCCCTACCTCGTCGCGGCGGCCGCGATGGTCCTCAACGCACAGCATTCCGTAAAGACGCGCGAGCGTCGTTGGCATACCGCCGTGCCGGTGTTCGTCGGCGGTATCGCGCTGATCGGCAGCGTGGCGGCGGCGGGCGCACCGGTGGCCGCGGTCGCGTGCCTGACGGTCGCCGTCGCGGGCATCATGAGCACGCTCGCGATGTTCTGGAGTCTGCCGTCGCGCATCCTCGCGGGCACGGCGGCGGCGGGTGGCGCGGGACTCGTGAACGTCGGCGCGGCGGTCGCGGGCTTCGTTGGGCCCTCGATCATGGGCTTTCTCAAGGATCTCACCGGCAGCACGACGGTCGGCGTCGCCCTGCTCGCAGTCACGCTCTTTCTCGCCGCACTGCTGATCCTCGCGATTCCGGCGCGCTACATCAAGGCGGCGCAATGAGTTGCCGAAGCCGTTGTCGATGTGCGTAATGTTGACAACAGATGTTTTTGTGAAGTCGGAATCATACATCGCGTGTTGTGCACGCACTTCGAGGGCTGGCACCATGACCACGGTATTTCATCGCGCGCCGCGCGCCACGCTTCCCGTCGCCGTGCGCGGCGACGGCATCGAAATCATCGATTCGAACGGCAAGCGCTACATGGACGCGTGCGGCGGCGCGGCCGTCTCGTGCCTCGGTCACAGCCATCCGCGCGTGATCGAAGCCATTCAGCGCCAGGTGCAGCAATTGCCTTACGCGCACACGTCCTTCTTCACGACGGAACCGGCCGAGGAACTCGCGGACCGGCTCGTCGAAGCGGCGCCGAAGAATCTCGGCCACGTGTACTTCGTGTCGGGCGGCTCCGAGGCGATGGAAGCCGCGCTCAAGCTCGCGCGCCAGTATTTCGTCGAGAAGGGCCAGCCTGAGCGCCGGCATTTCATCGCGCGCCGGCAGAGCTATCACGGCAACACGCTCGGCGCGCTCGCGATCGGCGGCAACGCGTGGCGCCGCGAGCCGTTCCTGCCGATCCTGATCGAAGCGCATCACGTGTCGCCCTGCTTCGCGTATCGCGAGCAGCAAGCGGGCGAAACCGACGAAGCCTTCGCGCAGCGTCTCGCCGATGAACTCGAAGCGAAGATCCTCGAACTCGGTCCGGAGTCGGTCGCGGCATTCGTCGCGGAAACGGTTGTCGGCGCGACGGCGGGCGCGGTGCCGCCCGTGCGCGAATACTTCCGCAAGATCCGCTCGGTCTGCGACAAATACGGCGTGCTGCTGATTCTCGACGAAGTGATGTCGGGCATGGGCCGCACGGGTTACCTTTTCGCGTGCGAGGAAGACGGCGTATCGCCCGATATTCTCGCCATCGCGAAGGGACTCGGCGCGGGCTATCAGCCGATCGGCGCGACGCTGGTGAGCAACGACATCTTCGATACGATCGTCGGCGGCTCTGGGTTTTTCCAGCACGGTCATACGTACATCGGTCACGCGACGGCGTGCGCCGCTGCGCTCGAAGTGCAGAAGGTCATCGCCGAAGACAAGCTGCTCGACAACGTGAAGGCGCGCGGCGAGCAACTGCGCGCGTCGTTGCGCGAGCGGCACGCGAATCATCCTTTCATCGGGGATGTACGCGGGCGCGGTCTCTTCACCGGCGTCGAGCTCGTGCAGGATCGCGCGAGCAAGGCGCCGTTCGATCCGAAGCACAAGCTGCACGCGGTCATCAAGAGCGAGGCGATGAAGCGCGGCCTCATGGTCTATCCGATGGGCGGCACGGTCGATGGCCGGATCGGCGATCACGTGCTCATCGCGCCGCCGTTCATCACGACGCGCGAGCAGATCGAGACGATCGTCGAGCGCCTGTCCGATGCGATCGACGGCGCGCTTACCACTATCGGCGCGGAGGCCGCATGAGCGACGCTTCGTTGAAAGCATGGGCGGCGAAACTTGGCATCGACGTGTCCGACGCATTGCTGCCCGGCGTCGTGGCGCTGCTCGACACGATGCAGGCGAGCGCAGCGCAACTTGCCGTCGCGCTCGCCGAGACCGAACCGGAATCCGGCGATGAACCGCGCGGTTGAGATCGCCGCGGACGTACGCGCACGGCGGCGTTCGGCCGTCGGCGTGACGCGCGAGGCGCTCGCAGACATCCAGCGCGCGAATCCCGCGATCAACGCGTTCCATCACGTGTTCTCGGACCAGGCGATGCAAAGCGCGCAGCGGATCGACGAACTCGTCGCGGAAGGCGTCGATCCCGGCCCGCTGGCCGGCGTGCCGTTCGCCGCGAAAAGCCTGTTCGATATCGAAGGTCACGTCACAGTCGCGGGCTCGCGCGCACGGCTCGACGCACCTGCGGCCCTGCGCGATGCCGACGCCGTCGCCTCGCTGAAAAAAGCGGGTGCGGTACTCGTCGGCACGACGCACATGGACGAGCTCGCGTGCGGCGCGACCGGAGAGAATCCTCACTTTGGAGACGTGCACAATCCGCACGACGTCGAACGCATGACGGGTGGATCATCGGGCGGATCGGCCGCCGCCGTCGCGGCGGGATGCGTGTCGCTCGCGCTCGGCAGCGACACCAACGGTTCCATTCGCGCGCCCGCCGCGCTGTGCGGCGTGTGGAGCATCAAGCCAACTTTCGGGCGCCTGCGCAAGCGCGGGGTGCTCGCCTACGCCGATTCGCTCGATTGCATCGGCGGCTTCGCGCCCGGCGTCGATGATCTCACGGCGCTGTACGCGGTACTCGCCGGCGACGCAGCGGAGCAACGCCTCGGCGCACTGAGAGTCGCTGTGCTCGGCGGCTTCTTCGAAACCTGGGCATCGCGCGAAGCGTGGGACGCCGTGATGCAAACGGCATCGGTCCTCGGGCCGCACGCAACCATCGTCATGCCCGAAGACGAGATGCAGCTCGTACGCGGGGCCGCGACGATCATCTCGAACGTCGAAGTCGCGGCCGCCCACGCGAAATTGCTCGACGCACCCGCCGAACACGTATCGCCGCGCCTGCGCACGCGCCTGCTCGCGGGCGCGTTGACGCCGGCCGCGTGGTACGCCCGCGCGCTGCGCTATCAGACGCGCTTTCGCGCGCGCATGTCGCGCCTTTTCGGCGACTTCGACATCCTGCTCGCGCCGTGCACGCCGTTCTCCGCACCACGCTTTTCCGACACGACTATCTTGGTCGGTGCACACACACTCGAACCGGCGAAGCATCTCGGCCTGCTGACGCAGCCCATTTCATTCGCGGGCCTGCCTGTTGTCGCCGCGCCCGTGATTGGCGAAGGCCGCATGCCGCTCGGCGTCCAGTTGATCGGCGCGCCGTTCGACGAAGCTACGTGTCTCGCGGCAGCGCGTCGCATCGGGCAAGCTTTGGGCGACACCCAACGAACATCGACCGAAGCATGAGCAACCGACTTTCGCGCCTTCGAGGCCTCCGACGAACCGAAAGCGGTGCTACACGACGCGTACGCGTCAAAGGCGTTTTCCGGTTGATCTGTTGTCAAAGCCATTTTGATGACGACGCACACGCAGCATGCGCTGGAGGTGCTGCACGCCTCTGGAGGTGAATCACCTGGAGCCGAGCAACTCAGGAGGATTGCGCCTACGCATCTGCAGGGCATCAACCTGCGCGGGATTTTCATTCTTCGCGTCGGACGCTACGCAAGCAGACTGCTTCCGAGCCTGGCCCAAGATGCAAGGCGCTTGCCGCAGATCAGCGTGCGTAGAAGTGTCACCTCGAGGCGTTTTCGGGTAGACAGCAAGCCTCTGATTTTGAACACTATTAATTTGGCGACGGAAGGCAAAGCCTTGTCAGAGCTAGAGCGCCCTAACCCGGAAATGACACGGAAATCAAGGTAATCCCTGCAAGCAGCGTTCAAGCGCCGCTTTGGCGCGCGCATACACGACGACATCAGTGTCACCGTAGCCTGCGTCCTGAACGTAATACGTTAAGTACACGGCGCACGAGCTCATTGATCAGAAAAGCGCTCCCGGCTTTGCCCTTGCACGCCACCCACGTCAGATGTTGAGCCGACTAGAGCTCACGTGCCGCACTCGCCTGAATCGGCAGGAGCATCGCTTTGCTGAGGCGGCCATGGGCTTTCCGGCCGGACGGAGCGCACGTTGTATTTAGTGATTTCTCAATGCAACAGGTAGTTCTGCCAGCGGTTCGCGCAACAGATTAGCGCGCTCGCCCTGTTGGCCGCAAAACGCCTCGCCAGCGGCCATTTCCAGTAGCTCCTGCCCTTCTGACTGGTTGTTTAAGTAGGAAGTCCGGTCGTCCAGGTGCCTGCCGGGTCAGCAAAACGGCGCTTTCAGACGCTCGTGGTTCCACACAACGTTGATCGAGCGCCCAATTCGACCTCTAAGGAGAACGGACGCCGATCAGATACGACCAGTGTCCGTAACTTTAAACTCCCAGCCGTTGCGGATCTACGAGGCGAGGCAGGGGCTGTCCCTCAATCCACAGGGAATCCTGAATCCCGGTAAGGTGATTTGATCGACTTTCGGCGCCTTCCCGCCCGCTAGGTGATTTCGGTTTTGCAAGAACCAGCGCGCCCTGCGAGCAGGCGTTCGAGCGCTTTCGCGTCCGCGCACTGTTCGACGCTCAACACGGCATTCGCCAACGAACCGGCTGCATCGTTTCCGATGACATCGGCCACGAGACTCCGGTATTTCGTCAGCAGTTGCGTATCGTCCAGGGGGCGGCGCGGGTCGCCCAGCGGAATCGTCGCCTGAAGCGAACGCACCGAGCCGTCGGCATACGTGACGGTGACTTCGGGTTCGTCGAGATCGGCGAGCGCTGCATCCGGTTCGAGGACGATCCGCTCGATCATCGACGCGACGCGCGCGTCCGTGCGCGCCCGTTCGACGAACGCCTCGATGCCCGCATGGCCGAACACGAGCGCGGCGGCGAGCGCATAGGGCATGCTCATTTGCGCCGATGCCAGATTGACCGGCTTGCGGTCGCCGCACATTCCGTGCACGAAGGCGCTGAGTCTGACGCGCACCTGTGTGACGGGACCGCCGCCCGCCAGTTCCACGAGCGCATCCAGCGCCCCATGAATGCTGCGGCAGCACGCATGCGGCTTGATCGAACAGCGCATGATCTTCCAGTTCGCGCCGAGCTCCGCGAGGAGCGCATCGGCGTCTGCCGAATCCGCCGCGAACGTGCGCAGGAAACCGCCCCACACGTCCTCGAAAACATGGCTCGCGCCGCTCACGCCCTCCGCCGCGAGCAGCGCCGCCGTGAGGCCGCCTTCCGCCGCGCGTCCGGAATGCAGGCGCTTGGTCTGCGACCCGTCGTGGATGAAGCCCCAGAGTCCCCCCGCGAAGCTCGCCGCGTGTCCGAGCGCCGCGCCGGCGCCGCGCGCATCGAGTCCGAGCACGCGCGCGCTCGCGGCGGCGGCGCCGAACACGCCGCAGGTCATCGTCGAATGCCAGCCGCGCCCGTTGTGCGCCGAGTAGCCGCCGCACGCTTCGAGCACGCGCCGCGCGATGTCATAGCCGAGCACGATCGCGTGCAGCAACTCCCTGCCTGAAACGGTCCGCTCGACCCGTCCGAGCGCCGCGAAAACCGCCGGCACGACGACCGCGCCCGAGTGATCGCAACCGCCGGAGTCGTCGAGTTCGAGCGCGTGCGCCGCGACGCCGTTGATGAACGCGGCATCGCGCGCATGCGCACGTCGCGATGTGCCCCAGATGACGGCTTCGCCGGTCGAGTCCATCACCGCACGCGCAACGCGCGCCGGCTCCGTGCGCGCGCCCGCGAGCGCCGCGCCGAGCGTATCGAGCAGATGCCGTTTCGCTTTCTCGACGATCTCATGAGGCAGATCATCGAACGACGAATCCGCGATGAAGTTCGCGAGCCGTTCCGCCAGCAAGTGCTCCCGCATGTTCATACGATGGTGCTCCTGTGACGCTCGAAGATCTCGACCGGATGTCCGGGCTCGTTGGCGCGGCATCGCTCGCGCCACCATGATGCGGCCTGCGCGCCGGTCGCGAACCAGACATCGCCGCGTGCGCGCATGGTCGCGAGCAAGTCCCGCAGCACGCCGATGCGCCCCGCCGTCCCGAGGATCTCCGGATGCAGCCGCATCACGAAGCACAGGCCGAAGCGATGAAACGCCTCGAAGTCGCGCGTCCAGTTGCCGAGCACTTCGCGATACGACGCGATGCGCGACTGGCCGGCCGGTACCGGCGGCGCGAGATTGAACGCGAAGTAAGGCTCGTCTTCGAGTTCCGCGTGCAGCGGCAGTTCGATCAGCGGCGCATCGTGATGGTAGTAAGGCAGGTCGTCGCCATGCCACGTCGAAGTCCACGCGATTCCACGCGCATGCAGATGCGCGGCGAAGCCCGGCGCCCAGTTGCCGGTGAACGGTCGAAAGCCCTCGGGCGGGCGACCCAGGCTTGCGGTGAGCGCCGCATGACCGCTGTCGAAGGCGTGCTTCTGCTGCGCGAGATCGAGTGCATCGAAGTCCTCGCAGGCCTCGCCACTCATACCGATCTCGTGACCCGCCGCGTCGATGCGCGCAACGAGATCGCGATGCGTACGCGCGACCTGTCCGGGCACGAACCAGCTCGAAGGCACATCGAATTCAGCGAACGTCGCGAGCAGGCGATCCACGCCGCGCTTTGCGCCATAGCGCCACACGGACAGCGATTTCTCGCGGCCCCCGATATCCGGGGCCTGCGTGCGAATGCCCAGATCGTCGTTGAAATCAACGGTGAGAATCACCGCACAGCGCGTGCCGCCGGGCCATTTCGCATCGTTCGTCATGCGCTCGCCTGCCCGCTCGAACGCCACCAGTCGGCGACTTCGCTGCCGGTTGCGAACCACACGTCGCCCGCCGCAAGCATGTGATCGATCAAACCCTCGATGAGCGCGATGCGCCCCGGCTTGCCTGACACCTTCGGATGAAACAGCGTGGTCATGCAGAGTCCCTCGTCATGCGAGCCGTCGAACTCGCTGCGCCAGTTGTCGAGCGTCGTCTCGTAGCTCGCGATACGATCGAGGCCCGCCGGAAAGTCCGGCCTGCGCTGATACGCGAGCGATGCGTAATCGTCCAGCTCCCAGCGCGCGGGAATCTCGATCAGGCCGCTGTTCGCATCGAGCACATAGGGACGATCGTCGCCGCGCATCGAGCTCGAATAGCGCACGCCGAACTCCGCGAGAATGCCGGCGGTCTCGACGGTCCAGTCACCCGACGGCGTGCGAAAACCGACCGGACGCACGCCGAGATGCCGCTCGAACAGTTGCATCGATATCTCCATGACTTCGCGCTGGCACCGCGGCGTGAGCGTCCAGAACGCCTCGTGCCGGTAACCGTGATACGCGACTTCATGACCGCCGCGCACGATCTCGCGGCATTGCGACGGCCAGTTCTCCATCACCCACGCGGGTATGAAGAACGTCGCGCGCACGCCGCGTTCGCGGAGCACATCGAGAATCCTGCCGAGCGCGCGCCACGGCCCATAGGCGCCCAGCGTGAAGTACGAGGGATTGCGCCAGATCGAGCCGTCGAGCATGGCGCCCCCGGTCGGGCCATCGAGATCGAACGCGAGCGCGACACACGAACGCCTGCCACCGGGCCAGCGCGGCATCGCGTCGATACGACGCTCAGTTGCTCGCATTGATCAGCGCCTTTTGCACGCCTTGTTCCTGCAAGCCCCACTTGGCGAGAATCTTTTGATACGTGCCGTCGGCGATCAGCTGATCGAAGGCCTTCGACACAGCGTCGTTGACGGCCGCGTTGTCCTTCGCCATGCCGACGCCCATGTATTGCGACATGAACGGCGCCCCGATCGTCACATAGGCGTTCTGATCGATCTTGTTCTGATACGGCATGGTTTCGCCGCCCTGCACGGCTGCGTCGAGCCGTCCCTGACGCAGTTGCATGCGCGCGTCCGACGAACCATCGGTGCCGACGACCGCGATCGCCTTCTTGCCCGTCTTCACGCAATGCTCGTCGCTCCACAACTTGATGTTCGTCGGGAACGACGTGCGCCGGCTCGAACCGATCGTCTTGCCGCAGAGCGCATCCATGTTGGGGAAATCGCCCGCGCGCGTCTTCAGCGCATAGAACTGCGGACCGCTCTTCAGATAATCGAGGAAGTTCACCGACGCGCGCCGCTCGGGAATATCCGTCATGCCCGACAAAATAATGTCGACGCGCCTTGTCGCGAGCGCGCTCAGCATCTGATCGAAGCTCGTTTCCTGCCACACCATCTTCACGCCCATCTTCGCGGCGAGCGCTTCGCCGAGATCGATGTCGAAGCCGGTCAGCTTGTCGGTTTCGGGATCCTTGAATTCGAACGGCGGATAGTTCGGCACCACGGCGGCGACGATTTCCTTCTTGCCGGGCGCGGACGTCTGCGCGGCGGCGACATCGACATGCAGCAGCGCGACGGCGCACACCAGTGCACAGAGGCTTTGCAAACGAAGAGTGGCTTTCATGAAATGCTCGCTCCGGAATCGATTGTTTGAATGACCTTCAGAGGTTCTCAGGCCAGCACGGCCGAAATGAAATCGCGCGTGCGCGCATGACGCGGTTCGGACAGCACCTGCTCCGGCGGTCCCGCCTCGACGATCTGCCCCTGATCCATGAATACGACACGATTCGCCACTTCGCGCGCGAAGCCCAGTTCGTGAGTGACGACGATCATCGTGATGCCGCTTTGCGCGAGACCGCGCATCACGGCGAGCACTTCACCGACAAGTTCGGGATCGAGCGCGGACGTGGGTTCGTCGAACAGCAGCAGTTGCGGATGCATCGCGAGCGCGCGCGCGATGGCCACGCGCTGCTGCTGGCCTCCCGACAACTCCACGGGAAACGCATCGCACTTGTGACCGAGCCCGACGCGATCGAGCAGCGCGCGCGCTTCCGTCACGGCTTCCGAGCGCGGCCGCTTGAGCACATGCACCGGGCCTTCGATCACGTTCTCCAGCGCCGTCATGTGCGGGAAGAGATTGAAGCGCTGGAAGACCATCGCGGTCGCGAGACGCTGCCGCGCGATCTCCTTCTCCGAGAGTTCATGGAGCCTGTTGCCCGTTTGCCGGTAACCGAGCAGTTCGCCCTTCACCCGGAGCGAGCCGTCGCTGATGGTTTCGAGCTGATTGATGCAACGAAGCAAGGTGCTCTTGCCCGAGCCCGAAGGCCCGATGATGCACAGCACTTCGCCCTCGGCGACATCGAGCGTGATGCCCTTCAACGCCTGGAACTCGCCGAACGATTTGCGCACGTCCGATGCGCGCACGACTGGATTCAACCCTGGATTCATGCGTGTCTCCTCACTGACGGCTCGACGCCCGGCCCGCGCCGCGCGCATAGCGCCGCTCGACGCGCGTCTGCAGGAACGAAAGCAACGTGACGACGACGAGATACCAGATCGCCCCTACGATCAGCAGTTCGATCACGCGCCCGTTCGCGTAGTAGATGTTCTGCGCGTTGTGCAGCATCTCCGCGTACTGGATCACGCTCGCGAGCGACGTGAGCTTGACCATGCTGACGAGCTCGTTGCCGATGGGCGGCACGATCACGCGCATCGCCTGCGGAAGAATGATGCGGCGCAGTGCTTGAAGGCGCGGCATGCCGATCGACTTCGCCGCTTCGTACTGACCGGTATCGACAGACAGCAGTCCCGCGCGCACCACTTCGGAGGTATACGCTCCCTGATTGATGCCCAGCCCGAGAAGCGCCGCAAGAAACGGCGTCATGACATCGACCGTGCGCAGCGCGAACATGCCGGGAATGCCGATGGTCGGAAACACGAGCGCGAGGTTGAACCACAGGAGCAGTTGCAGAATGACCGGAGTGCCGCGAAAGAGCCAGACGTAGCCTTGCGCGATGGAACTCAGCACCGGATTGCTGGAAAGCCGCATCACCGCCGTGATGACGCCCAGCGCGATGCCCAACGCCATCGCGAGAATCGTCATGACGATGGTGTTGGCGAGGCCCATGAGAATCGTGCGTGCCGTCAGAAAGCGCCCGACGGTCTGCCACTCGATCTGTCCGCGCGCGAACGCCGCGACGATATATCCGATCACGATGATGATCGCAGCCGACGCCACATAGCGGCCCCAATACCTGCGGCGCACGCGCTCGAGCGGCGGCTGCTCCGCCGTCATCGAATGCTGCGCCTGCTCCGCTGCGCTCAACATGTCGGACCTCCGTATTCGTTTGCCCATTCGCTCTGCCGCGCGAGCGTCAGCTTCAGGCGATCGATCTGCTCGACGACGCGCGCAGGCGCCGTGCCGCCGAAGCCGCTGCGTGCATCGACGGCGGCTTCGAGCGTGAGGCGATCGAGCACATCGACATGAAGCCGTGGATCGACGTTGGCGAGCATGTCCGCCGTCACGTCGGACAACTCGATGCCGCGCTCCTCGCACGCCCGCACCAGCGCGCCGGTGATCTCGTGCGCCTCGCTGAACGGAATGCCTTCCAGCGCGAGCCAGTCCGCCACTTCGGTCGCGAGCGTGAAGCCGAGCGGCGCCTGCCTGCGCAATTCATCGACATTCACGCGCATCGTGCGGATCATGCCGGCCATCGCGGGCAGCGTGAGCGCGAGCGTGTCGATGCCGTCGAACGCGGCGTTCTTGTCTTCGGCAAGATCGCGGTTGTACGCGAGCGGCAGTGACTTGAGCGTCGCGAGCAAGCCGCTCAGATTGCCGATCAGACGCCCCGCCTTGCCTCGCGTGAGTTCGGCGATATCGGGATTCTTCTTCTGCGGCATGATCGAGCTGCCGGTCGCATAGCCGTCGTCGAGTTCGACCCAGCGGAACTGGCGCGAGGTCCAGAGAATCACTTCCTCCGAGAGACGCGACAGGTCCACCGCCAGCATGCTCGTCACGAACAGGAATTCCGCGACGTGATCGCGCGCCGCGACGGCGTCGATCGAGTTTTCGCAGGGCGCGTCGTAGCCGAGCTCGCTTGCGGAGAGCGCCGGGTTCACGCAGATGGCCGAGCCCGCGAGCGCCGCCGCGCCGAGCGGCGAGCGCGCGCTGCGCAGGTCCCAGTCGATCAGGCGATCGACGTCGCGATAGAACGCCTGCGCATGCGCCAGCAACTGATGCGCGAACACCACGGGCTGCGCCGGCTGCAGATGCGTGAAGCCCGTGCTGTAGCTGCGCAGATGCGCCTGCGCCTGAGCGACGAGCGCGTCTTGCAGCGCGATCACATCGCGAGCGATCTTGCGCGCCTTGTCCCGCAGGAACAGGCGCAGGTCGTTGGCGGCCTGGTCGTTGCGCGAGCGTCCCGCGCGCAGCTTCGCGCCCGCCGCGCCCAGGCGCTCCGTCAGCACACGCTCGAGGAACGTATGCACGTCCTCGTCGTGCGGCGACGGCGCAAGCCGCCCTTCGACGAATTCGGCGCGCACCTGCTCCATCTCATCGAGCAGGCTTTGCAGTTCGTCCGCGTTCAGCACGCCCGCGCGGTGCAGTTCGCGCGCATGCGCTTTCGAGCCGGCCAGATCATACGGCGCGAGCCTGAAAAAGCTTTCCTCGGAGCGCGATAGCGCCTTGAGCTCTGCCGCCGGCGCGGATCTGAAACGTCCACCCCAAAGCCGTTCGGTACCTTCCGTCACCTTCATGCCTCGTCCTCGTCACGTTGAGTTCACGACGAGCATAGGCCTACAATTTTTTTGTTTGTAGCGAGATTTTGAACCTGCTTTAATGAAATTTTTCTCAGCATCTCGACTGTGAACCTGTCGAACGATCATGCGTAGCCGCCTGCCGCCGCTCAATCCGCTGCGCGCCTTCGAGGCGACCGCGCGCCATGCCACGGTCGCCAAAGCCGCCGAAGAACTGAACGTCACGGCCAGTGCGGTCAGTCATCAGGTGCGCGTGCTGGAAGAATCACTCGGCGTCGAGCTGTTCGTGCGCTCGCGGGCGCGGCTCAAGCTCACGCCGGCGGGCGAAGCGCTGTTGCCCTCGGTGCGCGGCGCGTTCGAGATGATCGCCACGGCGGTCGCGAAGGTGGGCGAGACGGTCGTCGCGGGGGATCTCGTCGTGTCGGCGCCGCTGTCGTTTACCTCGCGCTGGCTCGCGCGGCATATCGGCGACTTTCTGCATCGCTATCCGGCGATCAAGCTCAAGCTGATTCCGTCGAACGACGACAAGGAAGTCTATTCGCCTGACGTGGACGTCTGCATCCGCTACGGCGAGGCGCACTGGAAGGACCGCACGGTCACGCTGATCGAGCATCCGTCGCTCTATCCGGTGGTGAGTCCCGCGTTGATGAACGGCCCGAAGGCGATCCGCTCACCCGACGACCTGCGCCACTATGCGCTGTTCTGCGAGCACGCGGGTTCGTGGATGCGCTGGCTGATGGAAGCGAAGGTGGAACATCCCGAACGCATGCGCATTCTGGAGATCGGCAACGCGCATATCGCGGTCGAAGCCGCCCTGCACGGTCAGGGTGTCGCGCTCGGCGACAGCATCTCCGTGCGCGACGATCTTGTCGAGGGCACGCTCGTGCGGCCGTTCAAGGCAACGGTGCCGTCGCGGCATCCGTATCACATCGTGCGGCCGCCGGAGCGCGCGGATTCGCCGCTCGCGTCCGTGTTCGTCTTGTGGCTCGAACAGCACCTGAGCGAGTCGGCATGAGCCTTTGCCTCGCGCAATCAAATCGGCCACTTGGATCTCCGCCACGCCCACGTTGATCAGAGGATTCTTTTTATTGGGGCATGTGCTCCTAGCGCCATCTCCGATTCGCCCGGCTTCGATGCCACGAACAAGTTTTTGTGAAATACGTTCTTGATCGGAAAGTATTGGGACGAGAGCGTGTTTCGACTGAGCGACGAAACTGCAAATAGATCTCTCATCTTTACGAAGACACGAGGCACCGGCGAAACTGAGATCCAATCGGATCGACGGTGGGCTGAGCCTATGCCCGCACAGACATGCCGAGATGTCGACAACCGCGAGCCAAATCGGCTTTTTCGTTTGAGAGATGTCGTTGCATAGAGTGCACCGGTCGATCCTTTCTCGGAGAACGGGGGCAGTCGCTCATGAAAGTGGTGACGGTTCTCATGGCGACGCCCCTCACGATGCGTCCATCGGCAAAGTCTTGTCGAAACAAGAGCGCGTCATCTTCCGTCTATGTGACTTCGGACCCGCTACTCATAGAACATCGGCAGACGCTTAAGGGTTCTTCAAAGTTAGCTGCGATCCAACAGGAACTTTCCGAAAAACTCTGTAAGTCGATCGTGCGCGTCCAACGGGAGTACCTTCGAAACATACTGACCAGGACGAACAACGACGATTGCGCCCTTCTCGAGGGATGCCCGTGATTCGTGAATTCTCCGCGTCCCTACTTCGCGCCAGATGTTGGTGCGTTGCCGCTGTCTCTGCCCGAGGAATTGCCGTCGTGCTTGAGCAGTTCCCTCGCGGGAAACCTGTCGATGGTCTGCCGCGCCCGCTTGAGTGCTCTGCGAATTTCCGCTGCGCCCTCCGCCGGATTTGCTTCCAGCCGAGGCTACTGAGCTCTGGAACGGCCGCTAGTTCGGCCGACCGAGAGCGCTGACGAAGGTCCCCCTTCTGGCCGAGAGCGCCAGATCGATGAACGTTCTACAGAGGTGACGGCTAAGTGTCCACATCGCCTTTTCGACGATGTATGGCACGAACTTCATAACCTATTTTCTCCAGACGTACTATCGTTCGTTGAAGCCATACACAGCGAGCGCATGCCGTCAGGGACTCACGGCTTTGACGCGACGCGAACCATCATAAACAACTCAAAAAAACCGTCAAACGGGGCCAGCCGCCCGGCTAAGCACCCGAGCGGCCGGCCTCGATTCACCGCGCCTATTTCCCGACCGACAACGCCGCATTCAGCGACAGGTTATCCGACGCATCGCCCACCAGCACCTGATACTGCCCGCCCGCCGTCTTCCACTGCTGCGAGGCCGTGTCCCACGTGCCGAGCGGATGACTCGCCGCGTTCGGATCGATGACGATCTGCACCGTCTTCTTCTCCCCCGACGCGAGCATGACCTTCTGGAAGCCGACGAGGCGCTTCGGCGGCTGTCCGAGACCCGCCGGCAAGGACAGATACACCTGCGGCACTTCCGCGCCCGCGACCTTGCCGCTGTTCTCGACATCGACTGATACAGTGACGGGCTTCGTGCCATCCGACGATTGCGGGCTTACCTGCAGGTTCGACATTTTGAAGCTCGTGTATGACAGACCATGCCCGAAGGCGAACAGCGGCTTCACGTTCTGCGCGTCGTACCAGCGATAGCCGATCTGCAAGCCCTCCGAATATATGACGGTCGGCTGGCCATTGACGGTCACGCCCGGATATTGCGCTGGCGTGTTCGCGGGCCAGTCGCCCGCCTTTTTCGGGAACGTGACGGGCAGCTTGCCCGACGGATTCGCCATGCCGAACACGAGATTCGCCATGATGTTGCCGTCCTCCTGTCCCGGGAACCAGGTCTCGAGCACAGCCGGCACCCGATCGATCCACGGCATCAGCGCCGACGCGTTGTCCTTCATCACGACCGCCGTGCGCGGATTCGCCGCCGCCACGGCCGCAATGATCGCGTCCTGATTGTTGGAGAGTTCGATGCTCGGCCGGTCCTCCCCCTCCTCCGCGATGGTGCCCGCCAGCACGATCACGACATCGGCGCGCTTCGCCACAGCGACGGCCGCCGCCAGATTGCTGTTGTCGTCCGCTACGACCGTGAGGCTCGCGCTCGCCGCCGATCCCGCCTGCTTCAGCGCACTCTGCACGCCTTCGAGCGGCGTGACCGTGTAAAGCGGAACCACATCGGAGCTGCCGCCACAGCAGCCAGAGACGGCCTTGGTCGCATACGGGGCCTGGCCGATGAGCGCGACGGAGCGAATCGCTTTCGCATGGAAGGGGAGCAGATTGTTCTTGTTCTTGAGCAGGACCGCCGACTGCTCCCCGATCGCACGCGCGATCGCGCCGTCCCGCGCCTCGTCGATCGCCGTCTGCGCGACGGGCCGATCGAAGATGCCGAGCCTGAACATCTGCGTGTAGCGGCGCCGGAGCGCGGTATCGATATTCGATTGCTTGATCTGTCCCGCCGAAAGGGCGGCGTTGATTTTGGCCGGCGTCCACCAGGCCGTGACCGGTCCGACGTCGATGCCCGGCATTTCGTTGTCGAGGCCGGCGAGCATCGTGTTCGCCGTGCTGTGGGTCGCGAAGAAATCCGACTGCACGTAACCCGGGAAGCGCCACTGGCCACGTAGCACCTCGGTGAGAATGTGCTTGTTCTCGCACATCGACGCGCCGTTCACCGAGTTGTACGAGCACATGACCGAGGCCACGCCGCCGTCCTTCACGGCCATCTCGAACGGCAACATGTAGAGCTCGTGCAGCGTCTTGTCGCCGATGTTCTCGTTGATCGTCATTCGATTTGTTTCCTGCTCGTTCCCGACCAGATGCTTGGCCATCGCGATCACGCCGTGCGACTGAATCGCCTTGATCTCTGCGACGCTCATCGTGCCACTCAGGATCGGGTCCTCGCCGAAGTACTCGAAGTTGCGCCCGAGCGTGGGATTGCGCGCGAGGTTCATGCCCGGGCCTTCGAGCACGTGCAGTGCGAGATTGCGCGCCTCGCGGCCGATCACGTCGCCGAACTGGCTCGCGACCGCCGTATCGAACGACGCCGCCACCGCCATGCCCGACGGCAGCGCAGTCGCCTTGCCCAAAGCCGGGCTCGACAGCGATGAGAGTGGCAAGCCGGGCGTACCGGGCGACACGCAATCGTCCTGGCCAACGCCCACGGGTCCGTTGGTCACGCGCAGCGTCGGAATCTGCAGTTGCGGTATGCCCTTGATGTGCCGCGCGCCATAGCATGACGGAATCTCCGGCACCACGCCGGGCGTTCCGGTGAGTTGGGCGATCTTCTGCTGCGAGGTCATCGCGGCGAGCAGGAGCGCCGTGCGTTGCTGCGGCGGCAGCGAGGTATTCATCCACGCATGCGCCTTCGATACGGCCGGCGTGCCGTCGTTGTCGTCATGCCCGCCTCCGCAGCCAGCGGTTACGAACATCGTCATGACGGCGCTCAGGAGCGTAAGGTTCCTCATCACTTGCCTCCTGGTGTCTGATCGAACCTTCGGTACGTTCATTTAATTCGTCATCCTGACCCTGCAGACGTATTCGACCCGCGCATGCGGCCAGGATAACTTGCGTCCGCCGAATCTCCGTATCTACCTCAGAGTCGTCCGGCGTCTTACACTCGAAGTATGCGCGCGGCGCGCTCGTGCAGGTCCGCCCGATCAAAAGTTATTACATGAAAAAACTCTCGGCGACCATCCGCGATGTCGCGGCGCTGTCCGGCGTCTCCGTCGCGACCGTGTCCAAGTACATCAACGGCACGAAACGCTTCACCGAGCCGGTCGAGGCCAAGCTCAAGGCCGCGATCGAGGAGCTCGGCTATCAGTCGAATCCGCTTGCGCGTTCGATGGTGACGAAGCAGACCCGCACCATCGGTCTCACGATCCTCGACATCAGCAATCCGCATTTCACCAACGTCGTGAAGGGCGCGAACCGCGTGGCGCTCAGGCACGATTACACGTTGCTGCTCGTCGATGTCGACGAAAACCAGGCGCGCGAACGGCCGCTCGTCGAAGCGCTCGCGCGCCGTGTCGACGGATTGATCCTGAGTTCGCGCCTGCCGGAGGAAGAGTCGCAATGGTTGCTCGACCTCGACAAACCCGTGGTCCTGCTCAGGCGCAGCGACAAGCTGCCCATTTCGAGTGTCGGCATCGACAACCGGCTCGCCACCTTCATGCTCACTCGACATCTCCTCGACCTCGGTCATCGCAACTTCGCGTATCTGGGCTTCGGGCAGGCGCGCATCAACGACGATCGGATTGCCGGCGTGCGCGATTGTCTGGCCGAGGCCGGGCTCGAACTCGACGTACACGACGCACACGCGCCGACCACGCGCGCCGGCGAGCACGCGTGCTCTCGCGTGATGCTCGGGCCGCGCCGCCCGCAGGCGGTCATCTGCTACAACGACCTCATTGCGCTCGGCTTCATCAAGGCGGCCACAGCGCTCGGCATCAACGTGCCGCGCGATGTCGCGGTGACCGGCATCGACAACGTGCCCTATGGTGAGATCTCCGCGCCTTCACTCACGAGTGTCGATACGCAGAGCGAAACCATGGGCGAGATCGCGATGCAGATGCTCGTCGACGCGCTCTCCGGCAAGGAAGAGATCGAGCATGTGACCATCGAGCCGTGTCTGATCGTGCGCGAGTCGACGCATGCCGCTTGAGTCTCGCGCTGTCGCTTCTTTTTCAAGGCATGAGTGTTTCCGCACGCCCCGCGCAAGACGCAAGGCGTGTGCATTAGATGAGAAAGGAAGCTCCCAATATGGGTTTGGGAAAACGGTTACCCAGAGTATCGAGTTTTGAGATTGCTGACCATTTTTTTCTTCTAAGGGGTTTCCCGTAAAGGCGCGTTCGCCTGTCGTTAGATCGCTTCAGCGGATCGTGGCCCCAGTTCATCAGCGAATAGCGCCAGCGTGAATGTTCGACTTCGTGCCGACGTTGCGCGAGACGCCGCTTCACGTAGCCGATCATCTTGCGCATGTGCGCATAGTCGTCACGGGGTGCCATCCCGTGCTACGAACGCGAGCATTCTTTAACCTGCTGCGCTGACGAAGACCCGATGCAAACCGCCCGGGAGAATTGCGGCTGCCATTTTGGAGCCGCTCGACCGCGCCGACTGTTCCCGCAATGCGCGGGGATGCCCGCCGGCGGCGCGCCCGGACTGCAGCACGCGCCAGAGTCCGTGCTGCGCTGACTGCGGCAAACGCACGACGCCGGGCTCGGTGCGAATCCTAGGCCGGCGCGTCTACCTGGTGGTCGTCACGGCGCTACGTTCGAGCCGCGCGCATTGTTCCAGTATTGAGGGACTACTGCCCGTCAATTCGGTCACGCAAACGCGGGCGCCTCTGGTGGGACGACACCTTTCCCGCCCACGTTGGCGTGGCTCAGTGGCCGTTTGCCGCGCGCGCCAGAACGCGTCCCCGCCTCAACCGTACAGGGATGGTGATGTCCATCGATTGGCTAGAAACAACGAGGTTGTTCGTTTGGCTTAACGAAAACGAACATTCGAAGAACCGGCGCCACTATCGATAAAAAACATAGTCTGCAAGGTAGGGCGAACTGCCGATTTCATGTTCCGTCGAACACGATGCCGCCGGCTTCAACCCGCCAACGGTATTCACTCGCTGGACATATCGGACAACCGAAAGTGTGCCGATTCCGGATGTGCTGCGAGTTTCGAGCAACAGTTGCGGTATGCTCGCGGGCGTTTCGCTGGGCTTCTGTGTGAGCACACGGCCTACGATCCGGCTTCCGTCGTCTGCTTCCCAGGACGGCCCCGCGCCATGCCGGACCGCGGGACGGCCGCTCGCATCGAACAGCGTTGCTTGCGGACTCTTGAACGCCCATTCCAAATGATGCTGCGCGTCGAACTCACACGAGTAAGTCTGCACGCCGGACGCTACCAACGTCATGATGCGCACCGCTTGAGGCGGATCGATGGAAGCCTGGCCAGAATGTTCAGATGCTGTCCCACATGCGGCCACTATCATTGCAATAACGGCGGGGAAGAAGCCTGATCGCAAAATGCTCCTGAACATAGGTCTCTCCCTGAAGAGATGTAGTCCGACGCGAATTGGCCCACGACCAGAGATGTCGGCCGACGATTTCATAATCGGGATGTTACGCGTAATCGCCTGCGCTATGCTCCGTTCTGCGATGCAGAGCGCGGCGGACTTGCTGGAAATCCGGAACGTGCAACTGACGCCCGTCTTTCCCGCCCACCATAGACACGCTCCGTACGTGTCCTTCACACATACGTGGATAGTTAAGCTCCGCCGACGCATGGCGATTTGGGCTGCGACGAGCCTCGCGACAATGGGCCTCTGCGTTGGGATGCCAATCATCTCGCGTCGCCGATCCGACAACACTCCAACGCGCATTTGCATCAGATCGGTTCTTCAGCTTTTTAGTGAGGGAGCGTCTCTCCTAGACAGAAGATCTGTGGCGAGTTCAGTCCGCAGCGCACTGCATTTAGCCCGGATCGCCTCGTAGTCTTCGTGTGACACCCGGCCCGCCTGATCTTTCTCAAGAACAGCATTAATCGATTTCTGGACGTCGAAATATCCGTCTCGGGCACTTCTGGAAAGATACATTCCACCTTGCTTGAAATACCAGTCTCGAAAATCGTGGGTGAGCTGCTGAAGGTCCTTATATTCAAGTTCGGTGTTCCAAGGCCACATCGGCAACATCCCAGTTTTTGCCCAAAGCTCGGCATAGACGGGAACTCGCTTATTCCTGAGATCCGTATCAATGGCACCAGTAAGAGCCAAGGATGCCTTGTAGGATTCTTCTGCGAGCTTCAACTTACTCTCGAACTCTTTCGTTGCCATTCCAGCGATCCACTCAGCGAAAATTTTCCCGAGAACGAGCACCGCCACGATGAGGATTGCCGCCCCGCCCGTGGCGCCCGCTAGTATCGCTTCCCATGGCATAGTCTCTTCTTTGGCGACGCTTCGCCCGTTATCTGAACGCGTTTTTGCGTGATCAGTCGATTGTGGGAGACTGGCTTTACAAGCCGCGCAAACAGAGGTTCAACATATGCAACTTACCCTCCATTTGCAAGGGCTTAACAGCTCACATTCCTGAAAAGCGAACTCGCAGGCACCGGTCGTTGCCGATCCTGCAAGCCACTGGCCCGCAACCTGGCCGATGAAGCCAGGTTTATCTTCGCGAATCGACAGGCCGTTGGTGGTGCGGAGCCGACTCATGAACTTCCGTGCGACGGAACGGGAGAATGTCGCTTCAGGGCCCGACAGCCGCCTGATGCGGACGGGTTAGGGCCACGCCGCGCTTGGAGCATGCTGTCGCGCGGAGGCGGCGCCAACTGGTTTTGCTGTTCCAACTCGGAGACTGAGGAGGCTATGCTGACCTTGGTCGACGCTAACACCAGCAAAGCCGCGCGCGAGGATGAACGATATATTCGAGTTTTCTCAGGATTTCGAGCCGTTCCCCGAAGACCTGCCGAGAAAGGAGTGGCAGACAAAGTCGCTCGATTGCGCCATGGCCGATTATTGGGTGGCAAGCGATGGACGTGTCGCGCGCCGACAGTTTCTGAACGACGATTACTTTGCCAGTGACACAGCCTCCTTCACGGCTTATTTGTTCCACTTCCGAAAAGGCGTGAGATTCGACCTGAAAGTCGTTGTCGCTCACGGGCGCATCCTGGAACTTCGGCGAGAGCGCGAACCTGAAGCGGGGGAAGCGGTGGATGAGTGGACTATCCCGGTACCTGGTCCCGACGCTGAACGTCACGATTGATGCGAGCCGGTTCGCAGACGACTAGCTAAAAGAATAGTAGCTATCCCGCGCAAGTGGAGCCGATCCAAAGGCCACGATGTGCAATTACGTCCACTGCGGGGCATCGCTCTGGCGTTGACTTCTGTCTAAACGCGTCCCGCGTCGGCTGGCGCTTTGCCCCGGAATGTGCCAGTGCTTCAATGTTCTGGACGTCTTTGCCCGTCGCTGCGGAGAACTGCGTGCGCGCATCGCATCGCGGGCGGCACGCTTTCGCAAACGAGCTCTACGTTCACCAACGCGACGGGCACGATTGGCACGCAAAGGTCCGGTAAACAGGGCGGAGCCGACTGTCGAATGTCACATCAAGCGCCAAGACGAACGGCGCTTCCTGTGCCGGGTAACGACTCACGCACTTCGCAATCGCTGTTTCAACGTCGCGAGGCTGCTATCGATCGGCAGCATCGACCCTGAGCGGAAATTCAACAGTCCCGTTGCCAACGACTGCCCGACGATGCCACCCGATATGCCTGTCGTCGCTGGGAACGGGACGAAACCCGGGAGATTGGAGCGTCACCATCAGACAGCGCAAACGTCTTTGTCCGATCTCCGGTGCCACGACACCACTCGACTCCGCTTTCAATGAGATCAGCCCCCTAGTGCATTGCATCATTGAATTGGCACCCCAAGTGTGTTCAGATGCGGGTCATGGGCAAAATGAATCTGACCGATACCGAACGCGAGCAACTGCTGTCGGCGGCGCGCAGCCGAACGGTGCGTGCGGCGGACGTACGACGCGCGAAGTTGATCCTGATGCTCGAGGACGGCGAATCGCGCGACAGCATCATGCGCACACTGGGTTGCGACTCGCGCTTCATCGCGCGCTGGTCGGGGCGCTTTCTTAGCGAGCGACTGTCTGGCATGTACGCCCGACATCCCGGGCGCGCTCCCAAGCAGCCGCCAGCCAGACTTGAGGCGCGTGTGCTCAACCGTACTCTCAAGCACAAACCCACCGACGGCTCGACACACTGGAGCAGCTATAAGCTTGCGGCAGAGCTCGGCGACGTGTCGGTCTCGACCGTGCAGCGCATCTGGCGCAAGCATGGGGTCAAGCCGCAGCAGTTGGAGCGGCACATGGTCTCCAACGACCCGGACTTCGAGGCCAAAGCAGCCGACGTGATCGGGCTTTACCTGAACCCGCCGGCGCACGCAGCGGTGTTCTGTGTGGACGAGAAGACCGCGATTCAGGCACTCGACCGCAAGGACCGGATGCTGCCGCTGTCGCCGGGGCGCGCCGAGAGTCACGGCTTCGAGTACAAGCGCAACGGCACGCTCAGCCTGTTCGCGGCGTTCAATACTGCGACCGGCGAGGTGCTGGGCAGAACAGCGCCGCGCCACACCAGCGAACAGTTTGTGGCCTTCCTGACCGACGTCGTGGCCAGCCAGCCCAAACGCAGAGAAATCCATGTCATCTGTGACAACGTGAGTAGCCATAAGACGGAGCGGGTGGCCACCTTCCTCAACGCGCATCGCAACGTACGTCTGCACTTCACGCCGACCTACTCGTCGTGGCTTAACCAAGTGGAAAACTGGTTCTCGCGCATCCAGCGTGATGTGATCGCCCGGGGCATCTTCACTTCAGTAAAGGATCTGAATCGCAAACTCATGCGCTACATCCGCGAGCACAACAAAAATCCGAAGCCGATCAAGTGGAAGTATGACGATCCTTCGCGTCGAATCCGCCAGGTGCCAAATCAATGACGCAGTCGACTAGGCTAGAACTCCACATCCAACTCATCACTTTCCTGCACCGCTCCGGTGAACCTCATGCACGGTCAATGGCGGCGTAGACGTCTAGAACTTACGGTGAATTCACCTGTTCGCCCGATTTGGAAGGGCTGATCCCGGTGAACTGAGCAACGGCGCGTGGACCTAGCCAATGCGTTCGTCCGCCTGTCTCTTCGCATGAAGCGACTTGCACTCCCCAATGAGATTAGTTTTACTTACTTCAGGATGACCGCAGAACGGGCGTTCGAACGCCCACGGGCATTCCCAACGAAGCCGAAGATCCAATTCGGTTACGACATGGCGTATGGGTTTGGTCCTCGCCTTCTCTGGCTGGTTGATTTGCACAGGTGGAACGAGTAGACCGACAGACATCGCCTGCGGAGGATGATTTGTCTTTACGGAACTGAGTCATTCTCTGAATAGTGACCTGAACAAGACCAATCGAATCGCGACCGGCTCGCAGACGATGAAAAAGATGAGTCATTTTCGCGACACAGTCGCTCAGCCGCAAACGATGAATTCGTTCAATGTTGTGCGACGAGGGAATGAAGTGGTCCTGAACCGACAACCTTGGCTCACCGGCTTTGCTCCAGCGCCGATGAAGCAACCACATAAAAATTGTCCTGCCGCATGGGTCCCGCTTTTTCAGTGCCGGTAGAATTAGCGGACGGATTGGGGTAAGGGAGACACCACGAAGGGGGCGGACAGCTCAGTCATCAACAGATGGTGAGACACGCGATTCATGCAAACTCGCACGCGTTCAAGCGCCGGTTCGATGTGCTGGCTTGCGCCCCGAGCTTAAAGCCAAGCGGCGATTGGCTGCGCCGTTGAGCACTTGCTTCGGTTTAGACCCAACGCGTAATCACCGGATGCTCAACTGGCTTCGCCCGCTCGCTCGCGAAATAGGTCCTTGAGCGTGGTTGGCGGGCCGTTATTACTGCTCGCGACGTCTCGCGAGTTGAGGAACTAGCCGACCGCTCCGCTTCGAACGCCGTAGTTGTCCCACTGGACGTCACTAGGGCAGCAAATATCGAGGAAGCTGTAGCGGTCCCTGTTTGCCGCGATCGACCCTTATCTACATCTACTCGCCTGCTCCCGCGAGCGCGTAAACCTGTGCGACCACTTGGACAAGCACCGTTGAATTTGCGAATTTGCGACGCGCCCCATCGCTGGATCCGATCAATATCTCGGCGCCGCATTGGTCGGCAAAAAGCCGCGTGGAGCAACCGTCAGCGTTCGCGAAATCGGGTAGGAGGCCGGAAACGATCTTGGCGCGCAGGCTGAATGAATTGTTCTGGCCTATAGAGGCACGAAGTGTCAACGATAAGTCGCGTCCAAGTGAAGAGCACGCGGAGCCAGACCATGTTCGACGTGCTGTTTCGTTGCGAGCAATTCTACGAATCAAAATCGAGGTTGCGATCCGCCACGCCCTTACCGTACCTTTGAGTCGGGTTAGCAGCAAGGTGCCCTCCTGAGTTTTCCCGCCGGCTCGGCGGGTTTCTTTTTTCGTAGCCGCATGCGATCGCGAGTCTGAACGCTGGCTCGCCTTCGATAATTGAAACATGACTGACCAAGATCTCAAGGTGGTCGCGCACGCGCCGGGCGCCTCAGGCCAATTCAGCGAACTCGCCACACGGATTAAAGATGCAACCGGCGCTGCATTCGTGGCTCTAGTCGACTGCGTCATTGATTTGGCACCTGGCGGATTCGACGCGAAGGATCGTCATACTTCCACTTGATCGGCTTCGGATTTTTGTTGTGCTCGCGGATGTAGCGCATGAGTTTGCGATTCAGATCCTTTACTGAAGTGAAGATGCCCCGGGCGATCACATCACGCTGGATGCGCGAGAACCAGTTTTCCACTTGGTTAAGCCACGACGAGTAGGTCGGCGTGAAGTGCAGACGTACGTTGCGATGCGCGTTGAGGAAGGTGGCCACCCGCTCCGTCTTATGGCTACTCACGTTGTCACAGATGACATGGATTTCTCTGCGTTTGGGCTGGCTGGCCACGACGTCGGTCAGGAAGGCCACAAACTGTTCGCTGGTGTGGCGCGGCGCTGTTCTGCCCAGCACCTCGCCGGTCGCAGTATTGAACGCCGCGAACAGGCTGAGCGTGCCGTTGCGCTTGTACTCGAAGCCGTGACTCTCGGCGCGCCCCGGCGACAGCGGCAGCATCCGGTCCTTGCGGTCGAGTGCCTGAATCGCGGTCTTCTCGTCCACACAGAACACCGCTGCGTGCGCCGGCGGGTTCAGGTAAAGCCCGATCACGTCGGCTGCTTTGGCCTCGAAGTCCGGGTCGTTGGAGACCATGTGCCGCTCCAACTGCTGCGGCTTGACCCCATGCTTGCGCCAGATGCGCTGCACGGTCGAGACCGACACGTCGCCGAGCTCTGCCGCAAGCTTATAGCTGCTCCAGTGTGTCGAGCCGTCGGTGGGTTTGTGCTTGAGAGTACGGTTGAGCACACGCGCCTCAAGTCTGGCTGGCGGCTGCTTGGGAGCGCGCCCGGGATGTCGGGCGTACATGCCAGACAGTCGCTCGCTAAGAAAGCGCCCCGACCAGCGCGCGATGAAGCGCGAGTCGCAACCCAGTGTGCGCATGATGCTGTCGCGCGATTCGCCGTCCTCGAGCATCAGGATCAACTTCGCGCGTCGTACGTCCGCCGCACGCACCGTTCGGCTGCGCGCCGCCGACAGCAGTTGCTCGCGTTCGGTATCGGTCAGATTCATTTTGCCCATGACCCGCATCTGAACACACTTGGGGTGCCAATTCAATGATGCAATGCACTAGGGCGTCGCGCTCCGGATGTCTTATGCCGTTTTTCAGCTATCCTATAACCTTAGGTTAATTACCCGGACCGAAAGCACATGCGCTTCAAGTTGCGCCAAATGGAGGTGTTTCGCGCCGTCATGCTCACGGGCTCGATCAACGCTGCGGCAAAAATGCTTTATGTGTCACAGCCGGCCGTGAGCAAGCTGGTGTCCCATACCGAAACCACGCTCGGACTGCGTCTCTTCGAGCGTACCAAAGGTCGGCTGATCCCCACGTCGGAAGCACAAGCGCTTTTTCGCGAAGTCGAGCAGGTTTATCAATCGGCTTTGCGGGTCGACGAGTTCGCGCGCTCCCTCGCCCTCGGTCCGGCCAGCCTGCTGCGTGTCGCGTGCAGTCCTTCGCTCGGCCCGGCGATCGTCGCGCCAGCAATCGTCGAATTGAAGCGCAGCATGCCAAAACTGAGAATTGACTGGCATACGACACTCATGTCCGACATGCCGCTCGAAGTCTTGAGCAAAGCCGTGGACGTGGCCGTGACGTCGATGCCAATCGAACATGAGCATTTGGAGGTCGTCCCCTTCATGCGTGGCCGAATGGTCTGCGCGCTCCCTGCGGACCACCCGCTCGTTGCAAAGAAACGCATCGCGCTCGCAGACCTCGAGTCCGAACCGATGATTCTTTTCAGGCGCGACATTCCGTTTGGAACGGTCGTCGTCAGGGCATGCCAGCAAGCAAATGTCGATCTGACCTCGGTGGTCGATGTCACGCGCGCCGACCAGGCTTTGGCCTTGGTGAGAGACGGCCTCGGACTAGCCATCGTCGACGAGTTTGCCGCCACGAACGGAGATTGTGTGGTGCGACCGCTCGTCGAGGAACTCGATATGACCGCAACCTTCGTGTATTCGAAGTTCTCACCGCCACCCAGAGGCGCAATGCTGCTTATGGAGTCCGTCTACCGCCGCGCTGAACAATTGGGGCGGCAAATCGGGCATATGCGCGCTTTTACGACATAGCGCGCCCTGGTCTTACGGCATAACGCGCGAAACACGGTTGTTCGAAGCCTGTGCAGGCGTACTCTGCGTTTTCTCTATCGCGCCAAGAAACAATCGCTTGATCATGCAGGTCCCAGACAACGGACATTCCTTGGCATTAATAGCCTCAAAAGAAGCCGCATCGTTCGGCCTCAGCCCATGGAACAATCTGAGCAAGCATTTTCAGATCATGGCCGACAAAGCGGTGACAGTACCGCGTGCGAAGGTCTTCGACGTTATTGGCCCGGCTGACGCGGGTACCATGATGAGCGTCACGCGCTTGCTCGCGCTTTTTCTCAGCATCGCCTGAAAGGCGCATACGCGCCGCGACCGAATTTGACCGGACGGGGCCAATCCACTAGCGTGTTGCTTGTCGAGGCCGTAGCCGCTCGAATCGTGTCGTCCTTTTCTTACTGCGGCTCGTCGACGGCCGCTTCCTACTCGACGGCGCTCAACGTATTAAAGAAACGGGCTCACATGCCGACATGCACCGGGTAAAGTCAGTATGGCACACCGTCAAGCAGGAGATGATTAAACGTCGCGCTGACGCTGCCGGAGCCGGGCGGTTGAGCGTCGTGGAAGAACGGAAGATCGCCTCAGCGTTCTATAAGCTCGTGCAGTTTGACATGGGCTTTTCGCAGGCAACGACAGCACAATATGTCCCGTCTACGAACGGTTCGCTCATTCGAAGTAGAAGAACTCTTCACAGCCGGCGAGCTCGCATTGCTTGCTCCCTTTTCAAACGAAGAACTGGACGACGCTGTGTCTGCCAAAGGGGCTAACCCAGATACGACTCGCAACCAGCTTAAGCTGCCTTCGCGGCGGCAATCTGGACCGTCTCGCTGGTTCGCAGATTGTGCGCCATTCGCTCGGCGCGCTGGCCGGCTGCAAGACTGCCGAACCCGATCAGTTGAACCGAATTCCCTCCAACCACTTTACCCGAAATGGTGCTTCACGGGCGTTAATTGTCGCTTCCGCAGCAGCCTTGCCGCTGCCTGCCTCGAAAGCCACTGCGTCGATCAGTTCCAGTTGTTCGTTAGTCTCTCCTCCTTCTAGACCGAGCGCCATCTTACCGAACGATGGCGAGAACGTCGGTCGCGCTGTGTATCGCCCGCAGAGACGAACCTCGAAGCGAACTGAGACAGCGTCGCATCGCCGTTTGGGCCATCAAGTGCCCCAAAAATCTGTCAATAAACGCAGCTATTAAGATAACTCTCAGAATCGTTTGGGCGATTCTGGCCAATGGAGGCACATACCGGGCGCAACGGGCTATCGCTTGAAGTGCCTTTCCGCCTGCTTTTGCGACCACTGACCTGTGATGAAGATAAACGGCTCACGGCCCGACTGACAACCTGACAAACAATCCAGTCCCGCAGACTGAGGCGCTTTTTAAGGACAGTCAGGCGCGGCTTCTCATCGAGGGCCGGGCGCTCTGATCCGCGACCATTTCGAGCCCGGATACATTTGCGCAAGCCCTTTTATCTTAGGTCACAGTTCGAGGTTGCAAAGTGACGGCTGACCATACATTTGTTTTTGGCTCCTGAGCCCCGCTTTGGGCGTGTTAGCAATGCTGCGGTTGAAATCCCTACCAGAGTCGAGCCGCCTCGCTGAAGGCGGCTATAACCTAAACACACTCTGTAGAAACTCGAGACGCGCGTCACCGCCCTGCTGTTTCGTCGGGCGCAGTCAGCCGCGTTCATCGAGCGGCGACGCCCCACGTTCGTTAGCCCGGGATTGAGCTCGCCGAGATACACCGGATCTGGACCAGCGATCGGTCTTCGACGGACGATTACCACCCATTGTGGCGGGATGACGCTGTTGTACTCGACGAAGCTTTGGACCATAGTAAGGGGTATGAAAAGATGGCCTTCCTTGGGCCGCGCGTGGTGAACCGCCACGCGCCAAAAACCTGTCTGCGGCAAAAGACCATAACGCGCCACATGCGCGACGCTCCTGCTCAAGAAGCGAATAGATAAATCGTCAGCGCTTGCGGATCTTTCGGCCTCTCGTTCGTTGAGGCTCACATTCTCTTCGCATCAAAGGGCAGGCGCCGACGCGCCTTGACATGGCAACGTCCCGGTCACAGAGGCCCGTATGACGGCATTCGGCTGATCGAAATGGACTGGCAGAAAGCCGGTGCAGGGCCGCGCGGCTTTGCAAGGAAGCATTTGGCCGCCCGGAACTCAGTCGCAGCACCATACATGGCCGCTCGATGCGGCCAGCAAGGAGGTACATAAAATGAAGAACCTTCAAGCAAAGCGCTCGATATTCCTGACGTCCGCACTCCTCGCGTTCGGTGCCGCCGCCCACTTCGGCGTATCGGTCGCCGGCGCGGAGACTCCGGCAGCAGCGAGCGCAGAATCGATGGCGGTGAACATGGCGTCAGGCGGCGTCCAACCGATCGGCGTCGATGCCAGTGCGCTGACCATCACGGTACAGACGCCGTCGGGCGGAACGTCGCGCCTGACTTACGTCAACGAAGAAGGCTGGCGACTCGACGATCGCGATGCACGACTCAAACCCGGCGAAGCGCGGATCACGCCCGCGTCAGCGGAGCAGCAAAAAGGGCCGTCGGCCGCCGAGCAACCGATGACCGTTTTCATTGACGGCCCCACGGGATTCACTTACGTGTGGGTGCGCGATCAGGGGTGGAAGTTCATCGGCCGGCTATCCGACCGCAAGCGCTGATCGCCGGCGCGCATCAATCGTGACGTGGTTAGGTACGCGTGCCTCGTCACGGCCAGAATAAAACCCGCACGTGCTCGTGGAACATGGTCCGCTGCTACGGGCGCGACGGACGCGCCGCCGACACACTATGGGGACCTGAGGCTGGGCGTTCCAACGACACCAGGTCTCTAAGCACCTACGCTCCTACCTCGGCGAATGGCGCATCCGTAGAACCCGGGAGACGCGCTCGAGGCCGACCTTTTTTGGGTCGGCCTTTTTTCTCGTGTGCGCCCACCATGGGCGCACTCTCGTGGGTGCAAGTCCCACCACCGGTTGATCACAGCGAGCGCAGCGCAACTGCGTGAGGGTCCTGCTGGGGCCGACTCCGAACTGCTCCCGTCATTGCAACAGCGAACGATGCGTCGTTCGATATCGCCGACGGTGTTGAACATCGCCAGCGACACGCAGATGCCGCCGCGCTCCGGCGAGACACGCACGTCGTTGCGCGCGAAGAAACCCGCCCACCTTTCGACCGGCAGTTGCAGCACGTAGATGTGATTGCGCCCACTACGCGCTCGCGGACCGACGACGCTCACGCCCAGCGCATCCAGATGTTCGAGGAGCAGGTCGCCGAGCGCCAGCACGTGTGCAGGTCGAACCGCGTCTGCGCGAGCGCACGCTGACGGTCAACGGCGTATCGAAGGTGTATTCGATGACGGGCTGGCGCATCGGCTATGCGGGCGGTCCGGCGTGGCTAATCCGCGCCATGCAGACGCTGCAATCGCAGAGCACGTCGAATCCGAGCACGATCTCGCAAGCGGCGACGCGCGCGGCGCTGGAAGGCGGCACGGATTTCCTGATCGAATGGATCGATGAGTTGCGCACCTGCCGCGATCTCGTGGTCGATACGGTGGCACGCTGCCCCAGCCTGCGTTGCGATGCACCCGATGGCGCGTTCTATGCCTTCGTGGACTGCTCGGGCGTGATAGGTGCTGCTACGCCTTCGGGCGATGTCATCGCTACCGATCTCGACTTCGCCAACTATCTGCTGGAAGCGGCGCATGTCGGCGTGATGCACGGCAGCGCGTTCGGCGTGGAGAACCATGTGCGGATCGCGTATGCTGTGCCGATGCCCACGCTGCGCGACGCGTGCCGGCGCATCGAGACCGCGTGTGCGGCGTTGCCACCCGCTGTCGCCGCGGTTTGAAGCGCCTAAGCACCAGACGCCATGGCCGCGACACGTGTGCCGTGTCGCGGGTTTTTCTTTTTATCGGATGGCCTTCCATGCTCTATCTCATCGAAGACGCTACCCCCGAGCCGGCGCAATTCGGCGCCCTTCCCGCGCTGTTCGCCCGGACTTTGAATGCCGAACTCCGCTGCGCAGGCGTGCATTTCGACGAACAGCGGTTTCCCGATGCGCATCAGCACGTCACAGCGGATGGACGGTTAGTCGCGAGCGGTCTGATCTGGCGCACGCGCACGGGCCTGCCCGATACTGCCGAACCATGCCATGAGATTTTCGCGCTGGCGCGCACGCGCGATATCGTGCTCCTCGTGCAATCGTTCGATGCGTTTCCTACGCAATGCGCCGAAGACGTGGAGATGTTGCGCGTCGTTCATGAAGCCGATAGCGCACAGCTCGTCGAAGATGGTTCGGGCGTGGTTTTGCAAGCGCATCGGGATCGCTATGGCAGATGGCGATCCACGGAAGAAGCCGCATCGCGCGCGAGCGGGCCGTCCATGACGATTGCGCTGATAGGCCGTGAGTGCGACCAGCATCAGCAATACCCCGCGACGCTCGCCGCCCTCGGTGACGCCGCCGATGCGCTCGGCTTCGATCTCGACGTGCGCTTCATCGCGGCCCAGGACATCGACTGCGACAACGCAGAAACTTTGCTCGCCGATGCACACGGCATTCTTTTGCCGGGCGGCGCGGACATGGCGCGCGTGGCGGGACAGATCGAGGCCGCGCGTTTCGGCTGGCTGGCGTCGATTCCGGTCGTGGGTTTGTGTCTCGGCATGCAGTCAATGGCGACGGCCATCGCGCGGCTCGCGTTGAAGAGCGATGAGATCGGCATGAAGGAAGCGCAGCCCGATGCGCGCGTCGCCAGCTTCGAGCCGATTCATGTTGGCGAGGATGGCGAGTTGTTGCATCGCTCAGGCTTGCGGCGGATAAGCCTAGTGCCGGGATCGCGTATCGCGGCCATGCTCGGCGTGCAGGCGAGCATTCTCTGCAATCATCGCCATAGGCTCAATCCGGCGCTCGAAGCGCCGCTCGCGACGCTCGGCGTGACCGTCAGCGCGCGCGACGAGAGCGGCTCGATCGCCGATGCCATCGAGGCCGATAAGCATCCGTTCTTTGCAGGCATGCAGGGGCATCCGGAACTGTCGTCGCGTGATGGCGCGCCGCATCCGTTGCTGGTTGCGTTTCTGGAAGCGGCGGCGCGCCGTTCATAAGCGTAAGCGACCGCTTCGAAAGCGGGCGCTTACGCAAAAGCTCAAACTTAGCTGATCGCCGACGCGAACAACGCGGCATCGACATTCCCGCCCGATGCCACGATCAACACACGCTTGCCGCGCAACGGCGACGCCGCCGGGCCCGTCATCAGGCCCGCCAGCGCGACCGCGCCGCCCGGCTCCACGACCACGCGGAGCATCTCGAAGCAGAATGCCATCGCGCGGCGCACGATGGGATCGTCGGCGGCGAGCACGCCCGCGAGACGCGATCCGTTGATCGAGAACGGCAACTCCGCCGGGACCGGCGCGAGTAACGCATCGCAGATCGACACGCGGCCTGCAGGTTTCGTTTCACGCTGGCCGGATGCGAGCGAGCGGCGCGTATCGTCGAAATCGCTCAGCTCGGCAGCCCACACCTGCGCTTTCGATTGCGCCGCTTCCACCGCGAGAAACGTCCCCGTCGACAATCCGCCGCCGCACGGCACGACGATCGCATCGAAGGCGTCAGCGCCGAAGCGCTCGAGCGTCTCGAACGCGACCGTCGCCTGTCCCGCGATCACCTGATGATGGTCACCCGGCGGCACGACCGCATACTGCCCTTCGCGCGCGAGTTCCGCCGCGACTTCCTCGCGGTTCTCACGCTCGCGGTCGCATCGGACGATGCGCGCCCGCCTTGCGCGCCTTTTCCACCTTGTTTTCAGGCGCATTCGACGGCATCACGACCGTGGTCGGAACATCGAGCATGCGCCCGACCGTGGCGATAGCCTGACCGTGATTGCCCGTCGAATACGCGACGACGCCATCGGGACAGGTGCTGCGGTCGAGCCGCGACAGACAGTTATATGCGCCGCGAAACGTGAACGCGCCCGTATGCTGAAGCGGTTCGAGCTTGAAGAACATTTCCGCGCCGGTGATCTCGTCGAGCAGATCGGAACGCACGACGGGCGTTTGCACGGCGACGCCGCGCAGCCGCACCGATGCATCGAGCACATCGCGGACTGTGGGCGTGGTAAATGACAGCATGTTCGAGTCTCCAGAAATTATGCGGCCGGCGACAGACACGACCGGCCGTGTTGCGTGATGCTTAGAAGCGATGGCGCATGCCGACGGTCACGATCGTCTGCGTGCCCGGACCGTCCACGCCATAAGAAGAGATCGTCGCGCGCGCCGATTGCAGGCCGCCCGAGGTCGTGCGCTGTTCGCCGCTCGCGCGCTGAAATGCGTTCGTCGAATAGACACCGGTACGCTTCGAGAGGTTGTAGAACGCGCCCGCGCTGACCTGGTTGTAATGCGCCGATGCATCGCCCGAAGCGGACGTTTAGGTATAGCCGAGGCCGAAGCTCAACGCCGGCGACACGCGATAGAAGCCGTACACGCGGCCCGTGTTGTAGCGCTCGGTGCTCGTGGCCGAAGCCGTGCTCGCATGGACGCTCTGTCTGCACCGTGACATGCCGCGCTACGCAGCGCAGCAGACGCAAAGGCTCTGGAAGGCGCAAGACTACGTGCGCCCGGCAAGGAAGACGGTCGGCCTGCTCGGATTGGGTGCGTTTGGCGAAGCGGCGGCGCAGCGTCTTTTGCAGGCGGGATTCAACGTATGTGGATGGAGCCGTTCGCGAAAAGCGGTGGCGGGCGTCGACTGTTACGCCGGCGATGACGAACTGCCCGTGATGCTGAGCCGGTCGGATATCCTCGTGTGCCTGCTGCCGCTCACGCCGCAGACCGCGGGTCTGATCAACGGCGAGACGCTTGCCGTTTTGCCTGAGAATGCGTCGTTGATCAACTTCGCGCGCGGTCCGATAGTGGACGACGCATCGCTGAAGGCTGCACTCGATCGCGCAGCTCTCGGGCATGCGGTGCCGGATGTTTTCGCCACCGAACCGCTACCCGCCGATAGTTGGCACTGGGCACATCCGCGCGTTACCGTGCTGCCGCATATCTCCGCGCCGACGGATCGAGAAACGGCGTCGAGCATCGTTGCGGACAATTTCCGACGTTTTCGTGACAGCGGCTCGATCCCGGCATGCGTCGATCGAGGCCGCGGTTATTGAGGCTTCGGGCAGCGGTCTTCAACAGGCCGGCGCAGGCTGATTTCATTACGTCCTGAGAAGGCTCAATCTCGGCTGTACGTTATCCCATAGGCCGACGTTCCATGTCTGACCGTAGTGCTTGCGGCCGCGCTCACGCCGTCCGACGCGAGCGGCGCGCCGTGCGTCGGCTCCAAACGATCTTCGCCGACGCTTAAGAAGCTTTAACAAAATGAACAAGGGGGCTGGTAAGAAGCGCTCATGATGAAGCAGCCGGCTGAGGGTGGTAGCCGAGGTCGGCAAGCCGCTCGACAATCGTGCGGTGCTCACAGGCATCCTCTTCGTCTTGCAGACCGGTCTGCGTTGGGACCTACTTCCCCGCGAGATGGGTTGCGGCAGCGGCATGAGTTGCTGGCGCCGTCTGCGCGACTGGCAGGAGGCGGGCGTATGGGACCAGTTGCACGAGTTGCTGCTTGCGCGGCTACGCGCTGCCGACAAAATCGACTGGTCTCGCGTCATCGTCGACTCCTCTTCAATCCGTGCTGTGGGCTCAGGTCAAAAACCGGACCGAATCCCACAGACCGCGCGCGACCCGGTTCAAAGCACCACCTCATCACCGAAGCGCAGGGCATCCCGCTCGCGGTGATACTGACCGGCGCCAACCGCAACGACGTCACTCAACTTCAAGCGTTAGTCGAGGCTATCCCGCCCATTAGCGGCAAGCCTGGCAGACCACTATCGAAGCCTCGGGTCGTCCAGGGCGACAGAGGCTACGACCACGACAAATATCGACGTCCGCTGCATGCAGCCGGCATTGCGACAGAAATTGCTCGGCGCGGTCAGCCTCACGGTAGCGGATTGGGGAAAACACGCTGGGTCGTGGAGCGGACCATCTCGTGGCTTCACAACTTCCGCCGACTTCGCATCCGCTTCGAACGGCTCGCTTTCATCCACGAGGCCTTCATGAAAATCGCCTGCTGCATCATATGCTGGAGAAAACTGCGAACGTCATTTTGTTAACCCCTATAAGTCATGATCGCGCATGCGGCGTGCTATGCACACTTCGTGCGTCCGCATCGTCAGCACATCAGCGATAAGGGCGACTAGTTCGCCCTTCGACGAGAAATAGATACACCGCTGCGGGGATGACGGACATCGACCCTGAGCCGCCGATCGTTGCGCCGCCGTTGTAGCGTCCGCTTCCAAATGTACAGCGGCCATGCACAAGCTGACCGGGTCACCGGTCCAGCTGTCGTTGCCGCCGCTCATTAATACGGCGTCATTCAGGGACGAAGGCGTCCGGTATCGCGCGCTGCAGGAAAGTCGCTCGCCTGTAGACGGCTTGCATGAACACGCTCGCATTGCGCGATGGCGGCGCAAAGCGCGAGAAGACGAAGTGCGCCGTCAATTCGATGGCTTCGCGCAGCGGGCGAATGACCAGCGCGCTGCCCGTCGTAGCAAAGTTATCGACGATCGTCACGCCAAGCCCGCCTTCCACGAGGGCAAGCGCCTGATCCGCACGCATCACGTCGATCGTCGACTTGAGTTCGACGCCCGCCTGTTGACACGCTTGCGCGATCACCGTTCCGAACGGAATGTCGCGCTTGAAGAGCACGACGGGTTCGTTCTCGAGATCCGCGAGCGAGACGCTAGCCTGCGCTTCCAGCCGATGTCCTTTCGGCATGGCGCAGACCATGTTGCCGTACATGAACGGAACGTTCTCCAGATGCTCATGCAGAACCGGCATGGCAGCGATGGCGACCTCCGCCTCCTTGCTCAGTAGCTCCATTGGCATATCGGCCATCAGCGTGGTCTGCCAACTGACCGTCAGCGCCGGAAGTTTCTTCTTGAGCTCGACGAGCGCCGGCGCGACCACACTCATCGCCAGCGATGCGCTGCACGACACACGCAGAAGACTCGACGGCCCGAGCGCCAGCGCATGCGCGAACTCATCGACGCGTACTGCCGCCTGATAGACCTGCTCCACTTCCCTGAAAAGCGCGTGCGCTTCCGCCGTCGGCACCAGTCGGCCTTTTGATCGCTCGAAAAGGCGCAGGCCGAGTGTCGTCTCGACATGGGAGACCAGCTTGCTCACAGCAGGCTGCGACACGAACAGCAGCTTCGATGCGGCATTGATCGAGCCAGTCAGCATGACCGCGCGAAAAACCTCCATATGGCGAAGTTTGAACCTCATCAGGGCCATCCGGACGGTTAACCAAAAGTTATAGGTTATCGGAGTTTCAGCATACGACAAACCGGGCGCTAGTCCCTAGTATCGATTCAAACGATTTCTAGCCTTTTGAGACAGGGAAAATGAATCAGCTGGATTTGCAGAACCGCGTGTGCGTCGTGACCGGCGGTTCCGGTGCGATCGGCCAGGCCATTGCCGAGCGATTCGTGGCGTCGGGCGCGAAAGTCGCGCTCTGGGATATCGATGGCGCGGCGGCCCTCGCGGCTGCCGAGAACGTTCGTGCCATTTCATCGGCGCAAGTGAATGTGACTGACGCCGCCAGTATTACCGCCGCCGCAAAGGCCACGAGCGAGCGCTTCGGCTCCATCGACGTGTTAATCAACGCGGCGGGCATCAACGGCCCGATCGGCCCCGTCGAGACGTATGCGATCGACGCCTGGCGGCAGGTCATCGACATCAACCTCACGGGCGTGTTCATTTGCTGCCGCGAAGTGCTGCCCTATCTGCGTCGTGCGCGGCATGGGCGCATCGTCAACCTGTCGTCGGTCGGCGGAAAAGAAGGCAACCCCAATCAGGGCGCGTATGGCGCGTCGAAGGCCGGCGTGATCGCGCTGACGAAATCCTTGAGCAAGGAACTTGCGGACACGGACATTCGCGTCAATTGCGTCACGCCCGCCGCTATCGAATCGGACATGCTGCGCAACATGACGACCGACGCACGTAACTTCGTGCTTGCGAAGATTCCGCTCGGACGTGCGGGACGTCCCGACGAGGTCGCGTCTATGGTCGCCTGGCTGGCGACGGAAGAATGCTCCTTCACCACCGGCGCTGCGTTCGACCTCACCGGCGGACGCTCCACCTACTGACCGCAGGGGATGCGATGCTATGAAGAGGCTATCCCTGTCTCATCTCACCGTGCTCGATGTTGCGCCGCAACACATGATCGCGCTGGCCGCGCAGGCAGGATTTCGGGCCGTCGGCATCCGCCTGTGCGCGCCGATGCCGGGCGGCGTCGCGTATCCGCTGCGCACGGGCTCGCCCGAGTTACGCGAGACGCTACGGCTCATGCAGACGCACGACGTCGCTGTGTCCGACATCGAAGTGATTCGCATCGCAGCGGATACACGCGTCGTCGACTATGCGCCCGCATTCGAAACGGGCGCGGAACTCGGCGCACGGCGCGTCTGCATCAACATCGACGATCCTGAGCGCCAGCGCGCCATCGACCGCCTCGGTGTGCTCTGCGATCTCGCCGCGCCTTTCGGCCTCGCGCTCGACGTCGAGTTCATGATCTGGCGACCCGTCGCGCGGCTCGAGGACGCGGTCGATGTCGTCAAGGCAGTGCGCCGGAACAACGCTTTCGTGTTGATCGATGCGCTGCATCTGATCCGCTCGGGCGGCACGGTCGATGCCGTCGCGGCGCTCGATCCCGCCTTGATCGGCAGCGTTCAGCTTTGCGATGCGCCAATCCAAGCGCCGCCAGTGTCGGGGATCATCGACGAGGCACGTAGCAATCGATTGTTGCCGGGCGAAGGTCACTTGCCCTTGAGGGAGTTGCTCGCTGCATTACCCAAGGACGTGCCGCTATCGGCAGAAGTGCCACTCGCCCGCGAAACGGACTCGACGAAACGAGCGGCTCTAGTTCGACAGGCTACTGAGCGGCTGCTGCAAGGTAGTGCCTAGCCGCCTAATCGAATCTTCAAACATATGTACGGAGACAGACATGACGACAAACACGATACAAGACTGCGCCGCGCCAGCGCACGCGCCCGCTGACAGCAGACGGCAAGCGAGGAAGGCGGCCATCGCCGGATGGATCGGCAGCGCGCTCGAATACTATGACTTCTTCATTTACGGTACGGTGGCTGCGCTTGTCTTCCCGCGGATCTTTTTCCCGCCCGGCGATATGGCCGCGGCCACCCTCGCATCGATGGCAACGTTCGGTGTCGCCTATGCGGCACGTCCACTCGGGTCCTTCCTGATGGGGCACTATGGCGACCGCCTCGGTCGAAAAGTCGTGATGGTAGGCACCTTGCTGTTGATGGGCGTATCAACGTTTCTCGTCGGCTGCCTCCCGAGCTATCAGAGCGCAGGGCTTCTCGCACCCGCGCTGCTCGTTGTGCTGCGCATTCTGCAAGGCATCTCGGCGGCGGGCGAACAGGCCGGAGCGAATTCGATGTCGTTCGAGCATGCACCCGCAAATCGTCGCGGCTATTACACGAGTTGGACCTTGAGCGGAACGCAAGGCGGTCAGGTGCTTGCGCCCGCAGTGGTGTTGCCGCTCGCCGCCCTGCTGTCGGAGGATCAGTTGTTGTCCTGGGGCTGGCGGCTACCGTTCTGGTTGAGCGCGGTGGTGGTGATCGTCGGCTTGATCGTCCGTTCACGACTCGAGGAAACGCCCGCTTTCCAGAGTGAGGCCTCGCATGGCGAAATTCCGCAGGCGCCGCTCAAGACGCTTCTGACGACGTACCGTAAGGAACTGCTGCAGGTGTTCTTCGCCGCGCTGATCGCATCCGTCGGCACGACCTTCGCCGTGTTCGCACTGTCGTTCTCGCGCACGATGGAGCACCACATCAGCACGTCCACGATGCTGTGGACAGCCATCATCGGCAATCTGATCGCTGTTTTCACTATCCCGGTCTACGCGACGCTTTCCGACCGAATCGGGCGCCGTCCCGTGTTCATCGCGGGCAACGTTTTGTGTGCGATCGGCGCTGCAATCTTTCTGTGGTCGATAACGACCGGAAGCGATGCGTTGGTGCTCGCAACGGGCGTCTTTCTGGGTGGCGTCGTCTACAGCATTACGAATGCGGTCTGGCCTGCAACGTACGCCGAGCGCTTCCCTACACAGGTTCGACTCTCTGGGATGGCGATCGGAACTCAGTTCGGCTTCGCGATCGCTGGATTCGCACCGCTGATCGAAACAGCGCTGATCGGCAAGTTCGGCACAGCGCCTTGGGTGATGCCCGCAGTCTTCGCGGCGCTTGTGTGTCTGCTGTCTGCGGTGTCGATCTACTCGATGAGAGAAACCTATGATGTTTCGCTTGACCGCCTGGGAAAGCACGTGGACTGAAAACCTTATCCTTCACCTTTAGGCCGATGAGACGCGTGGCAGGAAGGAGAAATGGACCGGCGTGTTCCCTCCTCTTGGTCTCGTGAGAAGTCGAATCCGCGTCTTCTCGCTGTATCACGGGCTCGAATTTCGAGGCCGCTTGATTCTTCGAGGAGTGCGCGGAAATCGAAGCGGCGAGATAGATTTGTTGCTGCCCCTCGGTCCGACTGAAGTGAATCGGTCAAGCGGCGGGTGCCAAGAGTGAACGAGCCATTCGAATGACGGCTTTGCGAGAGCGCCGACCGGCGGAAAATGGCCGGCTTACCGTCGCTCTCGCAGGCACGCGTTACCGGTCAAGGAGGGACAAGATCGATCGGATTCCGTCATCGAACGCTTTCTGAAGATGGCACGTCGTTTCCTGCACACCCCTTAGCATGACGCCGCGTCCTGCTCCAGCAGACTGAGACCGTACTCGGAGACGGCAACCTCCGTCGAAGGCTTCCAGATTTCCCCGTTGATCGGCGAACCATCGTCGAGACGAATATCCGCCGCATTGCCTCTTGCAATCACGCGGTTCCCGCCGAGGATGTCATTTAGCTTTTGCAGGTGATTGGGCCAAGCGCCATTCTTCTTTTGCGCGTCGTCGAAGCCAAATATCATCAGACGCGGCAACGATGCAAGATAAAGGCGCACTCGTCGAGCAGACGACTACGACCGGCCGCCGACTCAACGATCAGGCGGACGCCCTCGACGAAGCGGTGCATCTCTTTACAGTTGCCGGCGAGTTTGGCGGATCGCGCGAAATAACCCGCCCTCACTTCCCTGACCGCCGATCGGCCGGCCTGTGTCTGCCTGGCTGCGCGCGGCGAGTTGGTGCGGGGCTGGCTCGCTACTATGCCGTTTAGCGCGATCAGATCCGGGACGGCCGGAGACTCGACCTCGGCGGTAACCGTTTCGACTGAGCCGCGTCGTCCTGCACGAACGCCATCCGGTCTGCCCCGAGACATGGAAAACGCGGCTCGCTCGCCTATCATTGATTTCATTACACGTCTGAGCAATCGGTGCCGGCTTTCGGCATTGCGCTGAAGCTGGGTGTGTGCGTGTAGTACGGCGACGTACGCAATCGGAGACTCCCATGGATTTGATCATTGATGTGGCGGGTGTGGACCAGGCTGAGGTTGTTCAGGAATTCAGCGACGTTCCCAGCGAAGATCTGGATGTGGTCAAATCGACAGCCCTATTAGGCGATCCGATCGTAACAGCCGTCGTACACGATGTATTTCATAACTTGCCAGCAATCATCAGCTCATTGGCTGCCGTACTGGTGGCCTGGGGAAAGAAAGACGCCCTTCGCCGGGTCGTCCTCAAGAAGGGTGCAAGGACGATCACACTCGAAATTCGCGGTATGTCGGGCGAGGACCTGCATAAGGTACTGGAAAGCCGAATAACGGAATTCCACAATGACGAACCGGATTGAGCTTAAGCACGACGAAAACTACGCGAAACTGCTACACATCAAACGCGATATTTATACAGTCGGTGGGTCCGTCGCGTTCGATCCGGCTGTATTGAATGAAGGCTACGAGGTCTTCCGTAGTGGCGGTGCCGGTTTCCTGTCGATCGCTTCGCCGGTGGCCCGCATGGAGATTTGCGAATGGCGTGGCCGCCATGCCATTGTCTGGGACGCGCGCTGGCTAGAATTTGTCACCGCATTCTGCAGGTTGAACCTCCCGCGCTTCCTGCTTGACGAAACCAAACATCGACCGTTTCGCTGGAACGGGCTCGTTGATCTTGAAAACCTCGTGGCTTTGTTCCTGATGGAACAGTTGTGCTTCCGTGGTGAGAGCGAAGTGGGCCTGGCGCTTTCGCTCAAGAAAATGTTAGTTTCAAATGGCCTGACGGCGACGGCAGTTTTGACGAGGCCACCGCCATTCCCGGATGCCCAGTTGCGGAGGCTTTATAAGGATTGCATACGTTTTTTCGAAGACAGTATGCGGCATCTGACGCTGTCACACGAGTTCACGCATCTAGCTTTCAATCTGGGCGTGCTTCAACATGACGTGGCGGCCGAACAGTTGAAGCCGATGGTTAATCAACTGGTCGACCTCGCGCGGCGCTGGGGCCCTGAAAGTGTCGCTGGATTTCCCGAACAAGAGCGCCGGTTTGGGGGCACGGAAATTATTGAAGAGATATGCAGGAGGCTTCTTGGTGATGGTACTTCGAATGAATCGATCGAAGAGAGCTATTGTGACGTAAATGCGTCCTCTCACTATGCTCGTAGATACGTCGCGCCGCGGGTTGCGCGGCACAACGATAACGCGCTCTTTCGGCGCGGCTACTGGGTAATCGTGAACTACCACACGGCTCTTTTCCTGTTCCATAAGATAGCGTTCACCGCAGATACCATAATCTCCCGTAAAGGCTGGTACGGCGTCGGTTTTTCCGGGGCTGCGGCCGCGCGTGAAGGGATATCGCGAAGCATCTACCGTAGCGCGGTAAAGAATGTGGGGGGGCGATGTACCTTTTCAAACCGGGCGGATGAACTGCAAAAGGATTTTGACCGCCTGGATCATCAGGCCGCGACCTTACTCTCCGAGACCTTCGAGTGCCTGTCTGATTTTGCGTTTGACCAACGCTGGGCCGGCTGGACAGCACGCGCCTCTGATGAGGTGGCGGCCGCAGGCGGCATTGAGGCTGCACGTGACGAGGTGTTGCAATTCCTTGGTTGGCCGCGGCCTTAAACGAAAAAGCCCGCAGGTCTTATACCCTAAGGATACATTTTTTGAGCGGCTGGTGGCTGACCGCCTTGCCAGCAATGGGTTCCTGGCGCTTTGCTAATGTATGTATCAACACTTCAATACATCAATACATACAAACTCCAAGGCCGGTGTGTTTCCGCCGCCCCCCTGAAGGCCGGTTGGCCGCAGCCGACCCGGAACAGACGTCCGCCGTCCTAATCTCGTTGCCGTAAAGCTGCCGGACGAGCCCGCACACAAGCACTGAAGGAGGCCCCGCAGCGGAGGGCACACATCGGCGGGCGGCACTCCGGACGACTAATGTGCGGAGCACGGCCTGAGACCGCGCGGGCTCATCCCCGCGGAAGCCCATCATGCGAGCCATCGGCCGGCGGCCCTAATGGGCGCCTGATGGCGCGCCGTTCTACTATGAGCGCCATCGCGCCGTCCAGACCAAGCTGTACCGCCATGTCCAGCGGCACGCAGCCAGTTTCATCGGCAGACCGGGGTCAGTACCGGGAGCGGGGGCTGCCGCAGTTGATCAATGACGGGTTCGACGCCTTCCTTGAGTGGATGCCGGAGGTGAATGCCTTCTTCCGTTAGCGATGTCTCGGGCGTATGCTGCCATTGCAGCTTTCCCGGGAGGACCACAAGCGACTTCGGTGCTGCTTTCGGCATTGCGCGGTCCGCGGCACGAAACCGGTGACGATCGTCAAACAGGACTATCACCGCATGGTGCATGAATTCGACAAGCTTTACGCGGTCAGCGATCTGCACATTGGCGGCCCGCCCGGCCGCGCGGCATTTCGCGAAACGCAGGCTCTCGACTGGCTCATTAGCCAGGCGGGCGCCGATACCGCCGGGCGGGTGGCGTTCCTGCTCAACGGCGACATATTCGATTTCCTCGCCGATGCCGACAACGCGAAGGAATTCAACGCCGCACCCGATGCTCTGATAGCCGCGCTGACGGGGCCGGATCACGGCTTCGCACCGATATTTGACGCCTTACGTCGCTACGTCGCCAACCCCAACCGCACTCTTGTCCTGCAGATCGGCAACCACGACATCGAGCTTGCCCTTCCCAATGCGCAGGCGGCACTGCGGCGGATGATAGATCCGTCGAACAATGCATTTGACCGCATCGTGTTCGAGACGTCTGGAGCGGGCTGGACTTGCCGGGTCTGCAACCAGGTCGTTCTGGCGCTTCACGGCAACGCCAGCGACCCGTGGAACGAGGTCGACTACCTCGCGCTGGACCGTTTTGCGCGCGCGCTCGAGGCTAACCAACCGACCGGTCCCGCTCCGCAACCGAACGCAGGCACGACGCTCGTCATCCACGTGTTGAACGACATCAAGAAGAACTTTCCATTCGTCGACTTGCTGAAGCCGGAAGGTGCACCTTTAATGGCGGTGTTGGATGCGGTCGACGCGCAACAAAGCACGATAGGGCTTCTCAGAGCGTTGAAGCTTCGCGCGGGAAAGGGTCAATGGTCCGAGCTTCTCCGCGCGGGCGACGATCACGCCGTTTCAGGCACTGATGGCCCGGGCAGCCAGATGCTCGATTTCCTGTCCGCTGCGGAAGTGCCGCGCTCATCGCCGCTGGAGGCGCTTCGTCGCGCGGAAAAGAACTTCAGCGACGGCATCGCACCGCGCGATCTCGTGACCCGCGACGACGAAAAGCTCGGCTCGCTGAAGGACTACGGCCGCGCAAAGCTGCAACGGTTGCAGGCAAGCCTAGGAAGAATGCGCGGTGTTCCGGACGAGAAAGCCCTTCGCATAGCCTTGCGCAAGTGGCTGGCGAAGGACGACACCTTTGACGTCGGAGCGATGAGCGACATCGATGTCCGCATCGCGCGTTCAGCGAGTCGCGGCGTGGACGTGCTCATTGCCGGGCATACGCATCTGCCGCGCGAAGTACATGACTTGCGGGTTATGGCGCCGGGTCCAAGAGTCTACCTCAATACAGGGACCTGGATGCGCGTCCTTAATCTTAAGGGAACGATGTATCTTGAGTCGGACGCGGAGTTCGCGCATCTGATGCAGACGTTTCGACTGAACGACTTGCAGGCCATCGACAAGCTCGTCGACATCGATCTTCGGTGCCGTCCCGTCGCGGTTGTGGACAAGAGCGGCGCCAGCCTCCAGTCGGTGGTTCCCGCTGGCGCGCTGTTCCAATTGAAGCCGATGAAGGCGAGCCAATGACCACGTCGCGGACCATCACCCTCGAGATCCTCCGCGATGGGCCGCCGCACAATCAGCTACTGTCGCCGCTGACCGTCTATCTCGCCAAGTGTCAGAACCGGCCGGCCGAATCGCTGCGCCTCAACATCGAGCACCACGATTTTCTTCGTTGGCAGGCGGGCTTGACCTATGCGAGCGTGCGACGGCTTGAGGGCAGAGCCGACGAACGCAATGCGAAAGCTGAGGAGGTTGCGGTGTCCGGAGTCGAACGCCGGAACGCCATCGTCGATGCGAGCAAGGCGGTCACCAACGTTTTCGGGTTGTTGCGCTCGCTCGGCGCCGAGCTGGCCTGCGAGCCCTGCGAATGGCGACACATCCATCTCGTCATGGACGCCTCCGAGCTCGGGGCGCTGCCGTTCGAGCTTGCGTACGCCGCGCCAGGATTCATGGTACAGGGCGAACGCCTGTTCGCGCAGCAGAATGCCCGCGTAACGCTGACACGCCAGGCCCATCGCGTCGCGTCGTCGGTGGTCTCGTGGCCGAAGCGTCCCCGAATCCTGTTCGTCATCGCGGATGGCGATCTGCCGGGTGAGGCGCACACGCTGGCGCTGCGGCAGGCGATCGATCCGTGGATCGGCATGAACGACGGCGATCCGTCCGTCGAAAATCCGAACGAGCCAGAAGAGGCGGAGGACAATCGGCGCGACACCGCTCTCGCCGAAAACCGCATCCGCGAAGCGGAGCAGATGCTCTGCGTGCTCGAAAATCCGACGCTCGACGAGGTCTCCCGTGAGGTGAGCCGCAAGCGGTTCACGCATGTTCATGTCCTGGCTCACGGCACCCCGATGCCGGACGCGGGCCCGGGGCAAACGCTGTACGGTCTGTGGTTCCGTGGCGTCCACGGTGGGCGCGACGTGGTCGACGGCGACAGGCTTGAAGCCGCGTTGCGCCATCCCCGCGACTGCGAGCATCCGACCGTTGTTACCCTTGCCACGTGCGAGGGCGCCAACTTGTCGGGTGCGATCCTGGGCCCTGGAGGCAGCGTGGCGCACGCGGTCCATACGAAGGGTGTGCCGCTAGTGGTCGCCTCGCAGTTTCCGTTGTCCAAGCTCGCATCGGTGGTGGCAACCGACATGCTGTACAAGGCACTGTTCCGCGGCGAAGACCCCCGCGTTGCGATCCACGCCATAAGACGGGAGCTCATCGTCTCGCATCCCGATACCCACGACTGGGCAAGCCTCGTCCTCTATGCGTCACTGCCGCCGAACCTGGAGGAACAGCTGCGGCAGGTCAAGATGTCGTCCGACAAGCTGGCTGCGGAAACGGCGGCGGAACGATTGAGAGTGACGCTGCGGGGTCATCGCCGGACCCAGATCTTCGACAGCAATCCCGATGACCCAGCCCGCAAGTTGGCCGCGGACCTGTCCGATCGCGTCGCCGCCGATGTGGATCGCCTCGATCGTGCGGTCGCGGCGATCCGCGAGTGGACCGACACGCGACGCGACAGCGCTACGCGCGTCTGGGGATACCGCTTGCTCGCGCGTCTCGCATTGCGCTTGTGGGATGCTTACATGTTGCGTCCCATCCCCGCTTCCATCGAAGAACCAAGTCCGACGACGAAGTGGAGATCGTTCGACAAGTCGGCATCGATATCGTCATATTTGCGGCGCTTCGAGAAGCACGACTTCGCTTCGGGTCAGCGCCCGATCTCGATGTACTCGCCGGACCAGCTACTTCGACTGGCCAAGGATTCGTACGAAGCCGCCTATTTTCTCGACGCGGCGCGGGCGGAGATCTGGGTTCAGGTGGTTGCGCTTGCCTGGGCGCTCAAAGTTCCCGGTACCGAAATGGCGCTCGGCGACTTCACGCGCGATCTCAACGCCACGAGACACATGGCGTGGCTGCTGGCCGAGCGCGCGGCGAACGCGGCGGTCGCGGATCGCGAAGAGCGAGCGATCGCCGCGGCCGTCGGCTTCGAGGCAGAAGTGCTTGCCTATCTCGTATTGGGTGCGGATTGGAAGCCGATCACCGATTCGAAACAGCAGACGGCCGAGCTGGCCATGGAAGCTGCATTCCGCGAGCTCCTGCGTGCCGCCGCGCCGGTCGCCGAGTCGTACCGCGCCCACTGTGCGTGGAAGCAGCTGCGGCGCTATGAAGCGTGGGCGAAAGCCTTCGACAAGTCCGACGAGGAAAAGCGCATCCGTCTGTTTCGCAGGCAACTCGAAGAGCTTGGCGTGCGACAGTATTGGGGACCCCGTACCTGAGCCGAATGGCGGGGCGCTTGGCCTACCGCAGCTGTGCGAGCTTGTCCTCCTTTGAGAAGCAGCCGGTGGCGGCTGTTCACTTCCTATTGCGAGGGACTCCGAAGTCCGCTCGGCCTCAAGGTGTGAGCTTGCCGGAAGCGGCCTCAGTCGAGCGGCAGATACGGGCCCGCACTGAGACGTTGCCACATCGTAGAAGCTCGGCCAGGATGAACCCTCGCACGGTACTACCCCTGCTCCCGACATGAGCGCCTACCTCTGACGATTCGGCCGCTGCCCCGCGTTTCTCCCCAACTTCATTCACGGACTCGGATCTTCTGGTTTTTCGTTCTTAGTCTGAACAAGGCGGCTCTGTACAGCGACGAGTTGATCCTCAGTGATCGCCACCAACCACAGACGTGCGCGCTCCGCGATTTGGCGGTTGTGGTCCTTGAACGGGCCCATTGCCGTAGCGGACTTCCAGACCACAGGGCCAATTCGGCTGCTCCTGCCCGACGGTGCACCCACCAGCAGGCAGTAAGGTCCGAGAGGAAGCGAAACGAACGGAAGGGTCGGACTCGCGAGCCCGCGCCAGTCAATGAACGGCGCCTCGCTGATGAGCAGGGGTACAGGCAAGCCGTAGAGCACACTGAAGTCGTACAGCGTCAATTGCTCGCGCATGCCCGCGTAGATGCGCCGAATATCGTCGACAACTGCAGCACGAATTTCATCGTCGAACATGGGCTCCTGCGCATAGCGTGCATAGGCCTCTTGGGCGCTCAACTGATAAGTGCTGAACAGGCCGAGTTCCATGCAATCCTGGACTGCGCGCTGAACCTCCACGACAGTGCCCGCCTCTTCCGGCTTGCCTAACTGCGCTGCTCTCAAAAATCGGGCAAGCCCCGCCTCCTGGATCGCAGGACCTTTCACAGACGCATCGTCGACAGCATCCTTGTCGAGCGGCACGTAGATGTATTCTTCGTCCGCGAAACGCGACTTCTTGCCTTCGTCAAACTTGATTCCGCAATTGACGCAGTCCAGATATCGAGTACCGATCCGGCCATGCTCCCAAATCCAATTCTTCAGGAGCGGACGTAACGGATGCAGCCTGTCATGGTTAGTCATTTGGAGCCTCCCGGTGCCTCAGTATAGCTATCGTGATCGCGATTCGTCGTCTGTCACGGCTGGGGCTGATTGCCGGCCACAGGTGCTCGGCCATCACGGTCGAACCATGCGCGAACGCGAGCTGCACCAGCGAATCCAACCCCGGCGCGATATCGATCCACTGCGACAACGCCGCTCCGTAGGTCTGCGCGAGCGCCCTGAACACCGCCAGTTCGCCGGAGGTCGGTTTCACGGGCAGCGTAAGAGACCGGCCGTGACCGATTGATCCATGGCGCTCGCTCGACGACGGCAGGTGATCGAGCAATCAAGGTCGAGCGTCACCCGCGCGGCTTCGGCGACTGAGAATGTCGCCCGCATCATTGACTTCGGCGGTTATGGACACCGAGGGCATGCCATCAGGACGTGATCGTGCTCCCTTCCCAAGGGAAGCATCGTGAGAGATTGTCAGACGACGTGCAGGGTCCAGCACTTCGAGCGATTCAAGTTCCTACCGTGCATGCCGTAATGAGTGACCATGAAAGACGATGAACGACCTAGGCCCATCTGGGAAGACGCGTTGCTCGCCGAAGCTCGCGCCCTTGCTCTGACAGTCGCCGCCGTAGGCAGGGCACGCGGCAAAGCAAATCCCGAAGACTTTTCGGCGGACACGGCTGAGTGGCACAGGATCGCTGAGGATTTTGCTCGCGATGTCCTACGCGTGCTCGAGTGCAATTCTGCCTGGCTTGGCAAAAGACTCGATATCGTTCACCGGGAAATCGATGACGACTATCTTGGAATTGGAGCCGCAGGCTGAGGTGCGATCCCGGAAGACCTGGAGCGCAATCGATGCCCAGCCGGACGATGCTCGCTGAGCACATGCTGTTGCCAAGGGAGCCAGGACGAAGCCCACACGTGCGTCGAGCCGACCAATGATCGCGCCCCTACCGTAGGACGTGGCCCTCTGCGCAGCGTGTGCGTCACCTTCTGACAGTCATTGTCAATCGGTCCGTAGTTCGATAACGCGATGCCGCCCAAGAATTCCGATGCCGGACAGCCGGCGGCCGACTTTCCGGTCGAAGACATCTGGCATATTCCTCGATCCGATTCGGTCGACGCTTTCTAGGTTTGACCCACCCTCCACATGCGCTCCTGCCGCGTTTTCTCCTGATCCGGGCGGTTAGTTGAAACTCTTCGACCAAACTGATAGCTCCTGTCTTTGGGCGATTCAGCATCCTTCTTTCGGGCGCGGCTCATCACTAACACGCGAGCGATAGGCTTTATACCGTTCGGGAAAGACGGAAACCAACGTCCACACCAGGTGACTTTGCCGATCCGGCTCCGGGCCTTACGACGATCGGAATACCTCGGGCTTTGTTTGCACCGAAACATCCAAGCGCGCACTTACCCTCTCTGTTACACATCAGTCCCAACATCAAACGTTTGCCGCCCCGCGTCCACTTTTCGTCAATCTCAAATTTCATGTTTGCTGGCCGTAAGCCATGCAAGTGGTCTTCGAATTGGCAGGGATTCACTCGACGACGATACGCGAATGGATCCCATTTAAGCGACAAGGGAAGGAAGAACGTGAAACTCCTCAGAATGCGGGTGAAAACCAAACTGGCGATCGGCTTCGGCATGCTCACGTGCGCCCTACTGATCGTTGCGGCGCTCTCGATCGAGGCGCTGCATGATTCGAATCTGCGCTTTACATCGTTCGTTGCGGGCATCAACGCACGGGCCAGTCTCGCCGCAAGCATCCGCACGGCGGTCGACCGTCGTGCCATTGCCGCGCGCAACCTCGTGCTCGTCACGAAGCCCGCCGATCTCGAGCTCGAAAAAGCCGCAGTCGTCCAGGCGCACGAGGACGTGCAGCTCGATCTGCGCGAATTCAACAAATTGGTCGAGAGCGCGACGGATGTGCCGTCCGATGTGCGAGCACGCGTGGCAGAGATCAATCGAGTGGAGTCGCTGTATGGACCTGTCGCGCTCAACATCGTCGACCTCGCGCTCAAGGGCAAGCACGATGAAGCCATTGCGCACATGAACGACGAGTGCCGTCCCCTGCTCGCCGCGCTCGTCAAGGCGACGCAGGACTACTCAGACATGACGCACGCGCGAGAAGTACAGCTCGTCGCAGAATCGGCGGCGCACTACGCCTTCTCGCGCACGCTGCTGCATGGCGTGTGCGCGCTCGCTGTGCTCTCGGCCATCTTCGCCGGCCTCGTCATCACGCGAAGCATTCTACGTGCGCTCGGCGCGGAGCCAGACACGCTGAGCGATGTCGCGAAACGCGTCGCGGACGGAGATTTGAGTCCTGTGGCGGACGCCCGGAAGGCGCCCGCAAACAGCGTACTCGCTTCGATGAGCACGATGCAGAAAAACCTCGTCGATCTGATCGGCAACGTGCGTGCGTCCGCCGACAGCATCGCAACCGGTTCGAGTCAGATCGCGACGGGCAACGTCGACCTTTCGACGCGCACGGAAGAGCAGGCTGCGTCGCTCGAGGAAACGGCGTCGAGTGTGGAGCAACTGACGTCAACGGTGCGCCAGAATGCCGAGCACGCGCAACATGCCAACGCGTTATCCGCGAAGGCATCGGCCGTCGCACAACAGGGCAATGCTGCCGTGAGTCGCATGATCGAGATGATGACGGACATCAGCGCGCGCTCTTCGATGATCGCGGACATCACCGGCATGATCGAAGGCATCGCGTTTCAGACCAACATCCTCGCCCTGAATGCGGCGGTCGAAGCGGCGCGCGCCGGCGAGGAAGGACGCGGCTTCGCAGTGGTGGCGTCGGAAGTACGCAGTCTCGCGCAGCGATCGTCGAGTGCTGCAAAGGAGATCAAAGAGCTGATCGGGGCCTCGGTGGGGCGCATCACGGAAGGCTCGAACCTCGCTGGTCAAGCAGGCACGACGATGGCCGAAGTTCTACACGCCGTCTCGAAGGTGCGCGACATCATGAACGAGATCGCGGCAGCATCGACCGAACAGAGCCGCGGCATCGAGCAACTGAGCCAGGCGATCGCGCAGATGGACCAGGTAACACAGCAGAACGCGGCGCTCGTCGAGGAAGCGGCGGCGGCGTCGCAATCGCTCGATGAGCAAGGGCGTCGCTTGACCGATGCCGTGTCGTTCTTCCGCCTGGCGACACACTGATTCATCGATGAGCAACAACGAATACCGCTCCTCCTTCGCCACTTTCTCCAGCGGAGAAAGCTTGGCGCCGCCGCGTCCGGATCACGCGACTGATCTCGTGTACCGCCGGCTCGTGCAGCGCATCACCGGTTACGCCATCTACATGCTCGATGTCGATGGCGTCATCACGACCTGGAATGCGGGCGCGCAGCAAGCCAAGGGCTACACGGCAGATGAAATCATCGGCTGTCACTACGCGTGCTTCTATTCGATCGAGGAGCGGCTCGACAACCAGCCTGGTCGCAACCTCGAAATCGCACGGACAACCGGCAAATTCGAAGCGGAAGGATGGCGTCTGCCCAAGGACGGTTCGCGCTTCTGGGCGCACGTCGTCATCGATGCGCTACGCGACGAGCACGGCCATCTATTCGGCTTCGCCAAGATCACGCGCGATTGCACAGAGCACCGGCGTCTGCGCGAAGACACCCTCGATCATGAGCGACGCTTCCGCTATCTTGTGCAAAGCGTTACCGACTACGCGATCTACATGCTCGACACATGGCGTCAAGCACGACGCAGTGCTGCGACAGGCCGATCTTGCGTTGTACAAAGCCAAGCGCGAGGGTCGGAACTGCTATCGCATCTACGAGCGCGGCATGAACGATCCGCTGCGGCTGCGCAACGAGCTCGAAGACGAACTGCGCCGTAGTCTGAGGGCCGATGAACTCGAAGTGCATTACCAGCCGATCATCGACGCACGCACGGGCCAGACCACCGCGATGGAAGCACTGCTGCGATGGACGCATCCGAAGCGTGGGCCGATATCGCCGGCCGAATTCATCCCGATTGCCGAGGAACGCGGCCTCATGCCCGAACTGGGCGCGTGGGTGCTCGAGCGCGCATGCCTCGACGCCGCGCGCTGGCCGGCGCATATCCGCCTGAGTCTCAACGTGTCGCCAGCGCAGTTGCTGTACGAGGATTTCACGCGCGTGCTGGTGCGCTCGCTTAGCGTCGCCGGCCTGCCGGCACGCCGGCTCGAACTGGAGATCACCGAGACTGCGTTGCTGGAGTCCTCGGGCACGCCGCACCGCATTCTCAACGAAGTCCGGGCCTTGGGCGTGGGCGTGACGATGGATGACTTCGGTACAGGCTATTCCTCTTTGAGGCTGCTGCAGAGTTTTCCGTTCACGCGCGTGAAGATCGATCGCGGCTTCGTGAACGGGCTGGGCCGCAATCCGAAGTCCGGCGCCATCGTGCGCGCAATCACCGAATTATGTCGCACGCTGGGCCTGTCGATCATTGCCGAAGGTGTAGAAACGGAAGAACAGAGAGACGCCTTGCTCAACGAGCGGTGCGATGAGTTTCAGGGTTTTCTCATCGCACGGCCAGCCTCGGCTCAGTCGGCAGTCGGCGACGCTGACCCGGGACGAACAGCAGTTCAGCCATAGCCGACACCGCCGACACCGCCGACAAGGCAATATTCGGTTGCTGCCTGTCACTTTGCTGCCGTTGTCGATGTGGTTAGGTTACGGTTAGCTTCGGAGGAACGCGACTGAGTCTTCATGGCCGATTCCTGCTGGATGGCGAGCGCGTGCCAATCGACGGCTGCCGACATTCGCGCAATCCATTGAGGGCCGGCCAAAACGATCACGCTGAAATTATTTCAGCCGCCGCAGAATAACTTCAGCCGTGCCGCCGCTCGAAGCCGGCGTCGCCCATTTCAGCTGTTCCCCATCTACTGTGAACGGTCGCTTTTGCTGCACCCCGTTCCAATTGGGATAGGAACTTGCGATGACATGAAACGTAATCGTATTATCGAGCCCGTTCACTGTGTAAGTGCCGAAGTGCGCGATCATGCCTTGGACCACCGCTTTATTTTCCTCTGCGGTGCCTTCCATTCGATTGTCGGACGCAAACTTTGGAATATCGGCGCGGGAGGTCATGAGAATATAGTGACCGCTCTCGTCGAAGATGGCGATCCCTTGCGGATTGGTCCCGTACATGGCTTGCCGAGTGCCGTCCGGACGCACGATATCGACCGAGACGTACGCCCATGTTCCAATGACCTCATCCCTCAACGTACCAGTCTGGACGGCTCCATGCGTGCAGGAAACGAGCGTGCCCGCCAGCACTACGGAGGCGGAGCACCTGAGAAGACTTTTCCGTCTCATTGCAATCCTCCACAGAGAATATTCAGGCATGAGTCTCCCGAACTGGCTCAGCGCGCAAGTCTGTTTGGCCTCGCGGCAATATACGCCTTGTGAGCAGAAGTAGTCTGATCCTACCAAGGGATATTCAGCGTACTCACATGTTATGTTCAACCGCGACCGGCATAACCCGACCGCTTCGGCCGATCGGCCTTCGGTACGCCGAGGGTCTCTTGACAGAGTGCAACGGCCACTCGCTCGCCGTTGTCGCCGGCGCGTCGTCGGCCATAGCCGACATTGAGGTCGTTTGGATTTAACGTCAGGAGCGCGACATATTGCTGACCTTGGCGGTGTCGCACGGCAGGGCTGCAACTCTCAGCGTCAGCGAACGCACACTCACGACCCATTGCCGACGGTCGCATTCTCGACGATCCAAAGGCAGGTAACGGCGCCGTTGCGGTCATCCCGGAAGGCTCCGCGCGCGAATAGCGTGTCGACGTATCGGCGGGAGCAGAAGTCGACATACGCAACTGGGTCATCGGTGGCAGTTATGGTTGAAACGACGTGCACATCCGGAGCTTGTCACGGCCGTGCGCAGTGGGACCCAAGGCGACAATATCGGTTCCCGTCCGACTGTACCGCAGGACAGCCTGCGTGCAAATGAAAGGTAATGCCGTACTGCGTTCGACTCGGGAAATCGCGGAGCCTTACTGCGCAAGGCTTTGCGGTCGACCGCGCGGCGCGCGGCACAGCATTCCGGCACAAAAGACGCTAAACGCCTCCTTAAAAAGTGTGCCGACGCGCTTTAGAGTCACCGCTCGGGCGAGTTCGCGTGACACGTAAGTGGCGCGCTCGTCCGGAGAAAACCGACACGCGCGATCGCACTAAAAGCTGAAGTCGACCGCCGCGCAACCGGTCGACGGTCCGGTCCGCGGTCCGGGCCATGCGCGGCTTCCAGGACAATCCGGACCCGACCGATTCAATGGACAGCCGCTCGTCATCTGCGGCGCCGGCGCATCGCTGTGCTTTTGGTTCGCAGAAAAGTAAGTCGCGTAGCACACCCAAACGAGGCAACGCGGGCTGTGGTATTCGCCGAATTCGAGATAGCCGAATATGAGAAGCCGGACTTCGATTGCCACGGATTGCTTATTCCCGCACCCGCTTATTCCCGCTTCATATTATCTGACTGGCTAATCGGCCCAGATGCTGATCGGCTTCCACAGAATCGGCAGCGGAAATTGAAACTGAAGTCGCATTACTAGCGGCGCTGGTTGAAGCTAGACGCGAATGCCGGAACGCGAAGTGGCGCTTCGGCTCCGGGAGGATTGCGGCTGGACCCCACTCCCAGCGGCCCGTAGACTGCAGCCGGGCGGATTAGTTCAATCCGAAGTGATGCTTTCTTGCGAGCCGTCATCAGTTGGCAATCCGGTTCAAGTCAGTCTTTGCGCTGTCCGAATACGAGGACCCGTTGGGGCCTGTAATGGATGAAACCAAATGTGTCGCGGAATTGCAACATATTATGAAACGGGGCCGAGCAAGCGGTATCCTTCGCTTCGTCATTGGCGCACAAACCTATAAATACCGGAGTGTATTGTATGAACCGAACGAAAATCGCGACACTCTCGCTGGCGCTCCTCGGCGTCACCGGCGCAGCCCAAGCCCAAAACAGCGTGACGCTCTATGGCGTGATCGATACTGGTCTGGGTTACGTGAGTAACGCCAACTCGAATGGCGACCACCTCTATGGCATGATCAACGGTACCCTATCGGGCAGCCGCTGGGGCGTGAAGGGTCAGGAAGACCTGGGCGGCGGCTTGAAGGCGATTTTCCAGTTGGAAAACGGCTTTGACCCCGGCACCGGCCGACTGAACCAGGGTGGCCGCGAATTTGGCCGTCAGGCATACGTCGGTCTGTCTGGCAATCAGTGGGGCACGGTCACGCTGGGTCGTCAGTACGATCCGTCCGTTGACATGGTGCAAGGCATCACCGCTGACAACTACTGGGGCGCCATCGTCGCAACGCCGGGTGACGTCGACAACTACGACAACGACCTTCGCGTGTCGAACGCCGTCAAGTACGTTTCGCCGAACTTCGCCGGCTTCCAGTTCGAAGGCCTGTACGGCTTCAGCAACCTGGCAGGCGCGACCGGCCAGGGCCAAACGTGGTCGGGCGCAGCAACGTATAACAACGGCCCGTTGGCTCTCGCGGCCAGCTACCTGTACGCAAACAACCCGAGCGCCGGCCGCCCGGTGGCCCAGGCCGATGGCAGCACGACCGGCTGGAACAGCCCGTCGTCGGATTCGCTGTTCAACAGCTCGATCAACATCGGCTATCAGACGGCGCACTCGATCGGCATCGCGCGCGCTGCCGGCCAATACTCAGTCGGCCCGATGACGTTCGGCGCTTCGTATAGCTTCGCGCAGTACAAGAGCGACGGCAACTCGACGTTCACGTCGCAGGAGAAGTTCAACACGGGCAACGCGTTCGTGAATTTCCAGGCTACGCCGGCGCTTCTGCTCGGCCTTGGCTACACGTACACGAAGGCAAGCGGCGATACGGGTGCCCACTACAATCAGGTCAGCTTGGGGGCCGACTACTCGCTGTCGAAGCGCACGGACCTGTACGCTGTCGGCGCATGGCAGGGGGCAAGCGGCACGCAGAAGAACGCGGATGGCCGGACGACTTCCGATGCACAAGCTTCGGTTGGTTCATACGGGTTTTCACCGAGCGGCGCAGACCATCAGGAAGTCGTGATCGTTGGTGTCCGCCACAAGTTCTAAGCACATCTCGGCCACCACGGAAAAGCTCGAACGCGTTTGCGTTCGAGCTTTTTTGTTTATTGCGACGGGTTGACCGGCCTCATGCGGCTATGCGCTCGACAAGGCGGCGTCGTTGGGCTCTACCGAGACAGTGTGAACGTCAATGCTGTAAAGTGTTTTGCGAAGGAAACGTCGTTCGAGGCGCGTCGCCCATTCGGGCAATGCAAGATTCATTGCAACTAAACTGAACGACAATTAGATCCATCGATGCACGGCGGTCAGCGGAACTGGGCTGAGACCATCGTTGGATTTTCAACGACTCTCTGCAATGCGGTTACTTTTGGTTGAGGGCGATGACGCAAAAGCCGAAACGGTGATTGCGTGGATGCGGCTCGCGGACTATTCAATAGACTGGAAAAGTGATGGCGCCGCTGCCAGGCAGGCGCTCTCCCGCGAAAATTATGATCTCCTGCTACTGGCATTGAATGTTCCGCAACTCGACAGCATCGAACTGCTGATTAGCCACCGAAAAGCCGGTGGCACAACCCCTGCAATCATCCTGACAGAACATGGGGAAGCCGCCGAGCGCGTACGCGGACTGTATGCCGGGGCGGACGATCATATGACGAGGCCGTTGGATCAAGACGAGCTCTCGGCCAGGGTTCACTTTTGGTTACGCCGACGCAAAGGGCACGCGCAAAAATTGTTTCGGCACGATGAGCTGATGCTCGACCCCACTGCGCGCGAAGCAAAAATTGCGGGCAAGCCGCTGCATCTCACGCCACGGGAATTTGCGGTATTGCAAGCTTTGATTGAAGTGCCCGCGGCCGTAGTGAGTATGGCGGAACTCAAGAAGAAGGTGTACGCAAGCGCTGGAAAGGAAGAAAGCGGCACAAACACGATTCAGGTCTACGTGAATAGTTTGCGCCGCAAGCTTGGCGAAGACACCATCTTGACCATCCGTGGTGTTGGTTATCGCCTAAGCTGAGGCGTCAGCATTTTGGTATCGTAACTTTGCCGCTTGTCGGACGACCCGCTGGCGCCGCCGAATTCGGCGCTTTCCGGGTTGGCTTCCAACCAGAACGGCCAAGTGACCGCGATTAAACTCCAGACCGGCCAAGTGCGGCCAAACCCATGCCGCATACAGCTGGCGTTGAGCGAGCGTCAACGGCGAAGGGCTCGTCGGCGCTGCAGGCGTCCACCAGGCCTCCCCAATTTTTGCTCCGGGTGCGAGTGTTGCGATCATGATGCCTGGCGATCCGGTTAATGGATCGCGCGTCATGGCACGAACGTATATTCGCCCCCGGACGGCGACGTGCGCGTTGGCGGCGACGGCGGCTATCGTCGACTCCTAGTTTCCGGTGCATCATTGCGGTAATCTTCCCCCCGGAGGCCAATCTTGCCGTCGGTGCTCCGCTTCCCGCCAAAACCTGGCCTTCCTACATCGCCTCGGATGACCGCTTGCCCGGGCGAGCCGCCATCTGAATGTCCGAGGCGCCGATGTCGTTGGGTCATTCGAATGTCTCGCGGCAGACCGGGCCGACCGTCTGTAATTGGCCGCGAGTACGCATCCGCCGATGCGTAGGCCCGATGCTCAGATGTGCCTCTTCCGATAACTGTGGCAATCGCAAGGGATGTTTGGAGGTGATGTGTGCAAGCGACAGCGCCGCCGCTCACTGCAAGTCCCGGCCGGCGCCCCGGTCGGACGCAGCGGGGGGTGCGGGCGACTCTCCCCGCTACGCGCGCGAATTGTCGGTTGCGATTTCGCACTGAACTTATGCATTTGAAGCGGGCTAACAAGAAAGATAGTTCAATCGCCAAATACGCATTTGGCACGTTAGCCGTTGCAAGTATCGCTGTCGCACCTGCCGTTGGGCATGCGCAAAGTAGCGTCATACTTTACGGCATAGCGGATGTCGGCATCGAGCACATCAACGACACCACGGCAGGCGGCGGCCAGACGCGTGAAGTGTCCGGCAACCTGTCCGGCTCGCGCTGGGGCCTGAAGGGCGTCGAGGACCTGGGCAACGGCGTGAAGGCGATCTTTGCGCTCGAAAACGGTTTCAACATCAACGACGGCACGACCGCGCAATCGACGCGCGGCCTCGGCTCGAATCCGACGACGACCTCGCGCCTGTTCGGGCGCCAGGCCCGGGTTGGTCTGTCGTACAAGGGCCAGCAACTCACGCTCGGCCGCCAGAACTCTTTGATGTACGAACAGGCGGTCCAGTTCGACCCGATGGGCGCATCGTCGCGCTATTCGATTCTCTCGATCGACTACGCGATGGCCGCCCGCATCGACAACTCGGCGAAGTACACGGGCAGGTTCGGCCCGCTCACCGCGCAGGAGATGTACAGCACGCGCTATGACACGGGTTACGGCACCGAGGTGCCGGGCGCGGAAATCACGGGCCGCTTCTTCAGCGGAGCGTTGACTTACGCGACCGGTCCCTTCGCGGCGAGCGTGTCCTACGAGCAGCGCAACAGCAACACGGTCGCGACGAACACCGGCACCGAGCGCAGCGCGATGGCGGCCGCGAGCTACGATTTCGGCGTCGTGAAGGCATTCGGCGGCTATCGCTATCTGCGCGCATCGAACGAGTTCCTGCCGGTGAACCCGATCGCCGTCGCCAACGGCTCGGAAGCGAACACGGCCAATCTGTACTACGCCGGCGCGCAATACATGGTGACGCCCGCGTTCCAGCTCACCGCGACCGCCTACTACCAAGACGTGCATTCGATAAGCGCCGATCCGTGGCTCGCGGTGCTGTGCGCGGACTACTTTCTGTCCAAGCGCACTGACCTCTATGCAACCGTCGGCTTCGCGCGCAACAAGGGACAACTCCGCGCTGGGCGTGAACGGTTACGGCACGGTCGCGCCGGGCTACAACCAAGCCGGCGTTGTAATTGGAATGAGGCAGAAGTTCTAACATCCGGTCAACGGTCGGGCGCGCCGCCTCGCCCGACCTCAGCACTGTCAAATTGCCAATGCTTCGCCTTGTGCGACATGCGCCTGACCATCGTCGTATGAGAGGATGGCGATTCCGCCCAACTTATCTCGCGCAACGGCGATCAGTCAAACAATCAAAACGATGCATCCAGCTGAGAGTGCTTAACCTTTCCGAATCTCCGGGCATCTCTCACGGGCGAACGATGATTCACCAGGGGCAGATAGCATGCCCTCGATTTGGAACGAATTTTAATAAGAGCCAGCCTGCAATCCCTTGTCGCGCTTGGACTGGACCAACCGGAACTTCGCGCGAAAAACAAGACCACCCCCAATTGGCATCCATTTTCACGCCGAATGCGAGACGGCCCGCGCCCAAACCTTGTGAATCTGTTTTTCGACCAAGCCCAGATCACGCGCACGCTGTGGCTCGCCTCACCGAATATCTCGTTCGGACGAGGCCGATCCGTTCAGTCTGGCTGCTTCCGGCAGGTCATCGACGATCACCCACAGCTCTCGAACGGGCGGCTTCGCTCCCGGCGTTGATGCAGGCTATTGCCTGCATGGTCCTCAGGGCCTCAAGACAGCTCTTCCAGGAGCTCGGGGACTGCGGTGAACAAATCGCCGACGAGGCCGTAGTCCGCGACGCTGAAGATCGGCGCTTCCGGATCCTTGTTGATCGCGACGATGACCTTCGAGTCCTTCATGCCCGCCAGGTGCTGAATCGCGCCCGAAATGCCCACGGCCACATACAGCTGCGGCGCGACGATCTTGCCCGTCTGGCCAACCTGGAAGTCGTTCGGGACGTAGCCAGCATCCACTGCCGCACGCGATGCGCCGAGTGCCGCGCCGAACTTGTCCGCGAGCGGCTCCAGCGTCTTCGTGTAGTTTTCGCCGCTGCCCAGACCACGGCCGCCTGACACGATGATCGTCGCGCTCGTCAGTTCCGGACGATCGAGCTTCGTCACTTCGCGGCTCACGAACTGCGAGATGCCTGCGTCCGCTGCGGCTTCGATCTTCTCGACTGCCGCGCTGCCGCCTTCGCCCGCAACCGGGTCGAAGCCCGTCGCGCGAACCGTGATGACCTTGATTGGATCGATCGACTGAACGATCGCAATCGCGTTGCCCGCGTAGATCGGACGCTCGAAGGTGTCGGCGCTGTCGACGGCGGTGATATCGCTGATCTGCGCGACATCCAGATGCGCGGCGATACGCGGCGCGATGTTCTTACCGTAGGCCGTCGCGGGCGCAAGAATGTGCGAATAATCCTTCGCGATGTTCAGCACCGTGCCTTCGACGTTTTCCGCCAGGCCATCGGCGAGTTGAGGTGCATCGGCCAGCAGCACTTTTGCCACGCCCGCGATCTTCGCCGCCGCGTCCGCCGCGCCTTGCGCATTCGAACCAGCAACCAGCACATGAATGTCGCCGCCGACGAATTTGCCAACCCCAGCCGCCGCTGCAACCGTGTTCAGCGTCGCCGCCTTGATCGACGCGTTGTCGTGTTCCGCGATTACGAGAATAGCCATTTTCAGATCACCTTCGCTTCGGACTTCAGTTTTTCGACCAGCGTCTTCACGTCCGGCACCATGATGCCCGCGCTGCGCTTCGGCGGCTCCGTGACTTTCAGCGTCTTCAGGCGCGACGTGATATCGACACCTAGATCCGTAGGCTTAATGGAAATCAAAGGCTTCTTCTTCGCCTTCATGATGTTCGGCAGCGTCACGTAGCGCGGCTCGTTCAGGCGCAGGTCCGTAGTCACGACCGCGGGCAGCTTCAGCGACAGCGTTTCCGCGCCGCCATCGACTTCACGCGACACCGTGGCATTGCCATCGGCGATCACGACCTTCGATGCGAACGTCGCCTGCGGCAAACCTGCCAGTGCGGCGAGCATCTGGCCGGTCTGGTTCGAATCATCATCGATGGCCTGCTTGCCGAGAATCACAAGCTCGGGCTTCTCCTGATCGACCAGCGCCTTCAACAGTTTGGCCACGGCGAGCGGTTGCAACTCTTCGTCCGTCTCAACCAACACAGCGCGATCCGCGCCGATAGCCAAAGCCGTACGCAGCGTCTCCTGACATTGCGTCACGCCGCACGATACGGCGATCACTTCCGTAGCAATACCCGCGTCCTTCAGACGCACCGCCTCTTCCACGGCGATCTCGTCGAACGGGTTCATCGACATCTTCACGTTGGCGATATCGACACCCGTGTTATCCGACTTCACGCGGACCTTCACGTTGTAGTCGACCACGCGCTTGACTGGCACAAGAATCTTCACATCCATCTCCCGGTTTGTACTAGCGTGTACGCGCTCAAGACAACTCAGCGCGCCCCAGTTCGACATATCGCGCGAGATGATGGTCTGCATCGCCCAACTGATGATCGATCATCACGAGACGCTTCGCGTAGTGGGAAAGCGGCAGCTCCCACGTCATGCCGATCCCGCCGTGCAACTGAACCGACTCTTCCGCGACGCGCGCGCCGATGCGCCCCGCCGAATACTTCGCCGCCGACAACGCCCGCTCACGCGCGACGTCCGTCTCACCGACCGCCGCCGCCGCATTGATCGCGGCGGAACGCGCCTGTTCGATTTCCAGCAGCACATCGGCCATGCGATGCTGCAGCGCCTGGAACGCGCCGATGGGCACGCCGAACTGCTTACGCGTGCGCAGATATTCGAGCGTGTGCTCCTTCGCGACATCCATCGCGCCGACCGCTTCGGAAGCCAGCGCGACGAGACCGTAACCCACCGCATGCACGAGCGTCGCGTAGCCATCGCCTTCCTTGCCGACGAGCGCATCGGCATCGAGCGTGACGTCATCGAGCGACACCTCCGCCGCGCGTCCGCCATCGATCTTCCGATACCCGCGCACGCTCACGCCTCGCGCATCGCGCGGCACCACGAAGAGCGAAATGCCCGCTTCGTCATGATCGCCGCCCGACGTGCGCGCCGACACGAGCAGCACGTCCGCGTGCTCGCCCTGCTGCACGACGCCCTTCGCGCCCTTCAGCACCCATTGATCGCCGTGCCGCGTCGCGCGCGTGCTCACGCGTGAAAGCTCGTAGTGCGAGCCGGGCTCGTCGTGCGCGAGTGCCGCGATCGCCGCGCCGTCGATCATCTTCACGATGATCCCGCGCTGCCTGTCATTGCCCGACTGCGCGAGCGCGCGCCCGACGATCAGCGCATCGAGGAACGGCTCGACGACGAGCCCGCGCCCGAGCGCCTCGAATACGACGGAGACATCGAAGCCGTCGCCGCCGAAGCCGCCGGACGATTCATCGAAGAACGCGCCGATGATGCCGAGCTCGCAAAAGCGCCGCCACATGTCGCGGCTCAAGCCTTCTTCCGAGCGCGCGATCCGGTCGCGCGTCTCGAACCCATACTGCTCGGCGATGAAGCGGTTCAGCGAATCCGCGAGCATCCGCCGGTCTTCCGTGTGCTGGAAATTCATCGTGCGAATCCTTTAGAGCCCGAGCATCATCTTCGCGATGATGTTCTTCTGAATTTCGTTGGAGCCGCCGAAAATCGACAGCTTGCGATTGTTGAAGTACTGCGCCGCCGCGCTCAATGCTTCATCCGGTCCGACCGGCGCGCCTTCGTAGCCCTCGTCGAGTGCCTCGTCGATGAACGGTTGCGCATACGGTCCCATCGCGCGGCGCATCAGCGACGAGATCTCCTGACGAATTTCGGTGCCGCGAATCTTGAGCATCGAGCTTTCAGCGCCGGGCACGCCGCCGCCCGCCACTGCCGCGATCACGCGCAGATTCGTCGTCTTCATGTTCTCGAGATCGATCTCGACGCGCGCGAGCCGCGCGGCGAACAGGGGATCGTCGATGAGCGCGCGGCCATTGCTCTGCACCTTGCCCGCAGCCGCTTTCAGGCGGCGCAGCGCCGCGACCGAAAAGCCCACGCCTGCGATATTCGTGCGCTCATACGTGAGCAGGTACTTCGCATAGGTCCAGCCCTTGTTCTCCTCGCCGACGAGATTCGCCGCGGGCACGCGGACATCGGTGAAGAACACTTCGTTGACTTCGTGCTCGCCATCGAGCGTGATGATCGGACGCACTTCCACGCCCGGCGTGTTCATGTCGATGAGAAGAAAGCTGATGCCTTCCTGCTTGCGCGCATCCTGCGACGTGCGCACGAGACAGAAGATCATGTTCGCGAAGTGCGCGAGCGTGGTCCACGTCTTCTGGCCGTTGACGATGTAATACTCTTGGCCGTTCTCCATCGCGCGCACGGCGGTGGTTCGCACCGATGCGAGGTCCGAGCCCGCGCCCGGTTCCGAATAGCCCTGGCACCACCAGTCGGAGCCGTCGAGAATGCGCGGCAGCCAGTGACGCTTCTGCGCTTCGCTGCCGTACTTGATGAGCACCGGCCCGAGCATGTTCACGCCGAATGGCACGATGCGCGGCGCGCCCGCAATCGCGCATTCGTTCTCGAAGATGAACTTCTGCACCGCCGTCCAGCCGGGGCCGCCGTATTGCTTCGGCCAGTGATTCGCGAGCCAGCCTTTGGCGTTGAGGATGCCGTGCCATTGCGCCATGTCGTCGCGCGTCAGGTGCTTGCCCGTATGCACTTTGTGCGCGATGCGCTCGGGCAGCGACGTGCGCAGGAATTCCAGCACTTCCGCGCGAAACGCCTCTTCGTCAGCGGTGAATTTCAGGTCCATGACTGTGGTTCCATTTCGAAAATGATGCCTTGAGCGGTTGAGGCCGACTGGTACAGGCTCATGAAGTTCTTGCCGTTAGCGACGAGTTCCACAAGCAGCGGCGATGCAGGCCGAGCACGTCCAGCGGTCGCGAGATGCTCGCGACAATCTGGTCTGGACGTGGAACTCGGATTTCAAACCAGTCCGGTCGCGTAATAAACACCAATCACGAAAACGACCGCAATCGTCTTGATTAGAGTCACGGCGAAAATCTCCGAATACGATTGACGATGAGTCAGACCTGTCACGGCCAGCAACGTAATCACTGCTCCGTTGTGCGGCAGTGTGTCCATTCCGCCGCTTGCCATGGCAACTACGCGATGCAATACGTCCATCGGTATATGTGCGGCTTGCGCGTTCTTGATCAACATCTCCGATGTAGCGGCAAGTGCGATGCTCATGCCGCCCGAGGCGGATCCGGTAATGCCGGCCAACGTACTCACCGACACGGCGGCATTCACGAGCGGATTGGGAATGGTCTTGAGGGCGTCGCCGATTACGACGAAGCCTGACAACGCCGCGATCACCGCACCAAAGCCGTACTCCGATGCTGTATTCATCGCCGCCAGCAATGCTCCACCTGCGGCGGCTCGTGTGCCTTCGGCGAATGCTGCGACAACGCGCCGATATGCCGAGATGACCACAAACGCAATGCCGAGAATCAACGCTGCCTCGACGGCCCAGATTGCGGTCACGGTTTTGATCGATGTGGTCACCGGGGCGAGGACGCCGGGGAGTACGTGCGGCGCAACGGTGTACGACGCGCCGTACCAGACCGGAATCCATTTCGTGAAGAGATAGTTTGCGACGCCAACCAATATGAGCGGCATGATCGCGAGCACGGGATTGGGCAGCGCATGCTCTTCGACGCGAGCCGGCTCGTTCAAGAGCGTACTACCGTAACCTTCGCCCTTCGCCATCACGCTCTTGCGGCGCCACTCCAGATAAATCAGGCCTACGATGAGCATGAAAATGGACCCGGCCGTGCCAAGCGCAGGCGCGGCCCATCCGGTGGTCTTGAAGAACGTGGTCGGGATGATGTTCTGAATCTGCGGCGTGCCCGGAAGCGAATCCATCGTGAAACAGAAAGCACCCAGCGCAATCACGCCAGGCATGAGTCGCTTCGGAATATTGCTTTGTCGATACAACTCTGCTGCGAACGGATAAACCGCGAATACGACGACGAACACTGATACTCCACCGTACGTCAGAAGCGCGCACACAACGATGATTACCACATTCGCACGCGACCGGCCGATAAAGCGGATCGCTGCAGCGACGATCGCCGCCGCGAAGCCCGATATTTCGATTACCTTGCCGAACAACGCGCCGAGCAGAAACACGGGGAAGTAGAGCTTCACGAAGCCCACCATCTTTTCCAGGAAGATGCCTGAAAACACGGGCGCGACGGCAGCTGGCTCAGTCAGCAACACGGCACCTAGTGCTGCGATTGGCGCAAAGAGAATGACGCTATAGCCGCGATATGCGGCCAGCATCAAGAAAGCCAGCGAACAAAGGACAATGATCAGGGCCATGCAAGTCTCCAATTCCATCTATGAGTTATATCGGCCTCTGACATCGCGCCAGTCGCCGTGTTACGTACAACGAATCGAACACTCCGCAATTGAGTGGTAAAGCGGTCGCGTCTGTCAGTCGCGGCCGTGTGTTCCGCGCCATTGCCGGACGCTGAAGAAGCGTTTATGCAACGGCATGACAAAGTGACTAGCAAAACATTCCGCGGCGTGCGTCGGCAGGAACGAAGTGCCAGTGACCGAACGGTAAACCGCCAGCCAGACTTTGTAAATAGGGATATGGCGTTGTCTATAGGATAATTTTTCGGTTGCCTTCCCGTTGATTCTCGGCCGGAGGTTCGCCGACGAGGAACGGGCAAGTCCGTACCTCGGCGAAACGAGAGCCGTGGCGTCGGAGCGGCAATGCGGGACGGTGCGAGGATCGGCAACTGTCTGCCGACGAGGGATGGGCCTGCGCATCGCCTTTTCAGGAAAAACCCTATGACGTTATCCTACAGACAACGCAATATCCCTATTTACAACACCGTTCAATCCGTTTACCGTTCAGTCATCGGCGCTTTCCGGCCTCAATCTGCCTTGCGAGCCTGCGGAGGTCGTCTGAAAGTCCATCTGTTTTGCATCCGAAGACTGAGAGAAATCGTGCTTGATAAGAGACAGTTCTATATCGAAGGGAAGTGGGTAGCGCCTGAGAAAGCCCGCGAACTCCCGGTGATCGATCCATCGACCGAACAGCCTTGCGCTGTCATCTCCATCGGCGATGCGGCAGACGCCGATCGCGCGGCGAGGGCCGCCCGGCTGGCATTCGAAAGCTGGTCGGGAACAGGGCCTGCCGAACGCCTTCGGCTGGTGGAGCGGCTTCTCGACATCTATGAACGACGCGCCCCCGAAATGGCGCGGGTGATCAGTCTGGAAATGGGGGCGCCGATCGACATGGCACTGTCCGATCACGTCGGAGCCGGTGCTTATCACATCAGGAACTTCATCACGGCGTTTCGCGAGTTCCCGTTCGAACGGCCTCTGGGACCGCATGCGCCCAACGATCGCATCCTGATGGAGCCGATCGGCGTCGCCGGCCTGATTACACCGTGGAACTGGCCCATGAATCAGGTCACGCTCAAGGTCGTGCCGGCATTACTGGCAGGCTGCACAACGGTGCTCAAGCCGTCGGAGATCGCACCGCTCTCGTCTATGCTTTTTGCCGAGTACGTCGATGAAGCGGGTTTCCCGAAGGGCGTGTTCAATCTCGTCAACGGCGACGGCATCGGAGTCGGCGCGCGCCTTTCTTCTCATCCCGATGTCGACATGATCAGTTTCACGGGTTCGACGCGCGCGGGCATCGCCATATCGAAAGCGGCCGCCGATACGCTCAAGCGCGTGGTGCTCGAACTCGGCGGCAAGGGCGCGAACCTCATATTCGCCGATGCGGATGCCAATGCGGTCAAACGCGGCGTGCTCCATTGCTTCAAGAACACTGGGCAAAGCTGCAACGCACCCACGCGTATGCTGGTCGAGCGCGCCATCTATGAGCGCGTGGTCGATGAAGCGCGGGCCATTGCTGAGGACGTTTCCGTCGATGCGGCCCACGCACCCGGCAAGCATATCGGTCCGCTCGCCTCCGAAGCACAGTTCCAGAAAGTGCAGGAGATGATTGGGACAGGCATCGACGAGGGTGCACGTCTTGTCGCGGGAGGTCTCGGTCGTCCGCGAGGACATGAAACCGGCTACTTCGTCCGGCCGACCATATTCGCCGATGTGAACAACCAGATGGCCCTTGCCCGCGAGGAGATCTTCGGACCCGTGCTCTCGATCATACCGTTCGACAGCGAGGAGGAAGCCATCGCCATCGCCAACGACACGCCTTATGGGCTCGCGAACTATGTGCAGTCGACTGACGGCGAGAAGCGCAATCGCGTCGCAGGGCGGCTGCGCTCCGGAATGGTCGAAATGAACGGCAGACCGCGCGGCCCGGGCTCGCCCTTTGGCGGCATCAAGGCATCCGGACGCGCCCGCGAAGGCGGCGTCTGGGGCATCGAGGAATTCCTGGAAGTCAAGGCTGTTTCGGGTTGGGCGGATTCGGCCAGCGCGCATGAATAAGCGTGTCATCAGACAACACGGCCCTAACCATCGAGCAGGTTCAATCAGGAGACGGGAGATGTCCAAAGCACTATCCGGAGTACGTGTACTCGATCTGTCGCGAGTGCTCGCCGGACCTTGGGCCAGCCAGACGCTAGCCGATCTGGGCGCCGAAGTGATCAAGATCGAACGGCCCAAAACCGGTGACGACACACGCGGCTGGGGTCCGCCGTATCTCGAGGACGCGCAGGGCAATCTCACCGGTGAGGCTGCCTACTACCTCGCGGCCAATCGCGGAAAAAAATCGGTCACACTGAATATCGCACACCGCGAAGGTCAGGCCATCATTCGCCAGTTGGCATCGCAGGCCGATGTCTTCATCGAAAATTACAAGGTCGGCGACATGGACCGATACGGTCTGTCTTATGAAGACCTTCGCGAAATCAATCCGCGTCTCATCTATTGCTCGGTGACCGGGTTCGGACAGACTGGGCCGTTGGCCTCGCTCGCCGGCTATGACTTCATCGTGCAGGGGATGGGCGGCCTGATGAGCATTACCGGTGAAAGTGACGATCGCCCCGGCGGCGGACCGCAGAAGGTCGGCGTGGCGTTCGCCGACATCATGACCGGCATGTATTCGACGGTCGCCATTCTAGCGGCCATCACGCAGCGCTCGACGACCGGCAAAGGGCAGTACATCGACATGGCATTGCTCGATGTTCAGGTCGCCACGATGGCCAACATGAACCTGAACTACCTCGTTTCGGGTAAGACGCCGCAGCGCCAGGGCAACGCTCACGCGAACATTGTTCCCTATCAGGTCTTCGATGTCAGGGACGGTCAAATGGTGATCGCCGTCGGCAACGACAGTCAGTTCGCGAAGTTCTGCGAGATCGCCGACTGTCTCCATCTTGCGGTCGATCCGAGGTTCGCCACGAACGCTGCCCGCGTGGCGCACCGCGACACCCTCGTTCCGATGCTTCAGGAAGTCATGTCCACGCGTACTGTCGAAGAATGGACGTCGCAATTCAATGAGAAAGGCGTACCGGCCGGCCCGATCAATAGCATCGCGCAGGCATTTGAACATCCGCAGGTGAAGCATCGCCAAATGCAAGTCGCTATCCCGCATCCACTTTCAGGAACGGTCCCGAGCGTGGCGAACCCGATCCACATGTCCGAGTCGCCTGTCAGCTACGACATGCCGCCTCCCACCTTGGGCCAGCACACTGACGAGGTGCTTGCATCGCTTTGCGGCCTGACCGATGAGCATATTCAGGCGCTTCGCCGGGATGCGATCGTATAGGGGCTCAGTGTTGTCGTGGATCGTGTTGAATCGCGCGTCGGTCATGTGTCGTCATGCAACCCGACTCGCACATTGTTGAACCGGAGAAAGTAGAGAATGAACGGCGCTGAAAGTTTAGTCACCACACTGCTGGAGTCAGGGATCGACACCTGCTTTGCCAACCCTGGCACAAGTGAGATGCACTTTGTCGCTGCCCTGGATCAGATTCCCGGCATGCGCTGTGTGCTCGGACTGCAGGAAAACATTGTGACCGGAATGGCCGATGGCTACTATCGCATCGCCGGAAAACCGGCGAGCACGCTGTTGCATTGCGGGCCAGGTCTCGCCAATGGCTGGGCCAACCTGCACAATGCGCGCAGAGCCAATAGCGGGATCGTCAATATCGTAGGCGATCAGGCAACGTATCATCACCCCTACGACGCACCGCTTACCGCTGACACAGCCGGCCTCGCGGGCGCCGTATCGCGCTGGGTTCGCACAAGCAGGCACGCCGCAGATGTCGGCCGTGACGCCGCTGCCGCTGTTGCAGCCGCCCGCACCGCGCCGGGACAGATCGCCACCCTGATCCTGCCTTCCGATACGTCGTGGGATGCGGGTGGCGTCGCCGCCCGCGCTCTTCCCGTACCGGCAGCCCCGATCATCGACCCGTTTGCTGTCGAAAACGCGGCGCGCATTCTGCGCCAGGAGAAGAACGTTTTGGTTCTTCTAGGCGGTCGCTGCGCGATTCCAAAGGCCCAGGCGCTGGCGTGGCGAATCTCCAGCGCGACCGGCGCGACCCTGAAATACGAATATGTGAATGGACGCATCGCGCGTGGATGCGGTCGTCTGCCGGTCGAGCGCGTACCATACAACACCGATCAGGCGATCAAAGTGCTGGAGCCGTTTCAGCACATCATTCTGGTCAATGCGAAGCCGCCAGTCGGGTTCTTCGCGTATCCCGGCAAGCCCTCGACCCAGTATTCCAGCGGCGCTCAGTTGCACTATCTGTCGCGCTTCGATCAAGACCCCGAAGCCGCCCTGCTCGCGCTCGCTGAAGCGCTCGACGCGCCCGTGGTCGATATGCCGGATGCGGGACCGCGCCCCGAAGCCGGCAGCGGCGCGCCGACGCAGGAAGGTCTCGCTCGAACACTCGCGGCCTTGATGCCAGAAAATGCGATCGTTTCGGATGAAAGCATCTCTTATGGACGTGGCTTCTACAAGTTCACGCACGCGGCGGCACCGCATGACTGGCTGCAGCTCACCGGCGGCGCTATCGGTGACGGCCTTCCGGTTGCGACCGGCGCAGCCGTGGCCAGCGGCGGATCGCGAAGAGTGATCAGCCTGCAGGCTGACGGCTCGGCGATGTATTCGCTTCAATCATTGTGGACGCAAGCTCGCGAAAGACTCCCTTGCACGACGATTTTGCTCAGTAACCGCAAGTACAACATCCTGATCGGCGAATACGAGAACGTTGGGGCCATACCAGGTCCGACTGCCATGGGCATGCTCGATCTGTCGAATCCTGATCTTGACTGGGTCAAGCTGGCGAATGGCATGGGCGTTGAGGCCGCGCGTGCAACGACGCTCGAGGAATGCGCCGATCTGATGAAGCAGAGCTTCCGTCAGAACGGCCCTTTCCTGATCGAACTGCTTATCTGATGAGGCCTTGCTCTACGCAAGGCGCGGAATCCAGCAGAAGCGCGGCGTGGCATAGCTGCCATGCTGATGACGCGAAGAATTTTTGGAGACATACGAACGTGAGCGTTATAACGCACGTCGGTTTTCTTGGCCTTGGCAACATGGGCGCCGCAATGGCCATGCGGCTCATTCAACCTGAATCGAAAGTACACGTTTTTGATCCGAACCCCGAGGCTGTAACGCAGCTCGTGGAAGCGGGAGCGGTCGCGCATGCAAGCCCTCGCTCGGTCGCGGATTCGGCCGCTGTCGTCATGGCCTGCCTGCCTAGCAGTGACGTTTGCGAAGCCGCGATCTTCGGTCCGGAGGGCGTCGCGGCCGGCAAGGCCGTGCAGACCTACGTCGAGATGTCGACGATCGGGCCCACCGCGGTCTCGTCGATTGCGAAGAGGCTCGCACGCAACAATATCGCCACGGTCGATGCGCCCGTCAGCGGCGGCCCGTCAGCGGCGCGTGCCGGCACGCTATCCATCATGTTGTCAGGAACGAGCGACAACGTCGCACCTGCAATGCAATGGCTCGGTCATATCGCAAAGAAGATTCACAAGCTAAGCGATCGACCCGGTCAGGCGCAGGCAATGAAGCTGGTGAACAACATCATGCTGGCCGCCAATATGGCTGTCGCATCAGAAGCGCTGGCGATGGGCGCCAAAGCGGGCCTGGACGCCGACGCCATGATCGAAGTCATCAAATCCAGCACGGGGCAAAGCGCAGCGGCGGATATTCTTGCTCGCTTCGCGATCCCCGGAGCATTCGATTTCGGCGCTCATATTTCGATTGTCGCAAAGGACGTGGAACTGGCCATCGCCGAGGCTCGCGCCCTAGAGGTTCTCGTTCCCGTGCTGGACCAGGCGAGAAGCCTTTGGCACTCAGCGATGGAGCAAGGCCGCGGTCGCGACGATTTCACCTCGATCATCAAGCTCGTCGAAGAGCGCAGCAAGGTACTGGTTCGGGGCGCATCACGGCAGTGAGACGCCAACGCGTTCTGACTACGTCGCTATGATTTCGTACACCTATGGAGCAGACAATGGATTCAACCACCGAGAAAGTCGATTTCCTCACGGCTGTCAGTGATAGCGCCAATCTCATGGCGCAACTTGCCTACGCCACCCCGGAGACGGCTCCGCTCGTGCCGGGGCGCCGAACCTTTTTCAAGTACCGCGACCTCGGCGTCACCGATGCCACGAATGGGCGAATGCGCGCTCAGCTCACCATCGCAACCGGAGAAATGCAGCAGACAGGCTGGCACTACCACCTCTGCGAATCGCAGTTCATCTTCACGCTGCGCGGTTGGGTCGATCTCATCTTCGAAGACGGTCGCCATATCCGCGTAAGTGCGGGAGAGTCCCTCCATATTCCGGGCGGGCTCAAGCACAATGAACTCGCGATCTCGGAAGATTTCGAGCTTCTCGAAGTCTCGATACCCGCGAAGATGGGAACGGTGGCTTGCGAGCCGCCTGAGCGTTTCATCGCGCAACGCTAACTTCGGAACGGATAGACACTGAACGCTGTCGGCAAGCGAGCACATCGGCAACGTTGCGTTGTCGAAAACAATCAAGCGTGAGGCAATTCCAGAAATGACTAAAGGCTATATCATCGCCGAAGTGACCATTCGTTCGCCCGGAGCGGAATGGAACGAATACAGTAGCAAAGTCCAGGCTACGCTGGACGCATATGGCGGCACCTTTCTGATCCGTGGAGGTACCCAAAACGTGCTCGAAGGCGGGACCGACACGGGCACCATCGTAGTCCTCGAATTCGAAAGCCCAAAAAAGGCAGAAGACTGGTATGCGTCGGCCGCTTATCAGAATATTTTGCCCCTTCGCCTACGTAATGCAGACGCGCGTGTCATGTGCCTGTCTGGAACGGATTAATGGACAGAGGAGCGACGCCGCGATTTGCGCCTGATGCAGTCGCGGCTTCGTCCGACTATCCGCTAAAAGAGCGTTTTATCTTTCCGTGGATCCACGCGGTCGCCCGGCGCGATCTTCGCATAGCGAACGGTATAGCGACGCGCATATCGATTCAGAGCAAACGACAGACTTCAGAGCTGACTAGCATGATCAACGCAAACGGCCGACTGGCGGGAAAGGTCGCATTTATCACGGGAGCAGACGCGGGCATCGGACGCGCCGCCGCGGAACGGTTTGCCGGCGAAGGCGCCGCCATTGTCATCGCGGAATTCAATACCGATAACGGCAAGTTGGTCGCCGAGGCGATCAACGCAAAAGGAGGAAAGGCGAAGTTCGTTCATTTAGATGTCACGAGCGAAGAAAGTGTGCGTGAGTCGATTGATACCGCCGTCAGGTTCACCGGCAAAATCGATGTCCTGTATAACAATGCGGGCGGATCAAGCGCTGTTGATGCTCGTGTGACAGACTGCCCAACAGAAGAGTTCTGGCGTGCGGTCAAGCTCGATCTGTTTGGTACCTGGGTTACGTGCAAGCATGGAATCGCGTCCATGTTGAGAACCGGAGGCGGATCGGTCATCAATAGCTGCTCGGTCTTTGCGCTCGTTGGTACGCGCGGGAAGGACGCCTACACGGCAGCGAAAGGCGGGATCGCCTCGATTACGCGCTCGATGGCCGTCGAATACGCGCCGCATCAGATTCGCGTGAACGCGCTCGCTCCCGCGGTAACGACGACCGACCGCGTGCTGGACCTCATCGAAAAGCAGCCGGACGTGTTGAAAAAAAGCAGCGAGCGACAACTTCTTGGACTCGTCAAGCTAGAAGAAGTGGCGATGACTGCGCTATTCTTGGCGTCGGACGAATCGAAGACCACGACCGGCCAGATTTTCGCGGTTGATGGTGGATTTTCGAGCTCGTGAAGTGAAAGGGGTGGAAGAATCTGCATCCCCTACGCTCGTGCTGCCTCGTTGACGCGAACAAAAAACGGGAAGAGTATCGATACCACATTCAAGAATGCGGCAGCGAGCGCTTCGTCGACATCGGACTGTGGAATCGACGTGGTAGACTCAGCCGCCTATCAGAGTGGCCCTGTGCGCCTTGATTGAACAAACTCCCCAGGTGTAGGGGCACACGGATTCGCAGACCGACCCCATTGAGAGGCATCGACGACATTGTCAGAAGCGAAAAAGCGAGTCGCACGATTCTCAGGTGCGCCTGTGGACGACACCGCCTCGGCTTCCGCCGGCAACGGCGCAGGACGTCGCCGCATACAATCGGCTGACAAGGCGACGGAAGTCCTGCTCGCGCTTGTCGAGGCAGGAAAAGCGGCGCCCTTGCGCGATTTGGCGCGCGCGGTCGACATGCCGAATAGCCTCGCGCATCGCTACCTGGCCAGTCTGATGGCGAGCGGACTCGCGGTCCAGGACGAGATCACGGGTCTTTACGACCTGGGACCTACCGCGCTTCGCATCGGCGCCTCGGCGCTGGGACGTCTGGATCCCCTGCGCCTTGCAAGCGAGGCCATGCCGCAACTAGTAGCGAGCACGGGGCTTCCTACGCTGCTCAACGTACTGGGTGATCGCGGTCCGACCATCATCCGTTGGGAGCGCAGTTACGTTCCGTTTATCACCACACTATCCGTCGGATCCACGTTCCAGTTGACTAATTCGGCCACGGGACGGGTAATGCTGGCGTTCATGCCAGAGCAGGTCCGGGATCATCTTATCGAGCTAGCAGTCTCCCGAAATCTCGAGCAGCCGCCTGCGAAGTTGCTTGAGCGCCTTGAAAAGATCCGCAAGCGCGGATACGACGAAGCCGAATCGGTCCTTATTCCTGGTCTTGCGGCTATCAGCGCTCCGATACTCGACGTTCAGGAGGAAGCGGTTGCTTGTCTGACCTTGATCGGCGCGAGCGCTGATGTCGGACGAATCAAGGCCAAGGCCATCAAGTGTCTTGTTGAAACGAGCACGCGAGTTTCGCAGGCTTGTGGAAGCAATGCATCGTTCTCTTGATCCAAGCACGATTTGGCGCAGCCCTGCGCCGAGCCACCGTCGAGTTCTACGGTCGTTTCAGGTGAGATGGTGGCGCGCCGTTCAAACATTCGCGACAACGCGCGTGACGCCAAGGCGGGTGTCTTTCCCGGGTGAGAGCCGTGGAACATTGCAACGGTCAGAGATATGACGCGCATCTCGGCATTCGTATGCTCGCTTTTCGAGGCGAAGCCGTCGTTTGGGTGTTTCGTTGGACGCGCGGTCGAATGACGGCGTATGGCCGCTTGGAATAAACCGCTCGCGCGGTAGGGGCTACGGTCAGACGCCGGTGCTCAGGGAGAGGCCGGCATCGTGATTCCGTATGTTGGCGAATGAGGCAATCCGCCTCGTTCTCCGGCAGGAGCGGAATCATGATCTCCTCACAATCAAACGTCAGTCCACTGCGTCAGCGCATGATCGACGACATGCGCATGCGCCAGCTTGCCCCCAAGACGCAGAACATCTACCTGCACATCGTGCGTGAGTTCGCCCGTTTTCTCGGGCGCTCACCTGACACGGCCACCGTCGAGGACCTGCGGCGCTACCAGTTCTATCTGGTCGACCACGGCACATCGGCCGTGTCGCTGAACCACGCGATCACCGGCCTGAAGTTCTTCTTCACAGTCACGCTCGACCGGCCCGAGCTGATGGTCAGGATGCAACCCGTGCGCGTGCCCCGCGTATTACCCGTCGTGCTCAGCCCCGACGAAGTGCGTCGGCTCATCGAGGCCGCTGGTAACCTGAAGCACCAGACCGCGCTGTCGGTCGCGTACGGCGCGGGGCTACGCGCCAGCGAAGTGGTGGCGCTGAAGGTCACCGACGTCGACAGCGAACGCATGACACTGCGTATCGAGCAGGGCAAGGGCCGCCGCGACCGCTACGCGATACTCTCGCCGGTGCTGCTTGAGCGCCTGCGTGTGTGGTGGCGCGTGGCCCGTGCGCAGGGCAAGAAGCTCGATGGCGGGTGGCTGTTTCCCGGGCTCGATCCGCTCGATCAGCTGAGCACGCGGCAACTGAACCGCGCCATTCATGCCGCCGCCGAGGCCGCGAACATCGACAACCGCGTATCCATGCATACGCTGCGCCACTCTTTTGCGACACATCTCCTCGAACAGAAGGTGGATATCCGCGTGATCCAGGTGCTGCTCGGGCACGCGAAGCTGGAGAATACAGCGCTCTACGTCCAGGTGGCCACCGACCTGCTGCATGATGTCACCAGCCCCCTGGACCGTCTGCCCTTCGAATAAGTCAACGCGTCGTAGCGCCTCATGCTGGAGGTTGCGGACATCTTCCGCAGCCACGGGCCAGCGTGGCGAGCCAACACACGCCTGAGCCTGGGGCAGCTGAAGGTCATGTCGGCCATCGAACGGTGACGCACAGCGGCACTGGGCGGACATGTGCTGCGCTGTTCAGGCTGTGCAAAGACAGAAGTGTCCTTTAACTCGTGCCGTGACCGGCATTGTCCGAAGTGCCAGGCCAGCGCCGCATACCGCTGGCTCGAGGCGCGCCAGGCCGATCTGCTGCCCGTCGAATACTTCCACGTCGTCTTCACGCTGCCCGCGCCAATCAGCGCGATCGCCTGGTACAACAAGCGGGTCATCTACGGGCTGCTGTTCGACATCGCCGCCGACACGCTGCGCACGATCGCCGAGGATCCCAGGCATCTCGGCGCCCAGATCGGCACCACGCTCGTGCTGCACACCTGGGGATCGGCACTCACGCATCACCCGCATGTGCACGGCATCGTGCCTGGTGGCGGGCTATCGGCTGACGGTGAGCGCTGGATCGCCTGCCGGCCGGGCTTCTTCCTGCCGGTGCGCGTCCTCTCACGCCTGTTCCGGTGCCGCTTCCTCGAGGCACTCCAAGCAGTTCACCACCGTGGCCATCTGCAGTTCTTCGGCGAGTACACCGGGCTTGCGGATCCCACCACCTTTGCCCGATGGCTTGCGCCGCTACATGCCTGCGAATGGGTGGTCTACGCCAAGCGCCCGTTCGCAGGACCCAAAGCGGTGCTCGAGTACCTCTCACGCTACACGCACCGAGTCGCCATCTCTAACCAGCGCCTCGTCGCCTTCGATGAGCGCGGCGTGACGTTCCGCTGGAAGAACTGCCGTGCCAAGGGCCGCACCCGCTACAGACCATGACCTTCGAAACCGGCGAATTCATGCGCCGCTTCTTGCTTCATGTACTGCCCGGTGGCTTCCATCGCATCCGTCACTACGGACTGCTCACCAACCCGGTGCGCCGCGCCAATCTCGCGAAGGTGCGCGATCTCCTGCACGTCGCGCCCGAGCTCAGCCCGTCACCCCACGACACCGTCATCGAGACCCGGCCCCTCTTCATTTGCCGGCATTGCGGTGCACCGATGATCGTCATCGAGATCCTCGCGCGCAGCGCCCCGATCCGCGCACCGCCTATGCGCCGGGGTCAAACATGAGCGCCATGGCTCCTCGATCTGCCTGTCGAACGTCGGCTTTGCGGCAACGCGGCCCACGAGCGGACGTTTGCGCGCATCGCTCCTGGAAACGCCTCGCAGGCTTACTTCATCATCAAGATTGCACGACTGCACTGCTTCGTCACCCCGTCAGCGCGCTTCAGGTATCCCGATCGGCCGCGCCGCATCCGACACCGCCGAGCATCCTGACCTATCAATCACCATAAGCGCGAAGCTCCAAACGCATCGGAGCACTCCGCGGTTTCCTCCATCGGGCTTATTCGACGCCTGCCGACACATCTGGAGGCACTGTCACATTCCAGCGGCCGATGGCAGGCATCGAATAACCCTATATGACTTTCCTTGTCAATCGGAAGGTGTGGTTTGCAGTGTGCTCATAGGCTAAGTAATTCCCTGAAGCCGGCGTAGCAGTAAATCTCGACGGTGGATCATCCTGATATCCGCGGGTTGGTTTCCGCATTACAGTGGACCGTCTCGTGAGCCTGCCGCATTCTTAAGCCGCAAGTCGGATGATGTCCGTTGCGGGATTATGCCGTGGGTTGCTCGAGTAGCCGGGCTACGCCGCCTTCAGGAAAATTATCAATCTATCGGATGAGCGATGTGCTGCTCGCAATCAGGTTGTCGCTCGGCTACAGGGTAGCGCGAGGGACATCGCCAGGCGCGCGACGTCCCAGATGAAACCCGATAGTTCGCGAGCGACGGCTACTACCGTGGCATTGGCATTCTTGCCACGCGCGGCCAGTGCCGGGTGTCGGTAGCTCCAGGCCGCTTCCACGAGCAACTTTCTTGCATAGCTATTGCCGGTCTTGGTGATGCTCCCCTGCCGTCGTTTGTCGCCTGATGAGTGTTCTGACGGGGTATCACCGAGCCACGCCATCAATTGACGCGGATGGTTAAAGCGCGACAGATCGCCGAGTTCGGCGAGCATCCCAACGGCCGTGGTGAACTGCACACCACGCATCGCCTGCAAGCCCAAGACAGCCAGATAGAACCGCCAGTTGGTCACCGCCTCACGCAAGGCGGCTTCCACACGCTGACATTGCGCGAGCCGATCTTCGATCGTGCGCCGAAGCTCTTCAAACGCGAATTGTTGCCATTCGCTAGCGAACGCATACTGGCTCACCCAGCGTCGGTGAGCAGGCCCCCAGTCAGCATGACCGGTTAGCGTACGTCGTGTGCGAGCAGGAATGACTTGAGCCGCTGCCGCGCGTGCTTCAAAGCGACTTTGGCCGTCATCCATGCGCGGGCGAAGTCACGAAATGCCTCGTCCTCGACGGTCAGAACGTACACGGCTGACAGATCCCCGGTGCGTAGGGACCGCACAAGCTTGACCGCATCGCGGCGGTCCGTCTTGACGCGCTCGCCGGGCTTTCTGGGAATCAACGACGGCGCACACACCATGCAGTCGAACCCCTTCCGGACCAGTTGCCGGTAAAGGCCGTAGCCACATGGCCCTGCCCCATAGACGACGCGTACGTGTCGGGCTTTCGATTGAAGTCGCTTGCGCAGGCGATCGATACCGGTCTTCGTCGTACCGATCTTGCCGAACAGTTCGACCTCGCTCGCGCCGAACGCGTAGGCGACCGTGATCGAGTCCTTGTGAACGTCCTGGCCGACGTACAGCGTGCTATCGTGTTCCATGCTGGCTCCGTGCGGGAAATCGCCGGGTGTGGCACCGTCCACACCGTGCGGCTCTGGCAATAATGCTGATCCGCGTTTGATTTCTCACGGCGGGCCAGCCTCTGCCTCACGGAAGGTCATAGTGTCTTAAGCGAACTCGGTCAGGTTGAGCGCATGGTGGCGCGTCGATTCATCGACGAACTACCGCGACCGTCGGCGATGGCGATCCGCATGTTGAGGTTGCAGCAGCGATTCCTGATGACACCAGCTATTTGGAGCCAGACGTCAATAATCCTTGCCCGCACCAGGAACTCGCCTCTCGCGGCTCGCCATAGGCACGTTAGAAAGTAGTACTACTGTTTGACGCTAAATTCATTTATGTAAAGCTACTTCACGGGCTGATCGTCAGGTTCAACCGATGGTCTACGATCTACACGCGAATGAACCGCTGGTACAAGAGCGGTGTACTGGATCGCGACGTCACGGAATTGCAGCGCGAGCAGATCGTGCACCTCCAAATCACTGCCCAACGTTTCTAAAGCTTCCCAGGACGGCGACCCTTTCGTTGCGGCCTACGTTCGTGCCCAGATCAAGCGAGGCCATTGCTCATGTCTTCAGCGGCAACGTCACCCGAAAAATGGTTTCGCCTGGACGTGAAGCGGCTTCGATGGTTCCCCCATGCCGATTAACCACAATACGATAAGCGACATGCAGACCCACCCCCAGACCTTGCCCTTGCGTTTGACTGACCAGGTTGCACGTAAAGAAAGGCTCGAACAGATGCGGAATTGCGTCCTGCGGAATACCCGGCCCGGAGTCGATAAACTCGACCACGCCACGATCCGCGTCGCGGCGCGTGCGAATGATGAGTTCCCCTTGCCCGTTCATCGCCTCAACGGCATTCTCGATGATCCGGGTCCACACCTGGTTGAGTTCGCTGCCATACGCCGGAAGTCGCGGCATGCCGGTATCAAAATCACGCATTATCACAATGCCCCGCTTGAGTTCGTGCCCCATCACGGTCAGGGTATCTTCGATGCCGGCGTGAATGTCGACCTCCTGCCGCGGCCCCTGGTCCATAAATGTGTAAGACTTCATCGCCTTGACAAGATCAAAGATTCGGGCCGCGCCGCGCTTCGCCTCATGCATCACAGATCGAAGTTCCAGGACTTGGGCTATCCACGAAACTGCCGCACCGAGTTGATCCGCGTTCAGCCGGGCAGCCAACGGCTCGAGATCATCGGATGTGATCCCATGCGCGACAAGACACGGAGCCGCCAGCCACGGCTTCGCCGTGCCATGTGATCCAAGCCAGTCACCAAGCCGCGATTCTGCTTCGCTTACTCGGAGCGCATCACCGACGCTCACACCGGTCTGCACTGCGCTGCGTGCGGCCATGGTTCTCAGCGCATCGACGGTCTCGCGAGGGACCGCGTGCAAGCCGAGCGCCAAGGCTGAATCCTCGAGCGTTGCGAGTCCGTCGAGCATGTAGTCGAGGGCCCGCGACACGGCTGACGCGGGATTGTTAAGTTCATGCGCGAGGCCTGCCGAGAGCTTGCCCAGTGCGGCCAGTTTCTCTCGATTGCGTCCAGAGACTTCGAGCGCGGCTAGAAAGTCGGTCATGCCGCGAGCGACCAGGCGCGTGAAGGAACCGGACAACAAAAAAAGATTGCGGAACGCCGTTTCCGGAAGTGCGGCGATCAGGCAATCGCTCGTCGCCCTCAGCGTCGCGGGATAGGGGATCGACGCCACCAGTGCTGGCGCGCCGAAGAAATCGGGTGCAACGTAACGTTGAGTTGAAAGCTCGCCTTCGGCTCGCCGCGTCGTCGAGACCTCGCCTTCGAGCAGAAGCAGCAAACTGGTGTTCACCTCGCCTTCCGCGAGCAGCACATCTCCCGCCCTAGCGGTGAATTCGGTCAGGTTATCGCACAGCCATTGCAGACGCTCAGGTGGAAGGTCCGAAAAGATCGGCAGTTTGCCCAGTTTGTCGAGTTCGATCATGGTTCACTTTCCCCTCCCGACAGCAGTACGAGCGAGGACGTGGTGCGGTCGTCCACTTGCTTTCGACAAACGCCACGCCGTAGCCTCCCGCCGGAATGTCATCTGCGCGGCCCCAATCGAGAACGGCGACGAAGAGGCAAGCGTCCCGCTCAGAGTGTGTTAGAACCCGTGCTGCAATTCGAGGGAGCGTGCGGGAGAGACCAGACCGGTACCAACAACTCTACTTGAAATCCTGCTACGACATCAGTTGTGTGCGCATGGGTCGGTGACCCCGGTTGTTCAATTCCCCTGTTTGATTACAAACCAGGAAGCGCTAGCCTCGCACCCGGACATCAAGGCCTTGATTTTAAGCCAATTCAGACTTCCCTCTCGTGCCGCGCCTGCGCATACACGGCGTCGAGCACGGCGACGCACAGTCCATCCTTTCTCGAAGAAACGTAGTGCTGTAGCATGCGCTCGTTCGTGCCGGCAGCCGTGGCGATCGCGTCGTCCCGTGCATCCCCAAGCCAAAACTTCATGAAGTGCTCGATGGCGGCTTGAAGAATACGCCGGCGCGTACCTTCAGCATCTCGTCTTACTCGGTGCTCGTTCCTCGCGGCGGCAACCGACCCGGATTGCGTCGGTAACGTAATAGCTGCAATCAGGCCGCCCGCCACCGGAATAGCCTCCAATCCGGGTGCGCGTCGAATTTGCTGCTGAGTTGATTATGTTACTTATGTCGAGTCAGCGCTCCGACGCAAACCGTTCGCAGATCAAGTCGATGGCGGACGTATCGTTGCTCACTTTTTAACATCGATGTAGCGCTCACGCGATATCCGCATCGCCGCGTCGAAGTCGGTGTCAGTGGCTAGATGCCGGTGATCAACACTGACCAGCCAGCCATTTGGGGATTTGCACCATCGAATTCTTCCCTCTTGGTACAGTGCGGAGAACCATCGCCACAGCGAGGCATCCTCTCTGTTGGCGAGCTGGGCCGCCTGCGCACGGACATCATCACATAGAATCATAGGCATACGTATTTGACGCAGATCGTCGCTCGGCGAGTCGAACATACGTGGTGCGGAACTTTGCGTTTCTCAGACCTGACCCTACGGTTTGCGCGGGAAAGGCGAACGGACAACTTCGAGACTAAAAGCTTCGTCATTGCGAACGCGCCAGGCACGCCGAACTCGCAAAGCAAGATCCATATCAGGAGAGGTCGTGGATAAAGCGTAAGTCGTGCATTCGATCGCTGACGAGAAAGCCGTCAGGAATCAGTTCTTGCCAGCACTCACCTGCAAGGCGTATGTCTTCCAGGACTTAGGTTCGACTAGTCCCCACTCAAGGCAGCGGGAGGCCGTGAACTCGTCACGAGCGAACCGCCGCAGATGCTCTTCAGAGATTCCTTCCACCAACAAGATCCACTCTGCGGCAAAGCGATTGCCGCTTCGGCGACTTTCTTCCGTTACAAGCGTCGATGCGGACGGGTCAGGTTCTGCGAAAGTGATCCGCACTATGCCAGGCCGCCCGCACCAGTCGCTTAGCAACGCAGAGGTAATCTCTTCCTTTAACGCCAGCGCATTGAGCGCCCGCACGCCGACCACCATGACGAACCCCGCTTCCGCGCTTCCGGCTTTCGCAAGCAACCGATACGCTGAGCGCCGTCCATCCTGAAACGTCGGAAGCGTGGCGCGCGTCCAGGTGGTAGGGTTATTCAGACGTTCGAGATAATCCGGTCGAGACAGCACGGAAAGACCGTCGACGTCGTAGAGAATCAGATAGCATCGTTTCGCGTCCGTACGCTCGAAGCGCCGGCCCCGCAGAAATCCGGGAATGGCAAGGCGCTCCGGCATATGCTCGCGCGTGTGCCACGCGACGAAGTTCTCTTCGTCGCATTCACACACGGCAAGCGTCGCACAGAGAATGGCTCGTACGGATTGCGTCATGTTGCTCCTTCAATGGAAGCTGAAACTACCATTCGACCGGCAATGAAACCACGCCGAAGACATTGCCGTTGCGCTTGAACTCAAGTGCATCGAAGGGCACGGCGAGACGCAGTGCCGGCAGCCGCTTGAACAGCGCTTCAAATAACACCTGGAGTTCGAGCCGCGCGAGAGGCTGCCCCAGACACTGGTGCACACCGAACGAAAATGCAACATGAGACGCCCCCTTGCTATCGCGACGAATATCGAATCGGTCGGGCTCCGGAAACGCCTCCGGATCGTGATTCGCCGCCTGAACCGGTGCGAACACACCCTCGCCCTTGCGAATCAACTGGCCACCGATAACGACATCCGCGGTCGCCACGCGAGCGGAATTCATGTGCGTGATGGAATGAAAGCGCAACATCTCCTCGACGGCGCCGCGCACGAGTGACGGGTCGGCAATCAGCGCGTCCACCTGCGCGCGATCCTGCAGCAAGCTCAGCAACCCGAGACCGATCTGGTTCGCCGTCGTCTCGTGCCCGGCGAGATACAGCAACGCGCCCATCTGCACGGCGTCGGCATGGGAAAGCTTGCCGGTGTTGATCCATTCGATCGCGAGACGGCTCAGCAGATCGCCACCGTCGCCCGGCTTCCGCTCCTTCGCAAGCAGAAGACGGTCAATGTACTGCTCCATCTCGTGCGCGGATTTCCTGAGCAACTCCGGACTGATGTCGAGATTCATGCGGTTGCTGCTCAGCAGTTGCAGACGCGCGTGGTCTTCATACGGTACGCCGAGCATAATGGAAATGACCACGGAAGGAAGCGGCAGCGCCACATCCTGGATGAAATCCGCCGGCGCGCCCTTTTCGATCATCTTGTCGAGCAACGTATCGAGCGTCTTCTGCACGAAGGGACGCAGTTCGTCGATACGTTTCATCATGAACTCCTTGGTCAGCGTGCGCCTGTACTGGCCATGCTCCGGTGGGTCCATCGTGATGAAAGTCTGATAAGACCGCGACTGCTCCGCCCGCGCTGGCGACACCGACGGATAACCCTGGGTCTGCGGCGAAGCGCTGAAGTGCGGGCTCGTCAGCACGTCCCTCAAGTCCTTCATCTTCGTTACCACCCAAACCGTGCTGCCGTCCCACGTCTTCACGCGCTTGATGGGCTCACTCTCGCGAACGCTCGCGTAACGCGGTGGCGGCTGCAGCGGACATTGGGCCGTTCGCGGCCACGGAAAATGGTCGTCTTCGCGCGTGCACGGCTGGAAGGATGTATCGCTCGTCATGGGTTCTGTCTCCTCGTCTGTGAACTTGTCGATCTGTTCAACGCGCGGTGGCGCCGCCGTCGACGGGCAGCGCCACGCCAACCACGAAGGAAGCCGCATCCGAACAGAGCCACGTCACGGCGTCCGCGATTTCCTCGGGTTGCGCCATCCTGCCGAGCGGATTGGCGAGCTTCGAGCGTGCTATCAGTTCATCGCCGAATCGGGCGCGTGTGAGGGCTGTTTCGACGAGTCCCGGACACACAGCATTGACGCGGATACCTTTCGCTGCGAACTCAATCGCCGCCGCCTTCGTCAACCCCACGACACCGTGCTTCGCCGCGCCGTACACGCCATCCGACGGCACGCCGACGAGGCCGGACCGCGATGCGTTGTTCACGATCGCGCCCTTCCCCAAGGCCAGCATGTGATCCAGTTCCGCTTTCATGCAGTGCCACACGCCCTCCAGATTCACGGACATCACGCGATCCCAGTTGTCCTGCGTGGACACATGGAGACTCGCGGCGCGATCCGGCACGCCCGCGTTGTTGAATGCCATGTCGAGCGCGCCGAACCGCTCGACGGTCGATTGCACCATCGCCTTGACCGATGCCGCATCGGTGACGTCGACCTCGATGAACGTCGCTCGCGTGTCGCAATGCGCCTCGATGAGCCGCACCGTCTCCTCGCCGCCGGTCTTGTCCGCGTCCGCCACCACAACCGCCGCGCCCCTGCGTGCGAAACCCATCGCCGAGGCCCGGCCGATGCCCGATGCGGCGCCCGTGACCAGCGCCACCTTGCCGCCGAAATGTCGATCCATGTGCTGCTTCTCCTGTTTCCCTTCCCACGCTTCGCTATGCGGTCATCGCCAGGCTGGCGAAGAGTGTGATCAGCGCGTCGAGCGTGGCGTGAATACGCTTCGCGAACCAATGCCTTTTCATCGTGACCTCCGCTTACCAACGGACCGGCAGCGCCTTCAATCCGTAGACGAACGACTTGTCCTTGTAACGCAGCGCATCCTCGGGCACGGCGAGCTGAAGATTCGGGAAACGCTTGAAGAGGGTCTCGAACACGACCTGAAGTTCGAGCCGCGCGAGCGGCTGCCCAAGGCACTGGTGAATGCCGAATGAGAATGCGACATGCGACTGCTCCTTCGTATCGCGGCCGATATCGAACCGTTCGGGTTCGGGAAACGCAACGGGATCGTGGTTGGCTCCATGCAGCAGGGCCAGCACGCCCTCGCCCTTGCGAATCAGCTGGCCACCGATCACGACGTCTTCCGTGGCGACCCGATTCGAATTCATGTGCGTGATCGAATGAAAACGCAGCATTTCTTCCACTGCGCCTTTCACGAGCGACGCATCCGCCATCAGCGCCGCGCGTTGCTCGGGATGCTGAAAGAGGCTCAGCAGCCCGAGGCCGATCTGGTTCGCCGTCGTCTCGTGGCCGGCGAGATACAGCAGCGTCGCCATCTGGACAGCGTCGGCATGCGACACCTTGCCGGGATTGATCCATTCGATCGCCATGCGGCTCAACAGATCGCTGCCGTCGCCCGGTTGGCGTTCCTTTTCGAGCAACAGCGCGTCGATGTATTGAGTCATGTGCTTCGCCGACTGCGTCAACGCCTCGGGCGCGATCGACAGATCCATCCGGTCGCCGCTCCATTTCTGCAGCTTGTCGTGGTCCTCGTAGGGCACGCCGAGCATGATCGAGATGACGAGCGAGGGAAGCGGCAACGCGACGGCCTCGATGAAATCGGCCGGCGCGCCCCGGCTTTCCATGTCGTCGAGAAGCTGATCGAGCGACCGCTGGACCAGCGGACGGAGTTCCTGCATGCGCTTGGCCATGAACTCCTTCGTCAGCGTGCGGCGATACTGGCCGTGCTCGGGCGGGTCCATCGTGATGAAGGTCTGATACGACTTCGACTGCGCGGCCCGCGACGGCGACACGAACGGAAAACCGGGCGTCAACGGCGACGCGCTGAAATGCGGGCTTGTCATCACTTCGCGGAAATGCTCCATGTCGGTCACGAGCCACGCGAGACTGCCGTCCCACAGGCTCACCTGAACGATGGGCGCCCGCTCGCGCAACACCGCATACTGACGCGGCGGCACGAGCGGTGCGGCGCTGTCTCGCGGCCACGGAAAGCGCTCCGTGGCGAACGGGCATGTGACGGTACTCTCGGGACTGTTCATTCGTTCCTCGGCGTGGGTTGGATAAGCGCTCTGGCGAGTGCGTTCTAGAAGCGGTGCCGCATGCCGACACGCAGCACCACCTGATGTGCGGTATTCGACGGCGTGATCGTCAGATAGGACGCCACGGCGGACTGCCCGGTCGAATCCACTCCGGACGCGACCTGATAGTTCGCCATGAAGTAGACGTCGGTCCGCTTCGAAAGAAAGTAATCAACAGACGCGTTGAACATGTGATATTTCGCGCTGTCCTTCCCGTCGATTCCACCGCCGACGAGATAGTCATACGAGCCGTTCAGCCAGAGAAAAGGCGTGATGGCATAGCGCGCGAACACGTTGTAGCTGTTGAAGGCCGCATTTCCGGTATAGCCCCGCGGATTGGTGAGCGCGAGATTGCCCGACGAGGGAGAGTTCAAGTCCCCGAACGTGATGTGCGAATAGTCGAAACCGAAGACCAGGCTTTGCACCGAGTATTGAAACGCGGCGCCCATGACCTGGTAATACGCCGCCGAGGCAAACGCGCCATACACCGGGTTGGTCTGAACGCCGCTCGTCGCGCCGAGGTTGTTGGCCGTGCTCGAACTGTTGGGGTTGTTGCCGAAGAACGAGCGGTTCGGGTCGCGGGCGCGCAAATACGCCACGGCCGCCGTGAACGGTCCGTTAGCGTAAGACGCGCCAGCGGAGTAAATGCTGTTGGTGCCGAACGATCCCGCCACGCCGCCGAAGCTGTACAGCCCGCCGAACTTGAACCCGCCGTATGTGTTGCTGGTGAACTTGACGGCATTGTTCACCCGATACGTGTTGCCGAAGTTGTTGATGTCGTTGCCGTGCAGCGCATAGGTGCCGTTGCCGACCGAGCCGGTGATCGGCCCGATGAAATCGACCACCGAGTCGTATTGGCGGCCCATCGTCACCGTGCCGTATGGCGACGCGAGACCGACATACGCCTGCCGGCCGAACATGTTGCCGCCCTGAGCCAGCGTGCCCGTGCCGATATCGAAGCCGTTCTCCAGCACGAAGATCGCCTGATAGCCGCCGCCGAGATCTTCAGTGCCGCGAAATCCCAGGCGATTGCCCTGCATGATGCTGCTGCTCATCGCGTACTGATGGCTGCCCGTCCGTCCTCCGCCGGGCACGGCCGTCTGCGCGTTGTTCACGAAGTTCAGACCGTAATCGATGATGCCGTAAATCAACACGTTGCTCTGCGCGGAAGCGTGTGCGGATGCGAACAACACCAAGGCGGCTGACGGCCATCTCCAATATTTCATTGCTGTCTCCATGTCTCATATCTTTGAGATTTTTGATTTGGATAACTACTTGATTAAGCTGATCGAGTGAGGCGAAATCTCATTTCAACGACAACTCAGGTCCGGCCTGCACAGGGACAGATGCGACATGCCCGGCACGGATGCAGAGCGGAACCGATACAGCACGTTCGCCCGCAGCACGGGTTTCGCGAAGGCGTCGCACTCCATCACGCATTCGAGACTCAGATGCCAGTGGTCTCCCGCCGGCTGAACGGCCCTGACGGTCGCGCCGACGCGCAGCCCCGAACCCGTCGGCACGGGCGCCATGAACTGAACTTGTTCGACCCGGTGAAGGGCGACATTCAGTGTGTCTTCGAGGACGTAGATCTGCTGAAGCAGCGGGATCAGCAAGGCGAGTACGACGCTGCAAGGCGCGAAGGCCTGAAGCGATCCGTCGACGTGGTCCGGCCCACGATCATCGGTCAGCGATTCGAAGCGATCGAGCATCGCCTGATCGACTTCCATCCAGTCGCTGTGACCGAGATGGAAGTCCAGACAGGCGCGTATGCCTTCTACGCCGCTTAGCATAATGGGCACTGGTTTCTCCGGTTCGAACGCGCTTGCCGTGCCTGAGTCACGATCCGAGCAGCTCGGCGTTGCCTTCGCCCAGCGTGGGCGCGGCCTGACGAGGCCTCAGCAGATGCCCGTTGAAGCGCGCGGGATAGCGAATGGCCCGGACCGTGCCCGCAGGCGTTTCCAGTTGCGAATAGAGCTGGTTGTGCCGCACCTGCGGATCGTTCAAGTGAGCGTCGGGGGCATTGACGGGGCCGGCCGGCACGTCGAGTTCGCGAAAGCGCGCCAGCCAGTGCGCGGTCGTGTTCTGCCGGAGCGGGGCGGCGATGCGCTCGAAGAACGCATGCGTCATGTCGCGCTTGCTGGTGATCTTCTTCAACTCGTCCTTCCATTCGGGATGGCCCACTGCGTCGAGCGTGCGGCTCAACTGCTTGCCTGACACCGGCGACACCACCAGATGACCATCGCTGGTCGCGAGCACGGGTTGGGGCGCGAGCGTTTCAGGCGATGCATCGTCGATGAACGCGCGGTTGTGGAACATGTCCGGAAAGTTGTAGTAGGACAGCATGTCGAGCATCGATGTCTCGAGATGGATCGCCTTCTGCGCCCTGTCGCGTGCGATCAGCCCCGAGAGCGCCATCTGGGCGGCGAAGATCGCGGCGACCTTGTCCGCCACGAAGGTGTTCGTCGCGCGCGGCGCGCCGCCCGCCGCTTCGTAGCTGAGCAGGCCGGTGCGGCCCTGGATCAGCGCGTCGAAAGCGGGCTCGGCGGCGAGCTCGCCGTCCGGGCCGTAGCCCGTGATCGAAAGCTGGACGATGCGCGGATTCAGCGCGCTCACCGCCTCGAAGCTCAGGCCGAGCGACGCCGACACATGCGGACGCCAGTTTTCGATATACAGATCCGCATCGTGCAGCAGCGCCTTGAATTTCGCGAGGTCGCCGGCGGACTTGAGATCGAGCGTGACGCTGCGCTTGCCGCGATTCGCGTTGGTCCAGACCGTGCCCACCCCTTTCCAGCCATGCCCGAAATTGCGATACGGATCGCCCGCGGGCGGCTCGACCTTGATGACGTCCGCGCCCAGGTCGGACAACATTTGCGCGCAGAACGGTCCGGATATATAGCTGCATGCCTCGACGACCTTCACGCCGGCGAGCGGTCGTGTGAAGGCATCGTCGTGCGTGGCGGTGGTGGTGGATGCGTGGGTCATGCGTGTTGCTCCTGTTTGGTGTCCTCGTGCGTCGCGGTGACGGCGCGCAGATGCGCCATCGCGAGCACCATGTCCAGCGTGGGTGTGGCGACGTCCGTGAGATCGCGCAGCGCGCGAATCGAGCGGCTGAGAGGTTCGAGTTCGAGCGGCCGGCCTGCCTCGAGATCCTGAAGCATCGACATTCGATGATGCGACGCGCTGACCGTCATGGCGATGCGCCTGTCCGGCGCCGGACCGATGGCAAGCCCCAGTTGCGCGGCGACCGCATCGGCTTCGAACATCATCGCCCTGACAATGGGCAGGACGCCGTGCGCCTCGGCCATCTCGCCGAGCGTGCCTTGCGTGAGCAGCGCGACGGGATTGAACGCGAGGCTGTTGACGAATTTGACCCATATCGCCGCTCGAATGTCCTTGTTCACTTTCGCGTCGACGCCGCTCGCGCACAGCAATTCGCTCAGTGCACGCACGCGTTCGGAGTCGCTGCCGTCGAGCTCGCCGACCGGACAACCGGCTTTCGCCCCGTCCTGCACGATCACGCCCGGCGCGCTCGCATGCGCGCCGATCCAGTAGACACAGCCCAGCACCTGGCTCGGCGCGATCGCACGCCACTGGCGTCCGTCACGGTCGAGCGCAGACAACTGCGTGCCGTCGAAACGGCCGGGAAACTTGTGAAAGAAGTAGTAGGGAATGCCGGTGGTCGGCGGCAGTACTGCCGTGTGCGGTCCGATCAGCGGCGCGATCTGGTCGAGCGCCGCCTCGACCTGATGGGCCTTGAGCGTGATGAACACATAGTCCTGCACGCCGAGCTCGCGTGTGTCCGAGGTGGCGCGCACAGGTACGGTGAAGTCATCGCTCGCGGTCTTGACGCGCAGTCCGTGCGAGCGGATCGCATCGAGCGTCCTGCCGCGCGCAACGACGCTCACTTCGCAGCGGCGGGCGCGCGCGAGATGCGCCGCCAGATAGCCGCCGATTGCCCCGCCACCGAAAATGCATACTCTCAGCATAGTGCGCTCTCTTGCGAATTCCATGAACCGCGCCATGCATCGCTACACCAAGAAGCGATCGCAGACGCCTGCTATGGGCACAAGATACGGGCCACTCCGGCACGAGGGGAAATACTAAAAAACGATGATTCAAGCAGATCGGCGTATAGCTGAAAAAGCGCTTATCGCACGGCCTGCTCGCTTCGTCTCGCGCGTCGGAACGCTGCGGGCGCGACCCCCACCGTGCGGCTGAATGCCGTGCTGAATGCGCTGTCCGAGTAGTAGCCGATGGACAACGCGATATCGATGATCGAACGCTCGCTGTTGATGAGCGCATCCTTGGCGAGCGCGATGCGCCAGTTCGACAGATACGTTGCCGGCGCGACGCCCACGCGCTCGGCGAAGCGCCGTGCGAACGCGGCGCGCGACATGCCCACGTCCTTCGCGAGCAGATCGACGGTCCAGTGACGCGCGACATCCGCGTGCATCTTCTGCAGCGCGAGGTGGATGTGCGGATCGGCCATGCCGCTGAACCACCCCGCCTCGCGCGCGTCGATCCGGGTCAGTGGTCGGCGCCACACTTCGACCAGCATGATTTCGACGAGACGGCTCATCACCAGGTCGTGTCCCGGCAGGTTGCAGCTCGATTCTTCGCCGATCAGCGCGATGAGGCGCGAGAGCCTTCCCGCTTCCTCGTCCGACGAACGGATGTACAGAAAGTCCGGCAGCATGCGCGAGAACAGCGCCGCATGTTCGGGTCCGATCTCGAAGTAGCCCCCGACGAGCTGCACCCTGTCGCCGCTGGAGCCCTCGTCCCATCGCGCGTACTGATCGCTTGCGACTTCCTGCTCCAGCTCGCGCAATGTGGCGCCCGCGTCGAGGTCGCTCACGAGGCAGTAACGGGCGGTCGCCCGCATGAGCAGGTAATCGCCCTGCCGCATGAGCAGCGGCTGGCCGTGGCGCGGCACATACCAGCATTGCCCCGCGACGACGAGGCAGAACACGGGTATGTCCCGGCACGGCACGCTCATGCCCCAGCGGCCGTGCGCCTCGACCGCTCTCCAGCTGATCGCCTGGGGGCGCATGAGCCGGATGATGTCATTGAGGATGTCCATATTGAGACGATCGATAAATTTTCAGAGACGGTCTCTTATAGATTAACTCATCACGTTGCCTTAACTTGTATCTCGACAACCGGTGCTTTCATCGGCAAAAACAAGACGGAGACACGTTATGAAGCTCAAGGACCGGATCGTCGTGGTCACGGGCGCGGCACAGGGCATGGGCCGCGCGATCGCGATCGAAGCAGCGTGCCAGGGCGCCGCGTGGGTCACGCTTGCGGACCTGCAGGAAGACCGCGGTGCGACGGCCGCCCACGAAGTCGCTCAGGCAGGCGCGCAAAGCCGCTTCATTCGCACCGACCTGTCGGACCCGGACTCGATCCGCTACATGATCGATGAAACCGCGCGGCTCGCCGGCGGCATCGACGTGCTCGTCAACAACGCCGGCGTCACCGACGACGGTCTCACGGGCCGCGCGCCGACCATCGAAGACCTGCCCGAGCACGTGTGGGACACCGTGATGAACGTCAATCTCAAGGCGATGTGGCTCGCGAGCAAATTCGCCGCGCCGTGGCTGCGCAAGTCGACGAAGAGCCCGGCCATCGTCAACGGCGCGTCGGTCGCCGGCAGCGTCGCGTATCCGGGTTTGCCCGCGTATGCGGCGAGCAAGGGCGGCGTCGTGATGCTGACCAAGGCGATCGCGCTCGATCTCGCCGATGCGGGCATCCGCTGCAATGCCTTCGCGCCGGGCGCGATCGACACGCCCATGCTGAGCCACAGCGTCGAGCACGCGGTGGATCACGAGAAGGCGCGCGCGCGTCTGTGGGGCACGCATCTGCTCAAGCGGCTCGGGCGTCCCGAGGAAGTCGCGAAGCTCGTGTGCTTCCTTGCGTCCGACGAAGCATCGTTCTCGACGGGCGCCACGTTCAGCGTCGACGCCGGCACGCTCGCGTGGCGCGGCGTGCACTGAGCGCCACGCGAGACGACCCGATGCGAACGACGGCCAGGCACGGCGAAGCAGCGATGTTCGCGCGTCGCCTCACGCGGGCGCTGTCTCTCGCGTTGTACATGACCGACCCGATCCGTCAGACGGCCGACGCGCCCCTCGTCGCCGAATATGCGGGCGGCGCGGCATCGAACCTGCGTGGGCCGACCGCCGCGGTCGGCTGCACGCGAACAGCAAAGGAACGCTGACATGAACATGCGCCAACTCCAGTACTTTCTCGCCGTGGCCGCCGAGCTGAATTTCACGCGCGCCTCGGAACGCGTGAACATCGCGCAGCCGGCGTTAAGCGCGCAGATCATCGCGCTGGAAGACGAACTGGGCACGCCGCTTTTCACGCGCGAGAAACGCAAGGTGCTGCTCACGCCGGCGGGTGAAATCCTCGTCGAGCATGCGCAGCGCGTGCTCAATACCGCGTCGGCAGCCATTGCCGCGGTGCGCGCCTCGGGACGCGGAGCGCGCGCGCATCTGATCGTCGGCTCGATCTACACGGCGATCTACTGCTTCCTGCCGAACACGCTGCGCATCTTCAATACGCTCGCGCCGAATTCGGACGTGAGCCTCCAGGAAATGACCATCTCGCAACAGATCGCGGGGCTCAAGGAAGGCCTGATCGAAGTCGGTCTGGTGCGTGGACATATCTTCGATCACAACATCGTGACCGAGCTGCTGTATCGCGAGTTGCTCGTGGTCGCGGTGCCTGCCGGCAGCGAGTACGACGTTCCCGGCCCCGTTGATCTGCACGATCTCGCCAATTGGCCGCTGATCGCGGTCGCGCGCGGCACCGCGACGGAACGCGGCTACGGCGACAAGATCCTCGATATCTTCGAGGACGCCAATCTCAAGCCCAACGTCGCGAAAGAAGCCTACGACATGCATACGTCCGCGTGTCTCGTCGCGGCCGGCGTGGGCGTCGCGGTCGTGCCGGCCGTCATGCAACTGATGCAGCCGCACGGCGTCGCCTATCGGCCGCTCGCCGTCGAAACCGCGGGCGTCTCGCTGTCGCTCGCGTGGCACAAGGACCGCGTGCCGCCGCTGCTCAATGCGTGGCGCGAAGCCGCGCGCGCAAACGCGGCGCAACTGATCGCTCGTCATCCCGAGTACTTCATCGATACCTCGACGCCGCGTCTCGTCGAAGCCGCCGCGGCCTGACGATCAGCGCCGTCGCTCACGCGCCGTTGAGCCAGTCGTCGATCTCATCGCTGTGCTCGCCCAGATGCGGCGCCGCGCGCAACCCGGCCGGGCGCACGCCGTGAAAGCGCACCGGCAGACGCATCTGCAGGCAATCCCCTTCCGATGGATGCGTCGAGCGTTGGAAGAAGCCCACCGACTTCAGATGTGGATCGTCCAGCACGTCATCGAGATCACGCACTTCCGACGCCGGAATATCGCATTGCGCGAATAACGTGAGCCAGTAGCGCACGGGCTTTTCCGCGACGATGCGGGCCATTTCCGCATTCATGCGATCGAGCGCATGGAAACGCTCGCGCGCCGTGCACAGCTTCTCGCGCTTCAGAAAGTCCGCGCGACCCGTCACGTCGAAGAAGCGCACCCAGCGTTCGTCGGTATAAGGCGCGACCGCGATGTAGCCGTCCGGACACTTCAGCGGCTGACGCAAGGGATCGAGCTGGCGCGGATAGCCCGCCGCATCGGTGGGTGGAACGAACGCGCGGCCATACAGATGCTCCTGCAACAGGAAATGCGTGAAGCTCTCGAACATCGGCACTTCGACGGCCTGACCCTGCCCACTGCGCTCGCGATGCAGCAGCGCGCCGAGCACGGCGTAGGTCGCATGCAGGCCCGCGACCTTGTCCGCCATCGCCATCGGAAGATAGCGCGGCGCCGGATTGCCGTCGGCGCGCGGCAAGAGACTCGCCGCACCGGATGCCGCCTGAATGATGTCGTCGTACGCGGGCCTGCCCGCATACGGTCCGCCCTCGCCGAAGCCCGTGCAATGCACGTAGACGAGCCGCGGATGCTGCTCGCGGAGGGCGTCGTAGGTGAGACCCAGCCGCTCGATCGCCTCGCGCCGCAGGTTATGGATGAACACATCGCAACGGGCGATGAGGCGCAGCAGCGATGCCTTGCCGCGCGGCGTCTTCAGATCCCACACGACCGAGCGCTTGCCGCGATTGAGCGTCATGTGCGCCGGCCCCATGCCGCGCGTTTTCGCCGGCCGTCCGACGCGCCTGATCTCGTCGCCCGCGAGCGGCTCGATCTTGATGACATCCGCGCCCAATTCCGCGAGCGTCGCCGTGCAATAGGGACCGAAGATCACCGACGTCATGTCGAGAATGCGGATGCCGTCGAGAATGGGCGATGAAACCATGAATGTCTTTCTCCGCGCCGGGTCTCAGACCGCTTCCTCGAGCGTCAGCAACAGCCTCAGATCGAACGAAGGGTCGGCGGCCTGCTCGCGCGACGGACTGATGCGCCGTTGCAGGAGCCGTCGCGCGGCCATGTGATCGGCTGGCCGGTTGCACGACTCGACGCCCGTCAGCCGATGATGCCGGTAGCGGAACACCGAGAATGCCCCCGACGCGGGGTCGCCGCGCAGCACGCTGCTGTCGAGCCTGCGCGCGACGCCCGCGATTTGCAGCCGCGCGCCGCCCTGATCGCTCCAGAAGACCGGCGTCTGGCCGTACGGCGCCGTATCGCCGAGCAGGGCGCGCGCGACATGGCGCGCCTGATCGACGGCATTCTGCACGGATTCGAGACGCAGCAGGTCGCCGCCGTCGAACGCATAGGGAAAGGCGGCGCAATCGCCGATCGCGGAGATCGCCGGGTCCGACGTGCGCAGGCGCTCATCGACGATGACGCCGTTGAACACGGACAGCCCGCACGCGGCCGCAAGCTCGCCGTTCGGCACCACGCCCGCGGCCACGAGCACGAGATCAGCGTCGAGCCGCGAGCCGTCGGCAAGCTCGACGCCGCAGACACGATCATCGCGGCCGACGATGCGCTCGACGCGTGCGTCGAACGTGAAGCGCACGCCCGCCGATTCATGATGCGCGGTGCACGCCGACGACATGTCCGCCGAGATGGCCCGCTTCATCACGCGATCGACCGATTCGACCACATGCACGTCGCATCCTCGCGCGGCCGCGATGCTCGCGACCTCCAGGCCGAGGAAGCCCGCGCCGATCACCACCACGCGCCGCGCATCGTCGAGCCCTGCCTTCAACCGTTGTGCATCGGCCACCGAGCGCAGCGACACGACGCCGTGCGCGGGTTGCGTCGAAAACGGCAGCGAGCGATTGCGCGATCCCGTCGCGAGCACGAGATGCCCGTACGGAACGATGCGCCCAGACAGCAGCGAAAGACGCCGCCGCCGGCGATCGATCGCGCCGACGCGCTCGCCCGCCAGCCGCTCGATGCGCGCATCGTCGAACCAGTGCGCTTCTTCGAGGCTCAGTTCGTCTACCGCGACATCGCCCGTCAAAAAGCGCTTCGACAGCGGCGGCCTTTGATACGGCAAGCCCGCTTCGTCGCCGATGAGCCGGATCACGCCTTCGTACCCTTCCTCGCGCAAGGAAGCCGCGACCTGCAGCCCGGCCTGCCCCGCGCCGACGATCACGACCGATTCGGGCCGCGCGTTCACTGCCCGCTCTCCTGCGTGGCTGCGTCGTCCGTCAGTTTCTCGACTTTGATCGCCTTCGACGGGCATTTGCGCGCCGCGCCGAGCACCTTTTCATAGAGCGCCTCGTCCGGCTCCGTCTGCAACAGCTTCACGACGCCGTCCTCGTCGCGCTGGTCGAACACGTCGGCGCTCGACAGCACGCACAGTCCCGCGCCGACGCACACGTCCTGGTCGACGGCCACGCGCAGTTTGAAGTTTCCGTTTGCCATGCCCTACTCTCCTTCATCGCTACGATGAGCGCGCTGCAGTTGATTACCAGGTGACGGGCAAGGATTCGAGACCCTGCACGAAATGATCGCCCTTGCCCTTGACCGCTTCGAGCGGCACGGCGAAACGCAAGTCCGGCATGCGTTCGAAGAGCGTCGCGAACACGACCTGCAATTCCACCCGCGCGAGCGGCTGGCCGAGGCACTGGTGAATGCCATAGCTGAACGCGACGTGATGATCAGCCTTGCGCGTGATGTCGAAACGATCCGGCTGCTCGAACGCGGTGGCGTCGTGATTCGCGCCGGAAATCAGCGCGATCACGCCTTCGCCCTTGCGAATCATCTGGCCCGCCACTTCGACGTCTTCCGTCGCGACCCGGAACGCGTTGTAGTGCACGATGGTGTGAAAACGCAGCATCTCCTCGACTGCATTGCGCAGCAACGAAGGGGTTTCGCGCAACAGACGCAACTGGTCCGGATTGGTCAGGAAGCTGAACACGCCGAGCGCCATCTGGTTCGCGGTCGTTTCGTGGCCGGCCATCAGCAGCAGTTCGGCCATGATGACCAGCTCGCGATGCGTCAGATGCCCCGGCCTGACCTGCTCGACGATCAAACGGCTGAGAAGGTCCGTTCGGCTTTCGGCATCTTTGGCGCGCTCGGTGATCAGCCGGTCGAGATACGACAGGATGCGGTCCGACGCCGCCTTCGGAATCGACGGATCGACATCGAGCAGCACCTTGAGGCGGCTTTGCTCCTGGAAGAAACCATGATCGCTCGCGGGCACGTCGAGCAGGCCCGCGATCACTTCGGACGTGAGCGGCAGAAAGAGGTCCTCGACCAGATTCGCGGGCGGCCCTTTTTCGAGCAGTTCATCCACGAGCCGGCTGAAGATCGATTCGATGCGCGGGCGCATCTCGCTCACGCGCTTGATCATGAACTCCTTGGTCAGCATGCGGCGAAAGTGTCCGTGCTGCGGCGGGTCCATGCGAATGAACGCGGGCTCCAGATCGAGCACGGCGTTGCGCGCGGGCGAGAGGCTCGGAAAGCCGCTCACATGCGGGTCGCCGCTGAAGCGGTTGTCGCCGAGCACGGCGCGCACGTCGTCGTAGCGCGTGAAGAGCCATGCGTCCTTGCCGTCCCACATCCGCACCTGCACCGGCCTCGGCTGCTGCTGAAAGTCGCGGTATTCCGCGGGCGGAACGAACGGGCATTGCCGTGGCATCGGGAACGCCGGCTTGCTGAAAGGACATCCAGACATCGCGCCTCCCCTCACATCCATTGAATGATTGAGTTCATGTCGGGAAGCCGCTCACAGACCGCCGTTGACGTCGAGCGTCGCGCCCGTCACGTAGCGCGCGTCGTCGCTGACGAGAAAGCCGATGGCCGATGCAATCTCTTCCGGCTCCGCTGCGCGTTGCAGGCCCGAACCGGCGATGAGCTTGTCGCGGATCTCCTTGGGCACCTTCTCGCCCATTGCCGTGTTGATCGTGCCCGGCGACACAGCCGCGACGCGAATGCCGTGCGGCCCGAGCGGCTTCGCGAGGCTCTTCGTCAGGTTGATGACCGCCGCCTTAGAGCCGCCGTAGTCCGTCACGCCGCTGCCCGCCGTCGCGACGATCGACGCGAGGTTGACGATCACGCCGCCGCCGCCCGCCTTCACGAGACGCTTCGCCACTTCCTGGCTCAGAAAGAACGGCGCGCGCGCGTTGACGCCGTAGGTGAAGTCGTAGTCGGCAGGCGAGATGTCGAAGAACGTCTTGCCGTGCCAGACGCCCGCGTTGTTGATGAGCACGCGAATGGTGCCGTGCTCCGCGTCGATGGCTTCGACGGCCGAGCGGATTTGCTCGATATCGGTCACGTCGCATTTGCGGTAGGCGTACTCGCCCTTGCCCGACTCGGCAACGTCGAGCCCGACGACCTTATAGCCGCGCTCGCTCAGGTTCCTGCAAATGGCTTGTCCCGTCAGGCCGTTCGAGCCCGTAACGACTGCAACGCTGGTGGTCATGTTTCAACTCTCCTCACGATTTGGTCTTGAACCGGATCATCCTCATGCTCGCTCTTCATCGAGCGGCTCAGGCTCAAGATTCGCGCGGCTGGCGCTGCAGGTCCAATACTGTTTTGCGAGATCCTGAGACCGAATTCCTATCGTTGCCGCTTCGGGAAGGCGCGCATCAGCGCTGAATGACGATGCCCGCGTGCTCGCGATCCCAGCAGTCGGCGGTGACGCCTTCCGCGCGCAGCCGATACTTCTCGACGCGCTCGCTCGGCGTCTTCGGCAGGCTGTCGCGAAACGCGACGTAACGCGGAATCGCGAAGTAGGCGAGGCGCGTCTCGCACCAGCGGACGAGTTCGATCTCCGTCAACTGCTCGCCACTCCTCAACACGATGACGGCCTTCACGTCATCCTCCCCCAACTCCGAAGGCACGCCCACCACGCACGATTCGAGCACTGCCGGATGCGCGCCGATCACGGCCTCGACCTCGAACGACGAGATGTTCTCGCCGCGCCGCCTCAGCGCCTGCTTCTTTCTGTCGACGAAGTGAAAATAGCCGTCGTCGTCCTGCCGCGCGAGGTCGCCCGTGTGAATCCACAGGTTGCGGAACAGTTCCAGCGTCGCCTCGGGGTCCTTGTAGTAGCCGCTCGTGCCGAGATAGGGCCGTTGCGGCCTCACGACCATCTCGCCGGTCTGTCCACGACCGACTTCGTTATCCAGATCGTCGACGACGCGCACGTCATAGCCCGTGATGGCCTTGCCGCACGCGCCCGCGCGTCGGTCCTCGTATGGGTTCACGAGACAACTGCTGCACTCGGTCATGCCGTACAGCTCCAGCAGCCGCGTATTGAAGCGCGCCTCGAACGCATGCCACACATGCGGCGGCGCGGCCGCGCCCACCATCAGGCGCAGCGGATTGTCGGCGTCGAGCGGCGATGGCGCCTGCTTCATCAGGATCGACAGCATGCCGCCGATGAATTTCGCCGACGTGCAGTTCCAGCGGCGACAGTCGTCGAGCATGCGGGTCGCGGAAAAGCGTTCGACGAACACGGCCTGCGCCTCCGCGAGAATCGCGGGACCGGTCGTGCCGTGCGCACTCGTGTGAAAGAACGGCAGGCCGGTGTAGAGCACGTCCTTGTCCGTATAGCGCGAATACTGCAGCGCCTGCGACCAGATCTCGTACCAGTAGTGATGGCTGATCAGCACGCCCTTTGAGCGCCCCGTCGTTCCGGACGTGTACGAGATGGTCGAAAGCTGTCTGAAGTCGACGGGTACGCCGGGTGCGGTTTCCGCGCGGCACATCAGTTCGTCGAAGTGCAAGGCTTCGCGGCCGGGCCATCCCGTGAGATGCGGCAGCGCGCGCCCATCCACGACGATCGTGTGATGCAGCTGCGGCAGCCGCTCCGCGATCGCGCCGAGCGCATCGAAATACGCGGGCTCGGCGACGAGCGCGATGCAATCGGCATGATCGATCTGATACGCGAGCCCCTCGCCCTTCAGCGCGACGTTGATCGGCACGCACACCGCGCCGATCCTGTTCAGGCCGAACCACGCGAACAGGAATTCGACGCGGTTCGCGAGCATCAGTGCAACCTTTTCGCCAGGCCCGACGCCCAGCGCGCGAAAGCCGTTCGCTGCGCGATTCGACATCGCGTTCAGTTCCTCGAAGCTGACGGTCCGATCGCGAAAGCGGAACACTTCGTGATGCGGATTGCGCCGCGCCTTGTCCTCGATGATCCGGCCGATCACGCGATCCGTCTGCGCGTACTCTTGCATCGTCCACTCGTTCCATCTGCGCGCGGCGCGTTCGAACTTGTCGTCCCACTGACCCATCGTGTCGCTCATCCTCAGATTGCGCGACGGCGTCACGCAAGACTTTGATCTTCCATGACCCGCATCAGCCCTTCCTGCATCGCGGTGCTCACCCGCCGCCCGTCCTGATACAGCGCGCCGGCGCCGAGGCCGCGATGGTTCGCCGCGCAAGGCCCCGACATGTCGTAGTAGAACCACGCATCGGGCCGAACCGGCGCATGGAACCACATCGCGTGATCGAGGCTCGCCGAGCGCGCACGGCGGTCCATCGTGCCGTAGCCGCGCGGACGCATCGCGGTGGTCATCAGGTCGAGATCGCTCGCGTAGGCAAGCACGGCATGACAGAGCAGCGGATCGTCGCCGCACGGCTCGCGCAACCGGCACCAGAGCCCGTTGACGGGCGCCATCGCGCCCGGATCGAGCCAGGGCCGCCACAGCTCGCTGCGCCGCTCGAAGAGCCGCATGATCGTCGATACGTGCGAGCGGCGGCGTTCCAGCAGATGCGCTTCGCGTGCATAAAAGTCCGCTTCGGCGGGCAGGTGTTCGGGCGGCGGCGCGGGCGGCATCGGCGCAAGACGTGCGTCCTGGCTCTCGGCTGCCTGAAACGAAGCCGCCCCGATGAAAACCACGCGCTCCTCCTGCGTGACGGTCACACGGCGCGTGCCGAAGCTGCGGCCATCGCGCACCGGCTGCACCTCGAAACGGAGGCGCTTCGTCACGTCGCCGGGATGCACGAAATATCCCTGCATCGAATGCAGGCCGTGCGACTCGCGCACGGTGCGACCCATCGCCATGATCGACTGCGCGAGCAGTTGTCCGCCATAGATGCGCTTCACGCCATCGACGAGCGATTCGCCCGAGAACACGTGACGACTTTCCTCGCGCACCCGCAACGCCGCGAGCAGATCGCTCACCGTCAGCGCCATGCGTCCTCCCTTCAGCCGGGAATCGCGACGACGAGACCGTCCAGTTCCGGCGTGATCTCGATCTGGCAGCTCAGACGGCTGTTGCCGCGCGGCTCGCCGAGACCTTCGAGCATTTCGCGCTCGATATCGCACGCTTCGCCGACCGCGCTCATCCACGCATCGTCCACATAGACCTCGCAGGTCGCGCAACTGCACGCGCCGCCGCATTCCGCGACGATACCCGCGATCATGTTGTCGACGGCCCCCTGCATCACGGAACTGCCGAGCGGCACGTCGACTTCCGTGGTCTCGCCGCTCACCTGCACGTATTTGACGACTGGCATTGCACACCTCTCTCTGGCTGAATCAATCGGACTGCTGCTGCAACGTTTCGAACAACGACTTCAATGGATACGCTTCGTCGGCAAGGCGCGATGCATCGACCGCGATGCCCTCGGCGATCAGGCGCTTGCTGAGCATGAATTCCTGCGCGCGGTTGACGCAATCCGCCGCGACGAGCCGGCCGCGCTTCAGATAGAACGCGCTGAAGCTGCGCCCAGTGTTGCGCGTCCCGCGCACGACGACCTGGTCGTAACCCGTGTTGAGGCCCGCGATCTGTAGCTTGATGTCGTATTGGTCGGACCAGAACCACGGCAGCGCGCGATACGGTTTGTCCTTGCCGCACAGCGCCGCGGCGGCGGCCTTCGCCTGCTCCGTCGCGTTGGGCACGGATTCGAGGCGGATGCGCCCGTAGTATGGCGACGGATGCATCGTGCAATCGCCGGCCGCGACGATATCCGGGTCCGAGGTCCGCGCGCACGCATCCACGACGATGCCGTTATCGATATCGAGCCCGGCTGCCTGCGCGAGTTCGACATTCGGCGCCACGCCCACGCCGATCACAACGAGATTCGCCGGCAACGCCGTGCCGTCACCCAGTACGATCCGCTCGACGCGATCCTTGCCTTCGATTCGATCGACCGTGACGCTCGTGCGAATGTCGACACCCTCCTCGCGATGCACGCGCTCGAAGAACGCGGACACCTCCGGCGCCGTGACGCGCGCGAGCACGCGCGGCGCCATTTCGAGCACGCTCACGCGCATGCCGAGCCGATTGAGCACGGCCGCCGTCTCGAGACCGATATAGCCGCCGCCGACGATCACCGCGTGCCCGCCCGACCGCACATGCTGCCTGATGCGATCGATGTCCGCGATGCCGCGCAGGTAATGGACGCCTTCCAGTTCCGAGCCCGGCAGCGCGACGGTTCGCACGCGCGTGCCGGTGCACAGCGCGAGCTTGTTGTAGGCGAGCGACGCGCCGTCGCGCAGCGTCACCGACTTGCGCTCGCGATCGATCGCGACGACCCGCTCGCCGAGACGAAACTCGATGCCGAATTTGGCATACGCGTCCGCTGTGCGGATCAGCAGATCGCTGCTGCTTTTCTCGCCGAGCAGATACGCCTTCGACAGAGGCGGCCGGTGATAAGGCAGATGCGGCTCGTCGCCGATCACGACGATGCGCCCTTCCCAGCCTTCCTGCCGAAGACTCGGCGCGAGTTGCGCCGCCGCATGGCTCCCGCCGACGATGATGCAGGTCCGCTCCACGATGTCCTCCTGGCTCATCTGATCTCACGCGCTCACGGCGGGCCACGCGTCGCCGCGCCTTGCGAGCACTTCTTGGTTGTGCTCGCCGAGCATCGGCGGCGAGCGATCGATGCGCGTCGGCGTCGCGGAAAAGTTCAGCGGGTTGTTGATGATCTTGAATTCGCCGCCCTTCGGATGCGGCAGCGTCTTCAACAGCTTGTCGACCACGTGTGGATCGCTGAACACTTCAGGCCACGTGCGCACCGCACCGTAGATCGCGCCTGCCGCCGAGAGGCGCGCTTCCCACTCGTCGAGATCGCGCGTCGCGAAGATCGCGGCGAGGCGTTCGTTGACGAGATCGCGGTTCGCGAGACGCGCGGCCTTCGTGGCGAAGCGTTCTTCGGTCTTCAGCTCCGGCGCATCGAGCGCATCGCACAGCACCTGCCAGAACTTGTCGTTGATCGTGATGATCATGATGTCGCGGCCGTCGGAGGTCGCGTACGTGTTGTTCGGCACGATGTCCCAGTGCTGATTGCCCATGCGCAAAGGTGTCTTCGCAGTCAGATCGAAATACACGTCGCGCGGCACCTGGCTGAAGATGCTGGCGTCGAGCATCGACAGATCGACGCGCTGACCTTCGCCCGTGCGCTCGCGTGCCTGCAACGCGGTGAGCATGCCGATCGTCGCGAGCAGCGCGGTGACGAGATCCGAGAACGGAAAGCCCGTCTTGAGCGGCCCGGATTCCTCAGTGCCCGTGACCTGCATGACGCCCGAGATCGCCTGAATGATCATGTCCAGCGCCGGACGATTCCGGTCGCTGCCGTTGCGGTCGAAACCCGAGATCGAGCAATAGACGAGGCGTGGATTCAGCTCACGCAGCGCTTCATAAGCGATACCGACACGCTCCGTGAAACCGGGGCGGAAGTTTTCGACCAGCACATCGGCTTCGGCGGCGAGCGCGCGCGCGGCGGCCTGTCCTTCCTCCGTCTTCAGATCGAGCACGATGCCGCGTTTGTTGCGGTTCACGCCGAGAAAAAACGCACCGTCTCCATTGAGCGTCGTTTCGCCCGAGCGGCGAAACGGATCGCCCTCCGGCTGCTCGACCTTGATCACGTCGGCGCCGCAATCGCCGAGCATCATCGTCGCGAACGGGCCCGTCATCATCTGCGTGAAGTCGAGCACCTTCAGGCCTTGCAGCGCCGTCTTCATGCTTTTTCCTTTTCGGTGTAGAACGCTTCGCGCTCGTGGTTCGACGCACGCACGCCCTTGTCGCGGCGCTGCTTCATGAAGTTGAACTCGTCGGATTCGTAGCGCACGTTGGTGGCGAGCGCATGCAGCACGTGACCGTACGAGAATTGCGCGTCGATGCCGAGCGCGTTCATCGCCAGATTCGTGGCGGCTTTGCCCATCACGATCCCGTCGCGCGGCAAGCGTACGATCCGCTCCGCCCATTCCTCGCCGGCTTCTACAAGCGAGGCGCCTGGCACGACCTTGTTGACGAGACCGTTCGCGAGGCAGGTCTGAGCGTCCCAGACGTCCGCCATCAGCAGCAGTTCGCGCGCCTTGCGCGGGCCGAGCGTCATCATTTCCCAGGCGGCGAAGTAGGCCGCGCCGGACAGCCCGAGCTTCTGCTCCGGATGTCCCATCTTCGCGGTGTCGGCCGCGATGACGAGATCCGACGCTTCGGCCAGATACAATCCGCCGCCCAGACAATAGCCTTTCACCAGCGACAGCGTTGGCTTGAGAAACTTGAAAATGCGCTCGAAGCGTTCGATATACCGCTTGTCGTGCAACAGCCGCGCGCGCTGGCTCGGCTTGCGGGGACGGCCTTTCTCGTCGTAGGTCGTTTCGCCGTATTCCGTGCCGACTTCAGCCAGATCGTGGCCGGTCGTGAAATCTTCGCCGGCGCCTTGCAGCACGACCACCCGCACGTCGTCGTCGGCTTCGGCGCGGTCGTAGCCATCCATGAGTTGATCGAGCATGGCGCTCGTCATCGCGTTCTTCTTCTCCGGGCGGTTGATCGTGATGTAGGCCCGGCCGTCCTTCGCGACATAGTCGATGCTGCCTGTCATGCGTGTTCTCCTGTCCTGTGGGGCGTGCGTCAGTTGTTCAGGTTGATCGCGACCGCCTTGACTTCGGTGTACAGCTCGATCGCCTCGAAGCCGCGCTCGCGGCCCCAGCCGGATTGCTTGTAGCCGCCGTACGGCAAGGTCGCGTCCGGCGATGAAAGCGCGTTCACGTTGACGATGCCCGCCTGCATGCGGCGCGCCATCTTGTGCGCGCGGCCGATGTCCTTCGTCCAGATACTGGCCGCGAGTCCGTAGATGGAAGCGTTGGCGGTGGCGGCAATTCGGTCGAGGTCGTCGTCGTCGAAGGACATCGCGCACAGCACCGGCCCGAAGATCTCTTCGTCGTGCACCTTCATGCCAGGCTTCACGCCCGTCAGCACGGTCGGCTGCACGAAGAAGCCGCGCTCGCCCGACGATCCTCCGCCCGCGTAAAGCGTCGCGCCTTCTTCCTGTCCGCTATGAATGTAGCCCGCCACGCGATCGAGCTGACGTCGCGAGATGACGGGACCCATGTCGGTGCCGGCATCGAGACCGTGGCCCATCTTCATGCCGTTCGCGCGCTTCGCGATGAGTTCCAGCATCGGCTCGAATGCGCGTTCGTGGACATAGAGCCGCGAGCCGGCCGCGCAGATTTGCCCGGCGTGAAAAAAGATCGACGAACACACGCCTGCGGCGGCGGCTTCGAGATTCGCATCGGGAAAGACGATCACGGGCGACTTGCCGCCCAATTCCAGCGAAACACGCTTGAGGTTGCCGCTCGCGGCTTGCAGGATGCGCCGTCCCGTTTCGCCCGAGCCCGTGAACGCAACCTTGTCGATGCCCGGATGCGCGGCGATCGCTGAGCCCACGGGATTGCCGAAGCCCGTCACGATGTTCAGCACGCCCGGCGGAATGCCCGCTTCCAGCGCGAGCTCGCCGAGCCTGAGCGCCGTGAGCGGCGTCTGCTCCGATGGTTTCATCACGACCGCGCAACCGGCGGCGAGCGCGGGCGCGATCTTCCACATCGCCATGTTGAGCGGGAAGTTCCACGGGATGATCTGGCCGACCACGCCCACCGGTTCACGCAGCGTGTACGCGTGCCACTCGCCCGCGAGCGATACGTTGGGCGTCTCGCCGCCCATCTTCGTGGTCCAGCCGGCCATGTAGCGCAGCATCTCGGCGATGCCGACCACGTCTCCATTGCGGCAGAACGGCAGCGGCTTGCCGCTGTTGATGCATTCGAGTTGCGCGAGCTGGTCGCCGTGGGCGTCGATCAGATCGGCGAAGCGCAGCATCATGCGCGTGCGCTCCGAAGGCATGACTTTGCGCCACGGCCCTTCCAGCGCGCGGCGCGCGGCGTCGACCGCACGATCGACGTCCGTGGCCGTCGCTTCGGCTACCGTGGCGATCACTTCGCCCGTCGCGGGATCGAGGATGTCGGTGCGCCTGCCGCCATCGGATGCGATCGTGCGGCCGTCGATCAGCAATCCGTGTTCGCGCGAAAGGAAATCGCGGGCCGCCTCACCCAGCGCCGGATGAAAACTCGTCGTCATGTCAGTGTCCTTGATGGTCAAATCACTTGCCGAGCAACTGCCGCGCGATGATCAGCCGGTGAATCTCGTTGGTGCCTTCGAGAATCTGATTCAGCTTCGCGTCGCGCATGAAGCGCTCGACGGGGTATTCGGTCGAGTAACCGTACGAGCCGTGCACCTGAACGGCTTCGAGCGCGGCTTCCATGGCGACGTCGGTGACGTAGCACTTCGCCATCGACGAAAGCAGCGTGAGACGGCTCGTGTCGCCCGCGTCGATTTCCTGCGTGCTCGTGTAGAGCAGCGTGCGCGCGGCCTCGATCTTCATCGCCATGTCGGCGAGCTTGAACTGGATCGCCTGAAAGTCGCCGATGCGCTTGCCGAACTGGCGGCGGTCCTTCGCGTATTGCACGGATTCATCGAGCGCCGCCTGCGCGAGCCCGAGCGAGGAAGCCGCGACCGAAGGCCGGTTGAGGTCGAGAATCCTCATGCATGCCTTGAAACCGTGGCCTTCCTCGCCGAGCAGGCATTCGGCGTCGACGCGCATGTTCTCGAAGAACACCTGATAGGTCGGCGAGCCGTGACGGCCCATCTTCACTTCCTTGCGCCCGACCTTGAGGCCCGGCGTTTTCGTATCGACGAGGAACACGCTGATGCCCTCGTGTCCCCGCCCTTCCGATGTGCGTGCGAACACCAGCATGAAGTGCGCTTGCGCGGCCCACGTGATCCAGCTTTTCTGTCCGTCGATCACATACGACGCGCCGTCGTGGCGCGCCGTCGTGCGGATTGCCGAGACGTCGGACCCGGCCTCCGGCTCCGTGATCGCGACGGAGGAAATCGTGCGGCCCTTCGCGGCTTGCGGCAGATAGCGCGCCTTTTGAGCCTCGGTGCCGAAATGCAGCAGCGGCAGGATGAGTCCGATCGAATTGTTCGCGCACAGCGTCGACGCGGCCAGCGACACCTTGCCGATCTCCTCCTTCGCGATGCACACCGACGTCAGATCGCCGCCCGGTCCGCCGTATTCCTCCGGCACCCACATCTGCAGGAGGCCGAGATCGCCGAACACCTCGACGAGCGCATCCGGAAAGTCGCGCGTCTCCTCCATTTCCGCGACGAGCGGGCGCACCTTGTCATCCGCGACCCTGCGCACCATGTCGCGCAGCATTTCCTGTTCTTCGCTGAACCTCACTGTGTTCTCCTCGTATGCGACGCGTCAGACAGCGTCACGTCGCGAAAGCCAAGCGCGCGCATCGCGGGCTCGTCGCTCACGCGAATCAGCTGCGCCCGCTCGGACAGGCTCTCGATCGTGAATGCACGCCAGCAGGGAATGGCGATCACGTCGCCGCGTGTAAGCTCGACGGCGCCGAGCGGCTCGACCGTCATGCGCACACGTCCGCTCATCACGGTGTACAGGTTGTTATCGATGCGCGGCCGCTGCTCGCTGCGCTGACCATGCGCGAGCCCGATCGATTGCACGCCGATAGTCTTGAGACATGCCGTGTCGAGATCGAACGCGCCGTGTTTGCTCGCGCCCCGCTCGAGGTCGGCGCGCTTGTGACGCATCGGCGAATCCGGTTCGTGCGACGTCACCGGTTCGTTGCGCTGCGGATGGTCCTCGAAGAACATGCATTCGAGGTTCTGCACGAGCGGCACGTCGAGAAAGTCGATCCAGAAGGCAGGCTCGTCACCGAAGTTGCTATGACCGTGCCAGTGCCACGAAGGCGTGAGCACCACGTCGCCCGGCGCGACGTCGATCTGCACGCCGTTGACGATCGTGAACGTGCGTTCGCCCGCATCGAGAATCAGGCGCAGCGCGTTGGGCGAATGCCGGTGCGAGCGCGCCGTCTCGCCGGGCAGCACGAGCTGGTATGCGGCCACCAGATTGCGGCAGCTCGGATAGATGTTGTCGGCAATCGGATCGACCATGATCAGATTGCGCCGCTCGGCCTGCTCGGGCGAGACGAAGGCGCACGCGGCATCGAGCGCGGCGCGCGCATCGGCATAGCGCCACACGGCGGGCACGAAGCGCGGGCGCGGCGTCGGCCACATCTGCGGCGCTTTCTTGGCCCAGCCCGGAGACAGCGCGCGGGCATGCAAATCTTCGAAGTAGCCTTCAGGCGCGCTCGGCGCCTGCGCGACGGTGTGTGACATCACGGTCCCTCTGTTCGTTGGTCTCTTTGCGACGTGGCGCGACTCACACCGCGAGACCGGCTTTGGCTTCGTCCCATACGGAATGCGCGCCGAGCTCGCCCTGACGCACGCGCAGCTTCATCGAGCCGACGCCGTCGATCACGATCTCCAGCACGTCGCCGTCCTCGACGGGTCCGACGCCCGCCGGCGTGCCGCTCGCGATGATGTCGCCCGGTTCGAGCGTCATCACGGCCGAGGACATCGCGATCATCTCGGGAATGTCGACGATCAGATTGCGCGTCGAAGCGGACTGGCGCTCCTCGCCGTTGACGAACAGACGCATCCGGATGTCGTCGAAGTCCGCGATTTCATCGGCGGTCGTGATCCACGGTCCGGTCGGGCAAAAGGTGTCGAAGGACTTGCGCATGACGCGCTCTTCCTTGCCGCGCACAACCATGTCGAGCAGACAGGTGAAGCCGAACACGTAGTCGCGTGCATCGGCGCGCGTCGTGCCCCGCCCTCGCCTGCCGATGACGATCCCGAGCTCGCACTCATGATGAATCTCACGGCTCCCGAGCGGCGGCAGCACGATGTCGTCCGCAGGACCGCTCAGGCTCGAATTCGCCTTGAGGAAGAATCCCTGGCCGCTCGCCTTGAATGTCGAGATCACGCCGCTGCCAGAGCCATTCTTCATCTCGTCGATATGCGCGTGATAGTTCGCCGGAAACGCGATGATCTTGTTCGGCCACTGCACGGGCGCTTCGAGCCGCACGCTGGCAAGCTGCTGGCTGTCGCGCGTCCTGAGTGCATCGGATAGCGCGGGCCCGCGCTCGTGCCAGTCGGCGATCAGTCGCACCATGCCGACGGGCGGCCATGTGCCCGGCTGTGCGCCCGCGAGATCGGTGACATCGATGACCCGCTCGCCTTCCACGATGCCGATACGGCCCTGATCGAAGGTAACGAGCTTCATCGCGTGACCACCTCTTCGGCGACGGCCGCCTCGGGCTTCACGGGATAGACGCCGCGAATCACGTTGATCAACGCTTGCGCATCCTCGGGCGCCGCGTCGGCGCGCCAGGCCACGTGGCCATCGGGACGCACGAGCACGAGCGCGCGCTCGTAAGCGGCGCGTGCCGCGTCGTTGCCGATATCGACGATCGCGAAAGGCACGCCCGCGGATTGCGCGGCCTCTCGCAGCGGTTCCACATCGAGCGATGCAACGAAGCGCAGCAGCACGAACTCACGGCCGAACAGGTCGAGCGTGGAGCGGCCGGGCGCGAGCCACGCATGCGGCGCGCGATGGCCGGGACGCGAGGTCTGCACATAGGTGCTGACCGTGTCTTCGGGCTCCGGCGTGCCGTCAGGCACGACGATCGATGAACCCTCGTAGCGAAAGCCCAGATGAATGCCGATCGTGTACCACTCGCGCTTCATCATCGTCGTGTAGGCTTCGCCGAAGATGCGACGCGCCTCGTCGCCCGCTTCGCCCGGCTCGAACACGGCGGGACTCAGGTTCTTGCGCGGCGTGAGCATCAGCTTGAGATTGCTGGTCGCCTCGTTCACGTTGCGGATCGCCACCGGACGGCGCTCGAACTCGTACGTGTCCAGCAGATGCGCGCCGCCCCAGCCCTCGACCATCGCCTGCAGCTTCCAGCCGAGGTCCACGGCGTCCTGAATGCCCATGTTCATGCCGAAACCGCCCGTCGGCGAGGTCAGATGCGCGGCGTCGCCGGCGATCTTCACGCGCGCCGTGCCGTAGTCGTCGGCGACGAGCTGGCGGCGAATCCACGGCATGACGGAGATGACCCTGAACTCGACGTCGTCGCGGCCCACGGCACGCCGGAATGCCGCCGCCACGTCGTCTTCCGAGAGTGTGCGCATCTCGCCGTCGCCGACGATCGAAAAGCGCCACCAGTCGCGTCCGTTGATCGCGACCACCGTGCTCCATGTGCCTTCCGGGCCGATGAAGATGTAGCGGTATCCCGGCTTCTTGTCGTGCAGGGCTTCCAGTCCCTTGCACTCGATGATCGCGTTGGTCGTATAGGTCAGCGCGGGCGTGCCCGTCATGCGGATGCCGAGGTTCTCCTTCACGCGGCTCGCGCCGCCGTCGCAACCCACGAGATACTGGCACTCGATCGTATCTTCCTCACCCGATGCGAGGTCGCGCACGGTCACGGCGACGCCGTCCTCGCGCTCCTCATGCGACACATACTCCGTGCCATAGCGGATCTGCACCTTGCCCGTCTTCTTCGCGAAGCGCGTCAGCACGGGATCGAAGAAATTCTGCGGACAGCGCTCGCGCTTTTGCGGGCTCTGCTCGGGACGCGCCTCGTCGCGCACGCTCGGAAACGGTTCGCGCCCGAATTCATAGCCGCCCGAGAGCTGCGAAACCCATGCGTAATCCTGCGGGTAGTCGCGGTTGTAGCCCGCGTTCTCGACATCGTCGACGATGCCCCAGCGGCGGCAAAACTCCATCGTGCGGATGCCGACCATGTCCATCTTGGGCTGGAACACGGTGCCGTCGCCGCGCTCGATGAGCACACAGGGAATGCCTCGCCAGCCGAGATCGCCCGCAAGGGAAAGGCCGATCGGCCCTGCTCCGACAATGACGACCGGGGCGCGCCCGTTCGCTTCGATTTGCGCCATAGCTGAATGCTCCATCATGCTCCACGTGTCGTTAGAACCTAAGTCGCACCGCCATGCTTTCCGGCAGCGGCGCCTCGATGTGAAGCCACTCTAGCAAGCACTCCCGCGCCTCGACCAATACTGTTTGCAGAGGAATTCAGAGGATTTCCCTCTGATACGCACGCAAGGTTCTTCCTCTCAATGGATCGGAAAAACGTATTGGTTTCAGGCCGACAGGCATGGCTATCCTGTGAAGCAGCCGAGGGGCCGAGACGCCCCGGCAGCCGACAAAAGACAAGATCAGGAGACACGACGCCATGCCCGCCATCCGCACCGACTAGCCGCCGCGCGCGAGCGTTTTCAACAAGGTCGGCCTGCCCGCAAGCGCGGGCGCGAGGCCGTCGATTCGCATCTAGCGCCGCGCAGACTCAGGTTGCGGCGCCGCACTTCAAAGGTTCACCATGACGACCCATGAACGTCCCTGGTATCGCTGGTATGTGCTGTTCATCCTGACGCTGATCTACGCTTTCAGTTACGTCGACCGTCAGATCGTGACCATCCTCGCGCCCTATCTGAAGAAGGATCTGGGCGTGTCCGACGCGCAGCTCGGCCTGCTCTACGGCACATCGTTCGCGCTCTTCTACTGCGTGTTCGGCATTCCGCTCGCGCGTCTCGCCGACGGCTGGAGCCGCGTGCGCACGCTCGCGCTCGGCCTGTCGTTCTGGTCGTTGATGACGGCGCTCTCCGGCCTCTCGCGCAACTTCGTGCAACTGGGCACGGCGCGCATCGGTGTCGGTATCGGCGAGGCGAGCGCCACGCCCGCCGCCGTCTCGCTGCTCGGCGATTACTTCGAGCGCGCCCGGCGCGGCACGGTGCTCGCGCTATATTCGGTCGGCGTGTATGTGGGCGCGGGCGCCTCGCTCGCGATCGGCGGTTCGATCGTGTCGGCATGGGAACGGACCTTTGCGAACGGCAGTGCGCCGCTGGGACTCACGGGCTGGCAGGCGTCGTTCATCGGCGTCGGCGTGCCGGGCATGCTGTTCGCGCTGATCGTGCTGCTGACCATTCGCGAGCCGGTACGCGGCCGTCTCGACACCGTGCCCGCGAAGAAGGACCCGCATCCGTTCGCGAGCGCGCTGCGCGATCTCGGCGCGATGACGCCGCCGTGGAGCTGGTTTCGCCTGCAGGCGCTCGGCGCGCCGCGCCGTGAGTATCAGCGCAATTTCGTCTATCTGATGCTGTCGGTCGCGCTCGTGATCGTGGCCACGTGGGGCACGAACCAGGTCCTTTCAGCCGGACATAAAGCCGTGATCGCGACGGTGGGCGGCTTCGATGTCACCAGCAACCTCGTGCAGTGGGTCGCGATTGCCGTCGCATTCTATGTCTGTTCGAACTGGTATCAGGCGACGCGCCTCGGCGACGCCTACGCGCATCGTCTCATCACGGGTTCGCGCACCTTCGCGGCCGTCACTGTCGCCGGCGCGTTTCTCGCGTTCGCGATGAACGCCGTCAACGCCTTCGTATTCGTCTACGCGAGCCGCACGCTCGGCCTGACCGCGCACGCCGGCCTGCATCTCGGCATCATCGCGATCATCGCGGGCGGCAGCGGCATCAGCGTCAGCGGCTATCTGTGCGACTGGGCCAAGCGCAAACACCCATTCGGCCGCCTGTATTTTGTCTGCGTGACCGCGACGGCCTTCAGCGCGGCGAGCGTGGTCCAGTACCTCACACAGAGCATCACCGTGTTCTATTGCGCGTATGCCGTCGCGACGTTCTTCGTGCCGATGTGGTTCGGCCCGCTCCAGGCGACCACGCAGGACCTCGTCATTCCGCGCCTGCGCGGCACGGCGTTCGCCGCGTTCTCGCTCGGGCCGAATATCTTTGGACTGGGCCTCGGGCCGTACTTCGTGGGCCTCGTCAGCGACGCATCCGGCGATCTCAGACTCGCCATTCTCAGCGCGATCGGCGTGCTGCCCGTCTCGATCGGCGCACTGCTGTTCGCGAGCCGCTCGCTGCTGCAGGGCGAAGCGGACGCGCATGCCGAACTCGAACGCTTCAATGCCGAAACGCGCGAGGATGGCTACGTGGAAGTCGGCGGACCCCAGCTTACGCACTGAAGGTCCGCGAACCCGTTTCGAATCATTTCGCTCACTCAACGAAGAAGGAATCAGGTAATGAGGTCGTCAGCATGAAGGTATTGGTTACGGTCAAGCGCGTCGTCGATCACAACGTGAAGGTGCGCGTGAAATCCGATCATAGCGGCGTCGAACTCGACAACGTGAAGATGTCGATCAACCCGTTTTGCGAAATCGCCATCGAGGAAGCGGTGCGCCTCAAGGAGAAAGGGATCGCGACGGAAGTCGTCGTTGTGTCGATCGGACCGGCCGCCGCGCAGGAGCAGTTGCGCACGGCACTCGCGATCGGCGCGGATCGCGCGATCCTCGTCGAAACGGCGGACGCTCCCGGCGCGCTCGCCGTGGCGAAACTGCTGAAGGCCGTCGTCGAAAAGGAACAGCCGCAGCTCGTGCTGCTCGGCAAGCAGGCAATCGACAGCGACAACAACCAGACCGGCCAGATGCTCGCCGCATTGCTGAACTGGCCGCAAGGCACGTTCGCCTCCGCCGTCGACGTCGATACCGCGGCGCGACGCGTGACGGTGACGCGCGAAGTGGATGGCGGACTGCAGACGATCTCCCTGCAATTACCCGCGGTCGTCACGGCCGATCTGCGCCTCAACGGTCCACGCTACACGACGCTGCCCAGCATCATGAAGGCAAAGAAGAAGCCGCTCGACACGGTCGCGGCGAGCGCTTTCGGCGTTTCCCTCGATACGACCCTCGCGACATTGCGCGTCGAGCCGCCGGCCGAGCGCAAGGGCGGCGTCAGGGTCGAGTCCGTCGCGCAGCTCGTCGACAAGCTCAAGACAGAAGCAAAGGTAATCTGATGGCCATTCTCATCATCGCGGAACATTCGAACGGCGTGCTCGGCGCCGCCACATTGAACACCGTCGGCGCCGCGCGCGCGATCGGCGGCGACATCACGCTGCTCGTCGCCGGGCATGACGTGCAGAACGCGGCGCGGCAGGCGGCTGGCATTGCGCATGTGAACACGGTGCTCGTCGCCGATCATGTTGCTCATGCGCATCAGTTGCCGGAAAACATCGCGCCGCTCGTCGTATCGATGGCGGCGGATTACACCCACATCCTGTGCGCGGCAAGCTCGCACGGCAAGAACGTACTGCCGCGCATCGCCGCGATGCTCGACACCGATCCCGTTTCCGACATCGTCGCGGTCGTGTCCGCCGATACCTTCAGGCGTCCCATCCATGCGGGCAACGCGATCGCGACCGTGCAGTCGAGCGCGGCGATCAAGTGCGCGACCGTGCGCGCGACGGCCTTCGCGCCTGTCGAGGCGAGCGGCGGCAACGCCGACATCGTGCCCCTCGCGACCGCGAACGACAGCGGCCTGTCCGTGTTCGTCGACGAAAAGCTTGCGCGCTCGGATCGCCCGGATCTCGACGCCGCCGGCATCGTCGTGAGCGGTGGGCGCGGCATGCGCAGCGCCGAGGAGTTCGAACTGCTCTACCCGCTCGCCGACCGGCTCGGCGCCGCCGTGGGCGCGTCGCGCGCGGCGGTCGATGCGGGCTTTGCGCCCAACGATCTGCAGGTCGGGCAGACGGGCAAGATCGTTGCGCCGCAACTGTATGTCGCCATCGGCATTTCCGGCGCGATCCAGCATCTCGCCGGGATGAAGGACTCGAAGGTGATCGTCGCCATCAACAAGGACGCCGATGCGCCCATTTTCCAGGTGGCGGACTATGGCCTCGTCGGCGATCTGTTCGAGGCGCTGCCGCAACTGAGGGCCGCGCTTTGATGCGCGCTCATTCATCGCTCATTCAGGAGTTGCCCGCATGACCTCGCTCACGCAGACATTGGCCGATTTCACCGTGAAGACCCGTTTCGACGATCTGCCTCGAGCGGTCGTGCACGAAACGAAACGCCTGCTGCTCGATACGATCGGCTGCGCGCTCGGCGCGGTCGATACGCCGAGCGGAAGAATCGCGCTCGAGTATGTGAGCACGCTCGGCGGCGCGCCTCATGCGAGCGTCGTCGGCGCGGAGCAGCGTAGTTCGGCGACCGCGGCCGCCTACGCCAACGCGCGCCTCGCCAACGTGCTCGACGCCGACGACACCTTCCCCACCTCGACGCACTTCGGTAATGCCACCGTGTTCTCCGCGCTGGCGCTGGCGGAGGTCGACAGGCGCAGCGGCCGCGATCTGCTCGGCGCGATCGCCGTGGGCTTCGACGTCGGCGCCCGCATCGGCAGCTGGATGGGCGCGCCGATGCAGATCGAGAACGGCAAGGTGATCGGCTGGAACGAGCTCGGTGGGCCCGCCGCGACGATCGCGTGGGCGGCCATCGGCGCATCGGCGCATATCGCGCGTCTCGACGGCAGGCAGGCCAATCACGCATTCGGCATCGGCGGCAGCAATTCGCCGCAGCCGACCTTGCGCAAGTGGGCGGAATCCATCGATCAACCGATGTACAAATATGCCGACGCCGGCTGGTGCGCGGAAATCGGCGTATCGTCCGCCTTGCTCGCGCGACTCGGGAGCACCGGCTTCAAGGACATACTGGACGGCGAGAATGCCTTCTGGAAGTTCTACGGCTCGCCAGACCACGACGATCACGCTTTGCTCGCCGGCCTCGGCGACGACTGGCAGATTCTCAACACGACCTACAAGCCCTGGCCGTGCTGCCGCTGGATTCATCATCCCCTGACCGCCTTCGCGCAACTGCTGGACGAGCACGCGCTGCGGGCCGAAGAAATCACGCGTGTCGTGGTGCGCGCCAATCCGTTCGCGCTCACGCCCATCTTCCGCGAACAGCAGCCGCGCGATCTGCTCAGCGCCGAGTTCAGCCATGCGCACGCGCTCGCCGCGCTCGTTCACGCGATACCCCCGGGTCCGCGCTGGTACGACGCGACGACCATGAGCGATGCGCGTATCGGGGCTTTCCGCGAACGCGTGACGGTCAGGCCGGAGCCATCGTCATCGAACATCGCCGAGTGGATGACGGGCGGACAATGGCGGGGCGTGCCGGGCGGCGTCGACGTTCATGCGCGCGGCACGGTCTTCAGCGCCACCGCCGACCATGCGACCGGCGATCCGTGGACTGCCGCGACCCGTTTTTCCGATGAGCAAATCCGGCGCAAGTTCGGCGTGATGGTCGGGCTCGATGCCGGCGGCGATGGCCCGGCCGACATTCGGCGCGCGGCCAGTGAAGTGGCGGACGTGGTCATGTCACTCGACGCGTTGCCCGTCGAGCGGCTCACCGCGAGTCTCGACGCATTGTGCCGCGCGATGCGCGCGCAAGCCGTGAAATCGTGATGCGTGGCAGGCGCGGTGATCACGCCACCGCGCCGCCATCCACCGGCAACGCGACGCCGACGACGAAGCTCGCCGCATCCGAGCACAGCCACGCTATGCTTTCCGCGATTTCTTCCGGCTCGCCGATGCGTCCCAGCGGATTCATCGTGGACGCAAGCGCGGGCAGGCGATCACCGAATTTTCTTTCGACGAAGGGGGTTCGCACGAGCCCCGGGCACACGGCATTGATGCGGATGCCCAGCGGCGCACAGTTGACGGCCGCCGACCGCGTAAGCCCGAGCACGCCGTGCTTGCCGGCCGTGTAGATGGCGAGCCGTGGCTTGCCCACCAGGCCCGTGCGTGACGAGACGTTGACGATCGCGCCGCGCCCCGCGGGCAGCATCGCCCGGATCTCGTGCTGCATCGACAGCCATACGCCGCGCAGGTTGACCGACATCAGGCGCTCCCACTGTTCAGCCGAAGCATCGACCAGATCGACCGGCGTTTCGGACAGGCCCGCGTTGTTGATTGCGCAATCGATGCGGCCGTACGTGGTCGCCGTCCGCAGGATGGCCGATTCGACGGACGCGGGACACGCCACGTCGGTTTCGACGAACATCGCCGCCCGGTCATGGCGGCGCAGGCACTCGGCGAGCGCTTCGCCCTCCTCGCGGCAACGGTCCGCGATGACGACGCGCGCCCCTTCGCGCGCCATCAATTGCGCCGTTGCACGGCCTATGCCCGACGCGCCGCCAGTGATGAACGCGACCTTGCCGGCAAAACGCGGCACCTCGCGCCCGCTCACCATGTGACCGGCAAGGCTTCCAGCCGATAGACCTGAGACGTGCTGTTGAATGTCAGCGCCTCGACGGGCGCGGCAAGCCGCAGTCCGGGCAGACGCTTGAACAGCATGCTGAACACCGTATGCAGTTCGAGACGCGCAAGCGGCTGCCCCAGACACTGGTGAATGCCATACGCGAACGCCACATGCTCCTGCGGGTTGCGGTGGATATCGAACATATCAGGGTTCGGGAACACGGCGGGATCCCGATTGGCCGCGAGGATCAGCGGATAGACACCTTCGCCGGCGCGAATCAGGTTCGAGCCGACCATCACGTCCGTCGTCGCCACGCGCGCCGAATTGAAATGAGCGATGGTATGAAAGCGCAGCATCTCTTCGACGGCGCTCGCGAGCAGCGAAGGATCAGCATCGAGTTCGGCCCGCTGGTCCGGGTGCATCAGCAAGGACAGCGTACCGAGCCCGATCTGGCTGCCGGTGGTGCCGTGTCCCGCCGAATACAACAGCGACGCGATCCGCACCACTTCCTCGCGCGTCACGTGTCCGGGACCAATCTGCTCGATGACGAGCCGGCTCAGCATGTCGCGGCCCTCACCGGGATCGGCTTCCTTCCGCGCGATGATCAGGTCGAGATGCGCCTCCATGTTGCGCACGGCCTCCTGCACGACCTCGGGCGACGCGGTGTGATCGTTGCGCGTCGTGCTCCACGCGCCGAGTTGCGCGTGGTCCTCGTACGGCACGCCGAGCAACGCGGAAATCACCATCGACGGCAGCGGTTGCGAAAAGTGCGCGACAAAGTCGAGCGGGGGTCCATGCTCGATCATCTTGCCGATGAGTTCATCGACGAATTGCCAAACCATCGGGCGCAACTCGCTCATGCGCTTCTCCATGAAGTCCTTCGTGAGCATGCGCCGGAAGCGCGCGTGGTCGGGGTCGTCCATGTTGATGAACGCCTGACGCGAGCGCGCCTGCACCGCCCGTGCGGGAGAAACGGACGGATAGCCCGGACGAAACGGGTCAACGCTGAAAAGCGGATTACCCAGGATCATGCGCACATCCTCCCAGCGCGTTGCGATCCAGGCCGCGGAACCGTCCCACAGCCTGACCTTGCTGAGCGGTTGATCCGCGCGCAGGCGCGCATATTCGGGTGGTGGACCGAGCGGCGCGTCCGGACGATGGAAGGGGAATATGCGTTCGGCGGCGTCGTGAGCCGTTGCGTCTGCATCGTTTTGCACTCGTCTTTCTCCTTGCCCTGAAGCCGTCATTCCAGACCGACGCTGCCCGTGGCGGGCACGTCGAGCGTATTGCGATCCGCCTCCGCCTTGGAGCGCGACTGACTGACATGAAAGGCGAGAAACGCCGATATGAGGAAGAAGCCGGACATCACGTAGAGTCCGGTTCGGCTGGTCCCCGTCAGATCGTGCGATACGCCGAGAATCCATGGCCCGACGAGCCCTGCCGTGCTCGCGACCGAGTTGATGAAGGCGATCGCGATCGCCGCTCGCGCGCCACTGAACGACATCGCGGGGATGGTCCAGAAGAGCGGCACCGCGGCCTGCACGCCTGCCGCGCTGATGCACAGGCCAATCAACCCGATGACAGGCGATTCGACTCGCGCCGTGATGCAAAGGCCGACTGCGGAGGCCAGCAAGACGATCAGCAAGTGCCATTTGCGGTCGCCGGTCCGGCGCGAAGTCCATGCGGCGAGGGCGATGCCGACGACCGCTGCCAGCCATGGAATCGAAGAGATCAGGCCCGCCGCGACGGCGTCGACATGAAAGCGTTCCTGCACGATCTTCGGGAGAAAATACGTGACTGCCCAGAAGCCGATGATGATGCAGAACTCGAGACCGATATAGAGCCAGGTCAGCGAATCGCAGATGACGGCTTTGAGCTCGCCCAGACTCGCTTTCGAATGCCCATGACCCGATGCGGTCTTCGAGAGCAGATAGTCACGCTCTTCGTCCGTGAGCCATTTTGCCTCCTTCGGGCCGTCGGGAAGAATAAACAGAACGACGATACCCATCAGCACCGCGGGAATGCCTTCGAGCGCAAAGGCCCAGCGCCAGCCCGCGATGCCCGCCACGCCGTCCATCAGCAACAGTCCGGCCGTGACGACCGAGCCGAGCGCGAGCGACACGGGCACGCTCAGTTCAAGTGTTAGATACGCCTGACCGAGCAGATGCCGCGGATACCAGAACGTCAAATAGAACAGGACTCCGGGAAAGAAGCCCGCCTCCGCGACGCCCAGCAGGAAGCGCAGCGTGTAGAGCATCGGAACACTGTGCGTTGCCGCAAGGAGACAAGTCACGATGCCCCAGCTGATCATGATTCGCGCGATCCAGCGCCGCGCCCCGAAGCGCACGATGGCCATATTCGACGGCACCTCGAAAACGAGGTAGCCGAGAAAGAAGACACCTGCCGCGAAACCGAATGCGGATCCTGTGAGATGCAGCTCTTTGGAGATGGGCGAAAACAGCACGCCGAGATTGGCGCGATCGATATAGTTGATGAAGAAGCACAATATGAGGATCGGAATGATCCGTAGCGTCACCTTCAGGAAGATCTTCCGCTCGATGGCGGCGTGTCTGTCGGACCGTTCGGCGCTTTGCTCGACTAGATTGATTTGCATCGTCTCCTCACCAATGAGAGTGATCGGGCACTGTCGACTGTGTTTCACCGCTTCTTTTTGGCGGCGTCGTGCAAACGTCGGCCAGGCGTCGACAGCGCGCCGCGAGACGCGGCCTTGCCGGCTTCGCACGAATCGCGAAGTCGACGAAGCCCCGGGGCCGCGAAATCAAGCTCGTGGCCCCTGCGATCAGATTGGTTCGCTGAAGGTGGCGCACAACGCTTGCTTCGCAATGCGCGCTTGTGGGTCTGTCCGGATGCGTTTGTCTGCCGGTAGCTTATGCGCAGGCTTGTGAGGCGACCAATATGCTTTTCCGATCCAATGAGAGGGAAAACTTAGTGACAATCCCAGGGCTTTCACCACATTAGGAGCCGCGATAGCCACCGTCTTCACGAGACAAAGCCATGAAAAATTTGACAATCGTGCTATCGGACGAGGTGAAGCGGGAAAAGAGGGGGCCAATAGCCCTTGCGCGCCCTCTGGGTCAAGATGAACGGCTCGGAGAGTATGCTGTTCACCTCAAGTTCAGGATCTCGCGAGCTTGGGATGCCGTTGCGACAGGGCGACCATGCTCCTCGCATAGATCGGGCAATCTGTCGCACAAGCGCGGCATTGGACGGGGCGAGTGTATTCTTGTCCATGCGCACGTTGTCCTCTAACCCGGTGCGGCAGTGTCCACCGAGTTCGAGAGACCAGCGAGCGATCGTGAGTTGGTCGCGGCCAATGCCGGCGCCGCGCGCGACCCGGTTCAAAGCACCACCTCATCACCGAAGCGCAGGGCATCCCGCTCGCGGTGATACTGACCGGCGCCAACCGCAACGACGTCACTCAGCTTCAAGCGCTGGTCGAGGCTATCCCGCCCATCAGCGGCAAGCGTGGCCGACCACTATCGAAGCCTCGAGTCGTTCAGGGCGACAGAGGCTACGACCACGACAAACATCGACGTGCGTTGCATGCAGCGGGCATTGCCACAGAAATTGCCCGGCGCGGTCAGCCGCACGGTAGCGGATTGGGTAAAACACGCTGGGTCGTGGAGCGAACCATTTCGTGGCTTCACAACTTTCGCCGGCTACGCATCCGCTTCGAACGGCTCGCTCTCATCCACGAATCCTTCATGAAAATCGCCTGCTGCATCATCTGTTGGCGAAGATTGAGGAACTCATTTTGTTAAGGCCTGTTATGACGCTATCCCGATCAGCAGCGTGCGCAAGGAAGCCGCGCTTGCGCTGGGCGAGTTCGGCAACGTCGATGCGCTGCCGGTTCTCGAAGCCGCGCTGCAGGACGGCGATCCCGAAGTGCGCAAGGCCTCGCGCATCGCGATTGCGCAGATCGGGACGCGGCACGGCTGACGCCCGCTCGGAGCATCGGTTCGCGTGTAAGCGCGGTTCCATCGCGATAGTCGGCGAATTATGCGTGCGGCTGCGCGGCTTCGAATAGCGACGATTTCGCCTTAGCTTCTGATGATTCATCGTTTAGCGTTAGCGCATTGGTTGCAGATAATCGACACTTTCACGAAGCTCGCATACGCACCATGCCTTTCGATCGCAACGCTCCCTTGCCTTCGGGCGTCGTCGTCGGCGCTGCGTGGGGTCCCGGCCCCACGGAGAACTACGCCGCGCTCGCCTCTTCCTTTCGCTCCGTATTCGCTCGCATTCGCTCGCAGAGCGTGACGCGCGAGCTCGAACGCCGCCTTCCCGCCGATGAAATCGGCTGGCTGCGCGACGCCGGCTTCACGTCGTTGCGCGTGCCGCGTGAATATGGCGGCAAAGGCATCCGCCTCGTCGAATTGTTTGAACTGCTGATCGAACTATCGGAGGCGGATTCCAATATCACGCAGGCGCTGCGCGCGCATTTCGGCTTCACCGAGCATGCACTGGACAGCTCCGTCGAACGACGCGAACGATGGCTCGCGCGGCTCGGCAAGGGCGAGATCGTCGGTGCGGCATGGTCCGAAACCGGCGAGGCGCCGCGCAGCCAGTTCGCGACGCGCCTCACGCGCAACGCGAGCGGCTGGTATCTGAACGGCGCGAAGTTCTATACGACGGGGTCGCTCTTCGCCGACTGGATCCACGTCGGCGCAACGGACGCGCACGACGAGGCGGTTTCCGTCACGGTCAATCGTCATACGGACGGCGTCGAAGTGATCGACGACTGGGACGGCATGGGCCAGCGTCTCACCGCGAGCGGCACGAGCCGCTTCAACAACGTGAAGGTCGATGAACGCGAGATCGTCGCGGGCCGCGCGCCGTTTCCCTACTCCGAGGCGTTCTATCAGCTCGTGCATCTGGCGACGCTCGCGGGCATCGGCCGCGCGGTGGCGAGCGATGCCGCCGCGGTCCTCGCCAGCCGCAAGCGCAGCTATAGCAATGCCGTGACCTCGAGCGCCCCGGAAGATCCGCAATTGCTGCAGGTGGTCGGCCGCGCCCGCGCGCACGCATGGACGGCCGGCGCGATCGTCGCGCAAGCAGCGCGCGCGCTCGAACGCGCGGTGGCGTCGTTCGACAAGCCGGACGCGCTCGCCATCATCGCGGAGACCGAGATCGAGATCTGGCAGGCACAGACGGTCGCGTCGCAACTGATTCTCGACGCCAGCGCGAGCGTATTCGACGCGCTCGGCGCTTCCGCGACGCTGCGCACGTCGGGACTCGATCGCTACTGGCGCAACGCGCGCACGATCGCGTCGCATAACCCGCGCATCTACAAGGACCGCATCGTCGGCGACTTCGCCGTGAACGGCACGCTGCCGCCGGGGCAATGGCGCATCGGCGTGGCCTGACTTTCCCTTCGTTCGCCACACGTCCTTCCATGAGCAAGAAGCAAATCATTCTGAACGCGTTCAACATGAACTGCGTCGGCCATATCAATCATGGCCTGTGGACCCATCCGCGCGATCGTTCGACGGATTATCGGAAGCTCTCCTACTGGACCGATCTCGCGAAGCTGCTGGAGCGCGGCCTGTTCGACGGTCTTTTCATCGCGGATATCGTCGGCGTGTACGACATCTATCGACAATCGGTCGATGTCACGCTCAAGGAGTCGGTGCAATTGCCCGTCAACGATCCGATGATGCTCGTCTCCGCGATGGCCGCCGCCACGCGGAATCTGGGCTTCGGCGTCACGGTCAATCTCACGTACGAGGCGCCCTATCTGCTCGCGCGACGCTTTTCCACGCTCGATCATCTGACCGATGGCCGCATCGGCTGGAACATCGTGACGGGCTATCTCGACAGCGCCGCGCGCGCGATGGGCCACACCGAAATGATCGCGCACGACGAGCGCTACGACCGCGCCGACGAATATCTCGACGTGCTCTACAAGCTCTGGGAAGGAAGCTGGCAGGACGACGCGGTGCTGCGAGATCGCGAAGCGCGCGTATTCGCCGATCCCGCGAAGGTCCGCAAGCTGCATCACCACGGCCGCTATTACGACGTGGAAGGCTATCACCTGTGCGAGCCTTCGCCGCAACGCACGCCGGTGCTGTTTCAGGCGGGATCGTCGGGGCGCGGCCAGGCGTTCGCCGTGCGTCATGCGGAATGCGTGTTCGTGTCGAGCCAGAGCAAGGAAGGCACGCGCAAGCTCGTCGACGCACTGCGCGCACAAGCCGTCGAGGCCGGGCGCGATGCGGACGATCTCAAGATCATCATGGGCATCACGGTTGTCGTCGGCCGCACGCAGCGCGAAGCCGAAGAGAAGTTCGCCGAATACGCGCGGTATGCGAGTCCCGAAGCCGGGCTCGCGCACTTCGCGGCGGGCAGCGGCATCGACTATTCGACTTACGCGCCCGATGACGAACTCGCGCCGCCCGGCGGTCACAAAGGGCGCGGCATCGAATCGTCGGTGCAGCGCGTGACCGATGGCAAGCGCGGCGTCACCGTGCGCCATTTGCTCGAACAGATGCAACTGGGCGGACGCTACACGACGATCGTCGGCGATCCGGTTCAGGTGGCCGACGCGCTGCAATCGTGGGTCGACGAAGCAGGCATCGACGGCTTCAACCTCACGCGCACGGTGACGCCGGAGAGCTACGAGGACTTCATCGATCTGGTGATTCCCGAACTGCAGTCGCGCGGCATCTACAAGACGTCGTATGCAGAGGGCACGCTGCGCGAGAAACTCTTCGGCGGTGGCGCGCGGCTCGCGCCCCGTCATACGGGAGCGGGTTTCCGCAATCTGTCCGAGCCGGCGCTCAGGCAAGCAACATGAGCACGTCGACGCTCCTGCTTCAGATCGATCAGTTGAGCGTGTCCTTCGGCGGGCACGCCGCGGTTCGTCCCTTCGATCTCGCGATTGCGCGCGGCGAGATCGTCGCGCTCGTCGGCGAATCCGGCAGCGGAAAATCGACCATCGCCCTCGCGACGATGGGTTTGCTGCCCGGCCGCGCGCGCATGCAAGGCGAAATCCGCTTCGAAGGGAAACGGCTCTTCGAGCAAAGCGAGCGTGAGTGGAGCGCGCTGCGCGGCAATCGCATCAGCATGATCTTTCAGGAGCCGATGACTTCGCTGAACCCGCTTCAGCCCATCGGCAAACAGGTCGCCGAAGCGCTGACGCTGCATCGGCCAATGTCCGCGCAGGCCGCGCGCAAGGAAGCGCTCGAACTGCTCGAACTCGTGCGGCTGCCCGAACCGCAGCGCCGCTTCGGGGACTATCCGCATCAACTTTCGGGCGGGCAGCGGCAGCGCGTGATGATCGCCATTGCGGTTGCGTGCCGGCCCGGCCTCCTGATCGCCGACGAACCCACCACCGCGCTCGACGTCACCATCCAGGCGCAGATTCTGGAACTGATCGACCGGCTGCGGCGCGAACTGTCGATGGCCGTGCTGCTCATCACACACGATCTCGGCGTAGTCGGGCGCTGGGCGGATCGCGTGGTCGTGATGAAGGACGGCGCGAAGGTCGAGGAAGCGGCGAACAGGCAACTCTTCATGCAGCCGTCGCAGCCCTACACACGCGCGTTGCTCGGCGCGTCGCTGCACTTCGGCGCGGGTCTGCATTATCGCGACGCGCGGCTGACCGATACGCCACGCACCGCGCCGATGCGGCCGGAGAGCGCGCAGGCCCGCGTGCTGCTGGAAGCCCGCGACATACGCGTCGACTATCGAGGCGTGCGCGCCGTCGACGGCGTCAGCTTCGAGATTCGCGCGGGCGAGACCGTTGGACTCGTCGGCGAATCGGGATGCGGCAAGTCATCGATTTCGCGTGCGCTGACGCGGCTCGTCGAGCCAGCCGCAGGCAGCATCGTGTTCGACGGCGAGGACATCACCCATCGGGGACGCCGTGCATTGCGGCCGTATCGAAGGCGTGTACAGATGATCTTTCAGGATCCGTACGGCTCGCTCAATCCGCGTCACACGGTCGAGCGCACGCTCGGTCATGCGCTGGCCATCCACGGCGTCTCGAACCGGCGCGAACGGCAGGCCAGGATTCGCCGCATCGTCGATGCCGTGGGTCTGCCTGAATCGGCGCTCAAGCGCTATCCGCACGAGTTCTCCGGCGGGCAGCGGCAGCGCATCGGCATCGCGCGCGCGCTCGTGCTCAGGCCGGAACTCGTCATCTGCGACGAGCCGGTATCCGCGCTCGATGTCTCCATCCAGGCGCAGATTCTCGATCTGCTCGCCGACCTCAAGCACGAACTCGGCCTCGCCTTGCTCTTCATCTCGCATGACCTGTCGGTGGTCCGGTATATCGCCGATCGCGTGCTGGTGATGCGGGCCGGACGCATTGTCGAAAGCGGGGATCACGTCTCCATCTGGACCTCGCCGCAACACACCTACACGCGCGCGCTGATCGACGCGGTGCCGTCATCGCGCGCGCCATTCTCATCCGACACAAGGAAAATCGATCGTGACTTTGAAGAGCAAGCCGCAGCCGACCTCAACCTCGCCGCTCCTGTTCCGCGATGATCCGCTGGGCGCCGCGGTGGCCGATCTGAAGCGGCGCAGATTGCTCAAGGGTGCGGGCGCGCTGCTCGCGGGGGCCGCGACGCCGTTCGTGTTCACGGGCCACGCGTGGGCCGCGACCGAAACGACGCCGATCACGCTGACCGGCGCGAAACGCGGCGGCACGCTCACGGCGGTCATTCATCCGGAACCGCCGACGCTCGCGTTCTTCGTCAACTCCGCGACGATGATCGGCGCGGTGGCGAGCAAGGTCTTCGATGGTCTCGTCGAGTACGGTCCCGACCTGAAACCGCGCCCGCAACTGGCGGAAAGCTGGAACGTCTCGCCCGACGGTCTCGCGTGGACCTTCAAACTGCGTCGCAACGCGCTGTGGCACGACGGCCAGCCCTTCACTTCCGCCGACGTGAAATTTTCGGCCGAGGAAGTCTGGCTCAAGATCAGCCCGGCATCGCGGCGCGTGCTGCAATACCTGACGAAAATCGATACGCCGGATGCGCATACGGTCGTGCTGCATCTGTCGAAATCGACGCCCGCGACCTTCGGCATTCTCGATTCGCTCGGCACGCCGATCCTGCCGAAGCATCTCTACGAGAACACGGACATCCGCAACAATCCGTACAACAACAAGCCGGTCGGCACGGGTCCATTCAAGTTCACCGAATGGGCACGCGGCGACCGCATCGTGCTCGACCGATTCGAGAAATACTGGGCGCCCGGCCAACCGTATCTGGACCGCATCACGTGGAAGATCACGCCGGACGTCTCGGGCCGCGCCACCGCGCTCGAAACCGGCGCGGCGCAATACGGCGAGCGCAACCCGGTGACCTTCGCCGATGCGGACCGGCTCGCGAAGCTGCCCAGTCTCGTCGTCTCGCGCGAAGGCTATAACGGCTACGCGGCGTGGCTCTGGCTCGAACCCAATTTGCGCGATCCGATCCTCGGCAAGCTCGAAGTGCGTCAGGCCATCGCCCATGCGATCAACCGCGACGTGCTCGTCAAGACCGTCTGGGGCGGCTACGCGGTGCCCGCGACGGGGCCGGAGTCGTCGCTGGTGAAGGCGTACTACACGCCGGATACGCAGCAATATCCCTACGATCCGAAGCGCGCCGAGGCGCTTCTCGACAAAGCCGGCTTTCCGAAGAAAGCGGACGGCTGGCGCTTCAAGATAGATCACGATTTCATTCCCTATGGCGACGACTACCGGCGCACCGGCGAATTCGTGCGGCAGGCGCTGCGGCGCGTGGGCATCGACGTGAATCTGCGCGGACAGGACCTGCCTACATGGATCAAGAACGTCTTCACCGACTACAACTTCCAGCTCATCAGCAGCTGGGGCACGGACGGTCTCGATCCGCAGATCGGCATCGAGCAGCATTACTGGTCGAAGGCGGCGTCGAACGGCACGCCGTGGTTCAACGCTTCCGGTTACGCGAGCCCTGAAATGGACCATGTGATCGAGGCGGCGCAGACGGAAACCGATCCGGCCAAACGGCGCGATCTCTACGTCCAGTTGCAGAAGATCGCGCAGCGCGACCTCTCGCTCATCAATCTGTTCGAGTTCCGCTGGTTCGGCGTCTGGTCGAAGAACCTTCGCAACGTCACCGATACCGCCAGCCATTCGCGCTCCAACTTCGCGCGAGTCTGGTTCGACCAGGCGTGATCATCATGCACTTCACTTCGGCGCTCGCTTCGCGCGCGATCGGGCGCAGGCTGATTCAGCTCGCGCTCGTGCTGCTCGGCACCACGGTGCTCAACTTCGTGCTGCTCAAGCTGATGCCCGGCGATCTCGTCGACGTCATCGCGAGCGAGAGCGGCAACGTGTCGCCGCAATACGTCGCGCAGTTGCGCGCGGCATACGGCCTGGATCAGGGCGTCGCGCGGCAGTTGCTGCACTACGTCGAACACGCGATACGGCTCGATCTCGGCTTCTCGTTTCGCTTCGGCGAACCGGTCGCGACGCTGATCTTCGCGCGCCTGCCCGCCACGCTCGCGCTGATCGGCACGGCGCTCGTCGTCTCGGTGAGCCTCGGGCTTCTGCTCGGCGTGCTCGCCGCGCGCCGCCCGCACGGTGTCGTCGATACGCTCGTGTCCACGCTCGCGACCATAGGCTATTCCGCGCCGATGTTCTGGACCGCGCTGCTGCTGATCGTGGTCTTCGGCGTGCATCTCGAATGGCTGCCGATCGGCGGTGTCGCCGATACCAACGTCGCGCATCGCGGCGCAGCGTTGCTGCTCGATCATCTGCGCCATCTCGTGCTGCCCGCCGCGACGCTCGTGCTGTATTACGTGGCCATCTTCGCGCGGCTCGCGCGCGCGTCGATGATCGAGACGCTGCAGGAAGACTTCATCCGCACCGCGCGCGCGAAAGGCGGCCGGCCGTGGTACGTGACGACGCATCATGCGCTGCGCCATGCGGTGCTGCCCGTGCTCACGATGCTCGGCCTGCAGGGCAGCGCGCTGATCGGCGGCTCGGTCATAGTCGAGACGGTGTTCGGCTGGCCCGGGCTCGGGCAACTGTCGTTCGAAGCCATCAAGAGCCGCGACGTCAATCTGCTGGTCGGCGTTCTGCTGCTCTCGGCCTTTCTGGTGGTCCTGCTCAATCTGATCGTCGATCTGCTCTACGGATTCGTCGATCCACGCACGAGGTCGAACCGATGAAGCTGCTCCATTTCCTGCGTCAGCCGTCCGCGTTCGTCGGCGTGATCCTGCTCGCGCTGGCGCTCGCCGCGGCGCTCTCGGCGAACTGGCTCTTTCCCGGCGATCCGCTCGACATGGTCGCCGCGCCCTATCAATGGCCCGGCGCCGATCACGCGTATCCGCTCGGCACCGATCTGATGGGACGCGACCTGCTCGCCGGGCTGTTCCACGGCGCGCGCGTCTCGCTGTATGTCGGCGGGACGGTCGCGGTCATCGCGCTCGTGCTGGGCGTGCTGATCGGCGGCATTGCGGGCTACTTCGGCGGGCTCATCGACCAGACGCTGATGGCGATCACCGAGTTCTTCCAGACCGTGCCGCCGTTTCTGCTCGCGATCATCCTCGTCGCGATTCTGACGCCGTCGCTCGCGACCATCGTGTTCGCGCTCGGCGTGACGGCGTGGCCGAGCATCGCGCGCCTCACGCGCGGCGAGTTCATCGTGCTGCGCGAGCGCGAGTTCGTCCGCGCGAGCGTGGCGCTCGGCGCGAGCGATGCGCATCTCATCTTCATCGAGATCCTGCCCAATGCACTGACGCCAATCCTCGTTTCGACCGCGCTGCTCGTCGCGAACGCGATCCTGTCCGAGGCGGCGCTGTCCTTTCTCGGGCTCGGCGATCCCAACGTGGTGAGCTGGGGCTCGATGGTCGGCACCGGGCGCGAAGCGCTGCGCACCGCGTGGTACATGATCGCGGTGCCCGGCTCGGCGATCGCCCTGACGGTGCTCGCGCTCAATCTGCTGAGCGATGCCCTGCATGCGGCGTTCAATCCGCGTCTGTCGAGAAACCGCCGTGCCGGCGCGGCGTCGCGGCTGGAAGCGGCCGAAGGGCTGCGGCCTTGAACGCGACGCCGCGCCCATCCGTTTTACTGCGCTGGTCTGGAGAATCCCGCGAAGCGCTGCTCGATCACGCGCCCGAATTCCGCCGACCGGTACGCGTTCGCGATATCCGTCACATAGGGCTTGTCGAGATCGGCCGTGCGTACCGCGACGAGATTCAGGTAATACGGCGGAATCTTTTCGAGCAACAGCGCATTCGTGAGTTTGAGGCCCGCCGCGAGCGCGAAGTTGCCGTTCACGAAGGCATAGTCGACATCATCCAGCGAGCGCGGCAATTGCGCGGCTTCGAGCGGCACGAGTTTGATCTTGTGCGGATTGGACGCGATATCGCGCTCCGACGACTTCACCGGATCGACGCCCGGCTTGAGCGTCACCCAGCCGAGCTGCTGAAGCAGGATGATCGCGCGCGCCTGATTGGTGACGTCGTTGGGCAGCGACACGGTCGCGCCGTCCCTGAGCGCGTCGAGACGCTTGTGCTTGTGGCTGTACAGACCGATGGGCGCGGTCGGCACCTTCACGAGCTCCGACAGCGCGAGCTTGTGATCCTCCGAGAATTTCTTCAGATACACCTCGTGCTGGAAGGCGTTGGCGTCGAGCGCGCCGTCGGCGAGCGCGAGATTCGGCTGCACGTAGTCGCTGAATTCGATGATCGTCACCTTGTAGCCTTCCTTCTCCAACTGCGGCTTGATACCGTAGCGAATCTGGTCCGAGTAGGGACCGGCCGTTGCGCCGAATCGGATTTCGGGCTTGTTCGGATCGGCGGCATGGGCAGGCGATGCAAGCACGGCGCTCAACGCGATGGCCAGCACGCCGGCGCGCAATGGATGAAACGTCTTCATTTGGCTCTCCTCTCGCTTCGCGCCCGCGGGGGAGCGAAGCAGTTATCGTCGATGGTGCGCGACAAGCTTACGAATCCGCTCATCAAAGCCAAACCAATGAATCGATCTATGGTTTTCCGGATTGGCGCCAAAGACCGCTGCCGAACGCGGAACACCTATCACCGACAGGAGACATTTCAATGAGTCGCACGCAAGACGCCCTGTGGACCGAGCCGCTGGAAGCGGTGCTGCGCGAATGGGCCCAAACCGCCGCCGCGCGCGACAAGGCCGGCGGCACCGCCTTTCACGAGCGCCGCCTGCTGCGCGAGAGCGGCCTGCTGCGGCTGTCGGTGCCGGCGGAGCTCGGCGGCGACGGCGCCCCCTGGTCGACGACGCTCGATGTCGTGCGACGCATGGCGCAGGTCGACAGTTCGCTCGCGCATCTGTTCGCGTTTCATCATCTGCAACTCGCGACGATCCGCCTTTTCGGCAGCGACACGCAGATTCGCCATTGGCTCGGCGAGACCGTCGCGCAGGGCTGGTTCTGGGGCAACGCGCTCAATCCGCTCGACAAGGGCACCCGCGCCCTGCCCGATGGCGCCGGCGGCTATGTCTTCGATGGCCGCAAGAGCTTCTGTTCCGGCGCGTGCGATTCGGATCAACTGCTCGCGTCCGCGTTCGATGGCGACGGGCGTCTGCTCATCGGCGCGACGCCGACGAATCGCGCGGGCATCACCGTGCTCGACGACTGGGACAACATGGGGCAGCGTCAGACCGACAGCGGCACGGTGATCTTCGAGAGCGTGCCCGTCGCGGTGGACGAGCTGCTGCTTCATCCCGGACCGCTTTCCAGCCCGTTCGCCACGCTGCGGCCGCTGCTCGCGCAATCGATCCTGTGCCATATCTACCTCGGCATCGGCGAAGGCGCATTGCAGGCGGCGCGCGACGCGACGCTCGCGCAAACGCGGCCGTGGATCGCCTCGCAAGCCGAGCGGCCCGCCGAGGATCCCTACGTGATCGCGCACTACGGCGATTTCTGGGTCGCGCTCGAAGGCGCGCGTCTGCTCGTCGAACGCGCGATGCAGGCCTTCGATCGCGCGTGGCAGCGCGGTCTCGCGCTCACCGAAAGCGAGCGCGGCGAAGTGGCCGTGGCAGTCGCTACCTCGAAGGTGGCGGCTGCGCGGGCCGGGCTGGACGTTGCCAATCGCATGTTCGAAGTGACGGGCGCACGCTCGACCACGGCGGCATTGCGTCTCGACCGCTTCTGGCGCAACGTGCGCGTGCATACGCTGCATGATCCGCTCGATTACAAAGTGCGCGAACTGGGAGACTGGGCGCTTAACGGGCGCATCCCGAAGCCGTCGTTCTATTCGTGAGGGAAGCGCTGCGCCATGCCCGTTCGGCATGGCGCGTCCGATCAGGTCAGTCGTGCACTTTCGGGAAACCGTGCCGCTCTGCCAGCAACGCGAGAATGCGGCGCGTATCGGTGACGAAGCGCTTGTCGCCGTGCGCTTGCGCATCGGGCGGCGCGGGGTATTCGTCGCCGAGCACGAGCACGGGAAGGCTCTGATGCGCGTCGCTCAGCGCTTCGACCGCCGCCCGGCGCGGACGCTCGAACGGCACGCGACGGATATCGAGCCGCGCGTTGCGCGCGGGGTCGCTTGCAAGCAGCCCTTCGATGGGCGCGCCGTCCGGACAGACGAACACTTCGCCCGGGCGCTTCGGATCGGTAAAGCCCGGTTCCAGCAGGATCAGCAAATCGCGTTGGGTCATGGTGTGTGACATGCGTGGTTGAGACGCCGACCAGCGTAGCCATGACGCGCCGCGATTGGAACGAATTTCACCTGATAAGGATATCGATGTCTCGCGCATCACCGATGCGCGAAGAAGCGATTCGACGGCCTCGGCAAGCCGAGATGCTCGCGCAGTGTCGCGCCCTCGTACGCCCGCCGGAAAATGCCGCGCCGCTGCAACTCGGGCACCACCTTCGCGACGAAATCGTCGAGGCCTTCGGGCAGGAATGGAAACATCACGTTGAAGCCGTCGCTGCCCTCTTCGACGAGCCATTGCTCCATCTCGTCGGCGATATCCGTCGCGGTTCCGATCATCTGCAAACCGGAATAACCGCCCACGCGCTGCGCCAGTTGACGGACCGTCAGTCCTTCCGTGCGCGCCATGTCGATCACGCGTTCGCGCGCGCTCCTGCTCGCGTTGGTCTCGGGAATCTCGGGCAGCGGGCCGTCGGGATCGAACGACGAAACGTCGTGGCCGAGCGCGATCGACAGCGACGCGAAGCCGCTGTCGTCGTGCACGAACGTGTCGAGCAATGCGCGCTTCTCCAGCGCCTCGTCGCGCGAATCGCCCACGACGACAAACGCGCCCGGCAGGATCTTCAGATGCCCGCGCGCGCGGCCGGCGCGTTCCATGCGGCCTTTGACATCGGCATAGAAACGCTTGCCCGCCGCGAGATTCGGCTGCGCCGTGAAGACCGCGTCGGCGGTTTCGGCGGCGAGCTGCCTGCCCGCTTCCGATGATCCCGCCTGCACGACCACCGGCCAGCCCTGCACCGGCCGCGCGATGTTGAGCGGCCCGCGCACCGAAAGATAGGGGCCTTTGTGGTCGAGCACGTGCAGCTTGTCCGGATCGAAGAACAAGCCGCTTTGCGTGTCGCGCACGAAGGCGTCATCGGCCCAGCTATCCCAGAGACCCGTGACGACATCGTAGAACTCGCGCGCGCGGCGATAACGCTCGTCGTGCTCCATGTGTTCGTCACGCCCGAAGTTCAGCGCGGCATCGGGATTCGACGTGGTGACGAGATTCCAGCCGGCGCGACCGTCGCTCAGATGATCGAGCGAAGCGAAACGGCGCGCGACGTGATACGGCTCGTCGAACGTGGTCGACGCCGTCGCGACCAGTCCGATACGCTCGGTCACCGATGCGAGCGCGGATAACAGCGTGAACGGCTCGAACGATGTCGCCGTGTGGCTGCGCTTGAGCGCGTTCACCGGCATGTTCAGCACGGCGAGATGATCGGCCATGAAGAACGCATCGAAGCATCCTCTTTCCAGCGTCTGCACGAACTGCTTCAGGTGTTTGAAATTGAAGTTGGCGTCGGGATATGCACCGGGATAGCGCCACGCGCCGGTGTGCAGGCTGACCGGGCGCATGAACGCGCCGAGATGGAGTTGTCGGGAGTGTGGCATCGCGTCGGTTGATCGAGAGTAGCGGGTCGCGCCAAGGTACTCCGACTCGTGAAAAGGCGCTCGAATCACCAGGCTTCGCTTCAGGCGTTCCCCGGATCACGCCCCGCGAAGAACTGGTCGTCGGGCACGACGTTGAGCGCGATGGTCAGGCGGTTGGCGTAGTTGAAGAACGCCGATATCTCCAGCACCTCGGTCACCGCCTGTTGCGTGAAGCCTATCGAGCGCAGCCCTTGCAGATCTTCATCGCGAATGCCGCCGGGATCGCGCGTGAGACGCTCCGAGATTTCCGCGAGCGCCGCCTCCTTCACAGGAAGACGCACATGAAGAAAGCCCTGCGCGATGCGTTGCGCGCGCACGGTATCGCCCAGCGCGTTCCCGAGCGCCTGCGTGTGATTGAACACGCAATAGCTGCATTCATTCGCGGCCGATGTCACCACCGCGATCAACTCGCGCTCCGCCGCCGTCAACTGGCTGCGGTGCGGATCGAACAGATGCTCGTAGAACGTGACGAGCCGATACGCGGTATCGGGATTGATCGACAGCGCCGCGAGCCAGTTCGGCACGAAGCCGTATTGCCGGCGAAACTTCGCGTGAATCGACGCGACATGCGGCGGCAGGCGCGCCTCGTCGGGCACGTTGAAGCGGGAAATGGGTTCGCGTTGGGCCTCGGCGTCATAGGTATTCAGATGATCCGCGAAGGGATCGGAGGGTGCGATCGTGGACATCTTCGGGTTCTCCTGCGCTGAAGTGCGGACCTCAACGTTATCGCAGGCGCCGATGCGCGGTGCGGCTGATTTTTCATAAGCTAATCGGCGTTCGGGCACATCGCGCGGGGCGAATTGCAAATCGCAAATCGATATTGGATCGCACGGCGGAGCGCTGCGCATAATGGGCCGAAGCTTCTCTTCACTCACACGAGCGAGGCATGCGACATGGCAGAAGTCCTGAGCACCGAGGCACCCGTCATCGGCCGGCTGGAGGTTCCCGCGCACGACACCTTGAGCGATGAACTGCGGCAACTGGTCGAGCAGCACGGCGGCGACAACTGGATTCGCGCGCTCGCCCTGAACCCCGATACGGCGCGCCGCTTCACGCAGTACTTCGAAAAGCTCTTCGCCACCGAAGGCCGGCTGCCGATCGACGAGCGCGAATTGATCGCGGTCATCGTGTCGCGCACGAACGGCTGCGGCCTGTGTGCGATCCATCACGCGCATGCGCTCGGCGAGGCGCTGGGCGACCGCGTGCAGGCACGGCGCATCGCGCTCGACTATCACCTCGCTGATCTGTCCGCGCGGCAACTCGCGCTGGCCGAGATCGCCGAAACCATCACCACTTCGCCGCGCGCGATCACGGAAAAGGACTTCGACCGCCTGCGCAGGCTCGGCCTCGACGACGCCGATATCCTCGAAGCGATCGAGACCGCATCGTGGTTCAACCATACGAACCGCATTTTCATCGCCGCCGGCGTCGTACCCGACGAGAAGTATTTCTCGGCGCTGACGTGACGCCGCACACAGGAGAGCCTCGATGAGCGCCGTACTCGAACCCGCCATCGCGCCGCCCGCTCCGGGCGACGCATCGCCCCTGTTGTCCGATGCGCTGCTCGAAGCCATCGGCCAGCGCGCCGCCGGCTACGACCGCGACAACCACTTCTTCTCGGAAGACCTGCGCGATCTCCACGAAGCCAATTTCCTGCGCGCGAGCGTGCCGGTCGAATTCGGCGGCCTCGGCCTCACGCTGCCAAGACTTCTGCGCGAACAGGCAAGGCTCGCGGCCCGCGCGCCATCGACCGCGCTCGCGCTGAACATGCATCTGTACTGGGTCGGCGCGGCGCTGCATCTGTACCGGCGCGGCGACACGTCGGCGCAATGGATTCTCGAAGAAGCGGGCGCGGGCAAGGTGTTCGCCGCGGGTCACGGCGAGCCCGGCAACGATCTCGGTCTCGCGTGGTCATCGGTGAAGGCGACGCCATTGCCAGACGGCGGCTATCGCTTCGACGGGCGCAAGATCTTCACCTCGCTCGCGCCCGCATGGGACTGGCTCGGCGTGCACGGCATCGACGAGTCCGACCCGCAGGCGCCGAAGATCGTGCATGCGTTCATCCGGCGCGACGCGGCGGGTCATCGCACGGTGCAGACCTGGGATGCGCTCGGCCTGCGCGCCACGCGCAGCGACGACACCTGGCTCGAAGGGGCGATTGCGCCGCGCGACAAGGTGATTCGCGTGCTGCCCGCGGGCATTCCCGACGATCCCTTCGTCGACGGCATTCTCGGCGCGGTGCTGCCTGGTCTCGGCGCGGTCTATTACGGCATCGCGAAGCGCGCCTTCCACGTCGCGGTGGAATCGGCAAAGCAGCGCGCATCGCCGGCCATCGGCGGCAAGACTTACGCGTACAAGCCGCTCACGCAGCAGGCGGTCGCGCAGGCGGCCATCGAACTGGCGAGCATCGAGGCACTGGTCGAGCGCGCGGCCGAGCGCTGGTGGACGGGCTACGGAGAAGACGAGCCGTGGATCGCGCATCTGCTCGCGGCGAAACAGCATGCGGTCGATGGTGCGTTGCGCGTGGTGAATCTCGCGCTGAAGATCGCGGGCGCGGCGTCGCTGTCGCGTCACAACGAACTCGAACGGCTTTATCGCGACGTGCGGGCGGGCGCGTTTCATCCACCCAACGCGGATGCGGCGCATGAAGTCATCGGCCAGGCGTGGCTTGGCGTGCTCGGTAAAGTATGAGCGTCGCGGCGCATGGGAGACCATGCGCCGCGTTTCGTTTTACCTGCGCGCGGAAAGATGCCGCACGACCGAGATGAAGCGATCGACTTCGTCGCAGGTGTTGTAAAACGCGAGCGATGGCCGCACCGTCGCTTCGACGCCGAAACGCCGCAGGATCGGCTGCGCGCAATGATGCCCAGAGCGCACCGCGATACCCTCTTCGTTCAGCGCACGCCCGACCGCTTCCGGCGCATAACCTTTCAACACGAACGACAGCACGCTCGCCTTGTCGTCCGCCGTGCCGATCAGGCGCACGCCGGGCACCGGCCGCAGCAGGTTCGTCGCATACGCGAGCAGATCGTGCTCGTAGCGCCCGATATTTTCGATACCGATGCGTGTCACGTAATCGAGCGCCGCGCCGAGTCCGACCGCATCCGCGATATTGCCCGTGCCCGCCTCGAAGCGGCTCGGCGGCCCCTGAAACACGGTGCGCTCGAAGGTCACGTCCTGGATCATGTTGCCGCCGCCTTCCCACGGCGGCATGTCCTCCAGCACCTCGCGCTTGCCGTACACCGCGCCGATGCCCGTCGGACCGAAGATCTTGTGCCCCGAGAACACGAAGAAATCGGCATCGATGCTCTGCACGTCGACACGCATGTGCGACACCGACTGCGCCCCGTCGACGAGCGCACGCGCGCCCGCACGATGCGCCATCGCGACGATCTCCTGCACCGGCACGACCGTGCCGAGCGCATTCGACACCTGCGTCACGGACACGATCTTCGTGCGCCCGTTGAGCATGCGCTGGTACTCGTCGAGCAGCACTTGCCCGGAATCGTCGACCGGAATCACGCGCAGCTTCGCGCCCTTCTCCGACGCGAGCTGCTGCCACGGCACGATGTTCGCGTGATGTTCGAGATGCGACACGATGATCTCGTCGCCCTCGCCCACGTTCTTCATGCCCCATGACTTCGCGACCAGATTGATGCCTTCGGTCGTGCCGCGCACGAAGATGATCTCTTCCGTCGAACTCGCGTTGAGAAAGCGCCGCACCGTCTCGCGCGCGCCTTCGTAGGCATCGGTCGCGCGGCCCGCGATGGCGTGCGCCGCGCGGTGAATGTTCGAGTTCTCGTGCGCGTAGAAGTACGCGAGCCGGTCGATGACGGCCTGCGGCTTCTGCGTCGTCGCGGCGTTGTCGAACCACACGAGCTGCCTGCCGTTCGCGCGCTCCTGAAGAATCGGGAAGTCGCGGCGGATCGCGTTGACATCGAACGGCGGATGCGCGGAGTTTGCGTACGGTGCCGGCTTGCCCTCGTCTTGAGCGAAGTAATACGGCGTACTTTGACGCTCGACGGCGAGCGAGCGCAGGAAATCGTCGCCGGGCAAACCGAACGATTCGGCGGTGACGCCTTGTCCCGGCTTCAATGCTTCGCGATGCACATGCGCGGGTTGACCGCCTTCGTTCAGAAAGTAGTAGCCCGACGTCAGCGCGCCCTCCGCCGAAGGACGTTCGATCGCGCTCGGCTCCGTGCCGAGCGCCGCGCCGCCCACACGCGGCTCTATCGCGGGCGCGACGGTCTGCGCGAGATCAGGCACGCCGTCATGCGAGATCGCGTGCGGCGCGAGCGCGGGCACGCGATTGCCGAGCGAGAGCACATGCAGCGGCGACGACGGTGCGAGATTCGTCCCCGGCGCGTAGCCTTGCGGAATCGACAGACCCGGCACGCCCGTGCCCGTGCCGCCCGGACCCGCGAGCGGCGAACCCGGCGGCGCGGGATTGCTCACGATGCTCGTCGCGGGCGCGGTGAACGGCAGCATCGCCGAGATCGACTCGCCCCCGCCGCTGCCGAGGCTCGCGGCAGCCGGTGTCGCGCTGCCCGGCACGTTCGAGAAGAACTCGTTGGCAAGGCGCGCGAGCGTCGCGACATCGGGCAGACCCGCGGGCGCGTCCGCATGGGGCAGGCTCAGCGGATTAGCGGTAGGTGTCGGGATACTCATGGTACTTGGCGATCTCCACATCATCCAGAACGGCCAGCGCATCCGGCGAATGCACGGCGAGCGAGCAATACAGCGAGATCAGATACGACGCGATCGCGTGATTGTTGATGCCCATGAAGCGCACCGACAGCCCCGGACCCTGCTCGCCCGCCACGCCCGGCTGATACAGGCCGACCACACCCTGACGCTTGTCGCCCACGCGCAGCAACAGAATCTTGGTCTTGCCATCCGCCACCGGCACCTTGTCCGACGGAATCAGCGGAATGCCGCGCCACGTGAGGAACTGCGAGCCGAACAGGCTGACCGTCGGCGGCGGCACGCCACGGCGCGTGCATTCGCGGCCGAACGCGGCGATCGCGAGCGGATGCGTCAGGAAGAACGCGGGCTCTTTCCAGACTCTCGTGAGCAGTTCGTCGAGGTCATCGGGCGTCGGCGCGCCGGTCAGCGGAAACACGCGCTGTTCTTCCGCGACATTCGCGAGCAGACCGTAATCCGGATTGTTGATGAGCTGGCTTTCCTGAAGCTCCTTGATCGTCTCGATCGTCAGGCGCAGTTGCTCCTTGGTCTGATCATGCGGGCTGCTGTAGAGATCGGCCACGCGCGTCTGCACGTCGAGCACCGTGCTCACCGCATTGAGAAAGTATTCGCGCGGCTGTTCTTCGTAAGGCACGAACGTGCGCGGCAGCATGCTTTCGTCTTCGCGCTGCGTGCACAGCGCGCGCACCGCCTCGGGGTTCTTCACCTGATTCAGACGATAGATGCCCGCCTCGACCGGCACCCATTGCAGCAGGTGCGTGAGCCATCGAGGCGTGATCGTCGAGAGTTGCGGGACTGTCTTGGTGGCGTTCGCTAGTTGCCGTGCTGCGTTGTCGCCGAGCGCGGTCGGGCCGCCGACTGTTGCGGTCATGAGATGCTCCGGGGTCTATAGAAGAAGAACGGGAATGCTTATGAACGGGCGTCATTATCACGAGGCCACAAACCCCGTTCAACATGCTATAGCCGTCATCAGGCCGATTCGTCGTGCGGCATGGGCGCGAGAAGACGGGCCATCGGCACGGCGAACGCTTTCGCGATCTTGTCGACGGTGACGATCGACGCGATGCACGCGCCGCGCTCGATTTCCCCAACATAGGACCGGTTCAAGCCCGCATATTCCGCGAGTTGCTCCTGGGTCCAGCCCTGCGATTCGCGCAGCTCGCGCACCGTCGCGCCGAAGTGGCGCACGAGCGTGCTCATGACGTCACCTGCTCGGAGTCCGCGGCACGCACGCGCACGCCTGCCTCGCCGCTTTGCGACAGCGCCTGCGTGACCGACGCGCCCGGTGCGACATCGTGCGTGAGCCATACGTTGCCCCCGATCACCGCGCCGCGTCCGAGCGTCACGCGTCCGAGGATCGTTGCGCCCGCATAGATGACGACATCGTCCTCGACGATCGGATGACGCGCGAGCCCTTTCTCGAGATGACCTTCCGCGTCGCGCGGAAAGCGCTTCGCGCCGAGCGTCACCGCCTGATAGATGCGCACATGATTGCCGATGACGGCCGTCTCGCCGATCACGACGCCCGTGCCGTGATCGATGAAGAAGCCCGAGCCGATGCGCGCGCCCGGATGAATGTCGATGCCCGTTTCCCCATGCGCGAGTTCGGCCACGATACGCGCGAGCAGCGGCAACCCGAGCCGATACAACTCGTGCGCGACGCGATGGTGAATCATCACGAGAATGCCGGGATAGCAGAGCAGCACTTCATCGACGCTGCCCGCCGCCGGGTCGCCCTGATAGGCCGCGAGAATGTCGCTGTCGAGCAGGCTGCGGATGCGCGGCAAGGTCTTCGCGAACGCGCGTATCGCGTCGCTCGCGCGTGTATCGATCGCTTGATCGTCGCGTGGAAGATGTCGGGCTTTGTAGTGCAGCTCGAGCTTCGCTTGTGCAAGCAAGCCTTGCAGCGCGAAATCGAGTGCATGGCCGACGTAGAAGTTCTCGCTTTCCTGGCGCAGGTCGGGCGGCCCGAGCCGCATCGGGAAGAGCGCGCCTTTCAGCGCGCCGATGATATCGGCGAGCGCCTCGCGCGCGGGAAGCTCGCGCCCGCCCGGCTCCAGCGAGCGCTTTTGCGTTTCCCGCCACTGCTGGCGGACCGTCTGAAGCGATTGGACGATGTCGTCGATGTCGAATACAGCCACAGTGCAGTCCTTTCGATGTAATGGGTCCGCTCTAGTCCTGAACCCAGGGCAAGCCGAGATAGCGCCAGCCGTTTTGCGTGCCGCGCCGCTGTTGTTCGTCCAGTTCGCCTTCGAAGCCTTCGCTCACGTTGAACGCATGCGTGAAGCCCGCTTTGGCCGCGGCTTCGGCTGCCGCCGCCGAACGCTTGCCGCTGCGGCACAGAAGCAGCACGACCGCATCCTTGCCGGTCTTCGCTTCCAGCTCGCGCACGAAGCGCGGATTGCGCGTGAGACTCGTGCCTGTCGCCCATGCGACGTGAATGCTTTCGGGGACGTAGCCCACGAACTTGCGCTCTTCGGCGGTGCGCACGTCGACGAGCACGGCGTCGCCGGCTTGCACGAGCGCCCATGCGTCGGCCGGCGATACGCTGCCCGCATACGGCAATTGCGCCGCTGCGCCCGCTTCGCGCGCCCCTTCCAGCACGGGATGAATGATGCGTTCCTGTACTTCGTCGGTCATGACGTCTCCGTTTTCTCGTTTCCTCACAGAAGCCATGGCGTCGACAGCCGTTTGAAGCCGGTTCGCCGTCTATAGCCATCACGTTCGACTATGCGAGACATCGGCCTGAAGCAGAACCAAGCATTTGTCATTTGCAAATGATGGTTTGCATCGAACCGTTCGCAGTTTGGAAAACGGCATATGCGAAGTGCGTTTCACGTCATTTGCTTCGCATGATTCATTCGTAGCCGCGGCACGCGAAGTGCCTATAGTCGAAGGCTTCACCACACCATCCGGCACGCTCCATGAAACACACGATCAATCGCCGCAAGCTGATTGCAGGCATCGCTTCTTTCCTGTTCGCCGCCGTTGCTCTCGGCCCCGTTCACGCGCAGGCCGAGACGCGCGAAGTGGTGATCGGCTATCAGGACATGGTGGTGCCGTGGCGCTATGCGCAGGCGAGCGGCGCCGTCGAAAAGGCGACGGGCTACAAGGTCACGTACCGCAAGCTCGGCAGCGGCGCGGACGTCATCCGCGCGCTCGCGTCGGGCTCCATTCAGATCGGCGAAGCAGGATCGAGCCCGATCGCGGCAGGCCTCTCGCAAGGCGTCGATCTCTCGCTGTTCTGGATTCTCGACAACATCAACGACGCCGAAGCGCTTGTCGCGCGCAACGGCTCCGGCGTCACGAAGCTCGCCGATCTCAAGGGCAAGACGCTCGGCGTGCCCTATGTGTCGACGTCGCACTTCCATGCGCTCGTAGCCCTGCAGCAGGCGGGCGTCGATCCGTCGACCGTGAAGATCGTCAATCTGCGTCCGCCCGAAGTCGCCGCCGCGTGGGAGCGCGGCAATATCGACGCGACTTATATCTGGGACCCCGTGCTCGCCAAGGTCAAGCAGAACGGCCGTGTGCTGATCACGTCGGGACAGGTCGCGACCGAATCGGGCAAGGCGACCTTCGACGGCTTCGTCGCCTCGCGCAAGTTCGCGCAGGACAATCCCGCGTTCCTGAACGGCCTCGTCAAGGTGCTCGCCGACACCGACGCTCAATACCGCGATCACAAGGCCGACTGGGGCGCCGGCTCGAAACAGGTTCAGGCGGTCGCGCAGGAGTCGGGCGCGAACGCCGCCGACGTGCCCGCGAGCCTCGCGCTCTATGCCTTCCCGAACGCGGGCGAGCAGGCGTCGCCGACGTGGCTCGGCGGCGGCCAGCAGTCGGGCGCGGCAAAATCGCTCGCCGCGACCGCGCAGTTCCTCAAGCAGCAGGGCACGATCCAGAACGTGCTCGCGGATTACTCCACGGGTGTCGATCCGCGCTTCGCGCAGCAGGCCGCGAAATGACGTCGCTTTCCATCCGCAATCTCGGCGTCACGTACGAAGGCGCGAGCACGCCCGCGCTGAAGGGCGTCGACTTGCAGATAGGCAGCGGCGAGTTCGTGGTGGCGCTGGGCGCGTCGGGATGCGGCAAGACCACGCTGCTCAATTGCCTCGCCGGTTTTCTCGATCCGACCGAAGGCGAGGCATCGCTCAACGGCGAGCCGATCGTCGGGCCCGGCGCCGAGCGCGGCGTGGTGTTCCAAAAATATGCGTTGATGCCGTGGCTCGACGTGCTCGACAACGTCGCGCTCGGACTGCGTTTTCGCGGCATGAAGCGAAGCGAGCGGCACGCAATCGCACGCCGTACGCTCGCGCTCGTCGGCCTCGCGCAGCATGAGCACGCGAAGGTCTACGCGTTGTCGGGCGGGATGCAGCAGCGCGTGGGCATCGCGCGCGCGCTCGCGAGCGATCCCGAAGTGCTGCTGATGGACGAACCGATGGGCGCGCTCGACGCCCTCACGCGCGAAGCCGTGCAGGAACTGGTGCTCGACGTGTGGGCGCGCACGGGCAAGACGGTGTTCTTCATCACGCACAGCGTGGAAGAGGCGCTTTTCCTCGCGACGCGGCTCGTGCTGATGACGCCCGGTCCGGGGCGGATCGAGGAGGTGCACGAACTGCCGTTCTCGCGTGAATTCGTCCGGAACCGGGATGCGCGCGCCGTGAAATCATCGCCTGCGTTCATCGAGTGGCGCGAGCGGCTGACGCGCCGCCTGCATCGCACTGAAACGGAGGTGGCATGACCCATCCCGCTCAGGACGCGCGACTGCCGCGCGCAGCGACACCGCCGCGCATTGCACGACGCGCCACCCGCGTCAAACGGGGTGCGCGCTATCGCGGCATGCCGGGCGCGGGCCCGACGGCCGTGCCCAGCGTGCTGTGCGTCGCGACACTCGCGCTGCTCTGGTGGGCGGCCACGCATTTTCACTGGCTGCCGCCGCTCTTTCTGCCTTCGCCCGAAGCGGTGTGGCGCGCCTTCGTCGATGCCGTGCACGGGCGGCTGCAGGGTGGCCTGCCGCTCTACGAGCATCTGCTATGGAGCGCGATTCGCGTGTTCGGCGCATTCGCGCTGGCGGTGATCACCGCAGTGCCGATCGGCATTCTGATGGGCGTGAGCCGCATCGCGCGCGGCGTGCTCGATCCGCCGCTGGAGTTCTATCGGCCGCTGCCGCCGCTCGCGTATCTGCCGCTCGTCGTGATCTGGTTCGGCATCGACGAAACCGCGAAGATCGTCGTCATCTGGCTCGCGTGCTTCGCGCCGATCGCGATGGCCGCGCGCGCGGGCGTCCGGAGCGCGAGCGCCGAACAGGTGAACGCGGCGTGGTCGCTCGGCGCGGACTTCAGGCAAGTGGTGTGGCACGTAGTGTTGCCCGCCGCGCTGCCCGAAATCCTGACCGGCCTGCGCATCGCGGTCGGGTTCGGATGGACCACGCTCGTCGCCGCGGAGATGGTGGCCGCGACGGCCGGGCTCGGGCAGATGGTGCTCAACGCATCGAGCTTCCTGCGTACCGACGTGGTGGTGATGGGCATCGTGCTGATCGGCGCGATCGCGTGGATCTTCGACTTCGGCATGCGCGCGCTTGAGCGGCGGCTCGTGCCGTGGAAGGGGCGGTGATCGCACCGCGAGACCTCACTGCGACCTCACCGCGAGACCTCAGCGCGCGGCCTGACCCGCGCGGATATCGAATGCGCCTCCGGTCTGGCGCGCATCGCTCGTCACGCGGCCTTTGCCGGGCAGCAGCGGGAACACCAGCTCCGCGAAGCGATATGCCTCGTCCAGATGCGGATAGCCCGACAGCACGAAGCCGTCCGCACATCACCGACTTACTTGCAATGGCGCTCCCAATGATGCTGCACGCGGACCTGGTGACACACAACCCAATGATGATGCGAGTCAGCGAAATCACGCCCGATGCACATCAGCCATCCATGACGCTGCCTCACCTACCACTTTCTCCCGACTCTCACGTTCCGCTTTACACGCAGATCAAGGAAACGTTACGGAGCCGACGATTAGTTGCATTGCGAGCAGATAGACGTCCAACTAGCGAACCGGCCCTGCCGACGTCTCATGAGTCGGATGAGCGAGCGGCGGCAAGTGACCGTAATGCGTATCTGATGAGTGCACAGGCCAATCCTCCGCGCGGCGCGACGATGGTCACCGCGCGATGGCCAACATGCGCGGCTCTACAGCATCTCCTCATACCGACAATTCACGAGCAACTCCGCCACACTCGTCGTATTCGGCAGCTCGATCGTATTGACGACCAGCAGTGCAAGATCGCGCGGCTGCGTCATCGCCAGGGGTTCGATATCGGCGATGCCAGCGGCCATATCCGTATTGACGAAGCCGGGGCACACGGCGGTCGCACGCACGCCGTCCTCCCAGCCCGCGCGGCGCACCGCGTGGGTGAGGGCCACCATCGCGTGTTTCGACATCTGATAGCCGACGTTGAGGTTTTTCACGCGTTTGCCCGATAGCGACGCAAGCTGCACGAAGCGCCCGGCGCCCGCGCGCCTGAGATGCGGCAGCGCCGCCTGCACGAGCCGGAAAGGCGCCATCACGTTGATGTCGAGCGTCTCCGTGAGCAGCGTATCAGTGCCGCTATCGAAGTCGATCATGCGGCAAATTCCCGCGTTGCTCACCAGCACGTCGATGCGCCCGAAGCGCCCGAGCGTCGCATCGACCCAGGCGCGAGCGGCGGCGGAATCGCGCGCCTCGTACGGATGCAGGAATGCATCGGGCACGCCATCGCCCGCGTGCGGATCGCGTTGCCCGAGCGACAGCCGGTAACCGCGCCGCGCCAGTTCCAGCGCGATCTCCCTTCCAATGCCGCGACTCGCGCCCGACACCATCGCCACTTTCTCCATGTCATTTGCCTTGTCGTCAGAAGCCTGCGTCGATGGTGATTTTCGAGCCATCGCTGAACCGCTCCAGGCGGAACGCGTGCGGATCGACGAGCGGTTTATCCTCGTTGACGAGGTCCGCCATCAGCCTGCCCGCGGCAGGCCCGATGCCGAAGCCATGCCCCGAAAACCCGGTGCCGATGAACATGCCCGGCACGCGCGCGACCTTCGAGATGACCGGAATCGCATCTGGCGTCACGTCGATGTAACCCGCCCAGCGCTGCGCGATGCGCGCGCCCGAAAATTGTGGAAACGCATCGACAAACGCGTTCAGACCCTTGTCGACATAAGGCACGACCGGGTCCGGGTCCAGCGTGCGAATGTGCTCGAACACCGTCGGTTCATTCAGCGGCCAGCGGCGCGGCCGCTTCAGTTCATCGAAGAAGCGCTTGCCTATTTGAATCTGCAACGCGCCCATCTGGCTCTTCAACGCCTCGATGTACTTGAAGAACAGACGGAACGAATCGGGCGTGAGGTCCGCATGCGTGCGCATGCCGTACGCGACTGTGTAACCGCCGTCCGCGCGCTTGCGGAATGCGAACTCCTCGTTGTTGGCGCTGCATGTCGGACCGCCTTCGAGCGGCTCGGTGCGCAAGACGGACGCACGCGTCAGCAGTTGCGGCAACTCGACGCCTAGATTCCCGCAGAAATAGCGCGTCCACGCGCCGCCCGCGACCACTGCCGCGTCGCATCGGATAGTGCCGTGCTCGGTAACGACCGCGCTCACACGCCCGCCGCTCGTCTCGATGCCCCGCACCGCGCATGGCGTGAGAATGCTGACGCCCCGACGGCGCAGCGCGTTGGCGATCGCGGGCGCGGCTTTCTGCGGCTCGGCGCGCGCGTCGCCGGGCGTAAAGATGCCGGCCTTGAACGTCTGCTTCGCGCCTGGAAGCAACGTGGCAATCTCGCGTGATTCGATTTCACGCGTATCGAATGCGTCGTCGCCCGCGATCTGCCGTGCGCGCATGAGCCAGTCGCGGTGACGGGCGAGCACGTCATCATCGTTCGATACGTAGAGAATGCCGCACTGATTGAAGCCTGTGTCGATGCCGAGCGTGCGGTCGAGCGTCCGCCAGATTTTCAGGCTTTCGATGCTGAGCAGGAATTCACGCGGATCGCGCCGCGTGACGCGCACCCAGCCCCAGTTGCGGCTCGACTGCTCGCCCGCGATGTGCCCCTTCTCGCAAAGCGCGACGGACAGTCCCTTCTCGTGCAGCGCAAGCGCCGTTGACACACCCATGATGCCGCCGCCAATCACGACCACATCGGCGCGTTCGGGCAGCTTGATATCGTCGGCGACGGTGTCGACTTTCGGTCCCATGTTGGTTTCATCGAAATGAGAGTTTACGGACGACGCTCGGCCACCGCCGCCTGCTGTGACTGAAGCGCTTCCTCATGGCGCACGTTGCGCGCCTTGCGCGACGCCTTCCGGTGATGCGCGCCGGGATTGCTGAAGCGGTTGGTCCAGCGGTCGAGATGATTGATCGCGTGCGTGAGCGGCACTGTGATCAGCAGATACACGACGCCCGCCGCCACCAGCGGCGACAGGTTCGCCGTATTGACCGCCGCGTTCTGGCCGATGGTGAAAAGATCGCGTTGCGACGTGAGCAGTCCGAGGAAGTACACGAGGCTTGAGTCCTTGACGATCGAGATGAACTGATTCGCGAGCGCGGGCAGGATGCGCCGCACGCCCTGCGGCACGATCACGTGCCGCATGCCGCTCCAGTACGTCATGCCGAGCGCCTGGCAGGCGTACATCTGCCCGCGGCCGACACTTTGAATGCCCGAGCGAAAAATCTCTGCGATATACGCCGATGACACCAGCGCGAGTGCGACGATCGCGAGCGGATACGGGTTCGGCCCGAACAGCGAGAGCCCGATGGGCGCGAGCCCCTGCCCCACCACCAGAATCACCAGAGCGGCGGGGAGCCCGCGGAACACGTCGATGAAGACCTGGGCTGGCCACGTCAGCCAGCGAGTATTCGACACCGCGCACAGCGCCAGCGCCATGCCCGCCACGATGCCGAGCGCGGTCGAGATCACCGACAGGACCAGCGTGTTCACGAGACCCGTGCCGAGCAGCACAGGCAGCGACTCGACCAGCAGCGGCCAATCCAGGAAGTTCTGCAGAAACGCATCCATGGGGACTCTCCTTGTTCGTGGCTTGCGCGCAGACCGCGCCCTTCCTGGCCGTTACTTCATCGCGTAAGGCGGCATCGGATCAGGCTTCGGATAGCCGGGGTTGAACTGCTGGTACAGCTTGAGCCAGGTGCCATCCGCCACCAGCTCTCCCAGCGCCTTGTTGACCGCGGTTTCGAGCTTCGCGTTGCCCTTGCGGATCGGGAAGCCCGCGGGGAGATTCGCGGCGGAGATGTCGAGCTTGTCCGCGAGGTTCAGTTGCGGATACTTGCCTTGCAGGCCTTCCAGCAGCGTCTTATCGATAAAAAAGCCTTCGATGTACTTGTTCCGCAGCGCGAGGAAGCCTGCGTTGATATTCGGGAAGCGCACGATCTGCGCGCCCGGCAGATAGCTCTGCGAATACGTGTCTTCGATGGTCCCCTGCACCACGCCGATACGCTTGTCCTTCACCGAACCGGCATCCGCGCCGATGCTGCTGCCCGGCAGCGTCGCGACGCTCAGCAGACCGGTCAGATAGCCGTCGGAGAAATCGACCATCTTGAGGCGGTCCTTGGTGATCGAAATCGAGCCTGCCGCAAGGTCGACCTGCTGGTTCGCCACGCTCGGCAGCAGGCCCGCGAAGTCTTGCGCGCGAAAGTCGGCGGACAGCCCGAGCTTCGCGGCGATGGCGCGAATCAGTTCGACGTCGAAGCCTGTCATCTTGCCGTTGTCGATATAGGAATATGGCTTGTTGTTGGCATCCACGCCCGCGACGATCTTGCCCGGCGTCAGCGTGCCGACGTCCTCGGCGTGAGCAGCGGTTGCCGCGCCGATCAGGAACGAAGTGGCCAGCGCGAAGTGACGTGCCATTCGGAGAAATCGCATGTTGAGGCTCCCTGGAGATAGACAGCGGATTGGATCAATGCAGGATGCGCGAGAGAAACTCTCTTGCCCGTTCAGAGCGCGGACGCTCGAAGAACGCCTCGCGCGTTTCGTCCGCGACGATCGCGCCGCGGTCCATGAATAGCACGCGGTCCGCGACGCGCTTTGCGAAACCCATCTCGTGCGTCACGCAAAGCATCGTCATGCCCTCCTGCGCAAGTGCAGTCATCACGTCGAGGACTTCGTTGACCATTTCGGGGTCGAGCGCGGAAGTCGGCTCGTCGAACAGCATCGCGACCGGGTCCATCGACAGCGCGCGGGCGATCGCGACGCGCTGCTGCTGGCCGCCCGACAGCTGCGTCGGATATTTGTCTTCGTGTCCTCCTAGACCGACGCGGCGCAACAGCGCGCGCGCCTTGTCGGCGGCTTCGTCACGGGCGCGGCCGAGCACGTTCATTTGCGCGAGCATCAGATTGCGCTGCACGGACAGATGCGGGAACAGTTCAAAGTGCTGGAAGACCATGCCGACGCGCGCACGCAGCCGCGAGAGATTGGCCCGCTTCGCCGTCACATCGATGCCGTCCACCACGATCCGGCCGCCCTGCACCGCTTCCAACCCGTTGACGGATTTGATGAGCGTCGACTTGCCGGAACCCGACGGCCCGCAGATCACGACGACTTCTCCGCGCGCGATGTTCGCGGTGCAATCGGACAGCACGCGATGCCCTCCGTACCACTTCGAAACCTTGTGCAGTTCAATCATTTCGGCTCCTGTTCAGTGCCTCAACATCCTGATGGAACGCGGATCGCTAGGAAAGCGCCGCCCGCACGCGTCCATGCCACAGATCGCCGATCCGGTACAACGCGCTGCCGATCGGCACGGCAAGTGCGCTCGTCATGCCCGCGCTGGAGATCGGGAACGCGCCTTCGCCGAACGCACCGACGTCCGGCTCGACGCCGACCATGTGGTTCCCGATGCGATGCCCGAGGTAACTCATCAGCGCGACGCCGTTGCCGTTGCAGCCAAGCGCATAGTGCACACCGTCGTGCTGGCCGATGTGCGCAAGCTTGTCGCCGGTCATTGCGACAAGGCCTTTCCAGGCATGTGTGATGCGCACGTCGCGCAACGCGGGCCACAGTTGCACCAGCTTCGCGTACAGCCGCCGCGCGGCCTCGCGTTCGTCTATCTCGCGGATCGCGGGCCGCGAGCCGAAGATCATGCGCGTCCCGTCCGGCGACGGACGCGTGTAGAAGAGATTGCGCTTCGAATCGCTGATCATGCGGCGGCCGGGATTGAGCACGTCCATCAGGCCATCGGGCAGCGGCTCCGTAGCGATCTGATAGCTCGCTACCGGCAGCACGCGGCGCGAGAAGAACGGCACAAGCGGCCCGGTATAGCCGTTGGTGGCAACCAGCACCTGCCGCGCCTCGAGCATGCCGCGAACGGTATGGACGCGAAAGCGCGTGCCTTCGATCCGTTCGATGCGCTGCACCGCCGCATGCGAATGCAGCGTCGCGCCGCGACGGCGAGCGAGATCGCGCAGGGCGCGGTGATACTTCGCCGTATGCAGCCCGCCGTATTCGTCGACGAGAATACCGCCGTAGTAATAGTCGGAGCCGATGATGGCCCGTTGCGCGCCGCGCTCGATCACATGCACCGTGACGCCGGTCTTTTCGCGCAGAAGCTGGCCCTGACGACGCAGTACGTCGAAATGCGCGGGCGTGAAGGCCCCGAAGAAACGGCCGGTGATGCGCAGGTCCGCATCGAGCGATTCCTGCGCGACGATCTGCTTGAGGTAGTCGAAACTCGCCATCGACTCCTGCATCAGGCGCGTCAGGCGTTCGGCGGTGACGCCGCTGATCGCATTGGTCAGCGCCAGCTTTTGTCCGCTCGACACCATGCCGCCGCTACGCGTGCTGCCGCCTGCGCCGATCTCAGCGGAATCCAGCACGGCGACGCTTGCACCGTGCTTCGCCGCTTGCGCCGCAGCCGACAGTCCGCAATAACCGCTACCGATGATCGCAAGGTCCGCACTCGCCGGCAGCGGCGCAGGCGCGACTTCGGGCGGGGCCGAATCCCACCAGTACGGCGTGCAGCGGAAGGCTTCGTGGAACAGCAACGCATCGGGACGCATGGACTCGCCTGTGGCTTGATTCGAGCCCAGTGTCGCCCTCGCAAGTCATCCGGTCAAATAGCGACAAAAAGGGCTTCCATTCATTTCTGATATGGCATGCTTGTGACGGCGGCTGATGTTTGTCGAGCTGAATCTCGGGGAATAAGGATGAATCTGAGGCAGATTGAGGCGTTCCGCCTCGTCATGCTGCGGGGCTCGATGACAGCCGCGGCAGAAGAACTTGGCACGTCGCAGCCGAGCATCAGCCGGCTGATCGCAGAACTGGAAGCGGGCACCGGGCTCACGCTGTTCGTGCGCAACGGCGGACGCATTCATGCCACCGACGCAGGCAGCGCGTTCTATCGTGAAGTGGATCGAAGCTTTGTCGGGCTGGAAAAGCTGGAACATTCAGCGCGCGAGATCCTGCAGCTCGGAAGTGGGCGGTTGCGGATCGTGGCTGCGCCAGTCGTCGCGTTATCGTTCTTGCCGGCGGTGATCGAGCGCTTTGTAGACGCGCATCCGCGTGTGGCCGTGTCGCTGGAGATGCGCAGCGAGAGCACGATTCAACGCTGGGTGTCGTCCGGACAATGCGACGTTGGGTTCGCGACCACGACGCCTGACGCGTTCGGCGTGACGAGTGTCGAGTTATACCGGCTTGCGGGCTTGTGTGCGTTGCCCGCGAAGCACGCGCTTGCTGCGCGAAAGCGGATTCGCGCTGTTGACCTGCGCGGTGAACGTTTGATTCTGCCCTCCTACGCCGACGACACGCGCGCCGCGATAGATCGCGCGTTGCGTCCCGCAGGCGCGGACCAGGTGCCGTCGATCGAGACGCCGTATGGCGCGACCATTTGTGCGCTCGTGGCGCGCGCAGCGGGCGTGGGAATCGTCAATCCTCTGGCCACGGTCGATACCGATGCACGTCGTATCGTGTTCAGGCCGTTTTCGCCGGAGATATGGTTTCGCGGTTTCACGCTTTATCCGCAAACGCAGCAGGCGAATCCGGTGGTAGAGGCATTTCTCGAGTTAGTGCGGGAAAGTATGAGGCGGCTGTCGCTTGACGAGGCGGGTTGAAGCCTGAGTCATAGACGGCATGCCCAATGTGAGCGTCCAGTCGCCCGAGAAGCATGGCTTCTTTGCCGCCAAGCTAGAACTCCACATCCAACTCATCAATATCTTCGGTCTCGGCGCTCGCCATGCCGATCCACTCGGCGACAAGCGGATGCTTCAGCACGCGCGCGCAATAGTCGGCGATATCGCGATCCAGCTTGACATCATAGGTAAGAAAGCGCGTGACGACCGGTGCGTACATCGCGTCGGCCGCGCTGATCTCGCCGAACAGCCACGGGCCGTCATACGCGGCGAAGCATTCGCGCCAGATCGCCATGATGCGTTCTATGTCGTCCTGTGCACGCGACCAGATACGGAAGTTGGCGAAATGCGCGCGCAGGTTCATCGGCAATGCAGAACGCAACGCACTGAAGCCCGAATGCATTTCGCCGCAGATCGCGCGGCAATGCGCGCGCGCCTTGCGGTCCTCAGGCAGCAGACCCGCTTGTGGACGGATTTCGTTCAGATACTCCGCGATAGCAAGCGTGTCCCACACGCGAATGCCATCGTGCTGGAGACAGGGCACAAGAATCGACGGTGACAGCAGCAGCAGTTCGGCGCGCGCGGTCGGGTCGTCGACTGGCACCGTGACCGTTTCCACTTCGAGCCCGGCGAGCTTGACGAGCAGCCAGCCACGCATCGACCACGACGAATAGTTGCAACTGCTGATCGTCAGCGTTGGCTTGCCGGCTTGCGACGCTACGGACGCTGGTATCGTGGACGCCGCTGTGGAGGACACGGCTTCGCGCGCCGCGACGGCGCGCGTTCCTGTCTCAACCGCGCGAGTTTTTGCCTGCGCCATCAGAGCCTCCGCTATTCGCCACCGTCGGTAATAAAAACGTCCTGAATCGTTGCGCACGCACCGGATCGGCCTGTTTATGCACCACAATGCAGCCTGCATAGGACATCACGAGTGCGCGGCGCGCAATACGCACGCGCTGCGCGGCGCGCACTCCCCTGCTGGCGCCGAATGCCGCAAGCACCATGCCAATTCTCGCGCAATTGGCATGCACATTGCCTTTCCCGGACGACCCCGATCCGAAGCGCACTCATGAATCCTTTCGCTTACCTGACCTATCAGGCGGCCGCCGATCTGATGCGCCCGTGGCGTGCAGCCGCCACCACCACGCGGATGACGCTGGCAGCACTGCCGGCGCTCGCCGCCAGCTCGTCGGCCCGCACGCTCGACGCGTATTGCGAACTACTGGAGGCGTCCGGGCTGACGCATCATCGCCCGCCTTTCGGCATCGATAGCGTCGAAGTGGATGGCACGCGCGTGGAAGTGACCGAGGAAGTGCTGAAGCGCACGCCGTTCGGCTCACTCTTGCGCTTTCGCAAGGACATCGACATCGAACAGCCACGCGTATTGATCGTCGCGCCGATGTCCGGCCACTTCGCGACGCTGTTGCGTGGCACGGTGCGCACGATGCTCGCGGACCATGACGTCTTCATCACGGACTGGCACAACCCGCGTGACGTGCCGCTGTCGGCCGGACGCTTTGGTTTCGACGAATACGTCGATCATGTGATCGCCTTCATCCGTCGCATCGGACCTGATGCGCATCTGCTCGCTGTCTGTCAGCCGACCGTGGCAGCCCTCGCAGCCGTCTCTCTGATGGCGGCGGACAACGATCCCGCGCAACCCGCGAGCATGACGCTGATGGCGGGCCCTATCGACTGTCGCGTCAATCCGACGGCAGTGAATCGACTGGCGACGAGCAAGCCGATGGAATGGTTCGAAAAGAATCTGATTTGCATCGTGCCGCCTGGCTTTGCCGGCGCGCAGCGGCGTGTCTATCCGGGTTTCGTGCAGCTCGGCGCGTTCATGACGATGAACCTTGAACGGCATGCGACCGCGTTCACGGACATGTACCGCGAGCGCGCAAAAGGCGACCCCGCGAAGGCCGACGCTGTGCGCACGTTCTATCGCGAGTACTTCGCCACAACCGATCTCACGGCAGACTTCTATCTGGAGACGGTGAGCACCGTGTTTCAGCAATACGCGATACCGCGCGGCAACTTGCGCGTGCATGGGCGGCTCGTGGAACCATCGGCGATCCGGCACACCGCGCTACTTACGATCGAAGGCGAGAAGGACGACATCTGCGCAGTGGGACAAACTGTGGCGGCGCAAGACCTGTGCTCGCGCTTGCCGCTTTACATGAAAACGCATCACGTGCAAACAAGCGTCGGTCACTACGGCGTGTTCAATGGCCGCAAATGGGAAGCGCAGATCTATCCGCGGGTGCGCGCGATGATTCACGACAACTCGCCCCGCACTCAATTTTCGCAGCGTGCGAGAGACGACGGCAACGACAATCGCGTCACGCTGCACGCGATGCTACACGCCGATGCGTCGACGCATGCGACCGTTGCGAGAGCTAGCGCGCTTTGAGACGCCACGATGAGCCAAGGCGTCGGGCGCGGGCATCGCGCAAGAGCTCGCGCGCATCGATCGACAAGGCGCGTTATCCCGCCGCGATTCGGCTCGTGGAAACAAACTCCGCAGCGTCTGAGGGCGCAACCGCACACGGCGACACAGAAGACGGCACATCGCAAACCGGCAATCGCGTAGCGCGAGCAGACTGGAATGCGATGTGCACGTGGCAAGTTCTGCCTTCGATTAGCGATCCGGGCGTGATGAGTTCGTTGCGTCGTCCGGTTCCGTTCGGACTGTGGTCGGCTCGTACGGCTCGTTGTCGTTGCCGCCTGCATGCACCGCGCGATACCGGATCATTTCGTCTTCTAGCCATGACGCGAACGTAGCAAACGGTGTCCAATCGCGCCGCAGCTCGGGAAACATGAGATAGGTCTTCTGCGCGTTGATCGCCGCATAATCGCCGATGCGGACCAGTTGGCCAGAAGTGAACTCCTGTTCGATCAGCACGCGCGGCAAGAGCGCGACACCGAGTCCCGCGACCGCAGCTCGAATCGCCATGATGAAAAAGTCGAAGAAATGGTCGTTGCCATCGCGCTGTATGTGCTCCACGCGTTGTTCCGATGCAACCGATTCACTCCACGTCATCCATGCAGAAGGCAAGTCGCGCGTGTGGATCCACGGCATTGACGCAATCTTGTATTCCGCATGATCTGCGATGAACGAAGGCGAGCCCACCATCCACACTTCGTCGTCCGCCAGCAGCACCTTGCTCGCGAGTCAGGGCATTGGCGACTGCTCGAAGTGGATCGCAGCATCGAAGTTCAGGTCCTGGAAATAGGTAGGCTGATCGCGTCCTGTCAACCGCACTTGAATGTTCGGATGTGCGCGATGAAAACCCGGCAAACGCGGCACCAGCCATTGCGCGCCGAAGGTGACGCCGACAGCTATGCGCAGCGTCGATCGTTCGCGGTTCGCGATCAATTGCTGCGTATCCTGCCGGATCTGCTCGAGATTCACGCGGATTCGATGTGCGTAGTCTGCCCCGGCATCGGTCAGCACCAAACGCTGGCTCACACGCCGGAAAAGCTCGACGTCGAGGCTCGCTTCAAGTTCGTTGACCTTTTTGCAGATGGCGCCGTGCGTCTGTTGCAATTCGGCGGCGGCTTTCGAGAAGCTTTGATGACGCGCCGACGCCTCGAACGCCTGTAATGCCGTCAGACTGGGTATTCCTCGACGCAATGACACGGGCGGATCTCCATGGAAATTCCGCTCATTTTAGCGCCATGCCCGCCGAAGGCACTCGGCGTCGCTCGGGGTCCAGTGCGATCGCGAGTGCCGAGCCAATCGTCATCGCCAAGGCAATGGCGATGAACGCGAGTTGAAATGTGCCGGTCGTATCGCGCACCCAGCCGATGAAATATGGCATCAGAAAGCCGGACGAGACACCGATGCTCGTGATGAGCGCGATGCCCGCAGCCGCCGCGCGATCGGTGAGGATGCGGCTCGGCAATTGCCAGAAAGTGCTGATACTGCAAAAGCACGCGGAGGTTCCAATCGCGAGCACCGCGATCGTCGCCAGCGGCGACGAAAGATACAGTGCGCTCGCGAGCGTCACAGCCGAAAGCATCATCGGCCCCGCGACGTAGAGCGCGTGAATTCGCTTGTGACTTACGATGCGTCCCCACAGGATCACGCATACCACTGCTACCGCGAATGGCGCGGACGTGATGAGACCGACCTGCGTCAGTGAGAATTGTGTGCCGCCCTTGAAAGTCTTGACAACCTGCGGCAGGAAATAGAGCAGTCCAATGATGCCCGAATTGATACCGAAATAAACGATCCCCAGCCCCCACACTTTGGGGTTCGTTAGCGCGCGACGCGCGTTTCCGGGCTGAATAGCAGCAGCCGCAACTTGCTCCTCTCCCGCTAGCGCCACGCGGATGATCTGGCGGTCCTTGTCGGAAAGACCGCGCCAGGCGTGAGGGCCATCTGGTAGATAGAACCATGCGATCACGCCCAGAATAATGGCCGGCAAGCCTTCGAGAAGGATCATCGCGCGCCAACCGGTGTTGCCAAAGACGTTCGCGTGCTCCATGATCCAAGTGGAAACCGGCGCGCCGAGCATTCCGGTAAGCGGGATCGACATCGTGAAGAGTGACATCATCCATACACGGTTGCGCGCGGGCATCCACAGCGTAAGGTAGTAGACCATGCCGGGATACAGCCCTGCTTCGAACACGCCGAGCATGAAGCGCGCGACATAGAGCCATTGAGCGTTGGGGACGAAGCTCGTCAGCGAGGAAAGCAGGCCCCAGCTCACGAGAATGCGCGTCATCCAGCGCCGCGCCCCGTAGCGGTGCATGCACAGGTTGCTCGGCACTTCGCACAGAATGTAGCCGAGGAAGAACAGGCTCGCCGAAAGCCCGTATTGCGCAGCCGTCAAGCCGAGCTCAGTGTTCATTGTCAATGCCGCATAGCCGACGTTGGCGCGGTCGAGTTGATTGGCGACGTACATCAGTACCATCAGCGGCGCGAGGCGCCACGCAATGCGCTTCATCAAATCTGGCGGCAAGGTGCTCTGGGTGTCGAGGGGCTGCATGTCAGGTGTCCGGTGCTTGCGTCACGTCATTTAGCACTGACCGAATTTCCATGGCAATCCACGAAAAGTATCTGTCCTGTGACGCTTCGGCATAACCCCGTGTGAAGTCCCGTATCAAGGACATTCCGACGCTGCGGTGACGAAAGCTCACACGACGTTGAGCAAATCGCCATGGACGGCTAGCGCTGTGCCGCACCAGAATGAGAGTCGCGATTGCGACACTGCTTTCCCATTACTTTCATTTCTTAAGGTGCCGTATGTGCCTGGCTGACTCGAACGACTATCAAATCCCTACTCCGATCGGCGGCGCGCTTCCTACGCCGCGTGAATTCGTCGCTGTCGAAGACGAACGCCGCCATCGCAAGCTCAAGCTCGCTGCGGCTTTCCGCCTGCTCGCGCGCTTCGGGCTGACCGAGGGTATCGCCGGTCACGTGACGGTGCGCGATCCGGAGCATCATGACCGCTACTGGGTCAATCAGTACGCGCAACACTTCTCGACCATTCACCCCGACGACCTCATGTGCATCGACGATGCGGGCGTTGTGCATCACGGTACAGGCCCCGTCAACGCTGCGGCGGTCGCGATCCACTGCGGCCTGCATCGTGTAAATCATTCAGCGGTGGCGGCTGTGCACACGCACACGCCCTACGGACGCGCATTCGCTGCACGCGAACGGCTGCTCGCGCCGATCAATCAGGAAGCCTGTTTGTTTTACGAGAACCACGTTGTATTCCGCGGCGATATCGTCGTGCTCGCCTCCGACGAGGGCGCACGTATCGCGCAGACGATGGGCGACTGCAAGGCCGCGATTTTGCTGAACCACGGCTTGCTAACGGTGGGGTCCAGCGTGGATTCGGCGGTGTACCGCTTCATCGCAATGGAGCGATGCGCGCAGGTTCAATTGCTCGCCGAGGCGGCCGGCCCGCTCGAACCCCTTAGCTCCGAGGAGGCCCGAGCGACTCGCCGACATCTGGCATCGGACTACGTTGCTTGGTTAGGATTTAATGGCTTGTATCTCCAGATACTGCGCGACCACGAAGACTTGCGCGGCTATGCGCAGACTTTGCCGTTCTAACGGAGGTTGCCTGGGTTGACCTGTCGCCGGTATTAGTCCGGCGCGCAGCTACAGACTCGTCGTCGGCGAAACCGGACGGCGCACCTTCGTGCGCGACCGGACCTTGCAGCGCGATTGGGACAGCGGCAACGAAGCCCGCCTGAAAGCCAATACCGCCGATCTGTCCTTCAGTCAGCCGCGGCGTCCGATCTTGCCGGAGATGAAGTGTCCGGTGCGAGCCAATTGCAACGTCCGCAGGATCTTGGTCGCGTCGGAAGCGAGGGGGATCCCCCAACTGGCACCAGATTGATGGGTCACACCGTGAAAGGCTTGAGCTTTCAATCAAGTGCGCCGCCAATGTCGCGCCCGGATCGAGAGTACTCGCCCAGCCCTTTCGCACGATGACCACAGCCATCGTGCGCGGCCGCTGAGTCATTCCGGTCTCGATTGCAATCAAGTACCCGGCTTAATGTTGGATTTCCGGAGCCGGGGCCGAGCGAAGCAGCTTGCGGCTTCCATTCATCCCTGCCGTCATTAACCCTGTGTCTTGATGTGGCGATTAACCGGTGCCGCCAGTCCAAGGGCCGCAAGCGCGCCCGCCGTCGCCGCAACATCATCCCTGGCTTCAACTCGGCCTGGGCCTGCTCTGCATGATGGCGATCTCCAGCCCGCAATACGTATGGACGCTGCTGACCAAGGCTCTGTCGACGAAGCTCGGCGTACCGCTGCCGGAACTGCAGGTGACCTTCTCGCTGCTCATCATCCTGCAGACGTTCTTTTCGCCGTTCCAGGGCAAGCTGATTGACCGCTTCGGACCGCGCCTGCTGATCTCGCTCGGCACGGTGATGTCGGGCCTGAGCTGGGTGCTTGCGTCGATGGCCACGAGCACATCGATGCTTTATCTCACGTATGGTCTCGTCGGCGGGCTGGGCACGGGCATCGTGTATGTCGGCGCGGTCGGGCTGATGGTGCGCTGGTTTCCGGACCGGCGCGGCTCCGCGGCCGGCGCGGTGGCGGCGGGCTACGGCATGGGCGCGATCGTGACCACGTTCCCCATCTCGGCATCGCTCGCGGCGCGCGGGCTCGACGCCACGCTGTGGATCTACGGCATCGCATTCGCGATCGTGGGCTTCCTCGCGTCACAGGGCCTGCGCGTGCCGCGCGATACGGCGCTGACGCCGGCATCCGCTGCGACGGCATCGGGCGTGCCGAATCTTCGTCCTTCGCAGATGATGAAGTCGCCGCTCTTCTGGCTCATGTTCGCCATGATGACGATGATGTCCACCTCCGGCCTCATGGTCACCTCGCAGATGGCGACCTTCGCGGCGGACTTCGGCATCACGAAGGTTGTCATGTTCGGCATGGCCGCCCTGCCGCTCGCGCTGACCATCGACCGCTTCACGAACGGCCTCACGCGTCCGCTGTTCGGCTGGGTGTCGGACCGCTTCGGCCGTGAAAACACGATGTTCTTCGCGTTCGCGCTCGAAGGCGTCGCGATGACGCTGTGGCTCCTGACGCGCGACAACTCCGTGCTGTTCGTGCTGCTCTCGGGCGTGGTGTTCTTCGGCTGGGGCGAGATCTTCTCGCTGTTCCCGTCCACGCTGACCGACACGTTCGGCACGCGCCATGCCACCGAGAACTACGGCTGGCTGTACATCTCGCAAGGCATCGGCTCGATCTTCGGCGGGCCGCTCGCGGCGCTGCTGCATCAGCATGCGGGAAGCTGGGTGCCGGTGTTCAGCCTCGCGATCACACTGAATGCCGTCACCGCCATACTCGCGCTATTCGCGCTCAAGCCAATGCGCTCGCCCTTTCTCAAAAAGGCGACTGTCTAAACGTCCAGGCAAGCCGCCAGAGAAATAGCGTTCGACGTGTATGATCGCTTGCCGCCAAGTGCGCCGACCCCACCGCCGGCCTCGGCAACAATGGCGGTCCGGGTCTGTCCTGAAACCGGGTTCTGATTGGCTCGTGGGCGCCGCGGAAGATCGTGGCGCCAATGATCGATATCCGAGCGTAATAGCCGATCAAGCGCCCTGGAAGTCACATCAGCGAGGGGCAGACGATGCCCGATCTCTGCCGGGATGACCAGGCTGAATCGTTACAATGCCTCGACGAGTTCCCTTCGACAGCATCGAATGCGAGAAATGCTGACTTCCTTTTTCTGGAGCGGCGACGCCATCCGCAGTCGTCGCGTAAGCGACATCGTTTTATCTGGCACGCTCGATCTGCCTGCACCTTCTGCGGCCGTGCTTGCGGATTGGCAAAGAGAGACAGCGGTGCGGCTCGCCCTGGAACCTGGGGATGTCGAGCCAATGCATCTGGCGCGTACGCAAGTGCGCTGGCCGGCCTACAAGCGCTGCGTGCAGGCCATGTCCGACTGGACAGGTGCCCTGGGACTGCCCGCAGTGCTTGCCGACAGCGACATGGCGCTGATGGCCTGCCGTGGCGCGAGGTATCACCATGATGGCGAGCAATATGGCGGTGCCGCCTTCTGCAATCTCTTTCTGAGCGAAGACAAGGGTCTGGATTTGCACTTTCCCTCTACGGGCCAACGCATTCCCCTTAAGCGCGGAACCGCCGTGATTTTCGATACGGTTCAGCCCCACGGCGTCATTCCGCGCGGCAGCGACAGTTTTTCTCCGGCCGACTTCGCCCCGGACCAGGACTTCACCCAGATTTTTCTGACGTGGGAACTTCCCATCGAAGACGCCAATATTCGAAATGCGCTGAAGATAGTCTTCGATATCGACCGCCCGACGTCGCTGCAACTCGAGGAAGAGCAAGTCTGGTTGAACGGCTCACGAGCCGCCGTGTGCCCGGAATCGGGTCGGTGGCTCCGCGTTGAGTAGCTATCGGCGTCACAGCCCAGGACCGTGGCACTGGAAGGCGAAGTAAGCGACTTTCACCCATCTTGTCCCTCGCGTGGCTGAAGACGCACAGGCATCGCCTGTGAGCTCCTAAACAGTCCGCGCACCGCCCGATTGCAGCAATCAGCGTTGACGCCCTCTTGAAATCAGCCTATAACCATCCACATGGATGGTATGTGGAGGATTTTTGCAGATGGCGAAAGAAGTGCCGGATCGCTCACGAGGCGGCGAAACCGAAAAAATCACAATCAATCTTGGTCCAGTCGACTTGGGCCAGATCGACCTGCTCGTCGAAGAGGGCTTTTACTCGAACCGCACGGATCTGATTCGTACGGCCATCCGCAATCAGTTGTCGATTCATGCTCCCGCCGTCAAAGACACAGTGACGCGCCGTGAACTCGTCCTGGGACTTCAGCATTTTTCGAAACAAGACCTCGAGGCGGCGTGCGCGGCCAATCAGCGTCTCCGAATTCAGGTGCTGGGATTGGCGAGCATTGCCACGGACGTCTCACCCGAACTTGCGCTGGCAGCGATCGACTCGATTCTGGTCCGAGGCGCGCTCCATGCATCACCGGCGGTCAAGGCCGCGCTCGCGGATCGAATCCGCTAATGCTCCTGACTCTTTCCCGCTAATGGAAGAAACATGAAACTCAACGAAGGATTTCTGGACTCGATGAAAGAGGCATTCGCACTCTTTCGCAGCAACGATCCCGCTGCGGCCGCAGAGATCGTCAAGCGCGCCATGCGTGGCGAACGGACGGACGTGGCAACCGCGCATGCAAACCCGCATGACGACACGACGACAACGCCCTTCGCCGACCTCCTGCAACCCCGGCGTCACGTCCATATGACGCAAACCGAAGCGGACGTGCAGGATTGCGGGCACTTCAGCACGCGGCGCTACGTCAATGCCGCTGGTCAGCGCAATTACAAGGTCTACGTTCCCAGTCATTACCGCAGTGACCCCCTGCCGCTGATCGTCATGCTGCACGGCTGCACGCAGGACGCCGACGATTTCGCAGCCGGCACGCGGATGAACGCGCTTGCCGAAACGCAAGGCTTTATCGTCGCTTATCCGTCCCAGCCGCAGGGCGCGAATAGATCGAAATGCTGGAACTGGTTCAGGCCTGCCGATCAGCAGCGCGACCAAGGCGAGCCGTCGTTGATCGCGGGTATCACACGAGAGGTCATGACGAATTACAACGTCGATCCGAAACGCGTCTTCGTTGCTGGTCTTTCGGCAGGCGGTGCGATGGCGGCAATCGTGGCTCAATCCTATCCCGATCTGTACGCAGCAGCAGGTATTCATTCGGGCCTGCCCGTCGGATGCGCGCACGACCTGCCATCCGCGCTGGCGGCCATGCGCGGCGGCAAGGGCAGAGCCAAAGCGCGGAAACCTGGCCGAGCGGACATTCATCACGCGCAGGCGTCTCAATGCCCGCTCATCGTTTTTCACGGCGATGCCGATGCTACCGTGCATCCTGCCAACGCCAACGAATTGGTACGCGAGTTTTCCGCGAGTGAAGCGATACCCGTTCGCGCGTCGAGCTGTGATAGCCGGGCGAGGAAGCATACGGTCCGACACATGACGTCACAAGCCGGAGTAGATGCCGAATTATGGATCGTCCACGGCGCGCCCCATGCGTGGGCCGGAGGCTCTTCAAGCGGGAGCTATACCGATCCGTCCGGCCCCGACGCCAGTGCCGAGATGGTGCGATTTTTTCTCCAGCATCCGCGTTTTCATTGAGCGTCCCGCGCGCTGCGCTGCTGCTCAGTCCCGCTTCGACCATCACATGGAACATTGCTAAATCGGCGTCGCCGTGTGCACCGCCGTCCTGCAAAAATCGATGGCGAATTTCTGTGCACGGTAGCGGTAGGTTCGGTTTGTCTGTTGCCGCTTCTGCGCGAACCTTGCAAATTGCCAACAGATGCGCTCTAATAGGCCGGCCAGCCACATTCTTGATCACTCACTGGTCACTGCCTCGAGGTCATAGCCGTGTTTTTTGTTCCGCGTTCCCACATTGCCTTTCTTGGCATTCCTGCGTTAGATGGGACGCGTAGTGGCGGGCATCGAAAATCCGACACGTTGAAGCGCACACGAAACCACGCCAGGCGGGCGGACAAGTCAGCACTTCCTTCTGCCCTGCTCTTCGCATAAGTCAAAAAGTCAGCAAAGCGAGAGCCGGGCGCATCATCTTTCTGTAGACCACCGACGGTACTCCATCACGACTTGCGTGAGGGGAGTCCGCTCGCGTGCCGAACAAGCTCGAGATCCATTGCGCTGCTAGAGCGAAGCTGTTCAGCCTTGAAACTGAACAGCTGCGGCATCGGATCGTCTTCGAAGGATTAAAGCCATGAGGACGCAAGCAAAGCGCTGGAATGAAACGCCGACGGTCGGGCAGGAACGCTCCGTAACGATCAGTGCGCACACTTTGGCCTCGCAGCGGAACGTCTCGCAAAGCAGACGCATCGGCTGTGTGACCTACCAGGCTCAACATCGGGGCTATCGTTTGACGGCGCAAGCAGAACCCCTGAAAAGCGCGTTGCATGCAGCGCATCTTGTGATTGAAGGACCAAACTGCCCGACACAGCGCTGCTTCCACGCACTCGATTATTTTTACGACCCAGCACAGGCTTTGCAGTACGCGATCCGGTGGGGGCGGATCTGGATCGACCACCGACTTACGAAAGTCGACACGCAGCGCATCTCGACGAATAGCCTGGCAAGCAGCCCCGAATTGCTTCTGAAAGAGGAACATGCTAACGGGGCCGGTGATCATGAATGAATTGTGCGAAAAAAGAACGCTCCGTTTCGTTGCGCGTAAGTTGGGAAGTCCAAGAGCGGCGCTAGTCTACTGGCTTGACGTAAAGGAGCCGTCCAGTGAAGCGAGCCTCGCCGAGATAATTCAGCGCTTCGGTTCCCTGATGCAGGTCGTGTTTCCTGACGAGCGGCCCGGCGCGTTTGTCAACCGGAGCGCGCTGCTCGATATACAGCAGTTAGGGACCATCGACCGACTCGTTTTCTTGGACGGTTCGTGGCTCGACGTGTGGAATGACCGCGATTGCGCCGATATCTGTAACCTGTATTCCAGCCGGAGGCACACATGTTGTCCGCAAAAACTTCGATGACTGTCAAAGCTGGCCGTATGAGAGGCCGACCGACCGTGTCCGAATCCGACATGGAGCGACTCCGGCAATGTGCGCACATGCCGACTGTGTCACCGACGCAGCGCGCTCTTTTGGATGCCATAGAAGCGACAGCGTTATTTATCGATTCGGCTGAAATGCCACCGGACGTCGTCACGATGAACACGACGGTCGAATGTTCAACTGCCGACGGCACCGAGACTCATATATGGACGCTGGTTTATCCGGGTGAGGCGGACTATCAGCGTGGGCGATTGTCCGTTCTGTCGCCGACGGGCATCGCACTGTTAGGTATGCGTTGCGGACAGACCATAACGTGCCTGCCGCCGAGCGGCGTGCCGGTTCAATACGCCATCGATAAGATCGTGCTGCAACCGGAGAGCCGTCATTTTCCAGGGTGAACTGCATAGCGACGCAGCGAGCGCCCTCTCGGTTGGGCTGCTTGCTGCGCGATTGATTCCGACCACGGAGGCGCCAACAGGATGACTGTCTCCGAGGTCCTGCTTACTTCGTCGCCGATGTGGCGGGGAGGTGGTGGCATCATCGCCGTGCATTTAAGAACGTTCAGAACGCCGCCGTCAATCCGAGGCTATTCTAAAAGCAAGCCTCAGAATCCTTGAGCGGTACTCGCGGCACCGGCGAGCAGGTGGACAGCACCGAACAAGACAGCCCAGATCACCACCGCGATAATGACAGCCACGAAGGGCAATGCGATGAAATTCACCTTGGCGAAGTCCGACTCGTGAGATGAACGCTTCCGGATGCCGAAGAAGCTCCACAAAACAATCCGGATCATACTCAGTAACTGCATGATTTATCTCCTTTCAAGTTGCTCTTATAGTCGCTCATCGACGAAATGAAAAAGAGAAGCAGTTGCTGATTATTTGAGGCAAGCAGTGGACGAATCCAGGTGCCCGGCTGTCCTTACCGCTGCATGCTTCCTTCAGCCGTCCGCCGTCCTTCTTGAGCGGCTTTGGGCTGCGAACTTCTAGACACGGCTGCGCTCATACTCCTCCTTGAGAATGTCCGAATGTCTCGCCTGTGAGCCTCGATCAGTTGCACCAGTCGCTCGATGAGCTCATGCATCGTTACGCCAGGGTTGAATATCTCGGCTATGCCCTGCTCTCGTAGGGAACGCGCATCTTCATCGGGCACGATACCGCCTACGACGATCGGCCCGTGCACGTCCCGTCTCGCAAGCTCGCGCAGGAGTTGAGGCACAAGCGTCCAATGGGCTCCGGCAAGTGACGACACGCCGATTACGTCGCATCTTTCCTCAGCGGCACGCTTTGCCGCTTCCATCGGCGATGCGAACAAGCCGGTCACCTGCACATGAAAGCCTGCGTCCTTAAGCGCCGCTGTCACGATGTTCGCGCCGCGATCGTGTCCATCGAGTCCCAGCTTCGTCATCAGGAGACTTGGTTTTCTACCGAGCTCCGTTTCCAGTCGCGCGACGTGAGCGCATGCTGCGCGCCATGCGGCGTCCTCACTGCGAGCTCCTCCGTACACTCGTGTCGCTTCAGCCTGCGCCGGTTCATGACGAGGCCAAACCGCTTCGAGCGCCCGTGTGCATTCGCCCACTGTCGCCCGGGCGCGCATGCAATCGATTGTCAGTGCAAGCAGGTTGCCGGCATCCTCGTGTGCGGCGCGAGTCAATGCCGAGAGCGTGGTGCTCACGCGATATTCGTCGCGTCGGCGTTTGACTTCGGCAATTCTGCGCGACTGTTGCACGCGCACACGCTCTCCATCGATCGAGACACATGCAGGAGCATCATCATCTGACTCGGTCGACTGAAATGCGTTGGTGCCGACGATCACCTGTTCCCCCGCGTCGATGCGCGCCTGCGTCGCGGCCGCGCCTGCCTGAATCTGCTGCTGCACCCAGCCCGTGCGAATCACCTCGCGAGCGCCGCCGCCCGCCTCGATCTCGTCCATGATTGCGCGCGCTTGCCTGGTGATTCCAGCCGTCAGCGATTCCATCATGTACGAGCCGGCCCACGGATCGATCACATCGCACAAACCCATTTCGCGCTGAAGAATGAGCTGCGTGTCACGCGCAAGTCGAGCCGCCGATGCGGACGGCAGCGCGAGCGCCTCGTCATGCGCGTTCGTGTGCAGCGACTGCGTTCCGCCGAACACCGCGGCCATCGCCTCAACGGTCGTGCGCACGACGTTGTTCTGCGTGTGCGTCGCGCTGAGGGACCAGCCCGACGTTTGGCAATGCATGCGCAACGCGCGGCTTTTCGGCGTGCTCGCACCCTCTTCCGCGGCGATTCGCGACCACAGCAGGCGCGCCGCGCGCAATTTCGCGATCTCCGTATAAAAGTCCGTTCCAATGCCGAAGAAAAAGCTCAGTTGCTCGCAAACCGCATCGACACGCAGGCCTCGCGCACGCAGCGCGCGAAGATACTCGCGTGCGTTGGCGAACGTGAGCGCGAGTTCCAGCGATGCATCCGCGCCCGCTTCCTGGAAGTGATATCCCGATACGGAAAGCGCCTTGAAGCGCGGCATGTGTTCGCTCAGAAACTGCGCGACATCCGCAACGATGCGCATCGACGGTTCCGGTGCGAACACGTATGCATTGCGAACCATGAATTCCTTGAGGATATCGTTCTGCACCGTGCCCGAAAGCGCTGCTTTCGCGGCGCCGCGCTCCTCCGCCGCGACGATATACGCCGCGAGCACCGGCAGCACCGCGCCGTTTATCGTCATGGAGACAGAGACGCGATCGAGCGCGACGCCGTGGAAGAGGCGCGCCATGTCGTCGACGGTATCGATAGCCACGCCTGCGAGACCGACGTCGGCGCTAGCTTCGTCATCGGTGGAATCGTAGCCGAGCTGCGTCGGCAGATCGAAGGCCACAGACAGGCCTTGCGCCCCTTGCGCGAGCGCCTTGCGAAACGCCAGATTCGAATCCGCGGCGTCCGCATAGCCGGCGTACTGGCGAATGGTCCAGGGCTTGGACGTGTACATCGACGCATACGGTCCGCGCACGAATGGCTGCGCGCCGGGTTGCGAATCGAGATGTTCGATGCTGTCGAGATCCGCCGACGTGTAAAGCGGCTTCAATGGAACGCGACGAGGACGGCTCATGCGTGCCTCCGTGTCTTGCGCGTGAGAACGTCCGCGATCTTCCTGCCGTCGCTCGTGCGTTCGATCTCGCACCAGTGCGCCACGCGCGTCTCGTCGACGAATGCGCGCCGAAACGTCAGACGCAGGCGCTCACCGACATCGATGTTCCCGTGATAGTGCAACTCTCGCGAAACGATCTCGGGTGCATCCGCGAGACGCCACGTCTGCCATTCCGCGCGATCGACGAAGGCCTGAAAACTCGCGAAGTAGAGAAAGTCCGCACCGTTGAAATCGTTATAGGGACAAGGCAGAAACTCCAGCGGCGCCCATGTCGTCTCCTCGTGCAATCCGAGTTCGGCGAGGCGCGCGCCGGCCTCACGAAGACGCAACTCGCGCGCGGCCTCCTGCATGCCGGAGATGGCCGAGTTCATCGGAGCGATATCGCCCTTCAGCTTCGCGAAGCTCGCACGCGCGACCGAGCGGTTGTTCCGCGCCTCGGTGCGACGTACGAAGGTGGACATCATCGACACGGCGGCGCTCATTCCGTCGCTCCCGCTTACGCTATGCTCGCTCAGATGCCGAACCGGTCCGACTCGCGACAACTCGGTGCGAATGCGGAACGTATCGTTCTCGCGAACATCATGGATGCCATTCGCGCGCAGACGGATCGACGTGAACGCGGCATACGCGCGGTTGCCCTCATCGGAGATGAAATCGCTTTGCGTTTCGCGCGCGAGCGCATCCCAATGGCGGTCGCCGCACTCCTTCAGCAGCCAGTTCTCCGAGAGGCCCGCAAAGTTCAGTTGCGGCATGCCGGCGCGATACGTGTCGTCGTGATGAGGCATGGCGCACCTTCACGCGCACGCGATCGACACGCGATCCGGCGTGCTCGCACGCTCCGCGCAGATCGCATCGACGATGTATTGCGCATCGCGCGCCACGCCCGAGAAGCGGCCCGAACCCCACGTGTGCAGCCACGGCAGGCCGACGAAATACAGCCCCGGCACCGCCGTCACGCCGCGCATGTGCGACGGATATCCGCGTCCGTTGAACACCGGCGCGTCGAGCCAGCCGAAGTCCGGCGTGAAGCCGATACACCAGACGATCGATGTAATGCCGCTTGCGCGCAGATCGAGTTCCACACGTTCACTCTGCGGTTGCCAGAGCGGCTCGTAACGCTCCGCGCACGGCGCATCGATGCCGTGTTTCGCGATGAATGCATCGATGCTCGCGTTGATGCGGTTATACGTATCGTCGGCTTCGTCGAGATTCGCACGCAGATTCGCGGCGAAGCGCAGCTTGTCCTCGCGATAATCTTCCAGCCGGCCGAACAGTTCCATGCCCTCGACCGCGAATCGGCGCAGGTCGATGTCGCGTCCGCCGTCGCGGCCCGTGACGTAGTGATTGGTGTTGTCGCGCACGCCTTCGCGCAGCGGATGATCGGTCACGGGCATGTCGTAATAGCGCATGTCCGCGAGCCAGTCGACGACATCGCGGCCGCGATAGAAGCGCGCGCAACGCGGCGCCTCGCCAACCGCGAGGTGCACCTTGCGGCCCGACAGATGCAGATCCTCCGCGATCTGCGCGCCCGACTGGCCCGATCCGACCACGAGCACCGCGCCCGGCGGCAGCGCATCGGCATTGCGATATTCCGACGACTGAACCTGCTCGATGCTCTGCGGCAAACGCTCGGCCATGCGCGGCACGATCGGCGTGTGATAGCCGCCCGACGCGACCACGATCTGGTCCGCCGTGAACTCGCCGCGCGTACTTTTCACGAGATAGCGTCCATTTGCGTCGCGGGTCACGCGCGTGACCGCCGCGCCCTCGAGCACCGGCGCATTCACCTTCGCGATGAACGCATCGAGATATTCGATGATCTCGTCCTTCTTCATGAAGCCGTGCGGGTCCGCACCGTCATATGCGTGTCCGGGCAACGCGCACTGCCAGTTGGGCGTCACGAGGCAGAACGTGTCCCAGCGCTGCGTGCGCCACGTATGCGTGACAGTGTGCTTCTCCAGCACGAGATGGCCGATGTTCGCCTGCTGCAAAAAGTGGCTGACCGACAGCCCGGCCTGCCCGCCGCCGACGACGATCACGCTGTAATGCACAGGCGCGGCCTGAGTCGAATCCATGTTGGACATTTCGCTTCCCCTTCCACAAGATAGTCAATCGAGCGCGAGCACGGTCACGCGTGCGCCGTGCGCTTCGCTGAAACGGCTCGCATCCTCTTCGATACGTGCAAGCTGATCGAGCGCGGCCGAGCACGCGAAGCCATACTTCTCGCGCACGCGTTCCGAGCCTATGTTCAATGCCTCGCGCGAGCGCGCGACGAATTCGCCGACGGGGTAGCTTTCGCCCGGAGCGAAGTATTCGCCGACGACCGTCGAAGGCGAGTAGCAGTTCGCCTCCACACCGTCCGGCCAACGAATCAGGAAATGCATGACTGGCATGTTCGTGCCTCGGTTATGGGTTGAGCGCAAGCGGAGCGCGGACGAGCCACTTGCCGTAGATGTCGAGATGACGCGCGGCGCTCGATTGCCATGCGAAGCGCCGCAAAAGTGCAGGGGCCGCATCGGAGAAGTCGATGCCGCTGTCGCCATCGATCGCCTTTCCCAGCGCAGCGGCGATCGACACGGCGTCGTTGGGATCGGTGAAGAGGCACGTCCGGTCGTCGAGATACTCGGTGAATGGAGCGATGCGCGCCACCACGACCGGACGTTCGCTCGCGAGCGCCTCGAGCACGACGAGACCGAAGCCTTCGCGAAGCGAGATCATCGAGACGACATCGGCGAGGCGGAAAAGCGCAGGCATCGAGGCGTCGGGCAGCGCGCCGGTCACGATAACCGGCGTGCCTTTGCCGCTGACGTCGAGTTCCAGTTCGGCGGCACGGGCAAGGAAGCGGCGCGTGTATGCATCATGATCGAGCAGGCTCGCGCCGCCTGCCAGCACCAGTTGCGCGGCCGGCCGTCGCGCGCGCAGCGAGGCGAACGCTTCGAGCAGCATCGATGTGTTCTTGCGCTCCTCGATGCCGCCTACCGCGAGCACGACCGGTCCCGCGCCGAAGCCGAAGCGCTCGCGAAGAGCGCCTCTGTCGCTGTCGGCGCAAACGCCATAGCGCGTCCTGTCGATGCCGTTCGCGACCGTTTGAGCCACCACGCCGTGGGTCGAGCGCATCGTTCGCGTCCACGCTTCGCTCACGCAGAGCACTTGATCCGCGTCCTGCCATGCGCGACGCTGCCAGTGCGCGAGTTGCGCGTCGTCGAAGTGATCGAGATGATGAACGGTGCGCACGAAGCCGTGAATCGCACCCTCTTCCTTTAACTCCGCGAGCGCATTCCCGCCGATGCTGTCCTGCGCATGCAGCACATCGAAGCGGCTGACGTCTTCGTCCATGAGCGCGCGTTTCAATGCGCCGATACGTTGCTCGACCATGCGAACCATGCCCTGCTGTTCGCCTTCTACGCGGGCCAATACGACATGACAGGGAGATGCGCGAAACATTGCCTCTCCGGTGCGCGCCGGCGCGAACACGGTGACGCCGTGGCCAAGCGCATGCAACGCGCGCCCGAGCTCCAGCGTATGCACGACGCCGCCGCGCGGATTCACGGAATGCGTCAGAAGCGCGATGCGCAGTCTGTTCATCGCGCGCATATGAACGGCTCCTCGCGCAGATTCCACAGTAATGCGGCCTCGCCACCGCGCGTCACGACGACTTCGCGCGACGCATCCACTTCGCCGATCACGGCGCCCGCAATTTCACGAGACGCGAAGCGCGCAAGCACTTCATCGACGTGCTCCTTGCGCACCGACAACACGAAGCCGAAGCTCGGAAACGCCGTGAGCCAGCGTTCGATATCGACATCGGCGGGACATGGCACTGCATCGAGATCAATGCGCGCGCCCACGTTCGAGCATTCGAGCAGCATCAACGCGGTGCCGAGCGCGCCCGCCATGCTGATGTCCTTCGCGGCGTCGCACAGGCCGTCTTCGGCGAGCGCGGGCAACAGTTCGAAATCGGCGCGAGCGCGGCCTGCGGGCGCTCCGACCGACGCATTCCAGAACGGATACGGTTCCTCGAAGCCGCCGCGCAGATCGACGGCCATCACGAGCGCATCGCCCGGACGCGCGTCGAAGCTCGTCAAGAGCTTGCGCGCCCGTCCGACGATCGCCACCGCGAGTTGCGCGCCGTCGCTGCGCACGTTGCTGTGCCCGCCGACGACCGGCACCCCGTACGCCACCGATGCCGCCGCCATGCCCGCGAGCACTTCGCCCGCGTCTTCGGCATTGCCGCCCCACAGCGCATCGACGACGGCGAGCGGACGTCCGCCCATCGCGTAGATGTCGCTCACGTTCACCATCACGCCGCTATAGCCGGCAAACCACGGCATCGAGCGAACGAAGTCGCTGACCATGCCTTCGATCGCGAAGAGCAGATAACCATCGCCATCGGGAATTGCGGCACAGTCGTCGCCGATCGCAACCGATTGCGCCGCCGAAGGCAAGCGAGAGAGCACATGCGAGATATCGCGCTTGTGGCGAAAGCCGCGACTCTCGCGCAGACGTTCGACGAGACCGGCGAGCGCGTTCACGGCAGCCTCCGCGCCAGCGCGACGAAGCCGCTCTGCGGCGTGACGCATGGCGGATAAGCATCGAGTTGCGCGCGCATCAGATGATGCGCGCGGCCGAAGAGCGTTTCCTCCTGTTGCGTGTCCCAGCGCAGGCGTCTGAAGAGCGGAACGTTCTGCGCCTGAACGTGCGCGAGAAACGTCTCGCAGCCGAGTGCATGCGCGCTCGATACCGCAAGACGGATGAGCGTCGAACCAATCTTTCCATGCGAGCGGAACGCCGCGTGCACCGCGAGCCGCGAGCCGAACCACACGCGCGGCTCGGTCTCGTGGATGCGCACGGTGCCAACGACCTGCTCCGGCATGCCTGCGACGCAACTCAGCGCGACCAGCAGTTGCGCGCGCTCGTCGATCTCGTCGCGATCATCACCGACGAACACGCCCTGCTCGATGCAGAACACCGCGCGGCGCAGTTTGTACGCTTCGTCCGCTTCCCACGGCAGCGTCGCCCATTTGACGCGATATTCGACCGGCGTGTAGTCGAGATCGAACGCGTCGCCTTCGATGGCTTCGACGAACATGGTCACACCTCGTAAGATGAAAGCGACGAACACGCGCCGCACTTGCCGCAGCCCGCTTTGATATCGGCGGAGCGCATGCCTGCATCGGCGAGCATCTTTCCGACGGGCGCGAGCACGGAGCGCATGAATTCAGGCGTCGGCGCGGGATGATCCTCGAGCGGCGTGCCGCTGATCGGCACGAAGGGCACGATGAACGGGTACACGCCGATCGCGATCAGTTCGCGCGCCGTATCCACGATGGCCTGCGCGCTATCGCCAAGCCCGGCGAGAATGTACGTGCTCACCTGTGCGCGTCCGAACACGGCAACCGCCGCCTCGAATGCCTCCATGTAGCGCGACACGGGCACTGTCGCCTTGCCGGGCATGATGCGTTCGCGCACCGCGGGCGTCACCGCTTCGAGATGCATGCCGAGCGTGTCGATGCCGCTTGCCTTCATGCGCTCGAACCAGCGGTCGTCGTCCGGCGGCTCGCATTGCGCCTGAATCGGCAGATCGACCGCGGCCTTGATCGCGAACGCGCTTTCACAAAGAATCTGCGCGCCGCGATCGGGTGTGGGCGGCGTGCCGGTCGTCAGCACCATATGCTTCACGCCATCGAGCAATACGGCCGCGCGCGCCACTTCCGCGAGCTGCTCCGGCGTCTTGCGTGCGATCGTGCGCCCCGCCGCCAGTGATTGCCCGATCGCGCAGAACTTGCACGACTTGCGGCGGCTTTCGTAGCGGATGCAGGTTTGCAGCACGGTCGTCGCCAGCACGTCGGCGCTGTGCAGCGTCGCGATGTGCGAGTACGGCACGCCGTCGAGCGTCTGCATTCCATAAAAGCGCGGCGCCTTCGGGAAGCTGATGTTGGCAATCGGAATCGCGTTGCGCATCAGCACGCTGGTGCCATGCGCATCCGACTGCCCGGCGACGAACGGCGAGTCCCACGCGGTGCTCGTATGCACGGGCACCATGATGGTCACACCGTCAACGGTCACCGCCTTGTGATCCGACGGTCCCGCGCCGCCGCGCCGGCTCGACACGCCAGCGTGCGGATCGACGAGCCGCAGGCCCGTCGACTGAAGCTCAGTCATCAATTGCCGGCTCGATGCCGGCAGGTTCTCGCGGGCGTTCATCTTCGTACGTGTCCTTGAAAGAAGTGACGGGCGATGCCGGGCGATCGTTGATCGCGAGACTCAGCAACTCGGGGCGCGCGTAGTGCCCGACCGAATCCATCATGCGTTTGCGTTTCGTGATGAGCGACATGTCCAGATCGGCGATCACCATGCCCTCGCCTTCGCGCAACGGCTCGGCGAGATGCTGGCCTTCGGGCGACACGATCGCCGTGTTGCAGCCGCCGCGCAGCGCGCGTTGCAGGTTCGGATCGGGCGTGATGGCTTCGATCTGCGCATCGGTCAGCCAGCCCGTTGCGTTGACGACGAAGCAACCCGATTCGAGCGCGTGATGGCGGATCGTGACTTCGATCTGCTCCGCGAAGATCGGACCGACGAGCGAGCCGGGAAACTGGCTGCAATGGATCTCTTCGTGCTGCGTCATCAGTGCGTAGCGCGCGAGCGGGTTGTAGTGCTCCCAGCACGCGAGCGCGCCCACACGGCCGATGCCCGTCTCGACGACCTTCAGGCCCGCTGCATCGCCTTGTCCCCAGATCATGCGTTCGTGAAATGTCGGCGTGATCTTGCGGCGCTTGAGAAGCAGCTTGCCGTCGGTATCGAAGACAAGCTGCGTGTTGTACAGGCTGCCGTGATCGCGCTCGTTCACGCCGAGGACGACGACCATGTTCGCGAGCCGCGCATGTTCGGCGACCGCCTGCGTGACCGGACCCGGCACCACGACTGCCTGCTCGTACAGCTTCATGTGATCCGCGCCCGATGCCACCGGCGCGCGCACGAACGAGAAGTACGGGTAATACGGCACGAAGGTTTCGGGGAATACGACGAGCTGCACGCCCTGCGCGGCGGCTTCGTCGATGGCCGTGCACACGCGGTCGAGGGTGCCGTTCGGGCGCTCGAAGTCCGGCGTGATCTGCACGGCCGCCGCGCGCACGATGCGCTTTTTGGAAAGGGCATCGGACATGATCGTCACACGGTCCACGTATGGATGACGAGCGCGTTCTCCTTGCGATGAAGCAACTGGAGATCGAGCACGTCGAGCGGGTTGATCGGCCGAATGCCTTCGATGAGCGAAGCCTCGCCGTGACCATAAAGCGCTTGCAATGCAAAGCGGCATGCGTAGACCTTCCCGCCTTCGGCCATGAACTTCTGCAGTTGCTTGTTGAAGTTGAGATGGCCTGGGAACGCTTCGTCGCCGAGCGTCGGGAAGCCGCGTTGCAGGCCGAGCGTGACGCCGGGGCCATAGAGCAGCACGGAGGTATCGAAGCCCTTGCGTTGCAGACGCGTGGCTTGCAGCAGATTCACGAAGCCGATCGAGCCTTCGAACGCGACCGTATGAAACGTGACGAGCGCTTTCTCGCCGGGCTCGGCCTTCACGTCTTCGAAGACTTTCTCTTCGTAGTCGACCAGATAATCGCCGTTCTTGTGAAGCGGTTGATGGACTGCGGGCATGGCATTCTCCGATGTTGGGTTCAGGTCGATACCGTCTTGCTTTATCGCGACGGCGAACGCTCAAACGCAACGGATATGCCAATGATTGGCCCGCGAAATGCAATCACTTTGCAATCAAGCAAAACGAACTTGCGTGCGCGACGCGAAAAAATTTCGTTCAAACCATTCCAGAAGGGCTATCGGCGTGATGCGCGGAAGACCCGCACGCGCGATGTGCGCACGCTTTCAGCGCAGGAAAGCCTATGCGTGGTGCGCGGCACACCGAAGCCGTGCATCGATGCGATCAATGCAATCAAACGCGATCAGCGCATGCGATCTCTTTTCTTTTGATTGATTTGTCATGCTAAGGTGAATCGAACCCTAGCCGAGGACATCGCGGTTATGAATCAACCGGCGCATCACTGGATCAGAAAGCTCGAAGAGAGCAGAAAGCCCGCTTATCTGACGATTCCCGATCTGATCGAAGAAGACCTCGCGAGCGGGCGATTGCGGCCGCGTGACCGGTTGCCCGGTTTGCGCGATCTCGCCGATCTGCTCAGCCTCAACTACACGACGGTCGCGCGTGCGTATGCGGAAGCGCGCAAGCGCGGCCTGCTCGATGCGCGCGCGGGCAGCGGCACTTTCGTGCGCGGCAGGACGCAGACTTTGCCGCTCGCGGGCGGCGGCAGCGTCGAGATGTCGATGAACATGCCGCCCGAACCGCCAGCGCTGGCAGCGCGACTGCGTGCATCGGCGGCGAATCTGATGGAGCGTGCCGATCCGTTTCAGTTGTTGCGCTATCAGGACTTCGGCGGCACGGCGGCGGATCGCGCGGCGGGGCGCGAGTGGCTTCGCAAGCGCGTTCCGGATTGCAACGTCGATACCGTGCTCGTGTGTCCGGGTATTCATGGCGCGCTCGTTGCGCTGGTGTCGCAGCTTGCGCGGCCGGGCGAGATCATCTGTCTGGATTCGCTCGCGTATCCCGGCATCAAGGCGATTGCATCGCAACTGGGCGTGCGCTTGCAGGCCTTGCCCCGGGATGACGAAGGGCCGTTGCCGCATGCGTTCGAAGCGTTATGCAAGACGGAGAAGCCGGGCGCGTTCTACTGCAATCCGACGTTGCAGAACCCGAGCACATTGACCTTGACGAGGCAACGTCGCGAAGCGCTTGCGGATGTGGCCTTGCGCTACAACGTGCCGATCATCGAGGACGAGCCTTACGGCATGCTGCCTGTCGATGCGCCCGTCACGCTCGCCGAGCTCGCACCCGAATTGACCTATCACGTGACGGGTTTATCGAAGACGCTGGGTGCGGGATTGCGCGTGGCATATCTCAAAGCGCCTACGCCGCGACAGACGCAGCGGATCGCGGGCGCGTTGCGGGCAACCACCGTCATGCCGAGTCCCTTCACCGTGCTGCTCGCGACGCAATGGGTCACCGATGGCACGGCTGCGGATGTGCTGTCCGCCATTCGTGATGAGGCGGCGGCGAGGCAGATGATTGCATCGGCTGAGTTGCAGGAACTCGCGTTCGATGCTGATCCGCATGGGTTTCATTTGTGGCTGCCGGTGCCTTCCCTGTGTGACTGGAGTGCTTCGGAGTTGGCCCTGCAGTTGCGGAATCAAGGCATCGGCGCGGTGGCTGGAGCCGCGTTCTCCACGGATGGAAATCCACCGAATGCGTTGCGATTGTGTCTGGGCGGGCCTCAGGATCGGGAAGATTGCCGCGAAGCGCTAAGGCGTGTCGCGGATATGATGGCCGATCCGCATCATCTGCATATGCCGATGCTCTGAAGCGTTGCCCTCAACGCGTCCAGGCTTCAGGCCCGTGTCCACCACGGCCTCGATCACCCTCAGACGGTCGAGTTCGCGCATGCTCAATGTCAACAATGTCGCTCGCTGCATCGCCAGGTCCGCGATTCCGAAGGAACCGGCAAGCATACCGAGGTCCGAACACGATATTTCTATCGGGCTAGAACGCGACGCAGGTCTTTAGGGAATTTCCCTGATCGCGCCAGTTTTCCGTTGCTTCGTACCCGTTTCTCACGTTAATGTAAGCGCTAACACAGCCACTCGTTTGATGCTTTCAGGCAAACCCCGAATGAAATCGTTCGAAACACTCAAAAATGTAAGCGCTAACAATCAGTCGAAATCGATGGATCAGCATTCTTCCGCTCGGATCGTCGTGGTCGGCAGCGCGAACATGGATTTGGTCGTGCACGCGGAGCGGCTTCCAGCGCGCGGCGAAACCTTGCTCGGCGGCGTGTTCACCACATTTGCCGGCGGCAAGGGCGCCAATCAGGCGGTCGCGGCGGCACGTCTCGGCGCGTCGGTGGCAATGCTCGGTTGCCTCGGCCGCGACGAATTCGGCGCGCAGCTTCGGAATGGTCTTCAGCACGAACATATCGACACCGCGCACTTGCACACAGCCGACGATATGTCGAGCGGCATCGCCGTCATCACGGTCGCAGCAGACGGTGCGAACACGATCGTCGTTTCGCCTGGCGCCAACGGCGCGCTCACGCCCGGTCACGTGGATGCCGCATCGGCCGACATCGCCGCCGCCGGCATGCTGATCTGTCAGCTCGAAGTGCCGCTCGGTACCGTGCGGCACGCCATTTCGGTCGCGGCGAGGCTCGGCACGCCGGTGCTGCTGAACCCCGCCCCGGCGCAACCGCTTCCCGACGCGCTCTACGAACAGATCAGCGTTCTCGTCCTCAATGAAACGGAAGCGGCATTGCTCGTGGACGCGCCCGTCGATAGCCCCGCTTCCGCTCGCGAGGCGGCGGCGCGCCTGCGCGCGAAAGGCGTGGAGACGGTGATCGTCACGCTCGGCGCGGAGTCTGGTATTCGACCGCCGACGAGGAAGGCCATCTGCCCGCGCCACGCGTCGATGCGATCGACACCACGGCCGCCGGCGACACCTTCGTCGGCGGCTTCGCGGCCGAGCGCGTGCGCGGTGCGAGCATCCGCGACGCGATCGACTTCGGACAGCGGGCCGCGGCGCTCAGCGTCACGCGTCAAGGCGCGCAGGCATCCATTCCGACGCACGCCGAAGTGCGGACGCAACCCGCGTTCGCGGCGGCGCTTCGATAGACCCGGCTGCTGGCTGCGCAGCCCACCCACAAGACGATACGGAGACGACAGCATGAACCCAACCCCCGCGCCCGAGCAGGCACCGCCCCGCGTGCGCCGCGCCCAGATCGTGGCGCTGACGCTGCTGATGGTGAGCGGCATCGTGAACTATCTCGACCGGGGCACGCTCGCGGTCGCCAATCCATTGATCCGCAAGGATCTCGGGCTGTCGCTCGGAGAGATGGGGCTGCTGCTGTCGGCGTTCTCGTGGAGCTACGCGCTCTTTCAATTGCCGGTCGGCGGCCTCGTCGATCGCGTCGGGCCGCGCAGGCTGCTCGGCCTCGGCCTCATCGTCTGGTCGCTCGCGCAGGCGGCGGGCGGCATCGTGTCGACGTTCGGCTGGTTCGTCATCGCGCGCATCGTGCTCGGCATCGGCGAATCGCCGCAGTTTCCGTCGGCGGCGCGGGTCGTGAGCAACTGGTTTCCGCTGCGCGCGCGAGGCAAGCCGACCGGCATTTTCAATTCCGCGTCGCCGCTCGGAACGGCGCTCGCACCGCTGTGTCTGTCCGTTCTCGTGGTGGAGTTTCACTGGCGCTGGGCCTTCATTGTCACCGGGGCGCTCGGTCTCGTGGTCGCGGTGATCTGGCTCGCGGTCTATCGCGATCCGAACCCGTCCACGCTGACCGCGGAAGAGAAGCGCTACCTGAAGGGCGACGTCGCGCAGACCAAGCCCGCCGAGCGCCTGAGCTTCGCGGACTGGCGCGCGCTCTTCTCGAACGTGACGACGTGGGGCATGCTGATCGGCTTCTTCGGGTCGGTGTATCTGAACTGGGTCTATCTGACCTGGCTGCCCGGCTACCTGACGATGCAGCGCCACATGACGCTGATGCACACGGGCATCGCCGCCTCCGTGCCGTTTTTCTGCGGCTTTCTCGGCTCGCTTTGCGCGGGATGGTTCTCCGACCGCATCACGCTGCGGAGCACTTCGCCGGTGGCGAGCAGACGCAACGCGGTCGTCGTCGCGATGCTCGGCATGGTGGCCTTCACCGTGCCCGCCGCGCTGGTCGAGAGCAACACGATCGCCATCGTCTGCATTTCGGTGGTGATCTTTCTCGCGAACGCGGCGTCCGCCTGCTCGTGGGCGCTGGCGACGGCCGCGGCGCCCGCCAACCGCGTCGGCTCGCTCGGCGCCATACAGAACTTCGGCGGCTTTCTCGGCGGCGCGCTGGCGCCCATTCTCACCGGCTATATCGCGCAGACGTGGTCCTTCGTGCCGGCCCTGCTGACGGCTGCCGTGATCGCCTTCGTCGGCGCGCTGAGCTACCTGTTCCTTGTGCGCAAACCGATCGAAGGCGAAGCGGAACCGGGCAGCCCGGCACGCGCACCCGCTTGAGAAGCGGCCCGTTCAACTCTCTTGAGGACAACATCGACATGACTCTCCCCACTTCTTCGGCGCGCGCGTCGCAATCGATCGAAGGCATCGTGCCCGTCATGCTGACGCCTTTCGATGAAGCCGGCGCCATCGACTATGCCGGGCTCGAACGGCTGATCGAGTGGTATCTCGCGCATGGCTCGGACGCGCTCTTCGCCGTCGCGCAGTCGAGCGAGATGCAGTTCCTGAGCCTCGCGGAGCGCGCGGCGCTCGGCCGCTTCGTGGTCGAGCGTGTGGCCGGCCGCGTGCCGGTGGTGGTCTCCGGCCATATCAGCGACGATCCCGACGCGCAGGCCGAGGAGCTGAGCGCCGCCGCGGCGACGGGCGCGGACGGCATCGTGCTGGTGACGAACCGGCTCGATCCGCGCCGCGAAGGCACGGAATCGTTCGCGGCAAACCTGCGTAGGCTGATGAGCCGCCTGCCTTCCGACATTCCGCTCGGGCTGTACGAATGCCCCGCGCCCTACCGGCGCCTGCTGTCCGACGACGAGCTCAGGATGTGCATCGACACTGGCCGCTTCGTGATGTTGAAGGATGTGAGCTGCGATCTCGAAACGGTGAAGCGCCGCGTCGCACTGGCGAAGGGATCGCCGATGAAGATCCTGAACGCGAATGCCGCGATTGCCTGGGATGCGATGAAGGCCGGATCGGCCGGATTCAACGGTGTGTTCACAAACTTTCATCCGGACCTGTACAACTGGCTGCGTAACCGCTCCGGCGAGGACCCGGCGCTCGCCCGCGAACTCTCGACGTTTCTGGTGCTCGCGGCCGTATCCGAGGCGCTCGGCTATCCGGCGCTCGCGAAGCTGTATCACCAGCGCATCGGCACATTCCAGTCGATTCGCTGCCGCGCGATCGACTATGACGTGCGCGAGCGCTTCTGGGCCCTCGATGCGGTGCTCGACAAGATCGTCGAAGGCACCGAGCATTTCCGCTCGCGCATTGCCGCCGGGGCCTGAGACATGCGTCGCCCTGCCCCGCCGCGAGTAAGATAACGGGCGTCCGTTTCCCAAACCAACTGTTGATGCCTCGCTCCTCCGACTCCGCCCCCGCTCTCGAAGAAGAACCGTCGCCGGCCGGGCGGCCGGCGGGTGCGCGCACGCGCCGCGGCTCGGGCCGCACCGTTTTGTCCGATGTCGCGAAACGCGCGGGCGTGTCCACGGCGACGGTATCGCGCGTCTACAACGAACCCGGCAAGGTGTCCGACAGCGTACGCGAGCGCGTCGAGCGTGCTGCTTTGGAACTGAACTGGTTTCCGAATGCAGCCGGGCGCGCGCTGGCGTCCACACGCAGCCATATCGCGGGCATCGTCATTCCTACGCTCGACGATCAGGTCTTCGCTTCCCAAGTGAGTGGCATGCAGGCCGCGTTCGCCGCGCGCGGCATCACGCTTTTTCTCGGGTGCTCGAACTACGATCCGAACGAGGCGCTCTCGCAGGTTCACGCGATGCTCGCGCGTGGCGTGGAGGCGATCGCGGTCGTGGGCGAGGCGCATCCGCCAGAGCTTTTTGAAGCGCTCCGCGTCTGGCGCGTGCCGTACGTGGTGCTGTATGCGTGGCGTGAAGGCAGTCCGCACGATTGCATCGGCTTCGACAACCGCGGCGCATATGAAGAGATCACCGAGCATCTCGTCGCGCTCGGGCACCGATCGTTCGCGGTTTGCATCCAGCCCACGCGCGACAACGACCGCGTGCAGGCGCGGCTCGCGGGCATTCGCATGGCGCTCGAGCGTCATGGTCTCGCGGTGCGGCCGGAGCATCTGGTCGAAGGTGAGTCCACGCTCGATTTTGGCCGGCGCGCGTTGCGCTCACTCTGGCAACAGCCGGGACCACGTCCGACTGCGGTCATTTGCGGCAACGATCATATCGCGCTTGGCGTTTTACGCGAGGCAGAAGAGTTGGGCATCGCGATTCCCGGGCAACTGTCCGTCACCGGCTTCGACGACCTCGCGATAGCACGTGAAGCGCGCCCGTCCCTGACGACGATGCACGTTGACACGCGCGAGATCGGCACAGTCGCCGCGAGGCATCTGCTGGATGCGCTGGACGGCCGGGCGCCGCGACAAGGGTACGCGGTGCCTGCGGTGCTGAAAGTGCGCGGGTCGACAGGGCCGTGTCTCGCTTCGGCTGGCAAAGGATGATGTCCCTCATGCGCGCCTGCGCACACACTTGTAACCGCTCTGGATGGCAATTCGACGTGGTTCGCAGTTCCTGAGGCAGCCCAGGCTCGTGCTGATTTCGCTGCCGTGCCCCGGAAAATGCTGCTTGCACTGATCGATGACCGAATACACGTCGAACAGCGTGCCGTAGAGATCGAACGCAATCGCCTTGATGTGATTCATGCTGCTTTCTTCTCGTGAACACGTGAAGCCGCGGCTGCGCCTCAGCCGCCCTTTCCTTCCTTGAGCCGCGCGCGATGCGCGGCCACCTTCGCGCGATTGCCGCAGATCGCCATGCTGCACCAGCGGCGCGCATGTCCGCGCGTGTGGTCCGCGAATAGCAGCGTGCACTTCGGGCCTTCGCATGCCTTGACGTATGTGAAGTCTTCTTCGCAGACAAGCTTCGACAGCGCCTCCACGATCGGCATCAAAAGCGAATCGGGCGTCGCGTAGCGACGCTGCATCTCGAACGCGAGTCCGCTCGGCGCACTCGCTTCGGCGACGATCGCGCCGTATCGCTCGTCGCGCTGCAACACGCTGTTGAGCGGTGCGAGCTCGCCCAAATCCTTCGCCTTCAGCGGTCGTCCTTTTCTCTTCTGCACGAAAGCCCTGAACCATTCGCGCAAGCCGCGCGCCTTCGCCGCGACCTCGTCCAGCTCGGCGGACGGGATGTGCGAGCGCATGTTCGCAAGCACTTCAATGGGCACGAGGCCCGCCTGTGCGAGCCATGACAACAGTCCCTCGCCGTCTGCGATCCAGTCAACGGGTTCGTCGACCGGCGTCGCGATCGAGTTCAGGAAATCGAGACCGGGCGCGTCGGCCACGAAGAGTGCCGGTATGGGGCGGTAGTCCATTTTTCGACTCGGGCGTGTTTCTACGATGACTCATCGTAACCGCTAAAAAAGCGCTTGACAAGTTACGGACCCAATTTGTAACCTTCTAATCACAGTTTTACTGGTTACATAATTTCAGTCCCTCATCTGCGGAGAAAACGCCATGTCCACCATCGCGCATCGCCATATCGACGTCGACGGCTTCAACGTGTTCTATCGCGAGGCCGGTTCGTCGGGCGCGCCCAAACTGCTTCTGCTGCACGGCTTTCCGAGTTCGAGTCACATGTTCCGCAATCTGATGCCGCTGCTTGCCGAACGCTTTCATATCGTCGCGCCAGACCTGCCTGGCTTCGGTCTCTCCGATATGCCGAGCCGCGAGACTTTCTCGTACACGTTCGAGAACATCGCGAACGTGATCGATCGCTTTACGGAAGTGATCGGCTTCGATCGCTACGCCGTGTATGTCTTCGATTACGGTGCGCCGACGGGCTTCAGGCTCGCGCTGAAGCATCCGGAACGCATCACGGCGATCGTTTCGCAAAACGGCAATGCCTATGAAGAGGGATTGAGCGACGGCTGGAATCCGATCCGCGCGTATTGGCAGAGCCCGACGCAAGCGAATCGCGATGCATTGCGCGCGCTGCTCACGAAAGAAACGACGAAGTGGCAATACACGCACGGCGTGCCCAATGTGTCCGCGGTCTCGCCCGACGGCTATTCGCTCGACGACTACTACATGAGCCGTCCGGGCGCGCACGAGGTGCAACTCGATCTCTTTGGCGACTATCGCAGCAACCTCGCGCTCTATCCGGCGTTCCAGGCTTACTTCCGCGAGCATCGGCCGAAATTCCTCGCCGTGTGGGGCAAGAACGATCCGTTCTTCCTGCCGCCCGGCGCGGAAGCATTCAAGCGCGACATTCCCGATGCGGAAGTGCGCTTCTTCGATACGGGCCACTTCGCGCTCGAAACGCACGCGGCGCAGATCGCGGCGGCCATCAGCGAACGCCTCGCTCATTAAGACGCGGAAACGTCACCGCGCTCATCGATCCAAAGGAGAAACATCATGCGTGCAATCGTGCTCGAAAAGTTCGGCGGTCTCGACAGCCTCGTCTATGCCGAGATTCCGGAACCGGAGCCGCTGGAAGGACACGTGGTCATCGAGATCAAGGCGTTCGGCATCAATCACGCCGAGATGCACATGCGGCGCGGCGAATGGGCCGAAGCGGCGCAGGTGAGCGGCATCGAATGCGTGGGCATCGTGAAGTCGTGCCCGGGCGGCGAGTTTCCCGTCGGCGCGAAAGTGGCCGCACTGATGGGCGGGCTCGGGCGCACCATCAATGGCAGCTATGCGCAGTTCACGCGCGCGCCGGCGTCGAATGTCGCGCTGATCGAAGCGGAACTGCCCTGGGCCGAACTCGCCGCGATTCCCGAAACCTATGCGACCGCGTGGACGTGCCTGTTTCGCAACCTCGAAATCAGGCAAGGGCAAACGGTGGTGATTCGCGGTGCGACGTCGTCGTTCGGGCAGGCGGCCGTCAAGCTCGCGGTGAACGCGGGCGCGACGGTGATCGCAACGACACGCAGTGCCGCGCGCTTCGCGAAACTCGAAGCGATGGGCGCATCACGCGTTGAAATCGAGGGCCCAGACCTGAGCAAACGCATCGCGGAAGCGAAGCAGATCGACGCCGTGCTCGATCTCGTCGGCAACAGAACGATCCTCGATTCACTCGCGATGCTGCGCCGTGGCGGCCGCGCGTGTCTCGCCGGCTGGCTGGGCGGCCTCGCGCCGATTCCGGACTTCAACCCGCTGCTGCAAATGTCGAGCGGCGTGTATCTGACCTTCTTCGGCAGCTTCGTATTCGGCACGCCGGGCTTTCCGTTGTCGGACGTGCCGCTGCAAGCTATCGCGGCGGACGTGGCCACGGGCCGTCTCGATGCGAAGCCATCGCGCGTGTTCTCCTTCGATGAGATCCGCGAGGCACATCGCGTGATGGAAGCCAACGAAGCGAACGGCAAGCTGGTCGTCGTTCATTGAACCGGGATACGCTGTCGATGTCAGTTCAATTTCACCGTGGGCCGCACCCGTTCACGCAGCCACTGGCTCGCGGCATACATCACCGCTCGCTTGATACCGGTGAGGCCCATGATGTGCCGGCGGTAGAGATACCTGTAGCACGACACCGCGAACCATCCGTCGATAAACAGTGGCCGGCGCAGCAGTTCGCTCATCACGGCGCCCGCCGCGCCCGCACGCCCGAAGGAGATCAGCGTTCCCTGATCGCGGTAGGAAAAAACCGGTACCGCCCGACCGCCAATCCGCCGCACAAACGCATCGGCGAGATAGACGGCCTGCTGGTAAGCCGCCTGCGCGCGCGGCGGCACCAGCGCGTTGCCCTCCTTCGATGCGGCGCACGCGGCGCAGTCGCCCATCGCGTAGATGCCCGAGCCGGGTTCGACTTGCAGTGTTCCGTCGACGATCACCTGTCCGAGCCGGTTCAACGGCAGTCCGTCGAGCCTGCGCAGGATGGCCGGCCCTTCCACACCGGCGGCCCAGATGGTGATGTCGCTCGCGAGCGTTTCGCCGTCCGCGGTCGAGACCGCGTCAGCCCCGACTGAGCCCACACGGCAGCCGAGGCGCACGTCGACGCCAAGCCCGGCGAGCATTTCCCGGGCGCGCGTCGAGATGCGTTCAGGCAGCGCAGGCAGCACGCGCGGCGCACCTTCGAGCAAGCGGATGCGGATATCGCTGGCCGGATCGAGCGAGGCGAGGTGATAGTCGCGCACCATTTCGGCCGAGACGCGCAGCGCGGCGGCCAGCTCAACGCCGGTCGCGCCGCCGCCGATCACCGTCACCGAGACTGGCGTCCTGGCGGCGCCGGGCGTCGCCTGTTGCGCATGGCCCGAGCGCAGCAGGCTCGACAGCAGGCGTCGCCTGAACGCCTCTGCCTGGTCCACCGTCTCCAGCGTCAGCGCATGCTGCTCCGCGCCCGGAATTGAAAAAAAGTTCGTGACGCTGCCGAGCGCGAGCACGAGCGTATCGAAGGAGAGCGTTCTGCGCGGCAGCAGCGCTTGGCCGTCCACGTCGATCGTCTCGTCGATGACGATCTCACGTCGAGCGCGATCGATGCTCGAAAGCGCGCCCTGCTCGAAGCGGAAGTGATTCCACTTCGCGTGCGAGGCGAAATCGATCTGATGGCTCGACGCATCGATCTGTCCCGAAGCGACTTCGTGCAGGAGCGGTTTCCAGAAGTGTGTCGGGAAGCGATCAATGAGGACCACTTCAGCCCGGCGCTTCTTGCCGACGCCATTGCCGAGACGCGTTGCGAGCTCCAGCCCGGCGGCGCCGCCGCCCACGATGACGATGCGATGTTGCGCGTAACTATTTGACATCATGCGTTTCCGGAGGGGCTTCATCGATCAGACGAAATGAACTGCGCGGACCCACGGCGCAACGCATCGCTCAAGGGCACGCAGTGCGTGATGCCCGAACTGCGCGCCTCTTCCTCTCCGCGTTCATCCGCCCCCACCGCAACGACGCGATGCGCGGGCGCCGCGAGCGTATGAAGGGCCACCTCGTAGCGCGACCCGCATTCGCTCGATGACAGGATGGACGAGAAGTACGTGATGCCGTCTTCGCCGAGGGTCTCGCTGATCGCGTCGTTCAGGGTCGCGGCATTGAGTTCGCTCATCAGCAGCAGCGGGTAGCCGTCGTCCCGCACGCTCTCGAGAAAGCGCTTGAGCGCCGCGCTCTGTTCGTTGTTCGCCGCTCGTTTCCTGTCGTCGCCAGCGCGGGTCCAGACTGGGTCCATGTTCGCTACGATCGCGTCGATTGCCATTGCCTGCCTCTCAGAATCGTTGAATGCATGTATGTCGCGGCGAGCCGCGGGCTCGCTTGACGACGTCGTGAGGAAAAATATAAGGTTCGCAAAATATCTACACTATTTAGTATTTATCACCGACCTATAAGTTTTCACTAATATGAAAGACGTCAGCCGTACGCTGCAGTCGTCGCGCGCGTGGTTCAGAAGAAACCGGACTTGAACCTGCTTCCTGGGCGAGCAGTCCTCATATTCATCTAATTCAATCCGCATAAAGTTCGTGTGACAGACAAGCTTCCGGCCATATTCACGCACCACAACTCCCCGAATATGCGCAAGACACACTCCAGCGTGGCACGCCATGAAAAACTACTTCGACAGCCCTTTCAATAGCAAGCCGCTTTCAGAACAGGTGACCAATCCCAACATCATCGTGGGGCGTTACAGCTACTACGCTGGTTACTATCACGGACACTCGTTCGATGACTGTGCCCGCTACCTCGGGTCGGAGTACACCGGCGCGGACCGGCTGTTCATCGGGAGCTTTTGTTCGATCGGAAGCGGCGCGACGTTCATGATGGCGGGCAATCAAGGGCACCGGAACGATTGGGCCAGCACGTTTCCGTTCTTCTACATGCAGGAGGAACCGGCGTTTGCCGACGCCCTCGATGCGTTCGAACGCGCCGGCGACACGATTGTCGGAAGCGACGTCTGGATCGGTTCCGAGGCGATGATCATGCCAGGTGTGCGCATTGGTCATGGCGCCGTGATCGGGAGTCGCGCGCTCGTGACGAGGCATGTCGAGCCCTACACGATCGTCGGCGGCAACCCGGCGAAGCCGATTCGAAAGCGGTTTTCAGACGCAGAGATTGAAATGTTGCTCGAGATGAACTGGTGGGACTGGCCGCTCGAAGAGATCGGCAAGTCGATGAAACGGCTGTGCGCTTCCGATATTGCAACACTGCATGAGCGCTGGCGCGAGTCGTCGTGGTCGGAACGTCGATGCAGACTCGAGACGGCCGACTGTGAACATGCGTATGTGTCGAAGTAGGTCATCCGTGACGGTTTCAATTCACTCTGCATGACGAAGTGTATGAGTCGTACCAGAAACCAAAACCGACTTTGCAGGGGTTCGTCCACGGCGCTCCAACCGATGCGCCGCATCCGCACATTCGAGGAGCATCGCTGAATAGCATGCACGCGAACCGTCTGCCGGATCGATGCTTCATCCTTCGATCTGTGAGGAAGGCGCGGCGGCGGGCGTCGTCGGCGCGTAGCGTTAAGCGAGGACACCCTTTTCTTTATTCTCGCGGTGGTTCAACGCCGCCGTCCGGTCCCGGCTGGCCCTCTTGGTCCGGAAGCGGCTCGTCGAGGCTCTCCGGAGGGGCTGGCAAAACGCTCTTGATCACGACGGGCGGCTCAACAACCGGCACAGCTTCCGGCTGAGGGGTCCTCACCGTGGGGGGCGATTGAGCCACCGGCGGCGGCATGTGCCGCTCGGCGCTCAGGCCCGTTCCGACATTCGAGGTCGTGGTGTTCGCGCTCTTGAGGACGCCGCGGGCGTCGAACAGGAACACGGTTGCCGAGGAGCGCGTGTCTGCTCCACCGATCAGCGACCCGATAAACGGAAGATAGCTTTCCGGGTGCGGCCTCGACGTCACATACGTGTAGACAAGCAACATCGAACCGTCGTCCAGCGTCGTCTGCACCGATGCAGGGCCGAGCGCAGCCGTCACTTCCTGAAGCGTCGTCGCTCCGCGCCTGAACGTAGCCATCTGTTCAGGCATCACCTCGACCCCGGCAGACATGCAACCGACAAGCAGCGCGCCGCCCAGCAGGCCGAGTAACATTCCCTGTTTCATGTTGCCCCCGCCGTATTTAGATTCTAGGACGACGTGGCAAAAACCGGGGGCTTTCGCTCGCACGGCTTTTAGTCCGAGCAGTCGCAACGCGGGGCGCTGATTCAGCTGAATTTTTATATGGGGCCACAAGGGACGTGGCGACCGATTCGGCCGTGCCCGGTGTCCGCCTGCGTTCTGCCCAGCGAGTTCGAGATAGATCACACGTCGCGCCCCGAACGACATTCCGCTTCACCTGTCGGCCTTGAGCCACCAAACTGCACCCTGGCGTTCCATGTCACAACCCCGCACAGCCGGCGTTCGTGCTCACGGAAACGCAGATGGTGCGCGCCGATGCCGTCCTGGCTGCCCAAGAGGGTAGATCCGGTATGAGCGCTCCCGACTTCGTCTCGCAGATGGCTGCAATGAGAAAGGAAACGATTCATCTCATGTGCAAGGAACGTCACGCCGCGCTCTATGAAAGACTTGGCTATCGTTACGTGAGACCGTCGAGCTCCGATCACCGCGCCATGGCATGAGATGGAAATGATGCTTTGATCGCACATTCATATTGCAGCCTGTCACGAAGACAGGAGCGCTCGTGCACCCCGTTCCCGCCAGAGCGCAAGCGCCAGTTCGTTGCAGTCGCGATAGCGATCAGAAGTTATGCTTGATCCCAAGGTTCAGAGCACGATTGCCGGAGCCAGTGTCCGAAGCGTTTCCGACGAAGAAGGTGTTCTGAGCCGCCGCATTCTTTCGTTGCATGATCGCCCCGATTACATAGAGCGAAGTGCGCTTCGAGAGGTTGTAGTAGTAACCGAGCGCGTATTGATTGACGTCCGCGTTTGCAGCGGTATGATCCGCGTGATTAATGAACGACGCTGCGAGTCGCGACACACCGAAGTCGTATGTGAGACCAACGAGAAGATCACGGCTGTCGAGCGCAGGGTTGCCTCCGTTGTCCGCGTACGCAAGTGAAACCTTCACAGGACTGAAATCATAGGCGACCGTCGCGAGCGTCGTTCTTGTCGTCACCAATGCCGGCGCCGCGGCGGTAGGCGTATTGTTGTACGTGCTGTAGATGAAACGCCCTTCGAGCGGGCCATTCGCATAGTTCAATCCGCCCTCTATATGGCGCCCTGCGGGAAAATCGCCCGCGACACCGCCAAACGAGTACAAGACGTCCCCGGAAAAGCCGAACCAGGAAGGAGAGTGATAACGGACGGAGTTATCGATCCGGGCGCCGCCAATCTGCAAGATATTGTTCGCACGGCCCGCGGACCCCGTTCTGAAGGGATCGGCGACGCTGGTCACGGCAAGATACACGAGGGAGTACTGTCGACCCATCTGGACATTTCCGTACGGCCCGTCGACTGCGATTGTGGCCTGGCGACCGAATAGCCCGCCGCCCGCATTCAACGTGCCGTTATTGACGTTGAAGCCGGATTCCAGGACGAAATTGAGACTGTATCCGCCGCCCAGATCTTCCTTGCCTTGCAAACCCCATCGCGATCCTGCTGAGACGCCGCCGCCGAGTTTCACCACTTTTCCGGACGGACCGCCGCCCTCCACGACAAGGCCCGAGTCGAGAATGCCATACAGCGTCGCGGACGATTGGGCGCAGCAGGTACCGACAGACAGAAATGCGGCGCAGCCAAAGGATATGAGGCGTCTCATTGTGCTTTCTCGTTATATCGAAACTTTGATTCGAATCAAAAATTTGGAGCGACAAGAGCCACACCGCGCTGGCGAGCGCCAGCGGGTGAGCCAGGTTGAATTAATTGAATTGCTTGATCGAAGTTAGATGCGAGCGTGTGCCACGCGCCACTGAAGCGATTGCTCAGAGAGGCTGAAGCCGACACCGGGGCGCGTCGGCAAGTACATCAGTCCGTCCTTGATCTCGAGTCGCTCGTTGAACGCCGGCTCGAGCCACTCGATATGCTCGACCCACGTTTCGTTCTGGAAGGCCGCAGCCACGTGGACGTGCTGCTCCATGACAAAGTGCGGCGCGAGCTTAAGACGGTGCTGCTCGGCCTGAGCCATGATCTTGAGGAACGGCGTGAACCCGCCCACGCGCGGGACGTCGGGCTGCAGGAAAGTGACCGAGCGGTTCTCGATCAGATTCTGCACTTCCGCTACGCTGCTCAGCATTTCGCCCGTCGCGATCGGCGTCTTGAGCTTTTCGGAGAGGCGCGCATGTCCCGCGTAGTCGTAAGCGCTGATCGGCTCCTCGAGCCAGACGAGGTTGAACTCGTCGAGTTGGCAACCCGCGCGCAGGGCAGTCGTGTAGTCCCACTGCTGATTCGCGTCGACCATGATGGGTACGCTGTCACCGACATGCTTTCGGACCGCTCGCACGCGCTCGATGTCCTTCGAAAGGTCCGGCTGCCCCACCTTCAGCTTGATCCCGCCAAGACCCTTCTCCAACGATGTATCGACGTTGCGAAGCACTTCATCGAGCGTGGCGTTCAGGTAGCCGCCCGAGGTGTTGTAGCAAGGAATGGCCGTCCTGTAGCAACCGAGAAATTTACCGAGCGACAACTCGACCCGCTTCGCCTTCAAATCCCAGAGTGCCGTATCGAAGGCCGCAATGGCCTGCACCGCCAGCCCGCCGCGGCCAATCGATGCGCCCTGCCACGCGAGCTTCTCCCACAGGCGGCCGATGTCGTTCGGATCTTCGTCGATCAGGAACGGAGCCAGCTCTTGCGCGTGAGCGAAGATCGCCGCACTTCCCGCGCGCAGCGTGTAACTGAAGCCGAAGCCTCGGGCACCGTTGACGGTCTCGATGTCCGCGGTCAGCAGCGCCACGTGCGAAAGCGGCTTTTGGCGGCCGGTCAGCACCTTGGCGTCGCTTACCGCATTCTTGAGCGGCACTTGAATGAGAGAAATCTCTACTTGCTTGATCTTGTCATCGTGATGCGCCATGTCCTCTACTCCTTGATTGATTTGAAGCATTCGTTACTTGAAACGAGTGCGCGTTGCGGCACCCAACCTTCGTTCGAATCGATTCACGCCGTGCGCAACACGACGCGGGAAATTTTCGGCACGATGAACAGATAGCTGACCACTGCGATGAGCGCATGCGCGCCTACATAGGCGAGCGCGCCGGCAAACGAACCCGTCTGCGCGATGATGTAGCCGATCGCAATGGGCGCCGTAATGCCGGCGATATTGCCGACGCAGTTGAAAAGGCTTCCGGTGAGGCCGATGATTTCCTTCGGCGACGTGTCTGCCACGACTGCCCAACCCAGCGCACCGACGCCTTTGCCGAAGAAGGCCAGCATCATGATGCCGACCACCAGATACTGGCTTTCGGCGTAGTTGGCCGCCACCATCATCGTGGAGAGACCGAGGCCCGCGACGATTGGAATCTTTCGTGCCCAGGTCAGGCTGACGCCGCGTTTGATCAGGCGATCGGAGATGAAGCCGCCGGCCAGCCCGCCCAGGAATCCGCACACGGCGGGCAGCGATGCGACGAACCCTGCCTTCAGGATCGAGATGCCGCGCGCCTGAACGAGGTAGACCGGAAACCACGTCAAAAAGAAGTACGTGATCGTATTGACGCAGTACTGACCGAGGTAAATGCCGGCAAGCATCCGGTTCGTCAGCAACTGACGCAGGTATGCCCACTTGAAGGTGCCCACTTGCCGGGTCTTGCCCGTGGTGTTGTCCATGTCGACCAGGCCGCCGCCCGCCTCGATGTATTCGAGTTCCGGCTTGCTCAGACGACGATGATTTCGGGGACTGTCGATGACCATCAGCCATACCAGACCCAGCACGATCCCCGCCCCGCCCATCACGATGAAAATGTGCTGCCATCCGAAGCGCGAGGTCACCCAACCGATGACCGGCGCGAAGAGCACCACGGCAAAGTATTGGGCCGAGCTGAAAATCGCCGACGCCGTTCCGCGCTCCGTGCTGGGAAACCATGCCGCGACGATCCGGCCGTTCGCCGGGAATGAAGGCGCTTCCGCCAGACCCACCAGAAAGCGCAGCGAGAACAACGCGGGCACGACGAGCGCCGGTCCCAAGCCTTCCACGCTCCCTTGCAGCGCCGTGAAAAAGGACCACAGCACGATGCTGCACGCGTAGACCCGTTTCGAGCCAAACCGGTCGAGCAGCCAGCCGCCCGGAATCTGCCCCAGCACGTAAGCCCAGCTGAATGCCGAGAAGATGTAGCCGATCTTCACGGCATCCAGATGCAGATCCACCTTCATCGCCGATGCTGCGATCGACAAGATCGCCCGGTCCGCGTAGTTGAACGTGGTCACGATGAAAAGCATCGCGAGCACGACATAGCGCATCCGGCCGATGGTTCGGGATTGGGCGATTGAATGTCGTCCGGGCGCGGACCAGTCCTGTCGCTCAACGGGCTCCTTTGCTTCCACGATCGTCTCCGTTTCTTGAAATGACAGCGCAATCATATTCCAGTCATCGTACAACCTCGTATACGGGAAAACGATGGTTTTTATCGTTATATCGAGGTCTTTTTGCGTACACGCACCTTATCAGTGCAAAATGATAGCGAATGTCATATTATCTCTTGGTGGCGGCTTCCGTTACGTCTTTTCCGGACCGTGGCGCTGCCGCCGCGCAGGCCGATTCGGGCAAAATAGCGTCGGGCCGGTCAACCGGCGGTCAGTCGCAACCACGAAACAAGGGAGAGAGATGCATGGGAAAGTTGGCGTCGAAGGCAGAGCACGCGGCGTCAGCCATCCACGACGACGTGGAATCGACGCATCTCTCCGCGAATGTCGGTGGCACCACGCTGGCGGACGTCGCCCGGCTCTCGGGTGTGTCGCCGATTACCGTGTCGCGGGCGCTCAACCAGCCTGAGATCGTTTCCGAGCGGACGCGAACGCGAGTCCTGGCAGCCGTCCAGCGCCTGGGATACGTGCCGAACATGGTCGCGGGAAGTCTCGCCACCCGCCGTAGTCATCTGGTCGCCGCATTGGTGCCGAGCATCAGCACGCTCATGTTCGCGCGGATGATCGAAAGCTTCGAAGCGAGCCTGCGCGAGCAGAACTACGAAGTCATATTGGGCGTGACCAACTACGACATCCTGCGCGAGGAGCAGTTGTTGCAAACCATCCTGCGCCGCCGCCCCGACGCGGTTTTTCTCACCGGCGTGACGCACACGGAGCAAAGCCGCAGTTGGCTGCTCGGTGCAGGCATTCCCGTCGTCGAGACCTGGGATCTGACGCGCTCACCGATCGACATGCTGATCGGCTTCTCTCACGAGGACGTTGGCCGATCGGTCGGGCGCTTTCTGTTGTCGAAGGGATACCGTCGGTTCGGCCTTTTGACGACAAGGGAAGAGCGGGCCGGGCTGCGGGCGAGCGGTTTGCTCGCCGAGTTGAAAGCGCACGGCGGCGCTCACCATCACACGGTGCACGTGCTGCCTCCCACGACGCCGCGTTCGGGTCGCACCGGTTTGAATGAGATGCTCGAATCGGGCTTCCGGCCGGACGTCGTCGTGTGCTCCTCCGATTCGACCGCACACGGGGTCATCATCGAAGCCGTCCATCGCGGCATAGACGTTCCGAAGCAACTTGCCGTGATGGGTTTCGGGGACATGGATTCCGCCGCAGACATCGAACCGAGTCTTTCGACTGTGCGCGTCGATCCGACGAAGATCGGCGCCTCGGCAGCGACCGCCCTGCTCAATAAACTCAAAGGGCAGGCTTCGAGCGACCGGATCCTCGACCTGGGCTTCGAGATTTGCCCGCGAGCCAGTACATAGTGCAAGACACGGCACCCGACGTCGAGCGAACCGGGCATCGCGGCGCAATCGATTCGAACACGATCATTCAAAGCGCCGACAGCTCGCCCCTTTTAGAGCCGTCACCGTCGTGCGACGCGCAGCGGTCACAAGAACGACCGCTCTCTAGAGGATGGGACCGTCGCTTTATGGCCGGATCGACCCATCTGCGTCGATATGCTGGCTCGTCGGGCGTATCGAAAAGTCGAGGTACGCCAGCACCAATCGCAGGCTTCGACGCAGTCGCTCTCCTTCGCAGCCTGTCGCTGCTGTTGCATTGCCTCCGATACGATTTGCGAAGCCTGACGTCCCTGCCCGGCCCTTGTCGGTCGTACACCGCCGATGATCGTTCGGCTTTCGTGCCACGGCGTTGAGTTTGGCCTGTGAGTAGACCGGCAGGTCGATGCCTTTCGGGGAGTACTGTCTCGATAGACCGTTGGTATTTTCATTCGAGCGCGTTGCCAGGGGTGTTTCGGATCGCAGAAGTACACGGCGACGTCCGTGGCAATCGTGAAGCGATTGTGGCTCGCCATCTCCATTCCCCGATCCCAGGTGAGCGATTTATAGCGTTCCTGCGGAAGCTTGCCCGCATGTTTGATCAGCGCATTGGCACCCGTTTCGCTGTCTCTGCAGGCAATCTTCACCAACATCACGTAGCGCGTTCGGCGCTCTATAGGCGTTGCAATGGCTGCCGCTGCTGCCACACAGCAGATCGCCCTCCTAGTGCCCGTGCACCGCACGGTCATTCGTGGCAAAGCATTTTAGGGGGGTTGTGGATCAGACGATTAGTTGCATTACACCGAGAGATAAAGCTCCCTCTTTGCAGACCGGTCGTGCGAACGCCCCACGAGTGGGACCATTCGCGTGTCGCTACCTTGCCGGTCTTGTTCGCGCGCCATTGATGAACTAGATTTTTAGTTGCAATGCGACTGGTGGAGGGATTGCCATGGAACTAAGCGTCGAACGTGTCGATGTCTGGGCGGCCACAATCGAGGACAAGCCGGGTGGGCTTGCTCAGGTTTTAAATGCTTTGCGACAGGCTGGCGTCGACCTCCAGTTCGTTGTCGCACGGCGCACGCCCGAAGCACCGGGCAAAGGAGTCGTATTCGTCGCACCGCTGCAAGGGGAAAGCGAGATCCGTGCCGCTACGCAGGCAGGATTCAACATCAGCCCGAGCCTTCACTCGGTCCGTGTGATGGGAATGGATCAACTTGGGATCATCGGACAAGTCGCCCAAATGCTGGCCGACGGCGGCGTCAACCTCCGCGGCGTTTCTGCTGCGGTACTTGGCACGCAGTTTATCGCGTATATCGCTGTCGACTCGCTGCAGGACGCCGAAACTGCGATGGACATTTTGCAGCGGGCCTGATGCGCCCATACGCACTGGCGGACGTTCGAAGTCGCGACGCTAGAACACGCCAAGCACAAGGCAGGCCGCCAGTCCCGCACCTAGCTCCGCGCAGCGCGCGAGATCGCCGCCGCCGACGATCCTTCTCGACATCAGGTCTAGGACGAACGCCGTGCACGGCATCAAACGGTTCAGACACGCGGCCGTCACAATCGCTGGCATTGAATTGGCGCACCGGGTCCGCAAAGGACATGTCGATCTCGCGAGCCTGGGTACGCGATACCCTCGGGAAAGCACTTGCCGCGGATATCAAAGAGGCGACGAGCGCGACCTGCGCCGACCCGTCATCATCGACGCCGCCGGCGTGGTGGCGCCAACATCGCAGGCCCGCGCGATCTCAGCGACCAACCCGTCCACACTTGAACAGGTGGCTGCGAAACTTCGTACCCAGCTTGCGGAGTTCTGCGCGCAGTAAAAATAGCTTCTTTAGGCCGAACGCGGACTGAATTCACGCAATTGAAATGTCACCTGCGGACGCCCATCTGTACGAGCAGTCCAACGAGGGAATCATGTCTGAAATAGAACCATGGACATGTCCGACGTGTGCGATTCACGTCACCACGCCTTTCTGCCCGATGTGCGGCGAGAGCCCACTTTGGCCGCCCGACCTTACGCTGCGCGGGATCGGAGCAAAGGTCCTGCACGCGACAACGAGCATCGACGGGCGACTGCTTCGTACCATCAGCGTCTTGCTACGTCACCCAGGCGAGCTGACAGTCGCGCATCTGATCGGAAAGCGAATGCCTTTCGTTCCGCCGTTCCAGTTGTTTCTGATCTCAAACGCGATCTTTTTCGCGATGCAGTCGCTGACCGACACTCAAGTCTTCGGCTCGACTCTTCAGGCGCACCTTCATCATCAGGACTGGAGTCCGCTCGCCCAGTCGTTGGTTGCCGAGCGCATAGCAAAGCTCCACACCGACCTGCCTCGGTACACTTCGACTTTCGACCGCGCAGCCGTGCTCAATGCGAAATCACTCATTATTCTTATGGTGGTTCCATTCTCTCTGTTGCTGCGGATTACCTTCCTGCGCACGCGAAAGCCATTTGTTACTTTTGTCTATTTCTCGCTCCATCTCTATGCATTCTTGCTTTTGTTGTTTTCACTCGCGCTAGCCGTAGCGGCCATCGAGGTCCGTCTAGGCGGCCTCGGACTCGACTCACCCGTCGTCGACAAGATTCTTTCGATCATAAATCTTGGTGTTTGTGGCGCTTATCTGTTTTTTGCATTAAAGCCTGTCTTCGGCTCTTACGGTATCGTTCGGCTCATTATTTCTGGAGCCATGGCGCTGGTCGCTGGATTCATCGTTGTAGCCTATCGATTTGCAATTTTTTTGATCACGCTATACACAACGTAGCGACCGAACATCTTGTGTAGAGGCGTCTTGAGATGAGCGTTGCGGCGCGGGTCATGATCGTCATTGTGGATGTCGTGGAACTTTCTCCCCGCGTGAGCATGACAGGCCGCTTCCAGTACGGAGCCCATCCAAAAACAGCTCATCGAAGCCCGCTTATGCGTCCGCTTGCAGGGGCACCATGAAGCCGGCGAGATGAGTCTGAGGGGCGATTGCCGACCTATCGGATTCACATAGAAACTCGCATGGGCGAACCCCGTGACGTGAAGCACGCTCTTGCGATCGCGTTCATCGCTGCGCATGATTACCATGCCCGCTTCAACCAGCCTCGGGATTAGATCGGGATTGTCAGCCGCTTCTCCGCGCATCGTGACCACGATCCGCGTCTGGCGCCCCAGCGGCGCCGATCTCAGGATGGCGTTGGTATGGTTGGCGAACAATGCCGGGCCGTTATCGAACGCAATCGGCGGTTACTCGATGATATTGGCGGGAACCGGCTCGCCCAGCAACGCGTGCAGCATTCCCTTAATGATCCGCACGACCAGGCCAGAAATGCCCCTTGATGCGACAACATCATAAAAGCGTAAAGGCGCGCTATCGCACACTTCCGCTCGGTTTCGTCTTCGAATTCCACGTGCAAAGCACTATTTTTCAGAAGCACCTCGATCGACTGTAAAAAGCGTCCCGGTACGCGTCAGCCTGTACGCTGCCCGCCCATCTCGTTACACCGGTCCACATCACCTCACTTGCCAGTCACCTCATTAAAAACTCCATTCGACATCCTGATGAATATTGCTGCTCGTGTTGCACATGTGGGGTAATTCATGAAACGAATCTATGCCGCATTCCTCGCGGCAGTGCTGAGCGGTACGATCGCGCCAGAATGTCACGCGCAGTACACGACTGACTGGATAGCAAATACGTTTGGAACGAACGTCGCTCACGTAGGTAACGCCGCACGCTCGATGTGGGTTGCGCCAGAAGGCACCGTCTACACCGCTTCGATGTGGGACGAGAACGAGGGCGGCATTGCAATCTACAAGAATGGTCAGGCTGCAGGCTCGATCGGTGCACATGGCGAACCACAGGGCAGTGCCATCACCGGCAACGCGACCTATCTGTGGGCGCCTCGCCAGTGGGGGCGCATTAATGGTGTCTATACCAATGGCTTCGTCTTCAGATACGTCAGGGCAACTGGCGTCAACGATCAGCAAATACAGGTGAGCGCTGAAACCACCGAGCGTCGCGCGGACATCATCACGGGCATCGCCACCTGGGGACAGTTCTGGGCAGCAAGCGACCACCCTGGCAACCGCGTCAGGCTCTACAAGACTGATGGGACGTGGGTGAGCGACATCGGCATCACGGACCCGGGTGCTTTGAGCTTTGATCGCAACGGTAACCTCTGGGTGGCCCAGGAAACGACCGGCATGGTGACGCATTACAGCCGCACCGGTTCGTTGCTGGGCTCGCTCGCACTACCGGCGGGTGGCCGGCCACACGCGCTTTACTTCGATCCGACGACCCAATATTTGTGGGTGGGCGACGCTGGGCCGGACCAGAACATCAAGATCTATAACAATTCGGGAGTGTTGGTAAGCACCTTTGGTCTTGCTGGTGGCTATCTCGATACGACGGCCGGAATTAAAGGCCAGGTCGGCGACAAGCGGTTCGCCAAGATCGACGGTATCGGCAAAGACTCGGTCGGCAACCTCTACGTGCTCTCGGAACCGTGGGGCAAGGCATGGGACGAAGGCCGCACGGGCGGCACAGATCTCTATGCGTACAGCCAGACGGGCAAGCTCCTCTACAACCTCCGCTCACTGAATTTCGAGGCGATCGCCGCCCCGGATCCGGCGACTGATGCAAACCTGTTCTATTCCGGCGTGAACATCTATTCAGGCACAGGCAGCGCGGACTGGAAGTTTGTCGCTAACACCGTTGACCCGTTCACCTATCCTTCCGACCCCCGCCTCGACGTGACTTACCGGGGTCGCGGACTGCACTTCGGCATGGTCGCGAGCGCAGGAATGAATAGGATCCTGGTCGCCACCGATCAGAACCCCGACGCCTTCTACTTCTTCCACTTCGACCCGGGCCAAGGCTATATCGCCGTACCGGACGGGGCATTGCCGGGTACGCTATTCAATGCGACCGCTCGAATTCGCAACGGCTTCTGCCTCGACAGCAGGGGCGATGTGTGGGCGGGTCTGGACAAGACGAATCGAATCTGGCACTGGCCGCTGACAGGGTTCGACGCGAACGGCAAACCGTCATGGGGAGCACCCGTCACGGTGACAGTTCCTGCGTCGATCGGTAACCTGAGCCGGATCATCTACCTGCCCGAAAGGGACACGATGATCCTCGGGCAGCGGATCACGGGCAGCACCGACTGGACCGGCATCGGAACCCGCGTAGAGGTCTACCACGGGTGGCTCGCCGGCAACACGACCAACCCCAATCCGGTAATCACCCTCTCGAGTGCGAACCCAAAGTCCCTCACTGCTGCCGGCAACTATTTGTTCGTGGGCTACGTCCACACCGTGCCCAACGTCGATGCCTTCAACCTGACGACCGGAACCCTGGACAACACGTTCATCAACAGCAACCCCAGCAACGTGTATGTCGGCAATGACGTGGATTCGATGTACGGTCTTAGATCGTTCCTTCGATCGACTGGTGAGTATGTGGTCACGAAGGACAACTATAACGGCTCCAATATCGTTGTTTATCGTTGGACTCCTTGATCACCCGTGTCCGTCACGCCTACAACCTGGCCCCCAGCCAGCAATATGGATAACTGCCGTGCGCAGACATCAGCACGCTGCAAATGGATCCTTCACCCGTGAACGGTGAATCCTCGCAGTGGCATCGCGTCCGCATGAGTCGGTTTGCAGGACCGTCTTGGTCGTAATCGGTGTTGCGGTGGAACTACCTGGTGCAATTGCCAGTATCTTGCTGGTAAATGAATTGGCGACGTAAACGTTATCACTTGTATCCACGGCCGAAAGTCGATGATGCGGCGAGTTGTGTGACGGTGTTACTGCCTGCCGAAATCTTCAAGATTTTGTTGTTCGAGTAGTCCGACACATAGACGTTAAAAGCATACGTCGAGGCCAGTCTCGATACGTTCCCCTGTGCAGCCGAAGGCTACCGCCACGTTGCTCGATGTCCTGGAATTAATTCCGTCTTGGACTCGAATTGAGTATCTCCCGACACATTGAAGTTCAGAGCGGCTCAACGGTAACCAAGCGGACGCTTGCTGCAATCATCAGCGGCAGGAATATCGGTAGCGTCACCCTCCAATCCTAACGCCCAGCCTAGGTCGTGCGCAAATTCAATGCATACACTCTCCCACTCCGCAGTTCCAACCGTGAAGTCACGCGGATTGCTTTTGCCGCAAGCCCTTCGAATCGCTTCAATGCTGGCCGCGAGCGCGCGAGCTTCAGCACGCAGCGGATCGTGAAGAAATGCTTTGTGGCGCTGTTCGTTTTTCATTGGTGGGTTTTCGGCGCGTAGCAACCAAACTTTAGCGGTCGCCCAAAGCTTTCTTCAGAATCTCTGTGGTGGAAACGGTCTCATCACCGTCATGGTGTCTGCGACCGCACACACTCCGTGAAGAGTCGCGCAAGTTTCGTGGCTCGCATTGATCGCTAGCCTCCGGGCATTTTAAGTTCTGCCGACTCGTCGCGCAGCACCGTCCATTAGTCGATCCTTCGACACGATAGCGCGCCGGTGTGTGCCTCTGCCTATCTCGCCACCGCAATCCCGGGCGGACACCTCGAAAACAAAGAGCTTGCCGTCCCGCCCTACATACCGTGCTTCGGCGGACACCTCCATTCCGACCGGCGTAGCGGCGAGATGGGTGACGTCGACGACCACGCCGACGGACAATTCACCCGAAGACAGCACGCGACGCATGACGCGCGCCGCGGCCAATTCCATGAGGCCGATCATCCGGCTGGTTGCATACACGGCAGGAAAGGCATCTTCGGCGCTCTGGCTCAGCACTTCGGCTGTATCGGCGCCAGTAACTCGCGTGGTTACCGAAGCCGTGTCTCCTATCGCGAGCACGCCGGGATACTCAGATTCTGGAGTTGCGCTGGCTGAGGTCTGGCTCATGGTTGCCGTCACCCGGCTTGCTGGTTACCAGTGCGCGCATCACCCAGAAACTCGCGAAGGATGCGTGCCGTGTCGTTGGGGAACTGATCGACGAAGAAGTGCCCACCCGGCAGCGATGCGAAACGCATGTTCGCCAGTCGCGGCGCCCAAACGGCCTGCATCTCAAAGAGAGCGTGCATCAGGCCGGCAGAACCGGAAAACACCAGGGCAGGGCACTGGACCTGCCGGCCCAAGTCCTCGTGGTCGAGTTCGAAGTCGATCGTTCCGCCGGCCCGGTAGTCGCAGCAACTGCCGTGAATTGCTGCGGGATCGCGCCATTGTTTTCGATACTCTTCCAATTGCTCAGGGTCGAAGCCATCTGCACCCGTCGCACCCCAGCCGAAGAGGCAGCCTTCATAAAAGGTGTCGGGATCCGCGCCAATGATCTTCTCGGGATAAGGCGCAGGCTGCTGAAGAAAATACCAATGCCAGTAGGCCCGTGCCACGAAACGGTCGACTTCATCGAACATCACATAGGTTGGGATGATGTCCAGAACGGCGAGCGAGAGCACGCTATCAGGGTGGTCCAGCGCCATGCGATGCCCCGTTCTTCCGCCCCGATCGTGTCCGACCAGGTGAAACCGGTCGAACCCCAGCGATCGCATCAATTCACGCTGGTCGGATGCCATTGCACGGAAGGAGTAGTTGGCATGGTCGGGGGCGCCCACCGGCTTCGACGAACCGCCGTAGCCCCGCAGATCCGCACAGACAACGGTGTACTCGTTGGCAAGCAAGGGGGCGACGCGGGCCCACATGTGAAGGTTCTGCGGAAAACCGTGGAGCAATAGAAGCGCCGGACCGCTGCCACCTACGACACAGTTGATTGCCACGTCACCAACATCGACCAAGCGTCGCTCGAAGCCTTCAAACATGATCTCTCCCTTTACAGAATGCCGGCGCGGATCGCGATCGGCCAGGTAACAAGGCGCAGCCGCTCCCGTTCACCCCAGACGGGAACCAGTTCGGCCTCCAAGGCGATGACGGGGTCGCTACCGGTCGCGCCCTGGTAGCGGGAGGTTGCCGACCAGCTGCGGCAATAGCCAAGCAGATCGTCGAGTGTCCACGAAAGCCGGATAGCAAAGGCGGGACTCTCCACCGCGTCGAACGGAAACGGCAACAGCGTGTAGGCGGTCTCGACATGCCGACGCTCGGCAGGCCAGTACGGCCCGACAACGTGGTGATAGAAGTGACTCACTCGCTCCTCGACCGCGTCACCCTCGACATGCAGTACGCCGTAGGTCCAGGCTGCGATCAGTCCGCCGGGCCTGAGCACCCGACGCACCTCGGCGTAGAAGTCATCGAGATCGAACCAGTGCAAGGCTTGCGCGACGGTGACAACGTCCGCACTCGCATCGGGCAACCCGCTGCGACCAGCGGGCGCGACGCGGTACTCCACACGTTCGTGCGGGATTGCCTGCCTGATCTGGGCTTCACTCAGGTCCGTCGCCAGTACCTTGTCGAAGTGAGCCGCCAAGGCGACGGATGCTTGACCATTGCCCGCGCCCACATCCCAGGCGAGATTAAGGCCCGGGCATACGCGAGCGAGCCAATCAAACAGTTCAGCGGGGTATGTCGGGCGGGACCGGACATACTGTTTTGCGACTGCGGTGAAGTGATCTGTATTCATGGCAAGCATCGTAGTGTTCGGGTTTGTATTGGTCAAATATACAATTGACGTGTCATCCATCTAATTTTTAGATATGAAGCTCCGGCGCATTGAAGTCTTCGTCACCGTTGCAACGGCGGGCAGTTTCTCCGCGGCTGCCGATCGCCTCTGCATTGCACAGTCCGCGGTCAGCCTCACGATCCGCGATCTGGAAGCGGAACTGGGCAGCAGGTTGTTCGTTCGAGGAGCGCGTGCGGTGGCCCTGACCGAGAGCGGTCGACTATTGCTCGCCCGTGCCGAGCCGGCGCTCCGCCAACTGCAGCAAGCTGCCCAGGAAATCATCGACCTTGAACACCTCGAGGTTGGTCAAGTGCGGATCGCCGCGCCAGTTGTGGTGACTCAATATTCGCTGGCTCAACCGTTGGCTACGTTCGCCGCACAGCATCCCGGCATCCGTATGCGCGTGGTACAGGCGGGCGCGCGGCAGATCGAAGATCTGGTGCAACGTCATGAAGTCGACATCGGTATCGTGGCAGACCGGCAGTTCCCACGCGAGCTGGAGAGTCGATTGATACAGGAACTGCATAACGTGGCCATCGTGGCGAAGTCATCGTCCTTCGGCGGGACCGGCAGGGTTACGTGGCGCGAGCTGTTGCAGCAGCCTTTGGCTCTGTTTCCAACCGGGTATCACCAACGTGCCCTGGTCGAACAGCACGCAGAAAAGCTGCGCATGCGTCCCAAAATCGTGATGGAAGCAGAAAACCCGACAGTGCTTCTGGAGGTCGCCCGCCTAGGCCTTGCGGCGACTACTCTGCCGGCCCCTGCGGCAATCGGCGTGGACGGTGTGCGCTGCGTTCCATTGCCACAGCGACAAGGCGACCGTTTGCTGGTTGCGGCCTGCTGGTCGAAATCTGTGCCGTTGGGACGGGCTGCGCAAGCCTTGCTGGAGCACCTGGAGCGCCAGTTGCGTGCCACACCCTCGACTCGCACGAATGACGAAGATCGTGGTGAGCATGACCGGCCACGACGCATGCGACGAACGTCGCGGGCCACTGGGTAATTGCCCATCGCACAGGAGGCAAAGAACGTCTCGTTCGAGCCACGCGCGAGATGATGATGAAACGCTCCCGATACCGGCATCACCTCAGGTTGAGCGCACTGCCCTTTCCCGATGAAGAGACGTGGCTGGTCCTGCCAATTGCCGCGACGGCAGCGAATGGGGCACGCAGACGTGCGCTCCACTGAATTCGATCAGTAGTGGATGTTTTTGAGGGACCGCCGTCAAACGTGCCGACTGCAACGAATCGTCTGCGGCATGCGCGGACATGCTGGAAAAAAGGTCAGCTCACTGTCGACGGGCACAACGCACTCTGATGCCCTGACCATGCGGGGCGCGCTGACTCTGCACGGTGTCCATCTGGGAAAGCTTCACCCAAACTGTAGATAGCATCGGCAAGATGAAGCGCCTGATCCGAGAACAGTGATCTCGTCATGCTTGTTCGAAGCGAAAGCGCGGAACAAGACGGGAATAATCCTTGCCTTTCAAAATGCCGATGCGTTTGGAGGAAGGCGGTTGGGGCGAGACGAAGAACAAAAAGATCAGGGGGGCTAACTGGGTCTAACTGTTCGCGTCGGCCCGAGACGTCTGATCTAAGCGTTGCGATACGGTATGCCGTTGCGCGATGCGCCGTCATGCCGTTCGTCATCCAGTCTGGTCCGCCACTGATTCAGCACGCCACTTGGATGGCAGCATGCCGAAGGCCTGAGTAAAGTGTTTGTTGAAGTGAGACAAATCGGTGAAGCCTGTCTCATAAGCGATCTGCGTCACAGGAAGTGCTGTGCTTTGAAGCAGCCAACGACCATGATCCAGTCGGATTCGGCGATAGTAGTCCGCCGGGGACGCCTCCACGTGTTTGAGAAATAATCGCGAGAGCTGGCGCTCGCCGACATGCGCGCGGTCAGCGACGTCGGTGATTGATAGCGGCTCCCGGATATGCTGGTTCATCAAGAAGATGGCGCGTCGAACTTTCGGGTCACTGAGACGAGAATCTGCCCCGAACAGCGGTAGCTGTGGATGGTTAGGCTGCCGCATCTGATCGGAAAGCAAATGCCTCAAGCTCTTGGTCGCCCGCGCGGCTCCACAATGACGCCCGACGAGCGACAGCGCCAAATCCATGGTCGATGTTCCCCCAGCACACGTGATGACGCCTCGATCAACAATGAAAATCTCGTCCGTCACGGGTATGGAATCGGGGAAGAGCTCCAAGAACTCGTTGTAGTGAAACCAATGGACACTGGCCCGCACGCCGTTCATGACGCCCGCTTTGGCAAGCACAAAGGATCCCGTGCAAGCGCCGATTAGGCCGACCCCCTTGGCTTGCGCTTCTTGCACGTAGCTGATGATCCTTCGATCGTACTCAACCGGCTCAGGCAATTGACCGCCGACGACCACGAGATAATCGAACTCGGCAGGATCAGTCAACGCGCTATCCGGCTTAACCTTCAGTCCGCAACTGGCCGACAGAGTCACCCGATCCGCGGCCATCGTCTTCCAGCGACACAGGACTTTGTTCCCCTTGTCCCCCTGACCCGCCGCGTGCCGGAGAACCTCTACAAACCCGGAAAACGCCATGAGCGTAAAGCCGGGCATGAGCAAGAATCCAACGGACAACCCAGGCTCGCTCTTGGTCGGCAGTAGGTCGTCCACTGGCGATGGAAAAGTAGTTGGTCTGACACTCATTGCGCTTTCGCGGGGTACTGGTGATGTCCTGATTCTACTCACATTCGTCCGGTATATACCAGCCACCGACGCAGCCGAACTTCTAATCTTCATCCATCGCAGCACACGCACGCAGACACCAAGAGTAGAGACGCCACCCATGTCCCAAGACATCAGTCTTTTGAACACTGTGATCGGCCCCGTCATGCGAGGACCGTCCAGTTCCCATTCCGCCGCCCCGTATATGATCGGCAAGACGGTGCGGGAACTCGCAATGACCCGAGGCGATGAGATCGTGGCCGCAACTGTCCACTTTGATCCCTCGGGCTCGTTCGCGGAGGTCTACCGGAACCAGGGAAGCGATGAGGGCTTCGCCGCGGGTCTTAGCGGTGTCGCGATCACGTCCGAAGCTTACAAGGTGGCGCTTAGGAACCTTGAGAGCCGTGGCGATTTTGCATTCGCAATCGAAATCACAGCGCTGGGCCGCAACGATCACCCTAATCGCGTCGACTTGCGGCTGACCATGCGGTCCGCTCGCGGCGAGACACGTGTGGACGTGTTCGAGGCAGTGTCACTTGGAGGCGGTGTGTTCCTGGTCACGCGCTGCAACGACGAGAAAATCGATGTTGACGGGACTGCGTTCTCACTGTTGATAGAACACGACGAAACGGCCATATCAACGCTCGATTCATTGCTCGCAGACAAGGCGGATGTCCTTGAGATTCGCAAGCAAACGGGTATGACCGTTTGTGCGCTTGGCAGCGAAGCATCCTCGTCTCTTCTTGAAGAGATCGAGGCACTCACTGGAGTTGCTCGGGTCCGCTGTGCCCGCCCGACACAGGAAGTAGTCCGCAGTCGAGAAACGACTCTTCATGGCGCGGAATACATGCTGCAAATCGTCGGGAACGACGCTGATCTGGCTGATTTCGCATTGGCCTATGAGAGCGATCGACTTCGCATGAGCCGCGACGAGGTGACTCGACGCTTTGACCAGCGTGTCGCCCTGATGGCTCGCACCGTGCAGGACGGACTGCGTGCTGACGACCCGGCTGGGATGAAATACCTGAAGCCCACGGCTCGGCGTTTCGCCAACGCGACGCTACCGGGTCCGTTGGACAACGGATTCCTCAAAGACTCGATTGCAGGCGCCCTCGCGGCAATGGAGCAGACGACAGGTCGTGGAGTGGTGTGTGCGGCGCCGACTGCTGGCAGCGCCGGCATCGTTCCCGGCTGCCTGCACGCGCTCCGGAAGCTCGGTGCAACTGAAGAGCAAGCGAGTCGATGCCTGATGGTAATGGCGCTGATCGGTGCGCTGTTCGCTGTGCGCGGGTCCTATGCAGCAGAAACAGGTGGCTGCTCCGTGGAGACAGGCACCTCCGCGGCGATGGCTGCCGGAGGTCTTACATACTTCTTCGGTGGCAGCCCCAAGCAAATTGTCGACGCTGCCTCGATTTGCCTCATGAACACCCTCGGCCTGATTTGCGACCCGGTCGGCGGAGAGGTCGAGATTCCGTGCCATGCGCGTAACATCGCCGGAGTATCACATGCGTGGAGCGCCACGACAGCCGCGCTTGGCGGCTTCGACGCGGTCATTTCCTTCGACGAACTTGTGGACCAAACCGTCAAGGTTGGCGAGAAGATGCACCCTGACTTGCGTTGCACTGCACGTGGCGGGTGCGCAGCTACCCCCACGGCCGTGCGTCTTGTACGTAAGCGTGCCGCACCAAGCAAACCCGAGGCGACCGTCACACAGGTCGAAAATCTCGCCTGAGGATCAGCCATGGAACTCCCACAGTCTATAGACATTCTCGGCGTTCACGCCGAAGGCGAGATCGGTCGCGTGCTCTTCTCAGGGGCACCTGTCATCCCGGGCGACACGCTGCGCCAAAAGATGAACTATCTCAACGAGGTCGACAGCAGCTTCTTGCGCTTCTGTCTGTCCGAACCTCGGGCTTCGGCCAACATGACGGTCAACCTCCTGCTCGATCCCGTGTCTCCAGATGCGGATGTCGCCTTCATCCCGATGCAGCCGGACGGCGCGCACGCTATCTCCGGTTCGAACTGTATATGCGTCACCACGGGAGCGCTCGAGACCGGCAAGGTCAAGATGACCGAGCCGATTACCTATGTGACGCTGGAGACTCCGGCTGGACTCGTGACCGCCAAAGCCGAGTGTCGGGACGGTAAGTGTGAAAGGGTAACGGTCAAAATGGCGCCTAGTTTTGTCGAGCGTCTCGACGTTCCGCTTGAAGTGCCCGGATACGGCAACGTTTTGGTCGATGTGGCCTTTGGCGGGTGCTACTTTGCACTCGTTGATGCAGACCGACTGGGCATTGCGCTGGATCGAGCGGAAGCACGCAAGCTTGTTGAAATTGCGGCAATCTTCAAGAAGGCCGCCAACGAACAGATTCGGGTGCAGCCCCGCGACGACATTGACATAAGCCGCATCGAGTACGTGTTGTTCACAAGCTGCAAACGAGGGAAGTTCACGAACGTCAATATCATCCACCCTGGCCGTGTGGACCGGTCACCGTGCGGCACAGGAAGCGGGGCGCGGCTCGCGACGATGTACGCGCGCGGTGAGTGCGGGCTGAACACGCCGGTAACCTTCCATAGCCTTATTGGCAGTCAGTTCGAGTGCCAAATCGTCGAATCCGCGGCATTGGATGACCGACAGACGATCACGCATGAGATCTCTGGCCGAGCATGGACGTATTCGCAAGAACGTCATTGGCTCGCTCCTTCAGATCCGTACCCGACCGGGTACACGCTAGCCGATACGTGGGGCCCAGACGTCGACTAAGCCCCAGGCGCCCCTACCGCTTCAGGTGGGGGCGCTCGGACAAGAACCACTCAAGATTCCAGAAAGACAAGCGATTCAATCTTTTACAACGGGTAATCCAGGAGACGATTAATGAGTATAACTATAGGTATTGGTGGAAAGATTCACCGGCCAGCAATTCACACACCGTTTGAAGAAGCACCTCTTCGCGCGGTTCACGTTAAGGCGATAGCTGGGGCGATGGGCGGCCAATTCACAGACGGCTACATCATTGGCATCATCGGCATTGCTCTTACTCTGGCAGCGTCCGCACTGCAACTCGACAACTTCTGGACGGGTCTCATTGCGGCGGGTTCACTTGCCGGAATCTTGGTAGGCAGCATGGTTTCCGGAGCGATCGTGGACCGCATCGGCCGCAAGAGCATCTACAACCTTACGATCTGGATCTTCGCCATTGCGGCGGTTCTTCAGTATTTTGTCACCTCACCATTGCAGCTGCTCGTGCTGCGCTTGATCCTGGGTGTTGCAATCGGAGCCGACTACGCCGTTAGCATTTCTCTGGTGAGCGAACTCTCTCCGCAGCGTCACCGCGGACGGATCATGAGTACTGTTATGGTCGCGTGGGTAGCAGGATTTGTTACGGCATACATCGCCGGCCTTTATATCGAAAAGATCGGTCCTGACGCATGGCGTTGGGCGCTGGCTAGTTGCTTTGTGCCGGCGTTGATTACGCTAATCATCCGTCTGGGTACGCCCGAATCGCCGCTCTGGCTGCTCACCAAGGGCCGTAAGAAGGATGCCGAAGCCGTCGTGACGCAACATTTCGGCAAAGGCATTGCCCTTCCGGTCGTGAGCGACAATCCGAAGTCGGGGTCTTGGTCACAATTGTTCAGTCGGACGTGGCGGCGCAACACTTTCGTTGGAGCCGCGTTCTATTTCTGCCAAGTTATTCCGTTCTTCGCGCTTGGAACTTTCATCCCCAAGGTCTTGGAATCGATTAAGGTGCAAGACACAAGCGCCGGCGCTGTGATCTATAACGTCTTCCTTTTTATCGGTATCTTGCTTGGGCTCTGGATTGTCGAGAAGATTAGCCGTCGCGCTTTTCTGACTGGCTCTTTTTATTTCTGTGCTGCTACCCTGCTCGTACTGACGCTTTGGGTGGGAATGCCGGCATCCCTCGTTGTGGTCCTATTCTCCGCCTTTGCTCTGGTCATGTCGGGCAGTACCGTGCTCGAATACGCCTATCTCCCAGAACTCTTTCCTACGGAACTTCGTGCATCGGGAATCGGCTTTTCCGTGGCTATAAGCCGCCTGGGTGGCGCGGGAGGTACGTTCCTTCTGCCGATCATCATGAACAAGTATGGTGTGCAGGTGACGTTGGGATGTTGTGTCACGGCGCTCGTTGTCGGCGGCATCGTCTGTCAACTGTTCGCACCCGAGCCGGACAAGACTCTTTCGCACGCGTCACATTGAGACGTTGCCGAAACCACCGTCAATTTTTGCCGGGATTTCATTGATTGACGGTGCTCGCCTCAGATAGCCGGACCACGGTCCGGTGCCTTCGCCGGCCTCGGTTGAATCGTGTCGCGATTCAGTTGAGGCCCCGCGCAATCAGCGCCCCCGGGCTTTCCGTGCGTCGAACCTAGTTGCGGACACTATCACGTCACACCATTTCAGTCGGGCCTGGCGTTCTGAAGATGGCCACCGAGAGAGTCGTTGGTGGGCGGCCCAGCATGCGTAAGTCCTCCAAAGACGTATACCGACGCTCCGTGTGCGGTCCGATGCCGCCTCACCGCCGTCCCGATGCCGGCGGGTTATCAAAAACGCCCATAAGGTAAGTGCGATGTCCGTAATGAAATGGCTCTTCGCATTTGAGCCTCCATTAACGATTGGGGCGCTCTACGATGGTCCCAGACAGACTGCCGAGGAACGCGACAACGTCCCGCATTTCGTCTTCCGACAGACGAATTGGTTTGCGTTCAGTATGCCGATCGTCATCTTGTGCAAGCTCTGATTGACCAACAGATGCTTTCGGCGCGCGTACATAGTGCGTCACCACCTCATCCAAAGTTGTGAGCTGGCCTGCGTGCATGTACGGCGCCCTGAGGGCCACGTTGCGCAGGCTCGGCGTCTTGAAGGCGCCTTCCATGGCCGGGTCCCCGGCGGAGATGAAGCTCAGCTCCTGGCAGGCTTGCGGTGGCGCATCGCTATAGCGGCCCAAACAGTTGAACTCGTCCGATATCAGCTTAGAGGTGGCTGGCGCGCGGCCGAGGTCAGGCAGGGTTGGATCTCTTGTCTGAATGCCGGTGTTATGAAAGGCCTGGTCCGTCAGGAGTGGGCCGTTGTGGCACGTCGCACATTGCGCCTTGCCGATGAACAGACGAAGGCCTTTGACCTCTTGGGCTGACAAGGCTTGCTGGCCCGCGCGGTCGCCTGCGAGAAGCGCTGCAACGTACCGGTCGAAGCGTGCCTCGCCGAAGGCCACGGTCCGCTCGTAAGCAGCGATGGCCTTCCCGAGGTTTGCGAAGACGCGATTGATCGCGTCACGCTGTCCGACCGTCAACCGAGACCAGGCCTGCTGCTCCTCAGAGTTGCCCAGCGGGCTCGCGTTGGCGGGCAGACCCTGCAGGTTCGGCAGCGCGCCGAACAGCGCCTCATACTCGCGCCGGTAGTGCGTCTGCACGACCCGAGCGAACTGGACGCGGTTGCCGCCGTGCTCGACGCCATCTTCCAGCGGCCCCAATGCCTGCGACCACTGACTGTCCTTGCGCCCGTCCCAGAACAGAAAAGGGCTGTGCGCCGTCCCTGCGACTGGCATAGTACGACGCTTTCCCGAACCGATGCCCCGCCCGACGGACAATCCATCCTGGAACTGGTGGTCCGGTGAATGGCAACTGACGCAAGACACCGCGCCGTTACGAGACAGGCGCACATCTGCGAAAAGCCGCTTTCCGAGTGAAGCCGCTGCCGCATTGTCGGCCACTGCATTCGATAGGTCAGGCGGAGGAGCCGGGAGCCTACTCAAGCTCATCGAGGATAGAACCGCCTGCTCTTCCTTCGACCAGGCTATGAGGCTATCCGTCGCTTCGGCCGCGCGCCCGAAGACGGCGAGTAAGGCAAGCAAAACCACGAACGCCGTGGCGAGCGTCCTTGGCCTGTGTGGCGGGTTCATGATTCAGGGTTCCTTGTAAGCGCTCAGCGCCGAATCCCGGATTCGTCCACGATGACGTTGAACTCCGCGCCATCGGATTCGCTGCCGGCCTGAATCGCCAGCCGCATATCCCACCAGCCGGTCATGCTGAACTTCATGCCCTCGAGCCCATAAACTCCTGGCTCGACCTCCCGGGTGATCCGGGGCTTGGTAGGAAAGCCGTGACCGTGCTGGGGCATTCCGCCGTCGAAGCCAATCGTGGCGTGTGACACAGGCTTTCCCTCAGACGTTTCCACATACACTTGCCAAGCATGCATCTGGTTGATGGCGGGCCCGGCGGCGGGCGGCTCCATGCGAACCACGAACTTGCCTTGAGCGCTGGGATGCTGCAGCGAAAGGTCCAAGTTCGTCGGCGGGGTGCCGCAGGCGGCTGTAAGGAGAGCTATGGCGACCGCAGCAAGCGCGGTCGGCGCAGATAGTCTGAGCATGTTCGGATCCTTGAAGATCGTGTCGGAGATGCGCTATTTTTATTGCCGAGAGCGGAAACAACTTGAACGAAACGGCTGAACTGAGGAGGTGATGTGACAGCATTGCGGGGGAACTCCAGGCAGCCGTCCATCACCCGAGGGTCGGGACGCGTCTACTTCTGGCAAGGCGGCAGTCTCTGGATCGGCGAAGGTCGGGGCAGAACACAGTGGCACGAGCACCACGCCCATCAATTGGCCCTGGCTTTCAAGGGCAGGTTCCGTTTTCGCACGAACGCCGACGGAGCCTGGGCTGACTTCGAAGGTGCCATCGTCCCCAGCAAATGCCCGCACCAGTTCGAAATTGATGGCGCGGCCACCCTGGCTCACCTCTTTGTGGAGCCTGAGAGCAGCGCTGGCCGCGCCCTCTCGGCACGATACGGCTCTACGGCCGTTGCCGAACTTCCGCGCGCCGCCGCTCGCACTGCAGCAAAATTGTTGTTCGAGGCATTGCAGACGAGCCAGCAGACCTCGAACATGGTCGAAGCTGCAACGTCTGTCATCTCAGCGTTGTGTGGCACCACGACCCGGCTGGACAGGAACCTGGACCCGCGGTTGTGCCGCGCCCTCGACTATATCCGCGCGCACATTCGAAACCCGGTCTCGCTGGGCGAGGTCGCTTCTGCGGTTGCCCTGTCGGAGAGCCGTTTTCGACACCTGTTCGTCGCGGGAACCGGTAGCTCGTTCAGGGCATACGTCCTTTGGCTGCGAATCAATTTGGCCATCGAGGCGGTTATGACCGGCGCCTCGTGGACGGAGGCCGCGCATGAGGCCGGCTTTGCCGACTCGGCACACCTCACTCGCACGCACAAACGTATGTTCGGCATTGAGCCGACTGCGATACGTCATCAAGCTCCGGGGTGATGGCCTCCCGCGCCGTCAACGGTTTCGACGAGGAAGTCGTCCGTTTCGCGCGAAGACTCCTAACGTGATCGGACGTTTTTCAACTCCGACCCCGGTGCGCTCCGTGGGCGGGCGCTCGCCCTCAGAACACGGCCAGATAGACGCCGAGTTCGATTTGGACAGGCTTCGTCCGCGTGTACGCGTTCAGCGCAGCGATTCCGTTCTCACGCCCTATGACAGACTGCTTATAGCCGCCGACAGGCATTTCAGCCGGCGATTCGGCCCACGTGTTCACCCAGCAGATTCCCGCTTCCAGGCGATGGATTATCCAGTTTGCACGGGAAAAATTCTCGATTACAACGCCGGCAGCTAGCCCGAAATCAATATCGTTGGCGCGAGTAATCACCTCGTCTTCTTCGTCGATTACGATGATGCTCATCACCGGACCGAAGATTTCCTCTCGGACGATGCGCATGTCGTCGCGGCAGTCTGCAAAAACCGCGGGCTAAACGAACTGGCCTCCGGCATATTTCGGCGCTCGTCAGGCGCTTGCCGCCGGCCTCGAGCCGCGCGCCCTCGCGGTTGCCGCTCTCGATGCAATCGAGCACTTTTTCCAACTGTGCCGCGCTGACCAACGGGCCGAAGTTTGTGCGCAGGTCCGATGGCGCTCCTATGCGGATGCGCTTCGCTCTCTCGAGAATGAGCGATTCGAACTTCTCGCTGACGCTTCCGTGAACAAACATGCGCGTGCCATTCGTGCAGAAGGACTCTGGAACGTTGCATTGCAGTCAGGGCCGCCCACTCGCGTTGCCCGGCTTTAGCGGCGGTCACGGCGCGGTCGATGTCCGCGTTAGACGCGTGTTGCACGTGTGCAGGTTTCTCGCCCGACGCAGGGTCCAGCGTCTCGAAGGTGCTATCGCTCGTGAAATTGTCGGCGCAGCGCTCACTGTCTTGGACGTCCAAGACGGCTCATGCCTATTCAGCTGCACCATCGTGGCAAAGACGCTGCCGCTACCGAGGTGCGGTAGCGCCAGCGCAGGTCAATCAACGGTACGGTTGGGATTACAGATAGTCCAATTCGAACGGACATTCGGAGAGAGAGACGGGGCCTTCCCGTGAAATGAGCACTGGCTGTTCGAGTTTCACGCCGTCTATACCGCCGGGTACGCCGATATAGCTCTCGACGCAGACGGTCATCCCCTCCTCGAAGACGCCTGGATACTGATAGGCAGGAGCCTCGGGCGGAAAGTACACCAACGGATACTCAACGCCGAACCCGAGACCATGCACGATTTCAGCATATCGGTTGGGCACATACAATTCCGGCATCTTCCAGGAGTGGTCGATGAAGTCGTGGAACGAAAGCCCCGGCCGTAGCAGCGACATGTTGTGCTGCAGTTGTTCATACGCCAACGCGTAGTTCGTCCGCTGCTCGTTGTTCGGCCGCTTGTCGCCAATCACGAAGGACCTTGTTTGGTCCGTGAAAACCCCATGGGGGCCAATCAGGTCGCTATCGAATACCAGCATCTCGCCTGCCTCGATAGTTTTCTCCGACGCCTCGACGAACCACGGGTTCGTGTGGTGACCCGATGCCAGCGCTCTTGTCTCCTGGTACTCGCCGCCATGCTCGATGTTGTACTGATTCAGAAGCGACAACAGGTAGTTCTCGCTGACACCCGGCTTGACGTGTTCTCGCATGTAAGAGATTGCGTCAGTGCAAACTCGCATTGAGTCGCGAATGATTTGAATCTCGTCCGGGCTCTTGAGCGACATTGCACGCTCGAGGGGTCCCTTAGCATCGACGGTTCGAACCCCGAGCTTATCGAGCGCCCGCAGAGGTAGCAGGTCTATGCGGTCAAGTCCCAGCACGGCATCCTTCCCGCAAACCTCAGTGAGCAAATCGGCGATTTCCTCGGCCCATAATTTCGCATGCTCTTCTGACCGCGACCCGGACCCAAAGTAGTCCCACGACTTGGCAGGCCGGGCTTCGTCAATCAACTCATTGCCTGCGGAGAGATGGAGCGCTCCGCCGTAGTCAAACATCACGACTTTGCCAGCAACCGGCACGAAGGCGTAGCGCACCATGTGATGGGAAGACCATACCTGCATATTCCGGCAGTTCGTCGCGTACCTCAGATTCAGCGGGTCGAACAACACGGCTGCGTCGATGCCCTCAGCCTTCAGCATCTCTCGTGTTCGCTCGAGACGTCGTGCGTAAACCTTCTGGTAGTCAACTGTTTCCACGGCTGGGCACCTCGCTGTATAGGGTCATCGCAAACCGAACTCGATTCGTCACGTTCGAATCGTATGTCCGGCCGAGCACCTGCCTCAGCCGAGCTTGGCTGCATGGTCAGAAGGTCGAGAAGCCGAAGCATTAGGGCGATTTTGGAAGAGGACAGCAGCCGCAAGCAATCGATACTTATTGACCCGGTGGTTCAAAATCTTTGAAGCACCACATCAGATAGTTTCGTTTGCCTTGAGCATAACGGCTGGTTACTGTGGATTCGCGTCAAGGCTTGCCGGTAGCGGCCCCACGCCAGAAAGGCTCGCGCAAGCGAGTTCCGGTCTGTCTTGACGCACCCGTACGCATGTTCGCCTCCACATCCAACTGAACCTGGCACGTCTGACATGACCTCATCTAGTTTCACGCCTTCCGTCTCCAAACAACCAGCACCGAGCGACGTTGAACGGACGATTGCCGGTTGGGAAACCTGGCAGTGCAACGACGACACGTTTGCGCATAGGTACGTTCCGGGCGCCACGTTCCTCGTCGTTCGTGGTCAAGCTAAGCTGACTTTCAAGCATGGCGTCGAACTTGACGTCGCCCCTGGCGACCTAGTCTCGATTGATGAAGGTGCAGAGGCCGTGTGGGCCATTTCCGCGCCCATCGAGACCCGCTACACGTACCACCAGAACAGCGGTGTGGCTGCGGGAGCGTGAGCATGAGCCAGGTCGTGGAATTTGACTATGTGATTGGCGGGGCGGGTTCGGCCGGCTGCGTTCTCGCGCGCCGGCTCGCCGACGCTGGAAATCGAGTGTTGTTGATTGAAGCGGGTCCTCGAGACAACTCGTGGGTCATCCGCATGCCCGCCGGCCTCCGCTCGATTTTCAAGCCGTCCTCCAAATACAACTATTGGTTCGAGACTGAGCCACAGCACAACCTTGGCAACCGTCGCATTCAGCAACCGCGCGGGCGCGTTCTGGGTGGCTCATCCTCTATCAACGGAATGACGTGGCTTCGCGGACACCCTCTTGACTATGACCGGTGGGCGCGAGAAGGCGCGACCGGTTGGGACTGGCAAAGCTGTCTGCCGTACTTCCGCAAGATTGAGAGGAGTGACGTCAAGAGCGCATATCGCGGCACCGAAGGGTTCATCCACGCGCAGCGGCAAGAGCTCCTTTGCCCGTTGAATCAGGCATTTCTCGATGCCGGCGTCGAAGCAGGATATCCGCTGACCGACGATGTCAATGGATACCAGCAAGAAGGGGTGTCGCGCTTTGAGATGAGTGTCGACCATGGCATTCGCAACAGCGCTTCGTATGGTTACCTTCACTCGCGCAAAGACGACGGCAATCTAACCATTTGGACGCAGAGCACCCTTCGACAAATCAACATGGTCGGTAATAGGGCCACTGGGTTTCAGGTGCTCCATGGCGGCTCTGTCGTGAACGTTCTTGCTCGCAAGGAGACGCTCCTTTGCGCCGGGGTGTTCGGCTCTCCGCAGATGTTGATGCTTTCTGGAATCGGACCGGGCGACCACCTTAAAGAAAAAGGTATCGACGTGAGGGTAGATTTGCCAGGCGTTGGACGGAACCTCCAAGACCACCTGGAGTGTCACATACAGATTGAGACGAAGGAACCCGTCTCACTGAATCGCGAGCTTCAGCTTCATAGGATGCTACTCGCAGGCGTGCAGTGGTTCGGCTTCAAATGCGGTGTCGCATCTGTCAATCAATGCCATGTCGGCGCCTTTTTGAAGAGCGCTCGAGATACCGTCCACCCCGACATCCAGTTCCACTTCTTTCCAGTCTTCTTTAACAAAGACTGGATTCCAACGCGGCAGACCAACGGCTACCGCATTGGCGTAGGCCCGATGCGCCCGACGAGTCGTGGTCAAGTTCGTTTGAAGTCGAAGGTCGCCGAAGAACCGCTTTCAATCGACCCCAACTACATGGACACCGAGGAGGACTGGCGAGTCATGCGCGAAGCGATTCGGCTTGGCCTGATCTTCTCGAAGCAACCTGCCTTCCGCCGCTTTCACTACCGTGAGGACATGCCAGGAGTCGATGTGAGTGCGACCGACGCTCTCGACGAGTTCATCAAGATGGATGCGTCTAGCGCGTACCATCCGTGCGGCACATGCAAGATTGGACCGAAGAACGACCGCTACGCCGTCGTCAGTCCTGACTTGAAGGTGAAAGGCGTAGAACGACTGCGGATTATCGACGCATCCGTCATGCCGTCCGTTCCCAGTGCAAACATTAACGCAGCAACCATCATGCTGGCGGAAAAAGCAAGCGACATGGTGCTCGGCAAGCCTGCACTGCGCGCTGATGCCCTGAAATTTGTCGCATGACCTGAAGCAAACCGCGGCACACCTAGCTGCGCTGGTCCCACACTAAATAAGGATAACAAACCTTCTAACAGGGAGATTCTATGAAAATGTTCAAGCTACTTAAGTTCCTCTTGACGGCCGCTGTTCTACTGTCCGGAGTGAGCGCGGCCCGCGCCGCCGACGACAAGACAATCACAATTGGGGTCAACAACTGGGCCGAAAACATCGCCGTCGCAAACATGTGGAAAATCCTTCTCGACGAAAAGGGTTACAACGTCAAGTTGCAAAATGCGGACAAGGCGCTTCTGTATAACAGCGTTGCTACGGGTCAAGTTGATGTTACCTTTGAGGTTTGGCTTCCCACATTGGATAAGCCAGCCTACGACAAGGTCGCAGACCGGGTGGTCAAGATTGGTCCGTGGTTCAAAGAGGCGAACCTCGGCCTGGTGGTTCCGGACTACGTGAATATCGACAGCATCGAGCAGCTCAACGCGAACAAGAACCTGTTCGCATCGAGCGGGAAGCCGAAGATTGTGGGCATTGATTCGGGTAGCAGTCTGATGCGTGAAACCGAATCGGCAAAGAAGGCCTATCAGCTCGATTACGATGTCCAACCCTCGTCGGAGTCTGCAATGATTCTATCGCTCGAGCGTGCGGAGCAACGCAAGGAACCAATTGTCGTCACTCTTTGGAAGCCGCACTGGATTTGGTCCAAGTACAAGCTGAAGTACCTGAAGGACCCGAAAGGCGAGTATGGCTCGACCGACTCCATCTACGGGATTGAAACGCAGGCGTTCAAGAAGCAGCATCCCGATGTGGAACGTTGGCTTCAAACTTGGAAGATGGATGACAACTCGCTCGGCGGCTTGATGTCGGAAATCAACAAGCAAGGTGCGACTACGCCGGAGAAGGGAGCGAAGACGTGGATCGATGCGAACCGTTCACTCATCCAGCAGTGGATGAAGTGAGCAACTCGGGCGTATGTGTGAACCTTCAGTCTTTCGCTGTTCGGCTGTTTCGAAATGCGTCTGCCCTCAAGCCCTGACCACATCTGAAGCCGATTCACGAGACTGGTCGAGCGAGTCTCGTGAATGTCACGGCTATCTCTCCTCCGGCGAAGCTCGGTCCGCAATCCGGGCTCGCTATCACGGTCGTCGCCGAGAACATGGTGCCCCCGGAATGGCGTATTCTCGCGGAAGAGAAGCGCCTGCCTCGGCTACCCAAGACAGATCTCGCTCTTCTGAAGGGGCGCACAGAATTCCGGGCAGCCGTGGGCTGCCTGTACAACTACTTCAGGGTCTTCGTTTGCGATACGGACGCGGGCGTCAGCTATCGCCACCTGATTCAACAATAATTGCGTCGGCACATCGGGCAAAGCATAATCGGAGAGTGATTGTTCGATGTTTGCTGGACGGAGCAAGTCGATGCGACGCGGAAAGCTGGACCTGAACGTATTGGAGACGTACGTAACGGTTTGCCTCTCAGGGAGCCTGAAGAGCGCGGCCGAACATCTATTTCTCACGCAGTCAGCCGTGAGTATGCAAATCAAGCGTCTTGAAGAGTGTGTACAACAGCGACTTCTTGAGAGAAACAATCAAAGTCTGCGGGTGACTCCGGCTGGTGAAAAGATGCTCGCTCACGCTCGCGCCATGCTTCGCCTCGAGAACGCTGCGCTGAACGAATTCTTACGCGAGCCGATTGCCGGTGAGATTCGAATTGGGGTACCAGCCGACTATGCTCCTGCCCTTTTGTCTTCAGCCCTTCCCTACCTTCACGACAACTTTCCTGCTGTAGTCCCCTCTGTAGAATGCGATTTGAGTCGGAAACTTCGGCGAAAGATTGAAAACAACGAACTGGACCTGGCGATACTGACGCAGGATGTGGACATAGATTCGGGCTTGCCGCTGTGGGAGGAGAAGCTTGTTTGGGCCGAACCTTTGGAAAGCGAGCAGTGCGCCGACAGCTATACGGCAGTCGGCCTGTTGGACGTCGACTGCGTCTTACGCGACATGACCCTGCGGCTTGCTGCTCAGCAGGCGCCCCTGCATCGGATTGCATTTCGCTCTGGCAATCTACCCAGCATCGTTTCAGCTGTGGAGAACGGGTTCTGCTCATCCCTTCTTTTTCAAAGCTCGCTGAGCCCGACATCCGCCACTTCGACCAAACTGAAGATTACTCCGGTTGGCGACCAGCTCAGAATCAGACTAGCAATCGCGACTGACAAAAAGCCCGGACTGGATTCAATCGCCGAGTTTCTCCAAACGCAACTGCTTCTATCCGTTCGTCGAGCGGAACCCACCTCGTGAACGCGTGGGCTCGTCATCCGAGCTCATCCGACTTCCGTGCTCCACTAAGCCTGTCCGCGCCCGAAATAAGACGGACCCATTTCAGACTCGTGTCTCTTGCTTCGGGGATGTGATTCGCTTCGAAAAGGGCATGCGACGCCAGTGACTCGAGCCGAACGCGAGCATGCATCTTTTTTAGCAGCAACTGCGTTGCTCCGAGACGGCGTGCTCCGTTACCGCGATTTTCGGTTGCCTAGCTAGGGGTTGGCGTTGCCAACATGCGCATTACGCGCCGCTACTCACCGGCCGGAAGATTCGACGACAATATGCCGAGAACCCCCGCTAACGTTTCGCCGAGAATTTGCATCGAAAGCTCACGGTTTGAAACAGCGCGCGAAAGCGCGACCGCACCAACACACGCGCTCAATACAAGAAGCGCGTCGCTGCGCTTCGAAGCAGTCTCCTCGGCCGGTGAAGCTTGCGAAATCAGGTCAACAATCTTGCTCACCTCCGCTGAAACGAGTTCCCTCAAGCCACCAGTGTTGCGCCCCACGTCATTGACCAGCGCCGATATGGGACATCCTGTGACTAAATCGTCCCTGTGCGATTCGGACAAGTAGGAGCGCATCGCCTGGGAAGGCGAGACGGGAATGGCCGATTCCCACGACTCGATGTCTTTCAATGCGTGCTCGAACGCCTCCACGACAAGTTCGTCACGTGAGGAAAAATGCTTGTAGAAGCCGCCAACTGTGAGACCAGCCTCTTTCATCACATCAACGATGCTTACACCATCAATCCCTTGTTCGCGGAAGCGTTTCGCCGCGATAACAACGATTCGCTGATGCGTCTCTAGCTTTTCGGCTTGGGAGTGCCCCATTTCGTCCCCTTACAACTCGTTCAGCGGTGGTTTTTTGTCGGGTCGCGATTGATGCACCTTCGACAATTGTGACTTGCGCCACGCCATGCTGCCGACATCAGGATTATAACTATAATCCTGTTAAGCCCGTTGCGGAAGACAAACACGTGAACTTCGGACCCTGTAAGCGCGCACGCCAATATGTGTGCATATACACAGAGAGCCCCCGTCGTTGGCTACCAGTAACCGCAACGGAAATTGTCTGAACTTGATCTTCAAGCAGAACGAGGAGAAGCATGATGAAGCAACGCAAGATTTTGGTAACAGCGGCGGCCGGAAAAACGGGCGTTCATGTCGTTCGCAACCTTCTCGACAGAGGACATGCAGTCCGCGCCCTTGTCCGCAAGGAAGATGAGCGCAGTGAGGCGCTTCATCGCGCCGGTGCAGAGGTCGTTTCTGGCGACTTGCTTTCGCATGACGATGCCATACGGGCGGCAGAAGCCACTGACGCCGCATACCTGTGTTTCCCCGTGCGACCGGGATTTATTCAAGCGACCGCTTACTTCGCGGATGCCGCTCGTCGCGCGGGGCTCGACGTGGTCGTGAACATGTCCCAGATATCGGCGCGGGAGAACGCTAAGAGCAACGCCGCGCGGGACCATTGGATTGCGGAGCGCGTGCTCGACTGGTCCGAGGTCCCGACCATACATATCAGGCCAACGTTCTTTTCCGAGTGGCTCGTGTTTCCTTGGGTGCGAGACACGATTGTGCGTAACGGAGAGATTACGCTGCCCTTCGGTGATGGCAAGCACGCGCCCATTACCGCTGAAGACCAGGCTCGCTTCATCGCCGCCGTGCTCTCGAATCCCGACGGTCACATCGGGAAAGCGTATGAGCTATGCGGTCCGAGAGAAATGACGCAATCTGAAATTGCCGACGTCGTGAGCGATGTGCTCGGCCGGAAAATCGTCTACAACCCAACGACTCTTGATGGGTATCGCGAGCATCTGAGCCACTACGGCCTGCCGGACTTCACGATTCAGCACTTCATCGAGGTCGCAGTCGACTATCAGAACGGTGTGTTCGAGGGAACGGACACCGTTATCGAGCAGATTACCGGGCAGGCCCCGCAGACTGTTGAGCAATTTGTGACGGCAAACCGGACGGCGTTCGACCGAGAAAGAGTCAACTGAGCGTAGTGACAGGCCGGCGGCGTTTTTGGTCGAAAGCGCCAAGCTCCGTCGGCCGGCAGAAGAGAGTCCGCCGGAAAACGAGTAAGGGACTAGCGCAACGCGAGAGCGGAGAATGTCCCTACGAGAATGTTTGGGTTCGCGTCTCGAAAGACGTGAGCTATTTCCTGTTGGGGACCGTGGCAACGCGCCAGATGTTGGTGCGTTGCCGCTGTCTCCGCCCGAGGATTCGCTGTCGTGCTTGGGCAGTTCCATCGCGGGAACCTGTCGATGGTCTGCCGCGCCCGCTTGAGGTGCTCTGCGAATTTCCGCTACGCCCTCCGCCGGATTCGCTTCCAGACGAGGCTACTTGGCGCTGGAACGGCCGCTAGTTCGCCGGCCGAGAGCGCTGACGAAGGTCCCCCTTCTGGCCGAGAGCGCCAGATCGATGAATGTTCTAAAGAGGTGACGGCCAAGTCGTCCACATCACCTTTTCGACGATGTATGGGACGAACTTCATAACCCATTTTCTCAAGACGTACTATCGTTCGTTGAAGCCACACACAGCGAGCGCATGCCGTCACGGACTCACGGCTTCGACGCGACCCATCATAAACAACTCAAAAAAACCATCAAACGAGGCCAACCGCCCGGCTAAGCACCCGAGCGGCCGACCTCGATTCACCGCGTCTATTTCCCGACCGACAACGCCGCATTCAGCGACAGGTTATCCGACGCATCGCCCACCAGCACCTGATACTGCCCGCCCGCTGTCTTCCACTGCTGCGAGGCCGTGTCCCACGTGCCGAGCGGATGACTCGCCGCGTTCGGATCGATGACGATCTGCACCGTCTTCTTCTCCCCCGGCGCGAGCATGACCTTCTGGAAGCCGACGAGGCGCTTCGGCGGCTGTCCGAGACCTGCCGGCAACGACAGATACACCTGCGGCACTTCCGCGCCCGCGACCTTGCCGCTGTTCTCGACATCCACCGACACGGTGACCGGCTTCGTGCCATCCGACGATTGCGGGCTTACCTGCAGGTTCGACATCGTGAAGCTCGTGTACGACAGACCATGCCCGAACGCGAACAACGGCTTCACGTTCTGCGCGTCGTACCAGCGATAGCCGATCTGCAAACCTTCCGAATACGTGACGGTCGGCTGGCCGTTGACGGTCACGCCCGGATATTGTGCCGGCGTGTTCGCGGGCCAGTCGCCCGCCTTCTTCGGGAACGTGACGGGCAGCTTGCCCGACGGATTCGTCATGCCGAACACGAGATTCGCCATGATGTTGCCGTCCTCCTGCCCCGGGAACCAGGTCTCCAGCACGGCGGGCACCTGATCGATCCACGGCATCAGCGCGGACGCGTTGTCCTTCATGACGACCGCCGTGCGCGAATTCGCAGCCGCAACTGCCGCAATGATCGCGTCCTGATTGTTCGACAACTCGATGCTCGGTCGGTCCGCGCCTTCCTCCGCGATGGTGCCGGCCAGCACGATCACGACATCGGCCCGCTTCGCGGCATCGACGGCCGCCGCGAGGTTGCTGTTGTCGTCGGCGACGACCGTGAGGCTCGCGCTCGCGGCCGATCCCGCCTGCTTCAGCACGCTCTGCACGCCTTCGAGCGGCGTGACCGTGTAAAGCGGAATCACGTCCGAGCTGCCGCCGCAGCAGCCCGACACCGCTTTGTTCGCATAGGCGGCCTGGCCGATCAGCGCCACGGAGCGAATCGCTTTCGGATCGAAGGGCAGCAAGTTGTTGGTGTTCTTGAGCAGCACCGCGGACTGCTCGCCGATCGCGCGCGCGATCGCGCCATCGCCTGCCTGATCGATCGCCGTCTGCGTGACGGGTCGATCGAAGATGCCGAGCCTGAACATCTGCGTGTAGCGGCGGCCGAGCGCGGTGTCGATATTCGACTGCGTAATCTGTCCCGCCGAAAGCGCGGCGTTGATTTTGGCAGGCGTCCACCAGGCCGTGAGCGGCGCGACGTCGATGCCCGGCATTTCGTTGTCCAGGCCGGCGAGCATAGTGTTCGCCGTGCTGTGCGCGGCGAAGAAGTCCGACTGCACGTAGCCCGTGAAGCCCCACTGGCCGCGCAGCACATCGGTGAGGATGTGCTTGTTCTCGCACATCGACGCGCCGTTCACCGAGTTGTACGAGCACATGACAGAAGCGACCCCGCCATCCTTCACCGCCATTTCGAACGGCACCATGTAGAGCTCGTGCAGCGTCTTGTCGTCGATGTTCTCGTTGATCGTCATGCGATTCGTTTCCTCTCGTTCGCGACCAGATGCTTGGCCATCGCAATCACGCCGTGCGACTGAATGGCCTTGATCTCGGCGACGCCCATCGTACCGCTCAGGATCGGGTCCTCGCCGAAGTACTCGAAGTTGCGCCCGAGCGTGGGATTGCGCGCGAGGTTCATGCCCGGGCCTTCGAGCACGTGCAACGCGAGATTGCGCGACTCGCGGCCGATCACGTCGCCGAACTGGCTCGCGACGGCCGTATCGAAAGACGCCGCTACCGCCATGCCCGAAGGCAGCGCGGTCGCCTTGGCCGATGCCGGGCTCGACAGCGAGGCGAGCGGCAAGCCGGGCAGGCTGGGAGATACGCAATCGTTTTGCCCGACGCCGACGGGTCCGTTGGTCACGCGCAATGTGGGAATCTGCAACTCCGGTATGCCGGTGATGTGTCGCGCGCCATAGCATGACGGGATTTCCGGCACCACACCGGGCGTGCCGGTGAGTTGCGCGATCTTCTGCTGCGGCGTCATCGCGGCGAGCAGGAGCGCCGTGCGCTGCTGCGGCGGCAGCGAGGTATTCATCCACGCATGCGCATTCGACGTGGACGGCGTGCCGCCATTGTCGTCGTGCCCGCCGCCGCAGCCAGCGGCGACGAAAATTGCCATGACAGCGCTCAGGATCGTACGGTTTCTCATCACTTCCCTCCTCCTGTTGGATTCAATCGTTTCTTGACCTGTTTACTTCGTCATCCTTATCGAATAGACGTCTTCTATCCGCGCATGCGGCCTGGTTGACTTGCTTCGGCCGAATCTCTATATCTACGTCAGTGCCGTCCGGCGTCGTACACTCGATGCATTCGCGCAGCGCGCCCGCGCGTGCCCACCCGATTAAACGTTTTCACATGAAAAAACCCTCGGCGACCATCCGCGACGTCGCGGCGCTGTCCGGCGTCTCCGTCGCAACCGTGTCCAAGTACATCAATGGCACGAAACGATTCACCGAGCCGGTCGAGGCCAAGCTCAAGGCCGCGATCGAGGAGCTCGGCTATCAGTCGAATCCGCTCGCGCGCTCGATGGTGACGAAGCAGACGCGCACCATCGGTCTCACAATCCTCGACATCAGCAATCCGCATTTCACCAATGTCGTGAAGGGCGCGAATCGCGTGGCGCTCAGACACGATTACACGCTGCTGCTCGTCGATGTCGACGAGAACCAGGCGCGCGAACGGCCGCTCGTTGAAGCGCTCGCCCGCCGCGTCGACGGGTTGATCCTCAGTTCGCGCCTGCCCGAGGACGAGTCGCAATGGCTGCTCGACCTCGACAAACCCGTGGTCCTGCTCAGGCGCAGCGACAAGCTGCCCATTCCGAGCGTCGGCATCGACAACCGGCTCGCCACCTTCATGCTCACTCGACATCTCCTCGATCTCGGTCATCGCAACTTCGCGTATCTGGGCTTCGGGCAGGCGCGCATCAACGACGAGCGCATTGCCGGTGTGCGCGATTGCCTGGCCGAGGCCGGGCTCGAACTCGACGTACACGACGCGCACGCGCCCACCACGCGCGCCGGCGAGCACGCATGTTCACGTGTGATGCTCGGGCCGCGCCGCCCACAGGCGGTCATCTGCTACAACGATCTCATTGCGCTCGGCTTCATCAAGGCGGCCACGGCGCTCGGCATCAACGTGCCGCGCGATGTCGCGGTGACCGGCATCGACAACGTGCCCTATGGCGAGATCTCCGCGCCTTCACTTACGAGCGTCGATACGCAGAGCGAAACCATCGGCGAGATCGCGATGCAGAAGCTCATCGACGCGCTATCCGGCAAGCAAGAGATCGAGCATGTGACCATCGAGCCGTGTCTGATCGTGCGGGAGTCGACGCATGCCGCGTGAGTGCCGCGCCGCCGTTTCGTTTTCGAGGCATGAGTGTCTCCGCACGCCTCGCGCTTGGCGCGAGGCGTGTGCAAAAAATGAGAAGCGGAAGCTCCCAATATGTATCTGGGAAAACGGTTACCCAGAGTAACGAGTTTTGAGATTGCTGACCATTTTTTTCTTCTAAGGGGTTTCCCGTAAAGGCGCGTTCGCCTGTCGTTCGATCACTTCAGCGGATCGTGGCCCCAGTTCATCAGCGAATAGCGCCAGTGTGAATGTTCGACTTCGTGCCGACGTTGCGCGAGACGCCGCTTCACGTAGCCGATCACCTTGCGCATGTGCGCATAGTCGTCACGGGGTGCCATCCCGTGCCACGAACGCGAGCATTCTTTAACCTGCTGCGCTGACGAAGACCCGATGCAAACCGCCCGGGAGAATTGCGGCTGCCATTTTGGAGCCGCTCGACCGCGCCGACTGTTCCCGCAATGCACGGGGATGCCCGCCGGCGGCGCGCCCGGACTGCAGCACGCGCCAAAGTCTGTGCTGCGCTGACTGCCGCAAACGCACGACGCCGGGCTCGGTGCGAATCCTAGGCCGGCGCGTCTACCTGGTGGTCGTCCCGGCGCTACGTTCGAGCCGCGCGCATTGTTCCAGTATTGAGGGACTACTGCCCGTCAGTTGGGTCACGCAAGCGCTGGCACCTCTGGTGGGACGACGCCTTTCCCGCCGCCGCCTCAGCCGTACAGGGATGGTGATGTCCATCGATTGGCTAGAAACAACGAGGTTGTTCGTTTGGCTTAACGAACACGAACATTCGAAGAACCGGCGCCACTATCGATAGAAAACATAGTCTGCAAGGTAGGGCGAACTGCCGATTTCATGTTCCGTCGAACACGGTGCCGCCGGCTTCAACCCGCCAACGGTATTCACTCGCTGGACATATCGGACAGCCGAAAGTGCGCCGATTCCTGACGTGCTGCGAGTTTCGAGCAACAGTTGCGGTATGCTCGCGGGCGTTTCGCTGGGCTTCTGTGTGAGCACACGGCCTACGATCCGGCTTCCGTCGTCTGCTTCCCAGGACGGCCCCGCGCCATGCCGGACCGCGGGACGGCCGCTCGCATCGAACAGCGTTGCTTGCGGACTCTTGAACGCCCATTCCAAATGATGCTGCGCGTCGAACTCACACGAGTAAGTCTGCACGCCGGACGCTACCAACGTCATGATGCGCACCGCTTGAGGCGGATCGATGGAAGCCTGGCCAGAATGTTCAGATGCTGTCCCACATGCGGCCACTATCATTGCAATAACGGCGGGGAAGAAGCCTGATCGCAAAATGCTCCTGAACATAGGTCTCTCCCTGAAGAGATGTAGTCCGACGCGAATTGGCCTACGACCAGAGATGTCGGCCGACGATTTCATAGTCGGGATGTTACGCGTAATCGCCTGCGCTATCCTCCGTTCTGCGATGCAGAGCGCGGCGGACTTGCTGGAAATCCGGAACGTGCAACTGACGCCCGTCTTTCCCGCCCACCGCAGACACGCTCCGTAAGTGTCCTTCACACATACGTGGATAGCTAAGGTCCGCCGACGCATCGCGATTTGGGCCGCGACGAGCCTCGCGACAATGGGCCTCTGCGTTGGGACGCCAATCATCTCGCGTTGCCGATCTGACCGTCCCTCGTCAATGGCACTTTCGCTCTGGATGCCGACGCTTGCCCGGCGCCGCGTCCGACGAATTCAGTTCGCGACTCGGTGACGGTGACCTAAGCTGGAGGAACGCTCGCCGACGACGGTGTGCGAGCGACATGAGGTACGGCGCCACGCGAAGAGAAGAAAGGGAAACATGGGAGCGGCTAGAGAACTCGTACAGCAGGCGTATGAGGCATTCGGACGCGGCGAGGTGGCCGCGATTCTCGAGCTAGTCGCCGACGAAGTAGACTGGCAATTCGTTACCTCTGCCGACCTGCCCTATGCGAGACGACGCACGACGCGCAACGAGGTCGCCGCCTTCTTTGCCGATATTCCGCGAGCCGACCAGATACACGAGTTCGAGCCGCTCGAATTCATCGAGGCGGGCGATCACGTGACGGTGCTCGCCTGGGAGAGGTCGACCGCGCGCGATACAGGCACGACCTTCGAGAGCGACTGGATACACGTTTTCACCGTCCGAGGACGCAAGATTACCCCGCCGCACGCTATGGCATATCACCGAACGGCTGGTCGTCGCAGCCTTTCCAATCGCGTCGCGCTACGCGAGTAGCACGCAAGATCACTCTTTGTGTTTGGTGAGCGTTCACGACTCGATGCCGCGGCGCGTTTTCGCGCATGATGACCGCGCCTGCCAGGCTACCGCCGACCGGTACTCGAAAAATTGCACCGAATTACGGTTTTACCGTAATCGCATTCGAGCGATTGCCGAACCCTTGACCGAACTTCTCCGATTGCGACGCATGCGGCCTCTACGTTAATACATCCGATCTCACCGCTCAGGAAATGCAGAGTCGTGCCGATATTGCGGCAATGGACGCCAGAGACCCATTTCCTACGAGTGCCAGCGAGCTGCGATCGACCGACGCCGAGCTCGCGCATCTGCGCGTCTTGATTGCGACAGCGGTTCGGCATCGAGAGACCGTGTTTCCGCGCAGCTATTGGCGCGCACGCGTGACTGCGCTACTGGCATCGAGCCACCTATTGCCGGCGCAGCTACGCGTCGCCTCTGCACTTCTCGCTCAGATCGATTCGGTCACCGAGAACGTCCAGCCCTAGGCTCACATATTTGTCGGCCTGAAGGATCGCACTCTCATTCCCGCCTAACCGCATTTTCACCTTCGATATCCTACGTAATTGACACGAATATTCGTGAATCCACAATGCAAGCGTAAGCCCGTCTTTTTTGAGCTGTGGATAAGTGGACATCGAACAAGGTAATCACCTACTACATTAAATTCGCACGGTCGCTCTTGAATAGGTAGACGGGTTTTCCACCTCAGCATGTCCGCGAACACATTCGAACGAGCAACAATAAGCTCAGTGGATAAAAACAACAGTTCGCACTCTTTCTTATTATCAAATCCTTTGATCGGTCTTCCTGCAGGTACTATTCGACCCTCGAGATTTTCGAGTAGAGCTTCAAGTTCATATTCCTCGTGCCGTTATAAATCGAAGCGACAGAGTTCACCGCAAAAGACGATCGTTCGAAATAATTCGACGGCGCCTTGCGGCGGGACGCTTTTTGTCGCCAAGCGCAGAGAAAAAACCGATAACAAGGCTCGATATGCCGGCGGCATCGAAGACCAATCGACAGTTATTCAAGACTACATGGCCTTTTCTGGCAGTCGTTGCATCACTGCTAGCGCTTGTCGCAACGAGCCTCTCGATCATGTCGTCTGTTCGCGCGTATATCGGTGGCGAGAGCACGTGGTCGAAAGGCCAGAAGGACGCAGTCTTCTATCTCATACGCTATGCGCAGACCGGTGACGAGGAAGCCTTTCGCCAGTATGAGAGTGCAATCGCCTATCCGCTCAATCTGAAGCGTGCCCGGCTCGCGCTGGAAGGTCTGAATCCCGACCTCGGTACGGCCCGGCAGGCGCTCCTCGAAAGCGGCGTCGACCCCGCCGACGTCAGTTCGGTCATCTGGGTCTTCCGGACCTTCCGCCGCGCCAGCTACTTTGAACACGCCGTCACGTATTGGACACGCGGCGACGCGCTCGTTGACCAGCTTGTCGCAACCGCGCAAAGACTGCGCGTCGCCAAGTCCGCCGGCGCACCCGGCCAGATCGACGTCGAGTTCTTGACGGGCGAAATCTGGAACATCAATTCGGCGATTGCGCCAGTCTCGCGCGCATTCGCCGACGTGCTGGGCTCCGCGTTCCGAAAAACCGCGTTGTTACTCTTCGGCATCAACGTCGTCGTTGCGGCGCTCCTGGTCTCCTTGTCCGTGTGGTATGCCCGCCGCTTCATTACCGCGCGACTCGCCTCGGAGCACGCGTTGAGGCGGAGCGAAGCGCGTGCGAAAGCCACGCTCGGCTCGATCGGCGAGGCCGTCGTTTCAGTCGGGCCAACGGGTCTCGTTGAATTCATCAATCCCGCCGCAGAGCGCCTCTTCTGTCGCGAAGCCGAAGGCTGCGTGAGGCACGAGTTGACCGCAATCGTCTCCATCGCGCGCGAATGGGACCGGCGTCCCGTTGATCCGATCGAGCAGGCGTTGCGCGGCCCCGAGCCGTGGGACCCGAGCACCGATCTCGTGCTGACCAACCGGCAGGGCACAGAGACCGTGGTTCAAGCCATCACGTCCGTCGTGCACGATACGTCCGATACGATCACCGGCGCCGTGCTGCTGCTGCGGAACATGACCCGCGAGCGCGAATACGTCTCGAATCTTTCGTGGCAGGCGTCGCACGATGGCTTGACTGGCTTGCTCAATCGCACGGAGTTCGAGCGGCGCCTGTCCGCATTGCTCGGCGCGCAATCCGGCATCGAGCGCGCGCAGCGCCCCTGCATGCTGATGATCCTCGACCTTGACCAGTTCAAAGTGGTCAACGATACCTACGGCCACGCGGCGGGTGACACCATGCTGCGTGAGGTGGCGGCCCTCTTCAGGCATTGCCTTCGTGAAGAGGATGCGCTCGCGCGCCTGGGCGGCGACGAGTTCGCCGCGCTCATGTCCGATTGCGACGAGCAATCCGCGATGAAAATTGCCGAGCGCCTCAGACAAGAGGTCGCCGCGTTCCAGTGGTCATGCGAGACACACACGTTGTCGACGAGCGTGAGCATCGGTTTGGTCGATCTGCGCGGGCTCGATATGGAGACGGCGATGCGCTTCGGCGATATCGCCTGCTATCTCGCCAAGGAGCGCGGGCGCGATCGCGTGCACCTGGCCGTGCGCGGCGACAAGGAACTCACGCGTCATGCGAGCGCCATGTCATGGTGTGGTCGTATCAAGGACGCATTGGCGAACAATCGCTTTTGCCTCTACGCTCAGGAGGTCCGCGCGGTCCAGCGTGCAGACAGTTTCGGCGAATCCGCGCAGCATCCACGTCACATGGAAGTGCTGCTGCGCATGGTCGGCGACGGCGGCAAGATCGTATCGCCCCACTACTTTTTGCCCGCTGCCGAGCGGTACGGACTGATGTCCGCGATCGACCGCTGGGTCGTGCGCGCCGTGTTTGCGACGCTCGCCAGGACAGGCAATCCCGAGGGCGTTCAGTATGCGATCAATCTGTCGGGAGCGTCGATCGGCGACGAGCGCTTTCTCCAATTTCTGACCGACCAGTTCGAACTCAGCACCATCGCCCCCGAGTCCATCTGTTTCGAAGTAACCGAAACCACCGCGATTGCCAATCTCGCGGCCGCCGCGCGATTTATCCGCGAGTTGAAGAAGCGCGGCTGCAAGTTTTCGCTCGACGACTTCGGTGCTGGCATGTCCTCGTTTGGCTATCTGAAGCATCTGCCGGTCGATTACATCAAGATCGACGGCGGATTCATCAAGGACATGCTCAAGGATGCCGTTAGCAAGGACATGGTGGCGGCAATCAACGACATCGGCCATTCGATGGGGCGTCTCACCATCGCGGAATACGTCGAGAACGAAGCCATCCTGCGCGCGCTGAGCACGATGGGCGTGGATTTCGTTCAGGGATTCCATGTGGGTCGACCGGCCCTTTGGGCGCAGAACGTTGAATTTCTTGCAACGACGTAGGAGGAGATGTTGGATCCCACTTTTCAGCGGGTCGGCGACTTAAAGGACATCGCCAGCTACCCAGCCTGGTTGGGCGATGTTCTGACCGAAACGAACGAGACCAAGCAAACAGTCGTAGGCCATCCCATCTTTGCCGCGATGCGCGAAGCAAAGCTGACGTCGCGACAGGCCGAAGCGTTTCTCGTCAACGGCTGGCCGGTCGTCGAGCAATTTCCGCAGTACATGGCTATGAATCTTCAGAAGCTGCGCTACGGGCATTCGCGCGGTGAGGATCTGGCACGGCGCTATCTGACGCGCAATATCCGCGTCGAGCAAAACCACGCTGACTATTGGGTCGACTGGGCGGCAGCGCACGACGTCAATAAACGGGCTTTGATGAAAGGCAGTGGCCCGTCCCTCGCCTACGCACTTTCTCACTGGTGCTGGAAGAGTAGCGGCTGTGATCCGCTTGCCGCGAGCATCGCCGCCACCAATTTCGCGATCGAAGGCGTTACCGGCGAGTGGTCGACGTTTGTTTGCAGCACTGACACGTACGCGAACAGCTTTCCCACATCGATGCGTCGCAAGGCCATGCGCTGGCTTAGTCTGCACGCGCACTACGACGACGCGCATCCGTGGGAAGCGCTCGAGATCGTCGCGACGCTGCTCGGCAATGCCCCCGGCGTGGACGAGGTGCACGCCGTGAAGCGCAGCATCGAAATGAGCTACGAGTATTTCAAGGTAAGTCTCGACTGCTGTCTATAGAGACTGCCGGTCCAAATGCTTTCCTTTGTTGTGCGTTCATCGCCCTGAGCTTGGTGGCTGAGGCGATGTGGACGTGCTCGCCTGTCACCGATTGAATCTGAAACGAGAAGAGAAGAAATGAAGCTGAAACACATTGCATGCGCCGCCCTCTCAACGATAAGCATGGCGGGCGCGACGAGCGCACATGCGCAGTCGGCGGGCGATTTCCAGGTCAGTGCCGGCTGGCTGCACTTCGCACCGCAGGATTCGAGTGGCCCGTTCAACGTCACCGCGCTGGGCCAGACTGTCACGAAGCAAGGTGCGAGCGCTTCAGTGAGCGATGCAGACACGTTCGGTTTGACGTTGCAGTACTTCGTCACCGATCACATCGCCGTCGAAGCGGTGACGGGCGTGCCGCCCAAGTTTCATCTCACCGGCGAAGGCACGCTCGGCCCATTGGGCGAACTGGGTACGGCCCGAGAGTGGAGCCCGACGCTACTGCTCAAATACTACTTCCTTAATGCCCAGAGCAAGTTTCGCCCGTATGTCGGCGCGGGTGCCTCGTACGTGTGGTACTCAGACGTCAAGCTGAGCCAGCAAATGGCCAACGGCGCGTTCCTCTATTCACCGCAAACCGGCACCGCATTGACGGGGCCCACCAGCGTGCATATCAGCAGTTCGTTCGCGCCGGTCGTGAACGCCGGCCTTTCCTATAACTTCAGCAAACACTGGTCGGCAGCGTTCTCGGTGTCGTATATGTGGCTGTCCGCGCGCGCGACGCTCACGACGAACTCGGCGGTTGGGCAGGTCAAGAGCGAATCCAAGCTCAAGCTGGATCCGATCGTGACGTTCTTGTCGGTGGGATACACGTTCTGAGCCGGTGAGGTGCCGAGTTGGGAGAGGTCGCCCCGGACCCTGCGGGCTCGAACTCTCTCGGCGGGTACCGATAGTTCAGGCGCTGAGTCGAAAACAGCGTTATTCAATCGCGCTCGCGCCTGCCCGTCGATGCGCCCCTTCCCGGCACGCATTGCTTCATCGAACGTCGCTTCGGTCGCCGCATGCCGATGGTCGATGGACACAAGCCAACCTTCATGGGCACGCACCCGGCAAATTCGCGTCTCCCGTAACAGCAGCGAAAGCCATCGCCATACATTCGCGCCTTCGGCGTTGGCGATCGCGCGAGCCTGCAGGCGAACCATGTCTGTCGAAGTTGAGCCGCTTGTTTCAGGTGAGATGGTGGCGCGCCGTTCAAACACTCGCGACAACGTGCGTGACGCCGAGGCGGGTGTCTTAGCCGGGTGAGGCCCGTGGAACATTGCAACGATCAGAGACGTGACGTGCGTCTCGGCATGCGTATGCCCGCTTTTCGAGGCGAAGCCTTCGTTTGGGTGTTCCGTTGGACGCGCGGTCGAATGACGGCGCATGGCCGGTCAGGGACAAACGAAAATGCCGACCAGCCCGCATTCAGTCGCGTGCAGCCGAGATGGGCTCGACTTCCTTCACGAGATAATCGATCAGCGCGCGAGCTGCGGGCCGTAACGCACGGCCCGGCGGAAACACAGCGTGGACCTCGACGGGTTCGAGCTTCCAGTCTTCGAGAATCTGCACGAGCCGTCCGTCCGCGATTTCATTGCGGCATCCCCACCAACCCACCGTCAATATCCCGAGGCCCGCAACGGCAGCGGCCGTCGCGCCTTCGTTCACGGAGGTCGTGAAGCGGCCCTCGCCACGAAACGAGACCTCGCGCCCGTCCTTCCTGAGTGTCCACCCCAAAGATGGCGCACTCGATGGCCCGAGCACGAACGTATGCCGGCTCAGATCGGAAGGTTCGACGGGACGGCCCGCGTTCGCCAGATAGCTCGGCGCGGCAACGAGCATTCGGGCAGAGCGTCCGAGCAGCCTCGATCTCGCGCTCGAATCGGGTAGCGCGCCGAAGCGGATCGCCACGTCGGCCCCTTCCGCGATCAGGTCCTGACGATCGTCCGACATCAGCAACTCGATACGCAACGCAGGATGCAATGCCATGAATCGCCCGATGCGCGGAATCACCTCACGAATGCCGAAACTCGTGGACAACGCCACGCGAAGATGACCGCGCAGGTCCGAATTGCCGCGCGCGAGGTGATCCGCTTCCTCCAGCGCTTCGAGGATCGCCTCGACGCGCACCAGATAGTCGGCGCCGGCCTCGGTCAGTTTCACCGCGCGCGTGCTCCTGACGAAGAGCGCCGTGCCCACGTCCGCCTCCAGTTCGGCAATCTGCCTCGATACGGATGGCTGACTCAGGCCCAGTTCGCGCCCTGCCCGGCTGAAGCTCGACGTATGGGCGACGCGAACGAAGAGCCGCAGCGTCGATAGCTTGTCATTCATTTATCGGGTGAATAACTGAAAGTCGTCCGGGCATTCTACCGGTCCCCGTGCGAATGAATCACTATGAACTCACGCCAACACCGGCGAGCCGACAAGGAGCAGGAAAATGCAACTGCAAGAGAAACTGGATGCCTTCAAATCACACTTCGAGAGCAAGGTCGCGCCGCCCGCAGTCGTTGAAATCTTTCACCGGACCACGGCGGAACTGATTGCGAGCGGCCAGGCGGAGCGATCCCTCAAGATCGGCGACATCGCGCCCACCTTCACACTCACCACGGCCGAGGGCGAACTCGTGTCGTCGACGGCCATGCTCGAACACGGGCCGCTGGTCGTCACGTTTTATCGCGGCGTCTGGTGTCCGTATTGCAACCTCGATCTGCAGGCCATCGAAGAAGTCGCCGAGGAAATCCGTTCGCTCGGCGCGACCCTCGTATCTGTTTCCATGCAGACCGCGACGAACAGCCTGAAGTCGCAACGCCAGAACAAGCTCAGCTATCCGATTCTCGTCGACGAAGGCGGCAAGACGGCCGACGCGTTCGGTATCCGCTTCCGGCTCCAGGACGAACTGATCGACACCTATAAGGGCTTCAACGTCGATTTGCCGACGATCAACGGCGAGCCGAGCTGGACGCTGCCGATGCCGGCCCGCTACGTAATCGCGCCGGACGGCACGATCGCCTACGCCGAAGTCAGCCCGGACTACACGAGGCGGCCCGACCCGAGCGAACTCGTCGCCGTGTTGCAGCGGATGAAGGCGATCGCATAGGGCACGCGCCGATTGTCGCGCATCGTTCGCCAGAGCGTCTCCCGGCCGCGCGTTTATTCGTGACCGGCAAGTTGCCATACTCGCGTCCATTGCGAAGATTCGAACAGGCGAAGCGATGTTGACACGAGAGGCCATTCACTCCGGCGCGTATCTGGAGCATGTCGAGTCGCTTCCTTGCGCCTGGAATCGCGACGATATCCTGCTGTCGCTCGCGGACACGCTGCAACGCAACGGCAAGCTGAAGGTCGACATGCCGGGGGCGATCGGGCGGCTCGTGATCGTGCCCGCGCTCGACGAGTTTCAGTCGCGTCATCCCGAGATCGATCTCATGCTCGGCGTAGACGACAAGGCTGTCGATCTCGTGCAGGACAGCGTCGATTGCGCTATCCGCATCGGACCGCTGCCGGACTCCACGCTCATCATGCGGCGACTGGGCACGGCCGCCATCGCGACTGTCGCGAGTCCCATCTATCTCGAGCGCGCCGGCACGCCCAAAAACATCGCCGATCTGGACGCGCACATCGCCGAGAACTATTTCTCCGGCAAGACCGGGCGCGTCGTTCAGATGACGTCCGTCGCCGATGGCAAGCTGGTCGAGCGCCGCATGCGTTCCCGCCTTGCCGCCAACGATGGCGACGCGTACCTGCAATGCGGATTGAGGGGACTGGGTCCGATCCAGGTGTCGCGCTTCATGGCAATGCCGCACATCGCATCCGGCGCGCTCGTCGAAGTGCTCGACACCTGGCGGCCAGCGCCGCTGCCGATTTCCGCCGTCTATTTCCGCAACCGCCATCTCTCGGCGCAAGTGCGCGCGTTCGTGGACTGGGCCGGCGAACGTATTCAGCGTTGCGACGCGCTGCACGCGGCGGTCTCGTGCGTGCGAACTGCGAAGCACGAGCCAGCCACGGCCTGAGCCGGGACTGTCGCTCCTGCGGCGACGAAGAAACCACTGACAGCCGCTTTATCGCGGCGAATGCGCAACCCATACTGCCTTCAACGTCGCGCGGTCGGAAAGCGGTGCGCGCGCAGTCATATTTCCATTTATCTTTGTTCAGGAATCCAATTCATGTCACCCAAGCTCAAACGTCTGTCGGCTGCGCTGAGTGCCGTGGCTGTGCTGGGCGTGCCCGCTGGCTTATGGCTATTGCGCGACGCGGCCATTCGCCCGTTCGCCGAGGCCCACGCCGCAAACGCGCCGCCGGCCGCCGTCGATGTCGCTGTCGCGACCGTCCTCTCGCGCACCATCACGGACTGGCAAGGCTATTCGGGACGGTCCGAAGCCGTCGATCATGTCGATGTGCGTCCGCTCGTGCCGGGCACGTTCATCGCCGTTCATTTCACGGACGGCGCGTTGGTGAAGAAAGACGACGCGCTTTTCACGATCGATCCCCGGCCCCATCAGGCGGAAGTCGATCGAGCGGCGGCGCAACTCGCGGCGGCGAAGGCGCGCGCGCTCTATACATCGACCGATGCGGCGCCCGCCGAGCGCCTCCTCGCCGACAACGCCATCGCAAAGCGCGACTACGACGAGAAGCAAAATGCCGCGCGCGAAGCCGCCGAGACCGTCAAGGCGGCCGACGCGGCGCTCGAAGCGGCCGAAGTGAGTCTCGGCTACACGAAGGTCACGGCGCCGACCAGCGGCCGCGTGCCTGACGAAACCCAAGCCACATCATGAACATCTCCCGATTCTTCATCGACCGGCCAATCTTCGCGGCCGTGTTGTCGGTGGTCATTCTGCTCGCGGGACTGATCGCTTTGACCAAGCTGCCGACGGCGGAATATCCCGAAGTCGTGCCCCCTTCCGTCGTCGTGCGCGCGCAGTATCCCGGCGCTAATCCAAAGGTGATCGCGGAAACGGTCGCCTCGCCGATCGAGGAGCAGATTAACGGCGTCGAGGACATGCTGTACATGCAGTCGCAGGCGAACAGCGACGGCAACATGACGACCACCGTCACGTTCAAGCTCGGCACCGATCCGGACAAGGCGCAGCAACTCGTGCAGAACCGGGTCTCGCAGGCGCTGCCGCGACTGCCGGAAGACGTGCAGCGCCTCGGCGTGACCACGGTGAAGTCGTCGCCCACGCTGACGATGGGCGTGAACCTGCTATCGCCGAACGATCGCTACGATCTCACGTATCTGCGCAACTATGCGCTCATCAACATCAAGGACCGCTTCGCGCAGGTGCCGGGCGTCGGCGAAGTCGTGCTGTGGGGATCGGGCGACTACTCGATGCGCGTGTGGCTCGACCCGACCAAGGTGGCACGCCAGAACCTGACGGCCACCGATGTCGTGAAGGCGATTCGCGAGCAGAACGTGCAGGTCGCGGCGGGCATCGTCGGCGGCGCGCCGATGACGACCAACGTGCCGCTGCAACTGAGCGTGAACGCGCAGGGACGCCTGAAGACCGAGGAGGAGTTCCGCCGCATCATCCTGAAGACCTCGCCCGAGGGCGCCGTGACGCATCTCGGCGATGTCGCGCGCGTCGAGCTGGGCGCGTCGGACTATGCGCTGCGCGCCGGCATCGACGGCAAGAAGGCGGTGCAGATCATTCTGTTCCAGCAGCCCAACGCGAACTCGCTGCAAATCTCCGACGACATTCGCAAGCTCACCGCCGAAATGCAGAAGGACATGCCCGACGGCGTGAAAGCGGAGATCGTCTACGACCCGACGCAGTTCGTGCGCGAAAGCATCGACGCGGTGGTGCACACGCTGTTCGAGGCGGTCATTCTCGTCGTGCTGGTCGTGATCGTGTTTCTGCAAACGTGGCGCGCATCGCTCATTCCGCTGCTGGCGGTGCCGGTGTCGATCGTGGGCACGTTCTCGCTGATGCTCGCATTCGGCTTCACCATCAACGCGTTGTCGCTGTTCGGCATGGTGCTCGCAATCGGCATCGTGGTGGATGATGCGATCGTCGTGGTCGAGAACGTCGAGCGCAACATCGCGGCGGGGCTTTCGCCGCTCGAAGCCTCGTATGAAGCGATGCGCGAAGTGAGCGGACCGATCATCGCGATCGCGCTGACGCTCGTCGCCGTGTTCGTCCCGCTCGCGTTCATGTCGGGTCTCACGGGACAGTTCTACAAGCAGTTCGCGATGACCATCGCCATCTCCACGGTGATCTCGGCGTTCAACTCGCTCACGCTCTCGCCGGCGCTTTCCGCGCTTCTGCTGAAGGATCATCACGCACCGAAGGACTGGCTCACACGTGCGATGGACCGCGTTCTCGGCCCGTTCTTCAACGCATTCAACAAAGTGTTTCATCGCGGCTCGAAGGGCTACGGCAAGGGCGTCGGCGGCATCATCAACCGCAAGCTCGCGATGATGATCATCTATGCCGTACTGCTCGCCGGCACCGTGCTGCTCGGCAGGATCGTGCCCGGCGGCTTCGTGCCCGCGCAGGACAAGGATTACTTCGTCAGCATCCTCCAGTTGCCGGCGGGCGCTTCGCTGGACCGTACCGAGAAGGTTGTAAACGAGATGGGCGCAATCGCGCGCAGGCAGCCGGGCATCCTGCATACGCCAGAGTTCCCGGGTTTGTCCGTGACGGGCCTCATGAACTCGTCGAGCAGCGGCCTGGTGTTCTCGGTCGCGAAGCCTTCGAAGGAACGCGGCAAGGGCGAAACGGGCGCGGATATCGTCGCCGGCCTGAGCGGACACTACAGCCAGATCAAGGACGCGGCCATCGCCACGTTCCCGCCGCCGCCGGTGCAGGGGCTCGGCACCATCGGCGGATTCAAGCTGCAGATCGAGGACCGCGGCGCGCTCGGCTACGAGACGCTCAACAAGGCGACGCAGGCCTTTCTCGCGGCGGCGGCGAAAGCGCCCGAGCTCGGCCCGTCCTTCTCCAGCTACCAGATCAACGTGCCGCAACTGAACGTGGAGCTCGATCGGGAAAAGGCCAAGCAGCTCGGCGTATCGGTCACCGATGTGTTCGACACGATGCAGATCTATCTCGGCTCGCTCTACGTGAACGACTTCAACAAGTTCGGCCGCGTCTATCAGGTGCGTGCGCAGGCCGACGCGCCGTTCCGCGCAAATGCCGACAGCATCCTGCAACTGAAGACGCGCAACGAACGCGGCGAGATGGTGCCGCTCTCCTCGCTCGTGAAGGTGACGCCGACCTACGGCCCGGAGATGGTCGTGCGTTACAACGGCTTTCTTGCCGCCGACATCAATGGCGGCCCGGCCCCGGGCTACTCGTCCGGTCAGGCGATGGCAGCGGTCGAGCGTATTGCGAAGGAAACGCTTCCGCGCGGCATCAGGTTCGAATGGACCGATCTCACCTATCAGCAGATCCTGACCGGCAACGCCGCGTTCTGGGTCTTTCCGATCAGCGTGCTGCTCGTGTTCCTCGTGCTCGCGGCGATGTACGAAAGCGTCACGCTGCCGCTCGCTATCCTGCTGATCGTGCCGATGAGCATTCTCTCCGCGCTGGCCGGCGTGTGGCTCACGCGCGGCGACAACAACATCTTCACGCAGATCGGTCTGATGGTGCTGGTCGGGCTGTCGGCGAAAAACGCGATTCTCATCGTGGAGTTCGCCCGCGAGCTGGAGATGCAGGGACACTCGATCGTGCAGGCGGCTATCGAGGCATCACGCCTGCGCCTGCGGCCCATTCTGATGACGTCGATCGCTTTCATCATGGGGGTCGTGCCGCTCGTGATCTCAACCGGCGCGGGCTCGGAGATGCGTCGCGCCATGGGTATCGCCGTGTTCTTCGGCATGCTCGGCGTGACCTTCTTCGGTCTCATGCTGACGCCCGTGTTCTACGTGATCCTGCGCAGGCTCTCCGGCGCGAAGCCTCTGCGCGACAGACATGGCCGTCATCCGCACATTCACGGGCCAGACGACACGCCGCTTACGCCCGCTGCGTCGGCAACGTCCGCCCGAACCGCCGAAGCCAAACGCGAACCCGCGTTGCAGGATTGAGGAGAGCATCATGAAGGAACGAGACAGTCGCGCCGATCTGCGCATCCTCGAAGCGCAAACGCAAACGCAGAACGAGGCGCTCCTGGCCTCGCAACGCGCCGCCGATCTCGCGCGCAGACAATACGCGGGGGGCGCGGTGAACTACCTCGACGTGCTCGAAGCCCAGCGCGCCGTGCTTCAGGCGAGGCGAGGCGCCGCGCAGTTGCGGGGCGTGCAAGCGGCATCGACGGTCAGTCTGATCTGCGCACTCGGCGGCGGATGCGATAGTGCGACGCGCCGATTGCAGCGCGGTGACCGCGGCTGCGGTCATGAACATCACTCGTCCACGCGTTGCAAGGTCTCCGCCAGATGATTGACGACCGCGCGCGTCTTCGCCGCCATCTTTTGCCCGAGCGAGATGATCGCGTGCACGGGCGGTCCGTCGACATCGGCTTCGGGCAAGACGTGCACGAGCCTGTTCGCGCGTACATGCGGCAGCGCGACGCGATCGAAGATCTGCGCGATGCCGAAACCCGCGACCGCCGCTTCGACGAGCGCCTGTCCGTCCGCGAGCACCAACACCGGCGGCGGCGCGAACTCTTTCGTCGATGCACCGTGGCGCAAGGTCCAGGGCCGCAGGCGTCCCATCGGTCCACGGAAGATCACGGCGTCGTGTTCTCCCAGTTGATCGACGTCCGCGGGTGCGCCTTTTCGCTCGAGATAAGCAGGCGAAGCGTACAAGCCGAGCCGTAGATCGCACAGCTTGCGCACCGTCAGCTCGCTGTCCTCGGGCAACGTGCCGATGCGCACCACGACGTCCCATCCCTCGCCGATCGGGTCCGACATGCGATCGGTGAGCGCCAGTTCCAGCGTCACCTTTGGATGCTTCGCGCGCAGATCGAGAAAACTCGGCAGCAGCAGACGGCCGAAACCGGCGGGCACGTCGATCTTCACGCGGCCGACGGGCTCCGAGCGACGCGCAGCCAGTTGCTGCTCCGCTTCGCGCAGTCCGTCCAGGGCATCGCGCGCGGCTTGCAGGTAGGTTTCGCCATCCTCGGTGAGGCGCACGGCGCGCGTCGTGCGTTGAAACAGGCGGGTGCCGAGGCGCGCTTCCAGCCGCTGCACCGCCTTGCCGACATTGGACTTGCTGTTGCCCATCTCTTCTGCGGCGCGTGTGAAGCTGCCCGTCTGCGCGACCGCCACGAAGACGGCAATCTCGTTGATCGGTGCGTCCGCGCGCTCGTTCATTTCACGCTCCTTTCGCTGGAAGGCATTGCCGGAAGGTCAGGCGACTTCGAACTGTAGCAGTTGGCCGGGACAGAGCCGGCCACGGCGTCAGTCTGCGTTCCCCGCTGGCTTCCCGCGGATGAACGTTGCCGCTCGCTGCAAGCGGCACGCTGCAGAAGCTCGCCAGGAATGCCTTCCGCGCCGCAGGCGAGCGCGGCGGCACTGCGTGCCGAAGTCCCATCTGCCAGCCAGACAGCCTCGCCATGATGGCTGGAGCGCGTGATTCTAGGTTCTCTGCGACGTCGGATAAAGCTGCCGCCTTGTACAGAGTGTCTCCGCCACGGAGACACTCGCAGCCGCCAATTGTCTCTTCACGAGCGACAGTCCGGCTCCCGTGCCGCCGTTTATCCCGGTTTCGAAACTCGCGATACTGCATTCCAACGGGACGACAAGCAACGACGTCGACGACCCGGCAACCCATCACTGATCCGAGATCCACGAGACCTGCCATGAAACTCTATATCGCTCGAGCCACCTGCTCTCTCGCCGTGCAAGCCGTCTTCAACGAACTGGGTCTTGCACCCGAACTCGTGCATTTCGACGTGTTCGGCAAGACCACGTCCGATCAGTCCGACTTCGCCGAAGTGAACGAACTGCTTTACGTCCCCGCGCTTCAACTGGACGGCGAAGCCGAGCCGCTCACGGAAACGATCACCATCGTGTCGTATGTCGCCGATCAGCATCCTCAGTCGGGTCTGATTCCGAAGCACGGCACGCTCGAACGGGTACGGATGGACCAGCTTCTGACCTTCATCGCGACGGAGATCGCGCAGAAGCACATTCCGCTGATGCGCAAGCTGATGACGCCCGAAGGCATCGCATTCCATAGCAACAAGCTGCTCAAGGCTTATGGCAAGCTCGATGCAATGCTTGCCGACGGCCGCTCTTATCTCACGGGCGAGCAGTTCACCGTTGCCGATGCATACGTGTGGGCGACCATGTGGCACGAACGCTCGGGCGTCAAGCTCGATCATCTGGCGAACCTGAAGGCGTATATCGAGCGCATCGAGGCACGTGCGTCGGTTAGGAAAGCATTGCGCGATGAAGCCGAGATCGTGGCGGCGCACGAACAAGCAGTCGCTGCTTGAACCGTTGAGAACATCCCGAAGGCCGCTTCGGGATGTTCGAACGCAGTTCGCCCAAGGCCCGGCCTTCGTCGTCTCAATCTGCCGGCTTGCGACCCAGGATGGTCATTCGACGCCGCCGATCCTCGACGGCCGCTTATACCTGCAAGCCATCTTCACGTTGTTATCGGAGTTCAGGAAGGCTATAGGAAGGTCGCACCGTTCGAGAATGCGCTGACCATTTGGATAACGGATGACGTCTCGCCATGAGAGCGCGCATTCGATCCGTCCTCGCGGGCTTGAGGTTGCGAAAATGAAGCGGAACGAGACTGTTATGGAGGAGTTTGCTGAACCCGTGCGAACGTTCGTGGAAGACGGTTCGCCGTTCGCGGCTATGAGCCTGCGATTGAAGGGTCCAACGCGAACGTTGAATGCAAAGTGCGAATATCGATGCGCGAAGCAGCCCTTCCCAGATGATTCGTGCGCAGCCGACCGGAGCACCAGATCGCATGGCGATAAGCAAATTGCTGGTGCCCTCCATCCCTGGGCGTGCAGCAGCCGACTACGCGTCAGCTTCTGGTGACGTTGACGGCCACGATTTCGTATCCGGGATCGGTGTGCTCGTTCGCCGCTTTTTCCGCTTCCTCGTACGACAGAAAGGACGTGGCTTCTTCGACCGCAGGTGCCAAGCCCATGTCGCCGTCCTCGGCGGTGCAGAGGAACTGCGCACCCGTCTTCACGACGTAGACTGTCGTCATGCCTCCCTCCATGGTTTGCAGGGGAACTTCCAGTCTAGCAGGCCGGAGAAATCGTACCCGGTTCGCTGAGGCATTTCCGCCTCAATCAGCAACCACCTTCAGCTTCGACTTGCCGTGCTCCACGATCAGGCGATGCTTTGTGTCCACGGCGGACTGAACGACTTCAAAGCCGTGAACAGCCGCGACAAGAACTACACGGCAGGCAAGACGCCTTTTCAGCCATCCGTTTTCTCTGGCATTGTTGAGGCCGCTAGTCGACTGCGTCATTGATTTGGCACCTGGCGGATTCGACGCGAAGGATCGTCATACTTCCACTTGATCGGCTTCGGATTTTTGTTGTGCTCGCGGATGTAGCGCATGAGTTTGCGATTCAGATCCTTTACTGAAGTGAAGATGCCCCGGGCGATCACATCACGCTGGATGCGCGAGAACCAGTTTTCCACTTGGTTAAGCCACGACGAGTAGGTCGGCGTGAAGTGCAGACGTACGTTGCGATGCGCGTTGAGGAAGGTGGCCACCCGCTCCGTCTTATGGCTACTCACGTTGTCACAGATGACATGGATTTCTCTGCGTTTGGGCTGGCTGGCCACGACGTCGGTCAGGAAGGCCACAAACTGTTCGCTGGTGTGGCGCGGCGCTGTTCTGCCCAGCACCTCGCCGGTCGCAGTATTGAACGCCGCGAACAGGCTGAGCGTGCCGTTGCGCTTGTACTCGAAGCCGTGACTCTCGGCGCGCCCCGGCGACAGCGGCAGCATCCGGTCCTTGCGGTCGAGTGCCTGAATCGCGGTCTTCTCGTCCACACAGAACACCGCTGCGTGCGCCGGCGGGTTCAGGTAAAGCCCGATCACGTCGGCTGCTTTGGCCTCGAAGTCCGGGTCGTTGGAGACCATGTGCCGCTCCAACTGCTGCGGCTTGACCCCATGCTTGCGCCAGATGCGCTGCACGGTCGAGACCGACACGTCGCCGAGCTCTGCCGCAAGCTTATAGCTGCTCCAGTGTGTCGAGCCGTCGGTGGGTTTGTGCTTGAGAGTACGGTTGAGCACACGCGCCTCAAGTCTGGCTGGCGGCTGCTTGGGAGCGCGCCCGGGATGTCGGGCGTACATGCCAGACAGTCGCTCGCTAAGAAAGCGCCCCGACCAGCGCGCGATGAAGCGCGAGTCGCAACCCAGTGTGCGCATGATGCTGTCGCGCGATTCGCCGTCCTCGAGCATCAGGATCAACTTCGCGCGTCGTACGTCCGCCGCACGCACCGTTCGGCTGCGCGCCGCCGACAGCAGTTGCTCGCGTTCGGTATCGGTCAGATTCATTTTGCCCATGACCCGCATCTGAACACACTTGGGGTGCCAATTCAATGATGCAATGCACTAGTCGACTGCGTCATTGATTTGGCACCTGGCGGATTCGACGCGAAGGATCGTCATACTTCCACTTGATCGGCTTCGGATTTTTGTTGTGCTCGCGGATGTAGCGCATGAGTTTGCGATTCAGATCCTTTACTGAAGTGAAGATGCCCCGGGCGATCACATCACGCTGGATGCGCGAGAACCAGTTTTCCACTTGGTTAAGCCACGACGAGTAGGTCGGCGTGAAGTGCAGACGTACGTTGCGATGCGCGTTGAGGAAGGTGGCCACCCGCTCCGTCTTATGGCTACTCACGTTGTCACAGATGACATGGATTTCTCTGCGTTTGGGCTGGCTGGCCACGACGTCGGTCAGGAAGGCCACAAACTGTTCGCTGGTGTGGCGCGGCGCTGTTCTGCCCAGCACCTCGCCGGTCGCAGTATTGAACGCCGCGAACAGGCTGAGCGTGCCGTTGCGCTTGTACTCGAAGCCGTGACTCTCGGCGCGCCCCGGCGACAGCGGCAGCATCCGGTCCTTGCGGTCGAGTGCCTGAATCGCGGTCTTCTCGTCCACACAGAACACCGCTGCGTGCGCCGGCGGGTTCAGGTAAAGCCCGATCACGTCGGCTGCTTTGGCCTCGAAGTCCGGGTCGTTGGAGACCATGTGCCGCTCCAACTGCTGCGGCTTGACCCCATGCTTGCGCCAGATGCGCTGCACGGTCGAGACCGACACGTCGCCGAGCTCTGCCGCAAGCTTATAGCTGCTCCAGTGTGTCGAGCCGTCGGTGGGTTTGTGCTTGAGAGTACGGTTGAGCACACGCGCCTCAAGTCTGGCTGGCGGCTGCTTGGGAGCGCGCCCGGGATGTCGGGCGTACATGCCAGACAGTCGCTCGCTAAGAAAGCGCCCCGACCAGCGCGCGATGAAGCGCGAGTCGCAACCCAGTGTGCGCATGATGCTGTCGCGCGATTCGCCGTCCTCGAGCATCAGGATCAACTTCGCGCGTCGTACGTCCGCCGCACGCACCGTTCGGCTGCGCGCCGCCGACAGCAGTTGCTCGCGTTCGGTATCGGTCAGATTCATTTTGCCCATGACCCGCATCTGAACACACTTGGGGTGCCAATTCAATGATGCAATGCACTAGCGAACGACGACGGTCATTAGCAGCAGGCTTGCGCTATCCATCACCAACCGAGGATCAGCCTCGTCCCGTCGCCGCTTGGATCGTGTACTTCGCCATCGCCGACCAGTCGCGGTCTCCCAACCCTGCCGCGACCGTATCGGCCATCCGGCCGTGGACTGCAGCGAGCATCGGCAACGTTCGCCCCGCTTCTCTGGCGGCTTCCGATGCCAGTCGCAAGTCCTTCAGACCGAGCGTCGCCTTGAAACCGGGCTCGTAGTTTTCGCCTGAGATGTTCGCCGAATATATCTGATACGAACGACTGCCGAACAGCGTGTTCAGAATCACGTCGAAAAAGCGTTCACGTTGCAGGCCATTCGCTTCAGTCAGCACGACAGCTTCCGCCATCGCCTCGATCGCCATCGTGATCATCATGTTGCACGCGATTTTCGCGGCATTTGCAGTCGGCGCTTCGTCGCCCATATCCCAGATGCGCCCGCCGATCACTTCGAGCAACGGGCGTGCCGTTACCATGGCATCAGGGGCGCCGGCCGCCAGCACGTTGAGTTCTCCCTTCGCCGCCACGTCGGGGCGTCCGAGCACAGGCGCGGAAACATAGCCAATACCCGCCGCCTCGTGCACGGAAACGAGTTCACGCGCGAACGCAACCGAAATCGTCGATGTGACGACATGCACGAGCCCACGCTTCGCCCGTGCGAGCACGCCAGACGCGACGAGCGTCGAGCGGATTGCGTCGTCGTCGGACAGCATGGTGAGCACCGCGTCGCCCTGGACCGCCTCGACCGGCGATGCGACCATCGTGACGCCGTCCACCGATCCGCCTGAACGATTCCACGCTTTCACGTCATGTCCTGCGCGCGCCAGGTTGCGGGCCATCGCGCGTCCCATCGCGCCGAGTCCGATGATGCCAATTTCCATGTCCTTTCTCCTGTATTTCAGATGAACCGTGTCAGCCGATATTCGTACCTTGCGTCGCCTCGGTCTGAACCATTCCAGGACCAACGCGAGCGCTGCGCCGGCGTTCTTTTCGCAGCCGCTTTTTCAAAGCGCCGTCGCACGCAGGCGGCGCGGCGCAATATCCGTGAAGCGCGGTACGTCGGCCATCACGGCGGGCGTTTCGGGTGACGTAAAGGCCGCTTCGACCGATGCTTCATCGCGAAACCTGCATTCGCAGATCGCAAGCGTTCCGCCCTGTTGCTCTGCCGGGAAAAACGCCGCGACCCCGACAAGGCCGTAGCGCGACCAGTGACGCATCACAAGGGGCAGGTGATGGTCGACGTAATACGCGCGATCGAAGCGCGCACCGGTTTCGCCTTCGTAGATGACGTAGATCGTGACGGTGGCATCTCTTGACACGGTGTTCTCCAGGGGCTCAGGCACGGAAGCAGCCATCGATCGAATGCATCGCACCAGTGATGTCGCGCATGGGCGGCGATGCCGGATTCAGGCGGGTCTCATCACGCTACACGCGCGGGTCGTCGGCCGGCGCGCACGTGTTCTCGCCATGCGCCGCGCGATGGATCGCATTGACGATGCTCTCGTAGCCCGTGCACCGGCACAGGTTCCCGCTGATCGCGCGACGTATCTCTTCGTGACTCGGCGACGCGTTATGCCTCAGAAGGTCCGCCGCCGCGATGATCATGCCGCTCGTGCAGAATCCGCATTGAAACCCATTCTCCGCAATGAACGCCTCCTGCAGCGCCTCGATTCCATCGAGGCCTTCGATCGTCCGCACTTCGTTTCCGGATATCGACGCCGCAAGCACGAGACAGGACTTCCTCACCTCGCCATCGATCAACACCGTGCACGCGCCGCAATCGCCGGTCAGGCATCCGATGCGCGTGCCTTTCGCATCGAGCGCATCGCGAATCAGTTCGACGAGCAGCAGTCGCGAGTCCACTCGTTCAGAACGCGGCTCGCCATTGAGCTTGAGCCGCACCTCGATCGTTCCTTTCATGTCTTCGTTCCCGTGAGCAGGATGCGCAAATGCCGTTTGACGACGCCCGGCACGACGGCGCGACGGTAATCCGCGTCCGCGAGTTCATCGCTCCAGCCTTCGCCGACGAGATCCAGCGCGCTCACCGCCGCATGCTCGATGAACGCATCGGGTGCGAGCAACGTCTGCTCGTCGATCACGAAGCTGCGATACGCGGGCCGCCGGCCCGCCGCGCCGACGGCGAGCCGCACACTGATCTGCTCGCTCCGATGCAAGGAACACGCGACGGTCACAATGGGCCACGAGCTCGCACTCGCCTTGTACTTCTGATACTCACAGGCGACGAGCGCCGCGTCGCACGGCACGCGGATGCCCGTGAGAAACTCGTCTGCGCGGCGCGCGGTGCAGAAGGCGTCGATGAAAAACTCGCGCGCAGCGACATGACGCACGCCCCACGCCGAGCGCAACTCGAACTCCGCCTCGAGCGCCGCGAGGCATCCGGGCGCGTCGGACGAAGGGTTCGCATAGCTCGCCGCCCCGCCAAGCGTGCCCTGATTCAGGATCGAAGCGCCGCCCGTGACTTGCGCGGTCATCGCCGCGAGCAGCGGCGCATGGCGCGCCACGAGCGGCGAAGCAAGCAGTTGCGCATAGGTCGTCATCGCGCCGATGCTCAGATGCGTATCGGCGAGCACGATCTCGTCCAGACCGAGCGCGCCGAGACTGATGAGATGCCCGGGACGCACGAGATTCGCCGACATCGACGGCACCAGCATCGTGCCGCCGCCGAGCACCGACGCATCCTCGCGCAGAGCCGCCAGCAATCCGGCCGCTTCGTCGAGCTCCTTCGGTTGATGAAAATTGAAGTAATGGCCGATCACGCGCGTCGCTCCTTCAGTGAGGCCATCACGCGCGCTGGCGTCGCTGGCACGTGGCTCACGCGCGCGTCGTCACCAAGCGCATTCGCCACGGCGTTACTCACGGCGGCGAGCGCACCGCCCAGCCCCGATTCGCCGGCCCCCTTCATGCCAAGCGGATGAAACGGATTCAGCGTCACACGATGCCCTACGCGAACGGGCGGAAGGTCGTTCGCACGCGGCAACAGATAACTCTTGAAGCGATCGGTCATCATGCGGTGGTGTTCGTCGAACTTGATGAGTTCCCAAAGCGCGACGCCGATGCCCATCACGATAGCGCCCCTGAGTTGCGCTTCGACGAGCGCCGGGTTGATCATCGCGCCGCAGTCGTGCACCACCGCGTAGTCGAGCAGCCTGCTGTTGCCGGTCGCCATGTCGAGTTCCAGCGCCACGGCATGCACGGAGTTCGAAAATGTCGGGTACGTGGCGATGCGGCCTTGCGCATCCGGCTCCACGCGCACGTTCTGCGGCGCGAAGCTGCGCGTCACTTCGAGCGGCAGCGTCACGCCCGCGGCTACGGTAAAGGGCCGCAGATGCGCGCCGAGCGCGAGTTCGGCCACTGCGATCCTCGCGCCGTTCGACTCGCGCCACGCATGGCCGCCGCGCAGTGCGATCTCGCCGGGCGCACCGCCGAGCATGTTGGCGGCGCACTGTGCAAGCCTGTCGCGCAACTCCTGCGCAGCGAGATACGCGGCGGTCCCGCCGTACATGAGCGCACGGCTGCTGGCGTTGCCGGTGCCGACCGGTGTCACGTCGGTGTCGCCTTCGATCACGCTCACCTGATCCGCGCGCAGACCGAGCTCACCGGCGACCATCTGCGCAATGCCGGTGTCGCTGCCGCTGCCCGGAGACGTGACGCCCGTGAGCACCTGCACGTCGCCCGACGGCATCATGCGAACGGTGGATGTCTCGTATCCATTGGGAAAGTTGCCGGGCCGCGCGCCGCCTTCCGGCGTGAGTTCGAACGCAATGCCGATACCGATCCGCCACTCGGTGTCACGCGCGGCGCGCGCCCGCTTCTGCCATTGCGCGTAATCGAACATCGTCAGCAACTGCTCGAGGCTGCCCGGATAGTCGCCGCTATCCACGTTCAGCCCGGACGGCAGTAGACGCGGCAAGGCGTCCCGCGCGATGAGATTGCGTCGGCGCAACTCGACCGGATCCATGCCGGTTTGCCGCGCCAGCAGATCGATCGCGCGCTCCAGCACGAGGTTGCCGATTTCCTTGCCGTAACCGCGTATGGCCTGCCACGGCGGTTGATTGGTGATCGCGAGGGAACACTCGACGTCGCAGTGCTCGATCGTGTAGACGGTCGGAAACACGGCCGGCGTGACGAGCGCCATCGCCCAGCTATGACCGGCACCAATGATGCCGACATCGACCAGGATGCGGTCACGCCAGCCGATCAGCCTGCCTTGCTCATCCGCCGCGATCTCGAAGCTGTGATGCTGCGAACGCGCACCGGCGAGCAGTGTCTCGCGCCGCTCCTCGACCCACGCGACCGGGCGTTTCGTGATCCTGCTGAACAGCGCGACCAGCACTTCTTCGGGATGTCCTGCCATCTTGAGCCCGAACGTTCCGCCGATGCGCGGCGCGATCACACGCACCTGCGACTCCTTCACGCGCAGGGCCGCCGCTATCAGCCAGCGGCTCGTATGCGGGTTCTGAAACGTGCCGGTAAGCGCATAGCGCTCGCCGCGCGCGTCCCACTCGGCGATGTAGCACAGCGTTTCCATCGGCGCACTCGTCGACGGGCCGACTGTCAGTTCGCCCCGGGCGACGTGCGCTGCGCGCTCGAATGCGGCATCGGCGTCGCCCGAACGGATGCGGTCGCGCACGAGCAGGTTCGTATCCCAGCCGGGCTGAACCACCGGCGCACCTTCGCGCAAGGCGTCGCGTGCGTTTGCCGTCGACGCGTGCACCTCGTACTGGACGCGAATCTTCGCGAGCGCCGCTTGAGCGTCGTGAACCGAACTCGCGACGAGCGCCGCGACCGGTTGGCCGAAATACGTGGCGTGACCGAGCGCGAGACAACGACTCTGCAAAGGACCGCGTGCGCCTTTTGTGGGGAGGTCCATTGCCGGAGGCATTGCGTCGCTCATGCGCGCTGCGTCTTCGCCCGTCAGGCCGGCGACGACGCCCGGCATGGCGAGTGCATCGGACAGGTCGATCGAGACGATCGTCGCGCACGCATGAGCGCTGCGCAGGATGGCAAGGTGGAGCGCACCTTCGGGAATGAGATCGGCACTGTAATCGACGCGCCCCGAAACGAAGCGCGCTGCGTCCAGGCGCACCACGCTCTCTCCGAGCAGGCTGCCCGGCGACGCATTCTTGAAAGTCTGTTCCATGTTGGTCGCGTGAGGGTCCGATTGCCCGGACCCCGCCGTTCGTTCGTTACTCATCGGCTCGCCTGGCGTCCCACGCGCATGCACAGCATCGCGCATGCGCCGAGCGCAAGCAGCGTCGTCATCAGATAAAGCCCGCTGTTGAGCGTGCCGCTCAGCGTCTTGAGCCAGCCCATCGCGAACGGACTGGCGAAACCGCCGAGCAGTCCGAGGCTGTTGACGAATGCGATCGCCGGAGCGGCGGCGGACGAGCCGGCGAAATAGTCGGACGCGAGCGACCACAGCAGCGGAATCGTGACAAACACCGTGATGGATGCGATCGTCAGCAGCACGATGGTCGCAGTCAGATCATGCGCCAGAAGCGGCAGCAGCGAAAGCGCGATCGCGCCTGCGAAGGCCGCCAGTGCACCGTGCCAGCGGCGTTCGAGCAGCCTGTCCGAGTTGCGGCAGATCAGCACCATGCCGATCGCCGCGATGCCGTACGGAATGGCCGAAAGCCAGCCGATGCGCTCCACGCTCGTCGCGCCCGCGCTCTTCAGCACCGTCGGCAGCCAGAAGCTCAACGCATAGGTGCCGCAGATGAAGGTGAAATAGGCGAAGCTCATGACGTATACCTTCGGGTCGGCGATGACCTGCCGCAATTGCCCGGCGTGTTCCGCGCCCGCCTCGCGGCCGTCGTCGCGCAACGCGTGGCGCAAGGCGTCGCGCTCCGGTTCGGTGAGCCATTTCGCGCGCTCAATACCGTCCGAAAGGGTGAACCACGTCACGATGCCGAGCAGCACTGCCGGCGCCGCTTCTACGATATAGAGCCACTGCCAGCCCGCCAGACCCGCGACGCCTGCGAGCCGCGACATCGCCCAGCCCGACACCGGGCCGCCGATCATCCCCGCGATCGGAAATCCCGTCATGAAGAGACCGAGGATCTGCCCGCGCCGGTTGCGTGGGAACCATTGACTCAGGAAGTAGACGACGCCGGGAAAGAAGCCCGCCTCGAACACACCGAGCAGAAAGCGCAGCACGTAGAACGCGGTCGGGCTCGATACGGTCGCCATCGCGCAGCCGGTGATGCCCCATAGAACCATGATGCGCGTGATCGTCTTGCGCGCACCGATGCGTTGCAGAAGCAGGTTGCTCGGCACCTCGAACAGAAAGTAGCCGATGAAGAAGATTCCCGCGCCCAGTCCGTACACGGCATCGCTGAAGCCGAGTGCGTCCTGCATCTGCAACTTGGCGAAGCCGACGTTGATGCGATCCAGATACGCGACCACATAGCACACGATCAGAAGCGGCACGAGCCGCATCGCGACCTTGAGATAGAGCACGCGCTGCGTGTCGTCCGGGGCCGTCAGCTGAGCGGGCGCGTTTGCATCGAGAGCGATTTTGCGCGACATGATGACCCTCTCAGTGAAGATGAACGGAACGGCACGTGGATGGCGGAAAGCGTTTCATGAGGCTGTCTCCTTGAGCCTGCCGGCGCGCTGATGGTCCGGCGGCATCTGCTCTTGTCGGGGGCGCACCCGAAGGCGGCGGATCGCTCGCATCGAAAAACTGATCGATCGAACAGTCAGCACAGTAGCGGAGGAGGAAACGTCCGGTCAACCGAAAACACGGCAGTTTCGCCGGGGAATTTCCCTTGTTGACTGATCGATCAGTCAGGACTAGTATCGGCCGCTGAATGCATTGCGCGGCGGCACGTCACCCTTCGCGACGGGCGCCAGCGCGACTTCTCAACGTTCATCAGAGGACAGAGCCGTGAGCAACTTCGACGAATACTCAGACAAGTTCGAGACCATCCGCATGACACGTACCGATGGCGTGCTGGAAATGCACTTCCACACGCACGGCGAGCCGCTGGTGTGGAATCTGACCGCCCATCGCGAGTTCGAACAGGCGTTTCTCGATGTCGGCCGCGACCGGGAAAACGACGTCGTGATCATGACCGGCACGGGCGATGCGTTCAGCGGCCCGGCCATCGCGCCGGGCATGCACCAGAACCGCAATTCGATGACGCCGGCGATCTACGATCCGATCTACTGGGAAGCGAAGCACCTGCTCATCAACCTGCTCAATATCGAAGCGCCGGTGATCAGCGTCATCAACGGCCCGGCCGTGCGGCACGCGGAGATCCCCCTGCTCGGCGACATCGTGCTCGCATCCGACACCGCGACGATCCAGGACACCGCGCATTTCCAGGGCGGCATGGTGCCGGGCGACGGCATGCATCTGATCATGCCGCTGCTGATGGGGCGCGCGCGCGGCCATTACTTTCTATTGACGGGCCAGCGTATCTCCGCAAGCGAAGCGCTGGAAATGGGTCTGGTGAACGAAGTGCTGCCGGCGGCCGACCTTTTGCCGCGCGCCCGCGAACTCGCCAGGCTGATGCTCAAGCAACCGCGTCTCGTGCGACGCTATACGCGTACGTGTCTGAACCAGGAACTGAAAGCTCGGCTGCACGACGTGCTCGGCTACGGACTCGCGCTAGAGGGCATCGCCCGCATGAAAGAAATGGCCGCCTGAGCGGACACCCCGGTTTCTTAGCTGTATCAACATCACGATTCAAGGAGGCAGCATGACTGTCAGCAGTATCACCAGACCGATCGACATGGTGGGTTCGGTCATCGACGTGGTCGATTCCACGCCCGACGTGCTGGGCGAATCGATCATCTGGGATGAGAAAACGCAACTGCTTTGGTGGGTCGACGGGATCGGTCAGGCGATCCATCGCCTCGACATTTCGAGCGGCGCCAAGCGGAGCTGGCCCATGCAGGAAGAGATCGGAAGCATTGGCCTGCGCGCCAAGGGCGGCCTGATCGTCGGCATGCGCTCGGGCTTCTACTTCTTCTCGCCCGAAACCGGCGAACTGACCGAGATCGCGCGTCCCGACGCCGAACGTCCGAAGAACCGTTTCAACGACGGCAAGTGCGATCGTCACGGCCGCTACTGGTCCGGCACCGTGGAAGCGGCCGCCTACACCCCGCGCGGACGCCTGTTCCGTCTGGATCCCGATCTGAAGCCGAAACTCATCATGGAAGGCATCACGTGCATCAACGGGCTCAGCTTCAGCCCCGACAACCGCCTCATGTACATGACCGACTCCTTCAGTTGCCAGATCGACGTGTTCGACTACGACTCGGTCGACGGCGCCATCTACAACCGCCGCAAGTTCGCTGAGGTACCGCTCGGACGCGGCATCTGCGACGGCTCTACCGTCGATGCCGACGGGTGCTTCTGGAGCGCGAACATGGATGGCTGGTGCGTCACACGCTACGACCCGCGCGGACGAATCGACATGGTCATCAACCTGCCGGTGCGACGCGTGAGCAGCCTGTGCTTTGGCGGTCCCGATCTCGATACGCTCTTCATTACCACGGCGCGACGGCGCATGAACGAAAAAGAACTTGCGCAGCAGCCTCTGGCGGGCAACGTGCTCGCCGTGCGGCCTGGTGTGAAAGGGTTGGCAGAGCCGGAATTCCTAGGATAACGGCGCTTGCTCAACAGCGGACCGCGTCGCCTGTCGCGACTCGGTCCGGATCGGGCAGACCCGAGCCGCACGGGGTTAAGGATATACTGACTGATCGATCGAATAGGTGGGAGCTTGCAGACATGAAAACATCACGTGAGAGGAAGGTGTCCGGGACCACGGGCAACGACGCTCTGGAATCCGACCGTGCACCCGGTTCGCGCCTCTCAGCGATCCTGAACGCGGCCGAGAGGGTGTTCGGCGAACACGGCTACGCAGGAGCAAGCATGCGTAAGATCGCCGAGGAGGCCGGCGTCGCGCAAGCGCTCGTGCATTATCACTACGCGAACAAAGACAAACTGTACGAGGCCGTCTTCGAGCGTCGCTCATCGGCAATCAATCATCACCGAGGCAAGCTGCTCGATGCCCTATTCGCGAGAGAGCGTTCCGCGACGATCGAAGACGTATTGACGATCGCCTTCACACCCTTGTCGGAGATTTTCCATGGCGAGGACGCCGCGAACCTGGCACTTTACGTTCAACTCGTGGCCTCTGTCAGCCTCGGTAGCGACGAGCGGTCGCGGCGCATCCGTGAGACCTACTACGATCCCATAGCGGAGCGCATCATCGATGCGTTGTACACGGTCATTCCAGGCATCTCGCGCGAGCACGCGGTGTGGGCCTATCTATTTTCCGTCGGTGCCCGGCAACAAGCGCACGCGCTCAATGGACGCGCCGCCCGTTTGGGCGCGTCTGCCCGCACGTCGAAGTCCACCGCACACTACGAGCAACTCGTGAGATTCGCGGCCGCAGGTATCCGGGCTCTCGTCCAGCAAGCAACTGAAAGCCCTTCCCAATCGCAAAAGAGAATCTCGGCGACGAAACGGGCGCGTCGGACAGACCACGTTCGGCCAGCCTGATGCCCCAGCGTGGCACGGAGTTGGAATACGGTCACCAGTTCCCGATCGCAAAAAGGATTGCCCGCCAATGACATTTCAATAAGGCTGTTCGCCACGCAGTTGCATATGGCCGGCCGAACGAACGCTCGCACTCAAAGTATTGGCGCTCACGCCCATGAAGCCATCGATCGGGATTTATCGAACTGCACGAGGAGATTTACCGGAACCGGGGAATCAGATCTGATGCGCACCAGTGGCGGAATGCTGTTGCCCGACCATAGTTGACTTGGTATCCGACCGCGACAACCGCTCGGTGACTTAACAGGCATTTGCAACGGTCGGACGACCTGACGTCTTTTGCAGCCTCAATGTCACCGGTCGAGTCTGCTTGCCGCAGGAACTTGGCTGCCTGTTCCAGATTCATGCCATATAGGTAGGCAACCTGACGGAATTCAAACCAGGCTGTTTCCTGGTCGAGTCTTCCATCGATTTTCCTGCTGCTCGACGCACAAACATACTTTACGGACCTCATCGCGCAAGCACCTCCTAGTCGTCGCATCATCGGCAGAATCTTCCAGCAGGTCTTTATCCAATCGTTCTTCGCTTGACCGTACCTCTATTTAACCGGACTCGCGCATTCTTCCGATAGAACAAATACGCCCATGAAGGAGAACCACGGCGTCAACCCGCAATGTTCAGTCCGTCGTGGACAGGCGGCCCAGTGCATCGGCGGGATAAGGCGCTTCCCTCGAGTTCGCGTCATGAAGCTCGCGCGGTGCGAATGCCGGGAATCCACTGCCGCGCGATCAAGGCTTCCCGCGCGTCAGGCTTGTCCGTCCGCGTTGTCCGCGCCGGGCGGAGCAACACACGCTTAGTAAAACCGCGGCGAGCGACGAACGCGTCACGCGACCTCGATGTTCGACGTGCGCGGATACGCCGCCTTGCGCCAATCACCCGACTTCGGAACCGGCAAGCCGAGGTTCTCGCGCAGCGTCCCGCCCGTGTATTCCTTGTGGACCAGGCCGCGCCGCTGCAACTCGGGCACGACCATCCGCACGAAATCCTCGTACGCGCGGGGCACGTGCGTCGGCGCGATCACGAAGCCATCGAGGGCGCCTTCGACGAACCGTTGCTCCATCTGGTCGGCGACCGTCTCGGCCTGCCGCAGAACACCGGGAATTCCTCGATGCGCGCGCTTTGAGAAATCCACGAAATCGCACACCGACGGATTCTTCTCGCCCGGGAGCGTCACGACGCGGTCACGGAAACCGGTACAGCCGGAGATCGCGGCCATTTCGGCATCGCTGAATGGATCGCCGTAGCCGCGCTTCGAGAAGTCGGTGTTGAGCACTTCGCACAGCAGCGCGAGCGACTCGATCGGTTTCGCGAGCGAATCCATGTATTCGCGTTCCTACTGCGCGATCTCGTCCGACTCCGCCACGATCGTGTAGCACGCGGTAGAGATCTTCACGTCGTCGGGGTTGCGGCCAGCGTCGGCGAGCGCCTGTTTCATCTCCGCGTATTGCTTCTTGCCCACCGCGAGATTCGGATACACGACGAAGACGAGGTCTGCCCAGCGCGACGCGACCTGACGCCCGCGCCCGCTCTGCCCGGCCTGAATCAGCACCGGATGCCCCTGCTGCAAGCGCGGCGCCGTGAACGGCCCGCGCGACTTGAAGAAGCGCCCTTCATGATCCAGACAATGCACCTTCAACGCATCGGCGAAGCGGCCACTCTCCTTGTCGAGAATCAGCGCGCCGTCTCATGAAAAGCGGCGCCAGATTCAACTGAAGTCCTTGTTTGCCGATTCGCGTCCGAGCGCGATCTTCGTCAGGGAGATTCTCACGGCGGAGTTCGCCGATATCGATATCGAAGGGGAAGTTGCTCGCCTGCAATCCGGCGCGCTATTCGACTGGCCCAGCAGGGTCTTCTGTCATCTATTCACAGTGCCCCGGAGAAATCGATCAAGCTCGCGGCGCCATCGCCAGAAGCGACGGCGGCCACATGGGCTCAGCTTCAGTCTGCCCCCTTAATCCAGCGTCACAACCGGAGCCCGCACCCAGCCTTCCATAAGCACGCGCGCGCTGCGGCTCATGATGGCCTTCTTCACCTGCCATTCGCCGTTCGATTCGACCGCTTCCGCACCGACGCGCAACGTACCCGACGGATGCCCGAAGCGCACCGATTGACGCTCGCCGCCGCCCGCCGCGAGATTCACGAGCGTGCCCGGGATCGCCGCCGCCGTGCCGATCGCAACCGCCGCCGTGCCCATCATGGCGTGATGCAGCTTGCCCATCGACAAGGCGCGCACGAGCACATCGACATCATTGGCGCCAATGCGCTTGCCGCTCGATGCGACATATTCCGCCGGGGCCGCGACGAACGCGATCTTCGGCGTGTGCTGGCGTTTGGCGATTTCATCGAGGCTCTTGATCAGACCCATGCGCAGCGCGCCATACGCGCGGATGGTTTCGAAGCGTTTCAAAGCCGCATCGTCACCGTTGATCGCGTCCTGAAGCTCGGTGCCCGTGTAGCCGATGGCGTCCGCGTTCACGAAGATCGTCGGAATGCCCGCGTTGATCATCGTCGCCTTGAAGGTCCCGACACCCGGGACTTCGAGATCATCGACGACATTGCCCGTCGGGAACATCGCGCCTTCCGCGCCCTCTTCCTCCGCTGCGGGATCGAGAAACTCGAGTTGCACTTCAGCGGCGGGGAACGTCACGCCGTCCAGCTCGAAGTCGCCTGTTTCCTGCACGGCGCCGTTGGTTATCGGCACATGCGCGATGATCGTCTTGCCGATGTTCGCCTGCCAGATCCGCACGATCGCAATGCCGTTGTCCGGCACGCGCTCCGGATCGATCAGGCCGCCTGTGATCGCGAACGGGCCGACCGCCGCCGAAAGATTGCCGCAATTGCCGCTCCAGTCGACGAACGGTTTGTCGATGGAAACCTGGCCGAAGAGATAATCGACGTCATGACCGGGCCGCGCGCTCTTCGAGACGATGACCGTTTTGCTCGTGCTCGATGTCGCGCCGCCCATGCCGTCGATCTGCTTGCCGTACGGGTCCGGACTGCCGATGACGCGCAGGAAGAGCGCGTCGCGCTCAGGGCCGGGCACGCGCGCCGCTTCGGGCAAGTCGTTCAGGCGAAAGAAGACGCCCTTGCTGGTGCCGCCGCGCATATAGGTCGCGGCGATCTTGATCTGAGGTGCGTGTGCCATGTGATTCGAATCCTTTGATAAGAAAAGACGGCGCGCGCCACGCCGTCTTCATGCGATGTCATGCCGCCTCTTTCGACGACTCCAGGAAGTCCTGAGCGAAGCGTTGCAGCACGCCGCCGGCTTCGTAGATCGACACTTCTTCGGCGGTGTCGAGACGGCACGTCACGGGCACTTCAACCCGCTCGCCGTTCTTGCGATGGATGACGAGCGTGAGATCCGCGCGCGGCTTGCGCTCGCCGATGACGTCATACGTCTCGGTGCCGTCGATGCCGTAAGTCTGGCGATTCTCACCTGCCTTGAATTCGAGCGGCAACACGCCCATGCCTATCAAATTCGTGCGATGAATACGCTCGAAGCCTTCCGCGACGATCGCCTCGACGCCCGCGAGCCGCACGCCCTTCGCAGCCCAGTCGCGCGACGAGCCCTGTCCGTAATCCGCACCCGCGATGATGATGAGCGGCTGCTTGCGATCCATGTAGGTTTCGATTGCCTCCCACATGCGCGTGACCCGGCCTTCCGGTTCGATGCGAGTGAGCGAGCCCTTCTTCACCTGCCCTTCGACGACCGCCATTTCGTTGATGAGCGTCGGATTCGCGAAGGTCGCGCGCTGCGCCGTCAGATGGTCGCCGCGATGCGTCGCGTATGAATTGAAGTCCTCTTCGGGCAAGCCCATTTTCGCGAGATATTCGCCCGCCGCGCTGTTCGCGAGAATTGCGTTGGACGGCGAGAGATGGTCCGTCGTGATGTTGTCGCCGAGCACCGCGAGCGGTCGCATGCCGCTCAGCGTGCGTTCGCCCGCGAGCGCGCCTTCCCAATACGGCGGGCGGCGAATGTAGGTGCTTTGCGCGCGCCAGTCGTAGAGCGGGCTGATCGCCTCGCCACTCGCCGCGGTCAGCGCGAACATCGGCTCGTAGACCTTGCGGAACTGCTCGGGCTTCACGCTCTGTTTGACGATGGCGTCGATTTCCTCGTCGCTCGGCCAGATATCCTTCAGATAGACAGGCTGACCATTTTTGCCGACGCCGAGCGCATCGCGTTCGATGTCGAACCGGATCGTGCCCGCGATCGCATACGCGACGACGAGCGGCGGCGATGCGAGAAACGCCTGCTTCGCATACGGATGAATACGGCCGTCGAAGTTGCGATTGCCGGAGAGCACGGCGGTCGCGTACAGATCGCGATCGATGATCTCCTGCTGGATGGCGGGATCGAGCGCGCCGGACATCCCGTTGCATGTCGTGCACGCGAACGCGACGATGCCGAAGCCGAGCTGCTCCAGATCGGGCAGCAGATTGGCTTCCTGCAAATACAGTTCGACCGCCTTCGAGCCCGGCGCGAGCGAGGACTTCACCCACGGCTTGCGCGTGAGACCTTGCGCATTCGCATTGCGTGCGAGCAGCGCCGCGGCGATAACGTTGCGCGGATTGCTGGTGTTCGTGCAGCTTGTGATCGCAGCGATGATCACCGCGCCGTCCGGCATCTGTCCGGGCACTTCTTCCCATTTGCCGGCAATGCCGCGCGCCGCCAGTTCGGAAACCGGCAGGCGCTTGTGCGGATTCGAGGGTCCTGCCATGTTGCGCACGACCGACGAGAGATCGAAGCGCAGCACGCGTTCATATTCGGCTCGCGTCAGCGAATCGGCCCACAGGCCGGCGGTTTTCGCATATTGCTCGACGAGGCTCACTTGCTTGTCGTCGCGGCCGGTCAGGCGCAGATATTCGATCGTCTGCTCGTCGATATAGAACATCGCGGCGTTCGCGCCATATTCCGGCGCCATGTTCGAGATCGTCGCGCGGTCGCCGAGCGTAAGGCTCGATGCGCCTTCGCCGTAGAACTCGAGATACGCGCCGACCACCTTCTCCTTGCGCAGAAACTCGGTGAGCGCGAGCACGATGTCTGTCGCCGTGATGCCCGGCTGCCGCTTGCCGCTCAATTCGACGCCGACGATATCCGGCAGGCGCATCCACGACGCGCGGCCGAGCATCACGTTCTCGGCTTCGAGCCCGCCCACGCCGATCGCGATCACGCCGAGCGCATCGACGTGCGGCGTGTGGCTGTCCGTGCCGACGAGCGTGTCCGGATACGCAATGCCATCGGCCGCGTGAATCACGGGCGACATGCGTTCCAGATTGATCTGATGCATGATGCCGTTGCCCGGCGGAATCACATCGACATTCTTGAACGCTTTTTTGGTCCAGTTGATGAAGTCGAAGCGATCCTCGTTGCGCCGGTCCTCGATCGCGCGGTTCTTCGCGAACGCATCCGGATCGAAGCCGCCGCATTCCACCGCGAGCGAGTGATCGACGATGAGTTGCACGGGCACGACAGGGTTCACTTTTGCGGGATCGCCGCCCTGGTCCGCGATTGCGTCGCGCAGGCCGGCGAGATCGACGAGCGCCGTCTGCCCGAGAATGTCGTGACAGACCACGCGTGCCGGGAACCACGGGAAGTCACGCTCCCGCTTTCTTTCGACGAGCTGCGTCAGCGATGCCTCGAGGATCGCCGGATCGCAGCGGCGCACGAGGTTTTCAGCCAGCACACGCGAGGTGTACGGCAGCGTGTCATAAGCGCCGGGCGCGATGGCTTCGACGGCTGCGCGCGCATCGAAGTAATCGAGCGAGGAGCCGCTCAGGGGTTTGCGGTGTGCAGTATTCATCGCCGTGTCTCAGTCATTGCATGGTCTCTCGGGTGCCATGCTCGAAAGTAATTGTGGGGCAGACCCATCGGTTTCAAAAATCGGGCCATCTGGTTGCCGCTCGCTTCACCGTTCGGGACGGGAGCATTGCCAGAGTATCAATTTGCCAGCGGATTTCACTTGCCCGTGGAAAGCATCATGAATTGAAGCATAAAAAGGGGCCCGGCTGCCCGGGTGTGACAGCAGGGCCCAATCCCTCACGTCTCTCGCGTCTCACGTAGAGGGAACCTGAGCCATTTCAGGGACGCTTGGCCAGCGGGACAAACTCGAGGTTCTCGGGTCCGGTGTAATTTGCGCTCGGCCGGATGATCTTGTTGTCGATGCGTTGCTCGATGATGTGCGCGGCCCATCCCGACGTGCGCGAGATCACGAAAAGCGGCGTGAACATGGCGGTGGGCACGCCCATCATGTGATAAGAAACGGCGCTGAACCAGTCCAGATTCGGGAACATCTTCTTCGCGTCCCACATCACGGATTCGAGGCGCTCGGCGATGTCGAACAGCTTCGTATCGCCCGCTTCCTTCGACAGCTTCTTCGCGACTTCCTTGATGACCTTGTTGCGCGGATCGGAGATCGTGTACACCGGATGGCCGAAGCCGATCACCACTTCCTTGTTCTCGACACGGCGCTTGATGTCGGCTTCCGCTTCGTCGGGCGTCTGATAGCGCGACTGGATTTCGTAGGCCACTTCGTTCGCGCCGCCGTGCTTCGGGCCGCGCAATGCGCCGATCGCGCCGGTGATCGACGAATACATGTCGGAACCCGTGCCCGCGATCACCCGCGCCGTGAACGTCGATGCGTTGAATTCGTGCTCGGCATAAAGATTGAGCGATACATGCATCGCCTCGACCCAAGACTTCGACGGCTCCACGCCATGCAGCAGATGCAGGAAGTGTCCGCCGATGGAATCGTCATCGGTTTCGACTTCGATGCGCTTGCCGTTGTGCGAATAGTGATACCAGTACAGCAGCATCGAGCCGAGCGAGGCCATCAGGCGGTCGGCGATGTCCTTCGCGCCCGGCGCGTTGTGATCGTCCTTCTCGGGCAGCAGCGTGCCGAGCACGGAGACGCCGGTGCGCATGACGTCCATCGGATGTGCGGACGCCGGAATCCATTCCAGCGCGGCCTTCAGATTCGCGGGCAAGCCGCGCAAGGCCTTCAGCTTCGTCTTGTACGCCTTCAGCTCAGCGGCGTTCGGCAGCTTGCCATGCACGAGCAGATACGCGATTTCTTCGAACTCGGAAGTCGTCGCGAGATCGAGAATGTCGTAGCCGCGATAGTGCAAGTCGTTGCCGGTCTTGCCGACCGTGCACAGCGCGGTATTGCCCGCCGTCACGCCCGACAGCGCGACGGATTTCTTCGGCTTGAAACCGCCCGTAGCGGTGCTGTTGTCTGCTTCGCTCATTGATTCGTCTCCAGGAATTTCGATTATTTCTTTGCCGCGAACAACTGATCCAGCTTGTCCTCGTACGCGTGATAGCCGAGATACTTGTACAGATCGGCGCGCGTCTGCATCGTTTCGACGGCCGCCTTTTGCGTACCGTCGCGCTTCACGGTTTCATAGAAGTTCAAGGCGGCGGCATTCATCGCGCGATACGCGCCGCAGCAGTACAAAGCGATATCGACGTTCGCGCTCTTCAGTTCGTCGACGGTGAACATTGGCGTCGAGCCGAACTCGGTCAGGTTCGCGAGGATCGGCACGCGCACGGCCGCCTTGAAGCGGCGATAGTCGTCGAGCGTCTTCATCGCTTCGGGGAAAATCATGTCCGCGCCCGCTTCGACATACGCGACCGCGCGTTCGATCGCGGCGTCGATGCCTTCGGCGGCGGTCGCATCGGTGCGCGCCATGATGACGAAGGAGTCGTCGGTGCGCGCGTCGACGGCGGCCTTCACGCGATCGACCATTTCGCCGGTCGGCACGACTTCCTTGCCCGGCCGGTGCCCGCAGCGCTTCTGCCCGACCTGATCCTCGATATGCACGGCGGCAACGCCCGCCTTGATGAACGAACGGATCGTGCGCGCGATGTTGAAGGCGCCGCCCCAGCCGGTGTCGATATCGACCATCAGCGGCAGCGAGGACGCGTCGGTGATGCGGCGCGCGTCGATAAGCACGTCTTCCATCGTGCTGATGCCGAGATCGGGCATACCGAGCGAATTCGCGGCCACGCCGCCGCCCGACAGATAGAGCGCCTTGAAGCCGACGGCTTCGGCCATCTTCGCGGCATAAGCGGTGATCGCGCCGACGACTTGCAGGGGGGATTCCTCCCGGACGGCCTGGCGGAACCGCGCGCCCGCGGTCTGTGCGGATTGGATTTGGGAACTCACATTCGTCTCCTGAAAAGTGCGCTTTAATAAGCAACTACCTTGCCAGCTTGGCGAATTTTTATAAGTCATTGATTTTGTGTAATTTTTAGATTCGCACCTGGCTCCTTAAATTTCATGGATGAAATTCCATGTTTCGAAGCTGAAATCAGTGATGCATACTGGATGAGCTTCGTCATCTCAATCCACCGTAGACGATCATGCAACCGGAAACCACTTCGCGTCCGCGCATCTGGGCTATCGGCATCAGCCGGCTCAGAGATTTATTCATCGATCTCGCGGGCGCCTATGCCGATCGCGCCGAGCTCGACGTCGTCTCGCTCGGCTATGAGGATGCCGCGAGCCGCATCGAGTCCGCGCACGATGAGCGTCCCGATGTCGTCGTGGCAGGCGGCTCCAACGGGGCGTATCTCAAGAACCGCGTGTCGGTGCCGGTGGTCGTCATCAGCCCGACCGGCTTCGACGTGATGCACGCGCTCACGAACGCGCGGCGCGAAGGCGCGAGCGTCGCGCTCGTCACGCACGGCGAGACGCCCGCGGAAATACGCCGGTTCCTCGCCGCATACGACATCGATGTGATCTGCGAGTCGTATCGCTCAGCGCCGGACGCGGAGAGCCTCGTGCTGGATCTGCGTGACCGCGGCGTCGACGTCGTGGTCGGCCCCGGCCTCGTTGCGGATCTGGCGGCCGACGCGGGCATGAGCTCGGTGTTTCTGTACTCGCGCACGTCGGTCGTCGCCGCGTTCGAGACCGCGCTGGAAGTCGCCCAGGCGATGCGCCACGAAGTTGCGCGGCGCAATCGCCTCGATAACCTTCTGCAGCATCTTCGCGATGGCGTTGTCGCGGTGGATGCAGCCGGTCGCATCGAAGCGATCAACCGCCGGCTGGCTGCCGCGCTCGGCATTGCCGATGCATCGCGCGCGGTCGGGCGTGCGCTGCTCGAAGTCGCGCCCGAACTCGATAGCGTGTTGCCGGTTGCCGATGGCGATGTATTCGGCGCCGTGCGCGGCGTGAGCTATGCGATCCATCGCGGTCCACTGGGAAGCGACGGCGCATCGGGCGGCACGATCTTCACGTTCCAGGAATCGCGCGCGGTCGAGCGGCTCGACCGGACGCTGCGATCGCGGCAGGGCGCGCAGGAATTCGTCGCGCGCTATCGGCTGGAGGATGTCGTCGGCGAGTCGGAGTCGATCGAGCGGGTGCGGGCGCTCGTGCGTCGTTACGCGAAATCCGATGCAACCGTGCTGATTCTCGGCGAAAGCGGCACCGGCAAGGAAATGGTCGCGCAAAGCATGCATCGTCTGAGCCGGCGCAAGGACTTTCCGTTCGTTGCGATGAACTGCGGCGCCTTCCCGGAAGCGCTGCTCGAAAGCGAGCTCTTCGGCTACGACGAGGGCGCATTTACCGGCGCGCGCAAAGGCGGCAAGGCCGGATTGATCGAGGCGGCACATCGAGGAACATTGTTTCTCGACGAAATCGGCGAGATGCCGCCCTCACTGCAAAGCCGCCTGTTACGCGTGCTGCAGGAGCGGGAAGTCATTCGCCTCGGATCGACGGAGCCGACGCGTGTCGACATCCGCGTGATCGCCGCGACGCATCGCTCGCTCGCAGAAGGTGTCGCCGACGGATCATTCAGGGCCGATCTGTTCTATCGCATCAATATTCTGAGCGTCGCGTTGCCGCCATTGCGTGAACGATCCAGCGACATCCTGCCCTTGGCGACGCAACTGCTGACGCAGGCGGCCAAGCGCGACAAAGCGCTCGCGGTGCGCGTTCCCGGCCGCGATGCGGCGGCGCGCGTCCTCGCGCCGCTGGAGCAGGAACTGCGTCGTTACCCGTGGCCCGGCAATGTTCGCGAACTGCAGAACATCGTGGAGCGCATCGCCGTGGAAATCTCGGACATGACAATCGAAAGGGATCGGTCGGTCGAGTTGACGGTGGATGAGCTGGAAACGATCGCGCCCGAGCTGTTCGAGGTTGAACACAACGGCAACGAGGAGCGGTCCTTGCGCGACCTGAGCCGTTCCGTGGAAGCCGATCAGGTTCGCGCTTCGCTGGCCGCATTCGGAGGCGATCGCGATGCCGTGTGCAAAGCCCTCGGCATCAGCAAAACGACTTTGTGGCGAAGGCTTAACGCGAAGCGTTGAAGCTTGCGGCCGACAGGGGTCTTGAGGCTACTGTTCGGCGCATGCTCCTTCGCGGCACCGGCACCATGCTGGTCGCCGAGCGCGCCAGCTAACGTCTCCTTTAGGTTTCGTACGGCAGGATTGGTACGGAAATCTAATGAAATGTCATCAGCCGATCGAATGAGCCGGTTCACGACAAACCGCGCGACCACGAGCGCAACGACCGCCGACGCGCTCAATATGCCGATCCAGCTTCTCAACTCAATCGCTTAATAAAACTTGGGCAGACGTGGCGTTTATCGGATTGCCCGGACCGGAAGTTTCGGCCAAATGCTCGGCAGCGACGGACGTTCACATCATGAAAGTTCTAGCCATTTCCTAAACTGGAATGGCCCCGGTAGTAAGCATCCCTTTTGAAGTTCCGATCGAAAATCGGTGGCTTCACTTCGACCGGCAAAGCGAAGCACGCATTTCCCCCGGGCGAATGATTCCGTCCGCGCTAGCCTGCTCAATGGCAAGGCAGAGCCGACCGCCCCGCCCGCTACACTTCAGGAGAATGAACCGTGAGCAAGATGATCATTTTCTGCGCGGACGGCACATGGAACGGGCCAGGCGGAGACAACAACGACGCTTCACCGCCAAGCAACGTCTGGAAACTCTTTCTGCAACTGGATGGCGAGCTGGATCAGAGCACCCTGTTACAAGGCGCGGAACAGGAGAAGACGCTGGCCGGTCCGGACGGGCATGTCGCGAAATATATACACGGCGTCGGCTCCTCGATGGGTCTCGTGACCAAGATCTTTGGCGGCGTGTTCGGCAGCGGAACGATCGAGCGGATCGTGCGCGGATATACCTTCATTTCGCGAAACTACGAGCCGGGCGACAGCATCGTGCTCGTGGGCTTCAGCCGCGGCGCGTACACGGCGCGCGCGCTCGGCGGGCTCATCGTCGACATGGGACTGTTGAACCCCGCGGCGCACGATCTCACCGACAAGGCGCTGGCCTACCGCCTCGGATCGATGGCGTGGAGGCAGCATCGGGCAAAGCGCGTTGACGACCGCGTTGCCCGCGGCGCAGACGGAACACTGGTCAGCAAGTTCGCCGAGGTACTCGATGGGCTGCCGCATTTCATGTCCGGCACGCTCTCGCCGGGAGAACTCGTTCCCGCGCAGGACGGCGTACTGGCGATCGCCGTGTGGGATACGGTCGGCTCCCTGGGCATTCCGTTGTACGTCGACAGCGACGATGATCGCGTCGACGTGTTCCGCTTCGCCGACACCGACCTGAGCGAGAAGGTCAAGTTCGGCCTGCATGCCGTCAGTCTCGACGAACAGCGCGGCGACTTCGTGCCGACGCTCTGGACGCCGCGCGCGAATGTACGCCAGGTACTGTTCCCCGGCGCGCATTCCGACGTCGGCGGCGGCTATCCGGCCAGCGCGAGCGGCTTGAGCAACGGCGCGTTGTGCTGGATGGTGTCCGCACTAGCGAAGATCGGCGTGAAGTTCCGCGCCGCGCCTGCGCTGATGCCCGGCAACGCCATCGATATCGGACATCGCCCGTGGGCCGAGGGCGCGTTCGTGTTTCGCCCGTTCGGCCCGCGCTCGATGCTGGAAAACCCGGCGCTCGCGAGCCAGTTGCTCTTTCATAACTCGCTGAATTTGAGGCTGGCCGCGACATCGTCGTCGTGGCTGCCTTCCAACGGATCCGATACCTATATTCCGACCGTACTGGAAGCGATCATCCGGGCAAACACGCAATGGGAACAGCCATGAGGCGTTGACGGGTGCGGCGCGACCGCAGGAGGCGTGCCCGTGGCCGCTTCCGCCAGCACATCCGCCGGCAACGACACGCGGGATGAAGAGCCCGAGAAGCGAAATCCCCGCGTTATGCCGGTGCTCCCGAGAACTGCGGGATTCAACGAACGCTCAACGGTCGGCCCGCCCGCGCCGCTCAGGCATGGCCGAAGCCCTGAAGTCCATGACCTTCGCGTACCCGGCCGGCGTTTCGGATATCGGTTACATGCAGCCCTCCGGATAGCCCTGTTCTATGCTTGCAGCATGGTGAGCGCCGTGAACGGGAAGGGGAACGACATGGACGTGCGAAAGGGTTTCGTCGATTGCGTGGGCCGCACACCGCTGATCCGGCTGGCCAGGCTCAGCGCCGAGACCGGTTGCGAGATCCTCGGGAAGGCCGAATTCATGAATCCGGGCGGTTCGGTGAAAGATCGCGCGGCGCTCTACATCATCCGGGACGCCGAACGGCGCGGCACGCTGAAGCCAGGCGGCACGGTCGTGGAAGGCACGGCCGGCAATACGGGAATCGGGCTCGCGCACATCTGCGCGGCACGCGGCTATCGCTGCGTGATCGTGATTCCGGAGACGCAATCGCCGGAAAAAATGGCGATCCTGAGCACGCTCGGCGCCGAGGTGAGACCGGTGCCGGCCTTGCCATACCGCGATCCGAACAACTACCAGAAGATTGCCGGCCGGCTCGCGGACGAGCTCGACAACGCCATCTGGGCAAACCAGTTCGACAACCTCATAAACCGCCAGGCACATTACGAGACAACGGGGCCAGAGATCTGGCGTGATACGGCGGGAACGATCGATGCATTCGTGTGCGCGACCGGCACCGGCGGCACGATGGCGGGCGTGAGCCGCTTCCTGAAGGAACAGAACCCGGACATTCGCATCGTGCTGGCCGATCCCGACGGCAGCGGCCTCTACAGCTATGTGAAAACCGGCGAAATCAAGGCGGAGGGCAGTTCGATCACCGAAGGCATCGGTTCGACGCGCATCACCGCGAATCTCGAAGGCTCGCCGATCGACGACGCGGTGCGCATCGACGACCGGCAGTGCGTGACGATGGTCTACCGGCTGCTGCGCGAAGAGGGCCTGTATATCGGCGGATCGACTGGCATCAATGTCGCAGCGGCCGTCTGGCTGGCTCGCGAGTTGGGCCCTGGACACACGATCGTCACGCTGCTGTGCGATCGCGGGGACATCTACCGCGCGCGGCTGTTCAATCGCGACTGGCTGCGGGAAAAGGGGCTAGACCCGGCATGACGGGTGACAGACTGCCCCGCTATTGAGTATCTACACGTCATGGCGTGAGTGTGACCACACGGCGCACGGGCTCCGACCGGAACCGCGCGAGAGGAATCATTTTCACTTAAGAAATCCTAAAAACCAAAATAGCATTTATGGGAGCCGAGACGAACGGTAATAAAGTCCCGAACCCTTTATGCCTAAGTAGAAGATGCCCAATTCCTAAGCCGGCCTTTTAATTTTCCCAAATAGTTTCTTCTTCCTCCTGTCTGTTCGTGAAGAATAAGAATAGTTTCGATAACCCCAATAAATCGCGGGCGAATGTCTCCCGTCGCTTTCAGAGCCTGAAAGGAAAACGTGGTTCTTCGCCATTCGAATCGATATTGCTATTCGGTATCTATTCACGCCGCTGACATGCGCAAACGTTAAGTTTCCCTGCTTGAGATAAACGAACCCGCATGGAAATCCCGATTATCTGCACCACGAGCAACCCCGCAGATCCGAGAGGCTCCGTCCAGAGGTAGGGTTCTCAACTTTGTTTGTCTTCCGGAGAGACGAAATGAAAAAATGTGCGTTGATTCAGTCTAGCATTACATTAGGATTACTTACCGGACTGATACTCTTGCCGAGCGTCGACGCCGGTGCGGCACCTCAAAGCAACATGGAACTGCTGCCGACTGGCCAGTTCATCTCCCCTGGCGCCATTCCAGGCGCCGTCCAGCAATTGATGAACCCGCAACTCGCGGCCAAGCCGAATCAGGTGGTGAGCGGCGCCATCAAGTCTCAGCTTAGCCCGGACGGCAACACGCTGGCGGTGATCACCGCCGGCTACAACACCGTCTACACGGGCGCCGACAACAGCACGCTGGACCAGGCTGACTCGACCCAGTACATCTTCGTCTATGACGTGTCGGGCGCTAACAAGGCCAATCCGAAGCTAGTGCAGGCCATTCGCCAGAACAACGCGTTCGATGGCCTCGCCTGGAACGGCAATCAGACTCTTTACGGCACAGGCGGCGCCGATGACAAGGTCTATGTCTATCACCGTGCTTCGGCCAATCCGTCGGCGCAATGGTCCCAGACCGCCGTCATCGCGCTGAATCACACCAAGGGTATCGGGTCGGGCGTGAAGCCGAACGCCGGCGGGCTGGCTGTCTCCGCTGACGGCCGGACGCTCGTCGTTGCCAACAACTACAACGATTCGGTCTCCATCATCGACACGACATCGAACACGCTCGTGTCGGAATACGACCTGCGTCCGTTCAACACGTCGGGCCAGCAAGGCGCTCCTGGCGGAGAATATCCGTGGGCCGTTTCGCTGAAGAGCGACGGCACCGCGTTCATCTCGTCCGTGCGCGACCGGGAAGTGGTGGTGCTGAACCTGGCTAATCCGAGCGCACCGCAATTCGTCAAGCGCATCCCGGTGAAGGGCAACGCCTACGGCATGGCCCTCTCGCCCGATCAGTCGAAGCTCTACGTCGCCGTGTCGAATGCCGATCAGATCGCCGTCATCGATACGGCCAGGCTCGACGTTCAGAGGACGATCGACATCGCCAGCCAGTCCGGCGACGGCAATGACCAGGGCAGCGGCAGCAACAAGAAGTACAGCGGCCGCGATACGGTCAACGTGACCGTATCGAAGGACGGCAAGACCCTGTATGCGGTGAACAACGGCGATAACTCCATCGCCGTGGTCTCGCTCACGGGTGAAAACGGCTACCGCGTCAACGGTCTGATTCCGACCGCTTATGCGCCAAAAGACATCACGCTGAGCGCCGATGGCTCGCAGATGTATATCATCAACGGCAAGTCGAACACTGGTCCGAACCCGCTCTACACCAGCGGCACCAAAGCGCAGTATCAATTCGGCCTCGAAAGAAGCACCCTCGTCAGTGCGCCGGTTCCGAGCGCGGACGTGCTCGAGCGCCTGACCACCCAGGTCAACGAGAATAACCACTACTCGGCGAGGGAGTCGGATCACGATCGCGAGGTCATGCATTTCTTGCGCACGCGCATCCGGCACGTCATCTACGTCGTGAAGGAAAACCGCACCTACGACCAGATCCTCGGCGATCTCGGCAACGGCGCCAACGGCGATCCGACGCTCACGATGTACGGCAAGGCCACCACACCGAACTTTCACAACATCTCGAACAACTTCGTCACGATCGACAATTTCACCGATCCCGGCGACGGCTCGATGGACGGCTGGTCGTGGGTGCAGCATGCGCACGTCACGCCGACCGAGGAAGTGTCCCAGCAGGAGAACTACGCCGGCGTGAACCGCGGCATGGCATACGAGTCCGAGGGCTCCAATCGCGGCGTGCCGGTCGGCCTCCCCACCACCGCCTTGCGCGACTTTGCCACGAACGGCGGTTACTCGAACGCCACGTCGTCGCTGCCGGGTGGCGCCGCCAACGCGCTGCCCGGCATCGCGGACGTGACGGAGCCGGACGCGCCGTTCGGCTATCAGAAGGCGAGCATCTACGACGCGGTTCTGCAGGCAGGCGGCTCGGTACGCAACTACGGCGGCATGGTCAACAACGTCGGCTCGATCGGCACGGTCGCGAAGCCGCTGCTCGATCCGGCCGGGGCCAACATCGTCCAGGCTCATCCGCTCAAGCCGTCGCTGCTCAACCTGACGGACCCGTACTACCGCGGCTTCGACCAGGCCTATCCGGACACTTTCCGCGAACTGGAATGGAACCGCGAGTTCCAGCAGTATGTCGCGAACGGCCAGCTCCCCTCGTTCGAATTCGTCCGCATGGGCTCGGATCACACCGGCAGCTATGCCCAGAATGTCGGCCAGATGGGTTCGGCCGAGCAGCAACAGGCGGACAACGACTTCGCGGTCGGCAAGCTGGTCGAGACTGTTGCGCACAGCCCGTACGCGTCGGACACGCTGATCGTGGTGGTCGAGGATGATTCGCAAGCAGGTTCCGATCACGTCGACTCGCACCGGTCGACCGCTTATGTCGTCGGTCCGTATGTGAAGAAGCACGCCGTCGTCAGCACCGCTTATAGCCAGGTCAACGCGCTTCGCACTATCGAAGACGTGCTTGGCACTCAGCACATGGACCTGAACACGGCGTATGCCCGTCCGATGGCCGACCTGTTCGACACCAGCTCGAACAATTCGTGGACCTACACCGCCGTGGCTTCGACACTTTTGAAGAACACGAACGTAGGCAACGTGGCGAGCGGCACCGACGGCAACCAGTTTGCCCAAGGTGAAGACATTCATCCGCTACATGATGCGACGTATTGGGCGAACGCGACGAAGGACTTCGACTTCTCCAAAGAGGATCGCATTCCGCCGGAACTGTTCAACCACGTGCTTTGGAAGGGCGTGATGGGGGACAGACCTTATCCCGTTCCGCACTCGATCTACACGAAGGCCGGCGCCGACGGTTCGAAAACGCTCGCGACTGCCGACGACGACGACGATTGATCAGGCCCTGCGTCGACTGATGCACGAAGTCCGAAGTAGCTCGTCACGGCGGGCGGTTGTCGATCAGCACAACCGCCCGCCTGCTCCCGTACTGTGGATCATTGTTATGGACGAGTTCGGCAGCGGTCCGCCAGGCGGCGCGACCAACATCGTCCACTAAACGTGCGCCCCTCGCCGTTCCATTCCGGCGCATGCTTTCTCATTGTCGAGGCGTCTGGATAACGAATAAATGTCGCTCTCCGGCTTTTAGAGATGAGATAGACCGGGTCTTTCGGCAGGCCGCAAAGCACGAGTTGTCGTTGCAGTATTCACATATTTCTAGAAAGACCATCTGCGCTGCGTATCACGAATCGACCGATAGTCAGAAAAACCGGGCACTCGGTTTGCGTTCGTGCTCACCCGCGGCGGCTGGCCTCCCGAGCAGCTCTTCTTAGTTCGCCTGCGACGAAAGAGGTGAAAGTGTCTGCAACGCTAGGCCACTGCATGATATTGGTCCCGGTGACTTCAGCCGGCTTGAGTCCCTGCCGTGTAATGGCACGCTGTCCGATAGTGCTCGCCGCAACAAACTTGCGGACCAGCTCATCTCTCGCTTTGTTCTCGGCCGCGTTGAAGAAATCCCGAGCTGCGCGCATCTCGTCTTGCCGCTGCTGGTTCGCTGCGGCATCAGCCGCGGCCACACTCTCGGCCACGACCGCCTGTCGAGTTTTCTTCCCTTCGTCCTGCGCCTCTCGCTGGCTCTTGCGCAGCTCTACATCCCTGTCCGCGGTAGCCACACGGTAATCCTCGGCCAGGGCTTTCATCAGGTAGGAGGACGCCCTTCTGATGACATCGCCTTTGGCGATTCTGAACCGGGTGTAGTCGATGGCTTGCTCGATGCGGGCGTCTGTCCAGACGTGACGGTTTTCCCGGATTTGAAGGAACTGTTTCGCGTCGAGACCGAATTCCTTGTGGAGTGTCAGGTAGAGCGCCGCCGATTCCATCATGTCCGCCTGCGCCGCGGCCGACGCTTCCTTGCGTTTCAACCGAAAGCGAATCTGGTCCTTCTTACGCGACCCGGGCGTACCTGCCCGTGTTTCATAAGACATCTCGATATCGGACAGGTCGTTGATCTGCCTGACCGCTGGTTCGAGATAGTCGCGCTTGAAGTATTTGAATTCCGCGTTGTTTGCCCACGACTTTCCCGGCAGATTGCGAACCAGTTCGAGGGGCAGCCACTCCGTCGTGCCGCCGGGCACTGCGGGCAGCACGTGGTCGTAAATGGCTCGCGCGTAGATAAGCTTGAATTTCGAGGTGGTCAGGAGACTCGTCCAGTACGAGTTTTCCGGGTCCTTGATGAGCCGCTGAAGTTCGATAGGCACCCGGAAACGGATTCGCCCGTTTCGTACGCTGACACGGCCAATCAACTCTAGCCAGTCGCCGTCCTCGTCGTTGACTGGAATGTCCCCCACCTCGACGTCTTGCCCGTCCTCGGCATCCTCATCGCCGTCGGAGGCGTCACGTGAGGCATCGGTCATACGCCCTTTCGAGTCTACCGATACGGTGGGCACGCTCGTGACTTCGAGCATGGATGACTTCACGCTGCGGATCACACTGGAAAAATGCTTCTTGTTGTGACTGTCGTATCGCATCAGCCATTTGAAGAAGCTCAGCGAAACGTCGTACGCTTCACTAATTTCCGGTTCCTGCGCGACGATGAAATAGGCAGCGTCGACGAAGCGGCGCGCTGACAACCCAAGGCCAATGATGCGCGCGAATACGCTGTTTTTTTGATACCCGATATCCTTGTCGGAACTGATTGCGTCAATGGCGGTACTTGCTGGGGCGTTCTCGACAAACAGGTCGAGCGCGTATTGAAGCGGAGTTACTCTTCTTTCAACGCTGCTGGCCATGTGGGTTCGCGGGAATCCGTTTACTTAAAATTTTCTGGACTCTAGCACGTAAAGGTGAGATGTCAATGTGAATCTCTCACCTTTCTCCCCTCCCCCCGTCGCCTTGGACACTATCTCTCACCGTCGCGACACAATCTCTCACCCTGATGGGTGTCTTGCGGGACGTGAAGCCCGTCCGTGCAGCCTGTTTCCGGGATATCCACAGCCTCCGACACTACCTCTCACCTTTCGTGGCGAAGGCGCTTCACGTCTCACCTATATGGACACCAACTCTCCCGTTCGCACCTTTGCATCTCACTTGGGCGGACAAAGTCTCTCACCTTGAGTGACAGCAACTCTCACTTTTCGGCGCCAAGTATCTGATTTCACGCGAATCCGGTTGTAGCTGTTAGTTTGTTGGTTCGCTTTTGTTTACAAAAACAACGAACTAACCGTTGAACCCACAGTGGAATCACCGTCGTTTCAGTACAACCGAAATCGGAGGACAGAGTTCGAGCAAGCCTCCGATCGCACATTCCGTGATTATCGTCGCGGGCGAGAGACCTTCTTGAACGGAGCGGCACTGTTTCGGACGGCGCCAATGGAGACCGGGCCGGCGAGGCATCGTGAAAGGTGAGAGATATTGTCGTGTGAGCTTTTTTGTCGGCCAGCGGTGCCGCCCGTTTGATAGGCGCTGGACGCGAAGGTGAGAGATGTTGTCCGGTCGGGTTCTGTTCGCCTGGTCGACTCGACACTGTGTCTCACCTTTGACGTGGGGATGTTGACCTCGTGTTGAAGGAGGCGCACGTCGCTGTTTTGGCGCGCGTGAAACTCCGGGCGTTACCGCGGTGCACCACGAAAGGTGAGAGATATTGTCCGTCCCGTGCACGGTTTTCGCGCCGATAACACCCCGCTTACCTCAGCGCGAGACACGCAGTAGGCCAGAGTCGATGACCTACGTAGCGTGCTGCCCCACTCTCCTTCCGCTTGGCTCAGCGACACGGTTGCTCACTTTGGTCGTGCCGAGCTACGGATGTAGAAGGCGAAAGGCACTATTCGCGTAGCCAAAGTTGCCCTGTTGCGTTTCCAGACACGCTCCTAGGGACGGCCACGCTTCCAAAATCTCTCACTTTTCCGGCGATAGCGGTCCACTGGGAGGGGACGGTGAGAGTCTTTGTCGGGCAAGTTACGGGGCTTTCCGACCGATGTGAGCCGCCGGTAGTTGCGAAAAAACAATGGTTTACGGCCGGTTCTTCATAAAACACCCGTCAATCACCTGTAGTTCCTGTATTCTACGTTTAGACCACTTTTGCAAGGGAAAACTTCTAAATGGCGAATGTCAGCCAACCAATGCCGATAGATCTGACCGTGAGCTTGGCGCAAATCAGTGATTTCGCCGATGTTGTCACGGACTATGCAACGGAGTTGCGCGACCAAATTCTAGCTCCGCGCCCACGCAAGACTCCACCGATGTTCACTACGGGCGAAATTGCTGAGCTGTGCGGACTGACTCGTCAGCAAGTGCATTATCAGGTGTCAAAGGGTGACGGGGTGTTACCTGAGGGGCAGTCGACTGGAACCGGGCGCAGCCGCAGCAGAATGTTTACGCTGGCCGAGGCACGCACATGGGTTCGGCGAGTCTCCGACATCTATCAAACCCCCTTGGTCGAAGGGCCGAGCGACGCCTTCGAAGGAAAGGTCATCATTACGTCGCAGCTTAAGGGCGGATCTGCCAAGACCACTACGACCATGTGCCTTGCGCAAGGATTGAGCTTGCGCGGACGGAAGGTCCTCGTAGTTGACCTCGATCCTCAAGCTTCCTTGTCCGAGCTGTGCGGTCTCTATGCGGAAAAAGAGGTTTTCCCTGACGACACCGTTCTGCCCTTCGTGTACGACCAGAGGGTTGAAGGCGGACTGCTTGCCAGAGTTCAGTCGACCTACTGGGACGGACTCGACATTATTCCGGCACACACCGAACTTGTCGGAGCCGAATATCACTTGCCCGCCATGCAGCTGAAGGTGCCAGGATTCAAGTTCTGGACTGTGCTGCGCGATGGGCTTGCGCCGCTTCGCAAGCACTATGACTACATCCTCCTCGATACGTCGCCTTCGCTTTCTTATCTCAACCTGAACGCGTTGATGGCAGCCGATGCGATGGTCATGCCGATGGTCCCCGAAAATCTGGATTTCTTCAGCTCGTTGTCGTTCTGGCGTCTCTTCTCCGACGTTGCGAAGTCCTTCATCCGCTTCGAAGCCGACAAGAAATATGACTTCGTGTCTGTGCTACTGACGCGCGTCAACAACGGCCCGACAGCGTCGACGCCAGTTGTGCGCACGTGGGCGCACGGCGCATATCGTCATTGGCTGTCCCAGTTCGAAGTGCCGGCGAGTTCAGTAATGAGCTCGGGGGCGCTCGCCTTCACGACCGTGTTCGATATCAGCAGTACGCACAGCCAGGCAAAATCGCTCGCCCGGGTCAAACAACCCTTAATCGACTACTGCCGGTGGATAGATGACCAGTTCGTCAAACAGTGGAGACCCGCACAATGAGCAACCTTCTTCGAGAACAGCTCCTGGCGAAGACCGCCGGTATCAAGGCGACGGACGAGAGGTTGCCGAACGCAGCCCGCCGAGCGGCCAGAACTGAAACGGCACCTGGGATGGCGGGTGCACTGGCTGCAGCACAGCTTCGCGTGCAGGAACTGGAATCAGCGGGTACGGCTTCGGATCTGGCGGTATCTGAGATCGTTCCAAATCCGTGGCAGCCGCGCCGCGTATTCAATGACGCGAAGCTATTGGAGCTTGCTGAGTCGATTCGGGAAGTGGGGCTCATGCAGCCGGTCGTCGTCCGTCGCTTCGAGTCGGGTTACCAGATTGTGGCGGGAGAGCGGCGCTGGCGCGCTCATAAGTTGGTGGGCCTGGATACCATCAAGGCCATCGTAATTGGGTGCTCGGACCAAGACATGGCGGTCCTTGCGCTCGTCGAGAATGTCAGCCGTGATGACCTGACCGACTATGAAATATCGCTGTCGATTCGACAGACCGAAAGGGAATTCCCCAGTCGCAAGCGGTTAGCTGAGGCGCTTGGGATGTCACGCCAAGGGCTCTACCGCTTTCTGTCATATGAGAGTCTGCCCGAGTTCATGCGGAGGGACCTCGACCTTCAGCCTGCGCTGATCTCGGCCACCGCCGCGAACGACATCTCGGTGGTGATGAAGCGGCACGGCGATCCTGCTGTTGAGGCTGCCAGGGACCTCTGGCCTCAGGTCGTCAACGGAGATTTGCTGCAAACGAAATACGCCGCAGCGATTGCAACGCGCGTTGCCAAGCCGAATGAAACGAATGGCAACGGCGGTCGCAGCATTGAGAAGTTTTTTGCAGGCAAAGCGCAGGCCGGCAACATCACTAAGGACGCTAGCGGCTTTACGGTGAAAATCAAAGCCGGAATGCTCAGTGACGAACATGAAAAGGAGATTCGCCAAGTGATTGAGAGGCTCTTTTCGAGCCAGCCGCGTGCCCACTGAGGCTGCATGGCAGATTGTTTTCCAGCCCGCTGTTGCGGGCTTTTTTTCGGCCGTCGGCAGCCTAGTCAGCCGTTGCCAGTCCGGCTCTAACGGGTTCTCGAATCGCTTCTGTGCGCCACGCTGACTAAACAGTGTCACGACTCGTGACACTCGATTGTGCTGGCTGCATGATTGCGGCTCCGGGCGATACTGCTCGCCTCCTGTCGGCCTGCCCTCGAGGAACGCGACAACAGCGTCACAATCCTTGACGCTCGATGGTAGCGCTCTTCTGAGCCGCCTTCTGATTGCCCGTGTCGTTGACAGCTCGCTCCCCGGCTGTATGAGCGGAAGTAGCGACATCGCAGCACTCGGCACGCATCCCGGTGCCAGCCGACCAAAGTGTCACGACTCGCGACACTCGATCGCGGTGGTAACCCTTGGTCATCCCTTGGTTCCGACGGCGCCAGGTAGCACTGCCCCGCCAATAAAAGACGCCCGCCTCGTTGTGCGCCGACGAGCACATCTAAACGTGTCACGACTCGTGACACTCGACATCGCGATTCGCGAGTACTCGTAGAGCGCCTGCTCGGACGGACCGCGTGCCACCGGGCATGACGCACGCGCCGTATGTGGTAGGCAAGGAATGACCCCACAGGGTCGAAAGCCAGAAGAGCGGCGAGCACGCGGTGCCCCGCGCGGACGGGATGGAGAAGGAGCGCAGGCCCCAATCTGCGCACGTGAAGAAACGCCAGCCCGACAGAAACGCCAGGCAAGAAGCTGCACCGCCACGTGCGCAAAAAGCGAGTCGATGAAGATCTTCAGTCTCACGGAGCAGATCGGGTGCCAAGCGGCCAGAGTTGGATGCTGTCCTTCGCGCACGCCCTTAAGCCCGGAAACGCCCGACTCCGCCACCGCTTTTGACCTTGAGCAAATCGCTGGGACGCAACGCCGCACATTGGCCGTAAAACATTCAACATGGTGCGCGACGCGGAGCCGCCGGTGACTGTGCGGTACGCGACCACGTTGCCGGCCTTCGCCAGATCTTGCGGGTCCGCGCGGTTGTCTATTTGATGGCGGCAACCGACCGACCGCGTTGGGGCCTCGGTGCGAGCGCTCGCGTCGCTCCTCTGCCCGGGGCAGCGCGCCACGTAGTCGAATGAGCGGAGAGCAACGATCGGCGAATCGGTAGAGTGCGACTATCGAGTGCCTTTTTCTCCGTGCCCACAAAGCTGTCCAAGCAGGCAGATCACGAGGACGCTGCCAGAGGAGTTTCGGGCGCGCATGGCAATGGCGACTCTCCCCGCGCGCTGATCAAGCACCACCGGCCGAAGGGAATCGATCACGTGCGATCCGTGGATGTCGAAGCCCTTACTCGCTTTTCCTCGACGAGCGCGGAGGCACAACGTGGCGCCCATCGTCGAACCCTCAATGCCTTGTGGGGTTCTCCTGCCTCAACGAGAAGCGGCTATGTGGATTCGATCGCGCCTCTAACCCAGCGCCGCCCGTTCGACGCTGTCCGAGATGAACGCGTGGTGCTCTGCGGGATGCTTCACGAGCGCGACGGCCGGCGCACACGCGGGGCGTGTACATAATCTGGCGAAGGGCCCCGCCCGATGCATTCCTCGACGCGCCGACCGAGATCATCGCCGACCGGTCGATATCGGCGACAACGAGCGTGAAATCCGAGCGCTCGCTTGCGCAACGCGAATCCGGGCAACTATACCCATCGGAATTGAGGATAGGCCTGAGCGCATGCGGCCGCCTGCCGCTCCGCCCAGCATCACGCACGGATGCGCGCTCTCGGAGAGGTGCGCGGCACGAGCGACGATGCGGACATGGAACCGCTTTCCAACCTCTGTGGGGCACGGCGCCTAGTACAGGCCAGCCACAGCCTTCGCCACCTAAATACGAACCAGCAGGCGAGTTCGGAAGGGCGGCAGCGGATTTGGAGGGCACGTCCGATGGCCTGCCCATCCTTGCGCCGAGCCAGTCGAGCCGGCCGAGCGGGGAATTCAAGGATCGAGCGGCCGAGTGCTTCGAAGGGGGGAGCGGAGTAACGAGAGTAACGGGAACGATCTCAACGCGTTCCCTTAGCGAAGGGGAGACGCAGAAGTCATCGGTGGCGCGCATGCCGGCTATATCGTCGCCGTCCATTTGTGCTGTCCATAGAGTGAACGATCTTCGATCGGTCCCGTTAATGTCACGCACGAGCCCGCGCAATGCCACTCTCACTGTTGCCGCTTGGAAGGGAGCGCGACATTCGTTGGCAGAAGTCGGCGAGCCGAGGCAGCAAACTCATCGCGACTCTACGGGCGCATCGAGCCGGGGGCGCGCCACCGTTGCGATGCCGTCGCCGCCCCGCGCGTGACGCTTCTTTTTGCGGGTATGAAAGCGTGCAGTCGTCCGTCGTACGTGGACGACGACGTTTGCCCATCCTCATGCCTCCGATACCGTACATCGCTTCTCCGTCCATGATTAGACGCGGTGAAATAGGGCGTGGCGGAGGAGGGCAGGGGGCCGTCTCAGGCCGAGCGAGCTCGGCACGGTGGCCGCGCTCAGTGTCGGAGGAGACACGCTCTTGTTTGCGCGACCCCTGCAGAGACAACGCGCTTGCTTGCCAGTCGGACGATTCATCGCATGAAGAATTCGATGCTCACAAAACAATAATCGGGATTCCTACATGGCTGGAGACGTCGCGCGATCCTTAAGGGTTGTCGCATCTTTGTGAAACATAACCACGCAAATGGTTGACTGGATAAGTGATTGTTTTACAACGAGTTTTTGACGAAGACGCAGCGAAATCGCGCATTGTTTCACGCTGTCGCGAGCCGGTACGCGCCTCTACCCCCAACTTGCGGCCCGCACCGGCTCACAATTGCCCGTGGGACGCTGTCACGTATCAAACGCAACGAATTCTGTGCACGTTGATACGTTGGGCAATTTCGGCTTCCTGGCGAGCCTTAGGAGACGCAATGACGCTTGTACGGTGACGGCGGCTTTGCGCAATACAGCTTCGAACGGACGGTACAGCTTTACCATTGCTGATCGGCCGGAACAACCGGGGCCGCGTCTAGCTAACTTCGCACCCGGGATCGGAAGGGCCGGCCAATCATCAGCAGCATCACCAAGTCCGTGGTCGAACCGGTTGTCAGCTAAGGGTTGGCCAATAGGCACGGGATGCGCTGGACGGGCGAAGGCACGCTACGTGGCACAGCGTGTCGGCAGGCAGCCGCCGATGGGCAGAACAGACCGTCTTAAACTAGAGATACCGACGAGCTCCGCCTTGCCCGAATTTTGCACGCTAGCAACCCTCCTTGGTAGCATGGCCATGACCTCTGCAAGCTGAAAGCTTCGACGGTGATGTAAGCAGTGAATGCGCTATCCACCAGTCCGGCAACGCATTCATCGCGGATCGACGTTCCGCGATCGAAGCGATCGTGTAGTGGCAATAGTCTCGTCAAACGATGACGCGAGTGCTTGATATGGAATGGAAAGACACACGGCCGACCGCGCCCGGTTACTACTGGCTGCGCTTCGTCGACGAGCGATCGCCCCAACAAACCATCGCGGAAATCTCCGCGGTGCCTGGCGATGGGACGCTCGATTTCGTTGTTATCCTGATGGGAGACGACACCATCATGGAACTCGATGACGCGTACTTCGATGGCGGCCTCTTCGCTGGACCCATCGAGCCACCGTTGACTGAAGATCGACCGTAACGAAACCGCTCGTCGCCTGGCAGTGCGACGGAGTGACGGCTGATGTGCTCGTCGGCGCATTGGTGCTCCGCAATTTCGCTCTGAAAATCGGAGTGCGCTCGACAAATGAATGATGGCGAATCCCGTTGGGGTTCGGCATCTCCTGATTGGCGCCCGTTGGTCGCGTCGCTGACAAGGCTCATCGACCTTGGCGCGTCAGTGTTCGAATGTGCCGAGCAATTCGGTGCGCGCCACCACGTGGCCCGTCATTGCGTGCTCCAACGCTGCCTTGGTGGGATGGTGAAGATCAGGCAGCATCGTGTCGAGCGCGTACAGCCTGAAAAAATAGCGATGGCGGCCGACCGGCGGGCATGGGCCGCCATACGTGGCACGCTGAAAGTCGTTGGTGCCTTGCAGCGCGCCTGCCGGGAGCGCGTCCGCTGCACCGCCTTCCTGCAAACCGGGCGCTGTAGGCGGGATGTTGTAGACCACCCAGTGGACCCACGTCATCCGTGGGGCGGCCGGGTCGGGCGCGTCGGGGTCGTCGACGATCAGTGCAAGACTTTTCGCGTTGGCGGGTACGCCGGACCAGGCAAGCTGCGGCGACACGTCCGCGCCCTTGCAGGTGTGGCGCACGGGAATTTCGCGGCCATCGCTGAAGGCGGTCGAACTCAGGGTTAGTGCCATGTTACGTTCCTGGGCGTTGGTCTTCGGCGCCAACCCGGCGGCGCAGACGAACAAGATCAGAATGGATGCTGCGCAAGTGCGCATCGTATGTGCTCCGTCGGTGTTATTGACAGCCACACGCGAAGCGCGCGAGCGGGAGCAAGTGCACCCTTCCGCGCTCAATGGCTTCGACCGGTGCTCACGTCGTTGTCTCGGCGACGTAAGAAAAACTACTGCAGAGTGAGACCGAACGCAACGAGCGCGCCGCGCGTCTGCGATGAACGAAAACGTTCCAATGGGCTCAGCAGGTACGTAGGAAGTACGGGTCGGAACATGGACTCGTCTCTGCAAGTTTGAACATCTACCTCGACGCGCTCGCAGTGGGGGTTCGCCACCCCTTGGTATTTCCTGTGATTTGTGCGCTTGCACGTCAGACTTAGCGGGCTTCGGGTACCCGACCTTGAGGGTCCGACGGCCTGCATCTATCCTCAGCCTTTGGCTGACTGCCAGCGCGGCGCCCATGCAGTGATTCGCGCTTGTCGCTCATCGTCAAAGTCGATTTCCTGATCTTTCTATAAGGATGTCGAAGTAACGTTTATTTTGTCTTGCGATGCGTGAGCGCCCGAAGTGCGCATGCATGGTGGCTTTGGCTAAGTGTCAGTGGCTCTGGAAAGTGACAGTCGATTGCTCATTCAGCCAGCGCGTGGCCAAAGACGAAGTCGAATGTGTCGCCGACGCCAGGCACTTGCCGATGCCGTCAACGTCGTTGATTCCCCGAGGTAGGCGAAGGGCCGAAGTGCGCTCGAAGTCGCCCACCTCTTCAGAACTGCCGGACCGTCCGTTTGCGTCCGCAAGGACCGCATTCACGGTGCTCGGGAATTGCCACTTCCGATCGCTCTCGGCCGGCGCGGTCGAATGCTGCGTTCATCGTCTTCCGCACAAGGATCCGGCACCATTCATTCTCGTCACGGTCGAGGATCAGCGCCTTTCCCACGCCGGTCGTCTTGGCTTCACTTGTAAGCGCGAGCCGTAGGGCACACGTCCATTCCTCAACGAAGCCTCGATGTGATTCGAGATCGGCTCCCTTTTCTTCGTTCTTCCATTCGTTCTGCGGGCATTTCGCGCCACAATCCGAATAGATATCTACACGGACAGACTATGGAACGTCGTGCGCTGCTTCCCCCGCTGAATCCCACACGGGCGTTTGAGGCGACGGGACGCCTGTTGAGCATCTCCAAAGCCGCTGATGAGTTAGCCGTCACGCCTGCCGCCGTCAGTCGGCAGGTGCGCACGCTCGAAGCCTACCTCGGCGTCAATCTGTTCGAGCGAGTGAAAGGACGACTGGAGTTGACGTCGGCGGGCGCGCGGTATCTGGCGGAACTGATGCCGCTATTCGCATCGCTGCGCGAAGCCACCGACAGCCTGCGCTCGTCCGAGCGGCGCGCGCGCGTGCTCAAGATCCGCTCGCCCGCGACCTTCGCGGTGCGCTGGCTGATTCCGCGTCTCGCGAGCTTTCATCGGCTGCACGAGAACATCGACGTGCAACTGACGACATCTCCCGCTCCGCTGAACTTCGCGCGTGAGGACATCGACGGCGGTATCCAGCTTGGCGACGGCAAATGGCCCGGACTGCGCGTGCAACGTCTGATCGCGAACGAGCTGGTGCCGGTCGCGGCGCCTTCCAGACAGGTCAAGGCCCGCTCGCAGCTGCAGGGTGAAACGCTTTTGCACACGCTCGCGCGCCCGGAAGACTGGACGCTGTGGCTGAAGGCAGCGGGCCTTCCTTTGAACGGGCGCCGCCGTGAGATGCGCTACGAAACGTCGTTGCTCGCGTACCAGGCGGCCATAGAAGGGCACGGTGTAGCGATCGCGCAGAAGGCGCTGGTGCGCGGCGAACTGGAAAGCGGTGTCCTGGTCGCACCGTTTTCATTCGAGCTAGATCGCGGACATCACACGTACTACTTCGCGTGGCCGACGGGACGTCCGCAATCGGATGCACTGAAGATTTTCCGTCGATGGCTGCTCACGCTGCTCAACGAATAGCGCCTGCGAGCCGCCGACTCTTTAACAAAAAGTCAAAGGCTCGTTTCTAAATTGTCGATTGTCCGGGGGGCCGGCGAGTACGTAATCTCGTCGGCATGATTCGCCGCAGTGGCGAGTCACGAGACAGGACAATCACAAATGCCAAGAGACAGCCTCAACGGCGTGCGGGTGATCGATTTCTCGCATGTCCTCGCCGGACCGGTCTGCTCGATGACGCTCGCCGATCTGGGCGCACACGTCGTCAAGATCGAGCCGCCCGACGGCGAAATCGGGCGGCTTATCGGGCCGCCGTGGATAAGCGGTGAAAGCCCGGCTTTCATCAGCGTCAACCGGAACAAGTACAGCGTCGCGATCGATCTGAAAACCGACGCCGGGCGCCAGGCCGTTCGCCGCATGGTGCGGGAGGCGGACGTGCTCGTCGAGAACTTCCGGCCGGGCGTGATGGCGTCGATGGGACTCGACTTCGACGCGTTGCAGCAACTGAATCCACGGCTCGTCTACTGCTCCATTTCCGCGTTCGGCCAGACGGGCGCGAATCGCAAGCGGCCGGGCGTCGATGGCGTGATTCAGGCCGTCAGCGGGCTGATGAGCACGCTCGGCACGACGCACGCCGAGCCGCTCAAAGTCCCGATCCCCGTTGCGGACATGATGGGCGGCTATCTCGCGTCGATCGCGATTCTCGGCGCGCTGCATCAGGTCCGCATGGGCGGCGGCGGGCAGCATCTCGACGTGAGTCTCTACAACGCGACGCTGATGCTGCAACAGATCGGCTTCGCCGCGTTCTTCGCCTCGGGGCGCGAGCCGGAAAAGACGGGCAGTGCCGCGCCTTATGCGTGTCCGAACGAAGCGTTCCCGACGCAGGACGGCTGGATGATGGTCGTCGCCTATCATCCGCAGCGGTGGCACGCGCTATGTGAGGTGCTCGCAACGCCTGCGCTCGAAGCCGACCCGAGGTTCACGACCAACGACGATCGCGTGCGCCATCGCGCGACACTGCATCACATACTCGCTGCGCGTTTCGTCGAACGGACCACGGCGGAATGGATGGAACGGCTCGCGGCGCGGGACATTATTTGCGCGCCGGTCGCAACATACAGCGATGTCATCGAATCTGCGGAATACGCCGAGTGCGGGCTGGCGCAGACGATCGATCATCCGGCCGCGGGCACGATGCGCACGCATGGCTTCGCGCTCGGTCCATCCGACCGTCCGGCCGCGCCAGATCTGCCCGCGCCGCTGACGGGCCAGCACACGCTGCAGATGCTGGAGCGTTACGGCTTCGCCGAAAGCGAGATCGCCGGACTACTGAACGCAGGCGTGATACGTGTGGGCCGCGCATTGCGCGAGACCTGCGACGACGACCGCAAGGTGACCGCATGAGCGCCGCGATGATCCGAAGCGAACGACGCGGACAGGTCGCGCTCGTGCGTCTGGCGTCGGACAACCCGCTCAATCCGCTGACCGACGCGTTGATGGATCAGCTGATCGACGTCCTGCTGCGCAATGAAACCGATCCGCAGGTTCACGCGACCGTTTTGACAGGATCCGACAAGGCCTTCGCCGCCGGCGCGGACATCGTCGCGATGTCGAAGCTCGATTACGCGAGCGCATTCTCGGATGACTACATCGGCCGTAGCTGGGACCGCATCCGCGCGGCACGCAAACCGCTGATCGCGGCGGTGGGCGGCTATGCGCTCGGCGGCGGCTGCGAACTGGCGATGATGTGCGACATCGTCATAGCCGCTGACGACGCGATTTTCGGCCAACCGGAGATCAAGCTCGGCATCGTACCGGGCGCGGGCGGCACGCAGCGTCTGCCACGCGCGGTCGGCAAGTCGACCGCGATGCTCGCGTGTCTCACCGGCGAGCCGCTTGGCGCCAGCGAAGCGTTGGCTTACGGCCTCGTGTCGAAGGTCGTCGCCCGCGAGCGGTTGATCGATGAAGCGATGCGCCTCGGCGAACAGATCGCGCGTCATTCGCTGCCGGTGATCGTCGCGATCAAGGAAGCGGTCAACCGCGCGTTCGAGTCGTCGCTGTCGGAGGGTCTGCTGTTCGAGCGCAGGCTGTTCCACGCGGGCTTTTCGTTCGCGGACCAGAAAGAAGGCATGTCCGCGTTTCTGGAACGCCGGCAGGCCGCATTCCAGAACCGGTAGTGGCCGGGAACAAACAGGAGATTTTTTCGTGTCAGCTTATGCAAACGATGCCAGTTCACTGGTCGAACAGTCCGTCGATGCCGGCGTACTCACGCTCACGCTCAACAGCCCCAGCGACGGCAACGCGCTGAACGTCGCGATGACAGAGGCGCTGTCGGCCCTGCTGGAGCAGGTCAACGGCCGGCGCGACGTGCACTGCGTGCTGCTGCGTTCGTCGTCGCGGCACTTTTGCACGGGTGGCAATGTGAAGGACATGCAAAGCGGCAGCGATCTCATGAGCGGCAGCGTCGAGGAAGTACGCGACCGCCTGCTTCGCAGCCTGCACAGGATCACGCGCGCACTGAGCGGTCTCGAGGTGCCGTCGGTGTGTGCGGTCAATGGCGCCGCGGTCGGAGCGGGTTGCGATCTCGCGCTGATGTGCGATGTCCGCGTGGCGAGCACGAAAGCCGTGTTCGCAGAAAGTTTCTTGCGTCTCGGACTAGTGTCGGGCATCGGCGGGTCCTGGTTTCTGGCGCGTATCGTGGGCTACGCGAAGGCGCTCGAACTGACGCTCACCAGCGAGTTCATCGATGCAGAGGCGGCGCTGAGCCTCGGCATCGTCTCGAAGGTGGTGCCGGAGGAGGCGCTCGACATCGAGGCCCGATCGCTGGCGAAACACATCGCGCAGAACCCGCCGACGGCATTGCGCATGGCGAAGCGGCTCGTGCGCGAAGCGGCCGACGCTTCGCTCCCGACGACGCTCGATATGGCGGCAAGCATGCAGGCCATTCTTCTGTGCGGCCACGAGCACAAAGAGGCCGTCGGCCGATTTCTCGAGCAGCAGGCGGCGAAAAAGCGCACACACATGTGATGCGCCGATACGGCCACCGCGCCGATAGCGCGGGGCCTCACAAACTGAATCGGAGGAGACAACCATGTCCACGACTTCCGGAGCCCGCAATCGAAAGCCCGGCATGCTGCGAATCATCGCCACATCGAGCCTCGGAACGGTGCTCGAGTACTACGATTTCTTTGTCTACGTTGCGCTGACATCGACCTTGACGCACTTGTTCCTTCCTTCGACCGACCGGACCGTCGCCGCAATGGCGGGCGTCGCCACGTTCGGCATCGCGTATGTCGCGCGTCCGTTGGGCACGATCATATTCAGCCCCATGGCCGACCGGGTCGGACGCAAGAAGACGTTCGTCATCACGCTCGCGATCATGGGTATCGCGACGGTGGGAATCGGCTGCTTGCCGACTTATGCGGCGGCAGGCGTGCTTGCGCCCATTGGCCTGATCACGCTGCGCGTGTTGCAAGGCGTTGCGCTCGGCGGCGAATACGGATCTGCGGTGGTGTACGTGATGGAGCATGCGCCCGCGGGCCGCAAAGGCATGGCGACCAGCGTGCTGCAGAGCACCGCGAGCGTCGGCCTGCTGCTGGCGCTGGCGATCGTGTCCGCATTGAAGTTCACGCTCGATGCATCGGCATTCGAATCCTGGGGCTGGCGCGTACCGTTCCTGATCTCGGCGCCGATCGTCGCGGTGGCGACATGGATTCGGCTCGGCATGACCGAAACGCCCGTATTCGCGGAGCTGAAACAGGCTGGCCGTCTTTCGAAATCGCCGCTGCAGGACACGTTGTCGAGCGCGGCGTCGTGGAAAGCGATTCTGGTCGCGATGTTCGGCGCCCAGGGCGGAACGTCTGTGTCGCTCTATACGTCGATCGTCTACATGCTGTACTTCCTGCAGAACGTGTTGAAGGTCGATCCTTCGCGCGCGAATCTGTGCCTCGGTGTGGCAATCGTCGTCGCCGCGCCGCTCTATCCGGTGTTCGGCCGTCTGTCCGACGCGATCGGCCGGTCGCGGGTCATGTTGATCGGCATCGTGCTCTGGATTCTTGCAGCGTATCCGGCTTTCGCGGGCATCAGGACGAATGCGCTCGCGGGCGGCTGGGCCGCGGTGACACTGCTCATCGCGCTGCTGGCCGTATTGACGGCGATGATCATGGCGCCGTTGCCGGCGTTCATCGCCGAATGTTTTCCACCGCAGAGCAGGACCACGGGCTTCGGATTGTCGCAACAACTCGGCAATGTGCTGTTCGGCGGGTTCCTTCCGTTGATCAGTCTTTCGCTCGTCAATCTGACAGGCAACCCGCTTGCGGGCGTGGGGTACTCCATCGTGTCGCTGTTGCCCTGTCTGGCCGTCACGTTCTGCTGGGGACTGCGGCAGGATCGGCTCATTCGTCAGCGCAGTCACGAGGTCCAGTGCGCCAGCCCTGCGGACGCGACCCAGTTGCCGGTGCGCTGAGCCAGCGATGACACGAGGCGCGGCATCTCGATGTCGCGCCACGCGTTTTTCAGGCGAGACCGCTCATCAGCGTGTATTTCACGTGAACATATTCCTCGATTCCATGATGACTGCCTTCGCGTCCGTACCCGGACTGCTTCACGCCGCCGAACGGTACCGAAGCCGTGCCGACCGAGCCCGAATTCAGAATCACCATGCCTGCCTCGAGGTCACGCGAGAGCCGGAATGCACGGCCGAGATCGCGGGTGAACGCATAGGCGACGAGACCATATTCGGTGTCGTTGCTGCGTGCAATGACTTCGGCTTCGGTGGAGAAGCGATAGATCGGGAAGACGGGTCCGAATATTTCGGTCGAGGCGATCGGCATATCGTCCGCGACCTCGACGAGGATGGTGGGCGCATAGAAGAGTCCGCCCTTCGCGTGCGGATGTCCGCCGAGCACGACCTCGGCGCCGCGCTTGCGGGAATCATCGACGAGCTGGCCGACCTTGTCGATGGCCGCGCGATTGATCAACGGGCCGACGACGAACCGTTCCTGCAACCCTTGATCGACCGGAATGGCCTCGACGAGCGCCTTGACGCGCTGAACGAACGCGTCGTGCACGCTCGCCTGGACATACACGCGGTTCGGCGAGATGCAGACCTGGCCGCTGTTGCGCAGCTTCGCGGACACGAGTGCTTTTGCGGCTTCGTCGAGATCGGCGTCGTCGCAGACCACGAATGGCGCGTTGCCGCCGAGTTCCATCGTCATCGTCTTCAGTGTGCCGGCGCACTGCGCGGCGAGCAACTTGCCGACCGTGGTCGAACCGGTAAACGAGATCTTGCGGATGCGCGGATCGTCGGTGATCAGCTTGCCGATCTGCGCGGGGTCGCCGGTCACCATCTCGAACACGCCTTCCGGAATGCCGGCACGGCGCGCGTATTCGAGCAGCTTGTACGCGGTCAGCGGCGTTTCCTCGGCAGGTTTCAAGAGGATCGTGCAACCCGCTGCAAGCGCCGTCGCCACCTTGCGCGTGATCATCATGAACGGGAAATTCCAGGGCGTGATGGACGCGACCGGCCCGACGGGTTCTTTCGTGACGATCACCGCTGCGTCTTTCGCGTGAGTGGGGATGGTATCGCCGTACACGCGCTTGGCTTCCTCCGCGTACCATTCGACGAAGCCCAGCCCATACTCGATTTCGCCGAAGGCTTCCGGCAGGCACTTGCCGTTCTCGCGACACATCAGCTCGGCAAATGCGGTCTTGTCGGCGCTGACGAGGTCGAACCATTTGCGCAGCAGATCACTGCGTTCGCGGGCCAGAGTGCGCGACCAGACCGGGAACGCCGCGCATGTGCGGTCTATCGCCGCGCGCACCTGCGCTTCCGAATGATGTTCGACTTGCCCGACGACTGTGCCGTCGGCGGGATTGAGTACATCGATCATGCTTCATTCTCCGAAGTAAGTGAGCGCTTCTCAGCGCATCGAAGCAGCGTGATTCACGCTGCGGTTGCATGATCGAATGCTAGGGTTGTCGTGACCGGACGAGAACGTGTGATCGTCTGCGAAGCTTGCCCGATCCTATGAACACGCTTCTATCGAGCACCAGCATGAAAACGCATCGCTCTCCCGCATTGCCGACGATGGAAACCGAAGCCGCGGCAATGGCTCGTGTGCACGCTTCGATGGTAAGCCGGCTGCTGGAACTGGCGCCGAACGAAGGCTACAACGCGACGCCGATGCCGGACATTCGCCTGTTGCGATCGAACCGCCCGCTGACGCGCACGCCGGTGCTGTACGAGCCGGGCATCGTGGTCATCGCGCAAGGTCGCAAGCGCGGCTATCTCGGCAGCGAGGTATATATCTACGATGCGCAGCACTATCTGGCCGTCGCGTTGCCGCTGCCGTTCTCCATGGAGACCGACGCCACCGCCGATGAACCGTTGCTCGCGGTGTACGCGCGCCTCGATCCGACGCTTGCCGCCGATGTGTTGCTGCAGATCGACGAGCGCAACGGCGTGGTGCCGGGCGAGCCGGGCGGCATGGCCACGACGAGGCTCGATCTGGCGCTCGGCGAAACCATGCTGCGGTTTCTCGATGCGATGCGCGATCCGCTCGAGGCCGCGCTATTAGGGCCTTCGCTGATACGGGAGATTTACTTTCGCGTCTTTATCGGGGAGCAGGGCGGTTCGATGCGTGCGGCGCTCAACCTGGATGGAAACTTCGGGCGGATTTCCAAAGTGCTGCGCAAGATACATTCGAGCTATGCCGAGGCGCTGACGATCGAAACGCTAGCAAGGGAAGCAACGATGAGCGTGCCGTCGTTTCATATGCATTTCAAGGCGGCCACCAAGACTTCTCCGCTGCAGTACATCAAGTCGACACGACTGCATCAGGCGAGGCTATTGATGGCGCGGCAAGGAATGACCGCCGCTGCGGCGAGTGCACAGGTGGGCTATGAGAGCGCGTCGCAGTTCAGCCGCGAGTTCAAGCGGCTCTTTGGTGGCACGCCTTCGGAAGAATTGCGGAGGATGAAGCGGCATTTCGCGCTGCCGGAAGCGGAGCCGGGGTCGCCGTATGTCTCGTCGCATTGAATCGGTGGTTGAGTGGTGACTAACAGCAAGACGCTCGATCATCGGCTTACTCTGCGAGACTAGCCAGCGAAGCGGCGCGGATCAGCCGTGTCTTTTGTGCCGTGATCAGATGGCCCGACGCCTTGAGATAGGCCGGGAAATCGGGATGCGTATCGCGTGCAAGGCACCGTCGTTCGTAGTCTGCCAGATCGTCATACCCCCACAAGTGGGTGAACTGGTTTTGCGGCCCGACCATGCTTGTCCAGAATCCGAGCGGATGTCCGAGTGTCTCGCGCAGGATCGGCATCGCGAGCGTGTCGAATACGTCGAGAAACTCAGGCATCTTGCGCATCGCGATGGTGTAGACGCGGAGATCCACGAGGGGCTTTGCCAGAAACATGGGCTGGATATTCATGCGTATACCTTGTCTTTGCGGGACATCGCTTTGGTGGCGATGGCGTTACCGGTGACATAGCCGAAAGTCATGTTGGGCCCATGGGTGATACCGGCGCCCGGATAATTGCCGCCCATTACGCTGCGGCGATCATTCCCGACCGCGTAAAGGCCTTCGATCTGGCTGCCGTCGGCGCGCAGCACCTCGCCGGTGACGCTGGTCCTGAGGCCGTCGAACGTGCCCAGATCGCCCATCACTACCTTCACCGCATAGAAAGGGCCGGTCGCGATCGGCGCAACGCAAGGATTGGGCTTGTTGTCAGGGTCGGCGAGATAGCGGTTGAACGATGTGCGTCCGCGCTGGAACGCCGGGTCTTCGCCGCGCTCGGCGTCGCGATTGTAGGCAGAGACGGTCTTCTCGAGCGCCTCAGGAACAATCCCGCAATGACGCGCCAGCTCGCCGAGCGTTTCGCCCTTGACGAGGTAGCCTTTGCGCAACAATGGCCCCACCGGCATCGGCGCGGGCTTGGCATAACCCAGTCCGTACTTGCCGAGCGCCACCTTATCGCAGATCAGCCACATCGCCGTCTCCCGTTCGCGCTCGCAGGCGCGCATCAGCGCAGCGCCAACATCGTGGTAAGAGTTCGATTCGTTGGTGAAGCGCTGGCCGTCGCGCAGCACGCCGATCACGCCGGGCTTGTAGCGGTCGAGCAGATGCGGGAATACGCCTGTGCGGTCCTTGCCGAAGGGCACCTTCGAGACGGGCATCCAGGCCGACGCATCGGCAAAGCCGAGCGCCACGGCGCCGCCCATCTTCTCCGCCATGGTCAGCCCGTCGCCCGTATTGCCGACGGGAGTAGGCGAGAGATGCTCACCGCCACGCTTCACATGCGGATAGACCTGCGCGATGCGCTTGAGATCGTGCGGGAAGCCGCCGCAGGCGAGCACGACGCCGTGTCGCGCGGTGATCCGAAGCTCACCGTCCGCCGCGTCCGCCGCGTCCGCCCGCACGCCGACCACTTTGCCGTCCTCGCTCAGCAGTTCCTTCACGGGTGTCGAAGTGAGGATCGGAATGTCGAGCGTCAGCGCCGACTTCGCGAGCCTTGCGGCGAGCGCGTTGCCGCTGGTTACGTTAATTCCACGGCGGTAAAGCAGCAGCTCCTTGAGGTGCGTAGCCAGACGCCGGGCTACGTAGAAGAAGGAAGCAATCGACTTGGTCGCGCGGAAGAAGTGCTTGAGGTCCGCATTCGAGGAGTTGAACATCATTCCCATGAAGGTGATCGTCTCGAGCGGCAGCTTGAGACGGCGCATGTCCTTGCCGAGCCCGCGAATGTCATAGGGCGCGGCGAGGATCGAGCGGCCGATGTCGACGCCGCCGCGCGCATCCGGGTGATAGTCCGGATAGAGCGTGGGCACGAACTTCATTTCGGTCTCCCGCTCGAAGAACTCGACCATTTTTGGCCCGTGTTCGATAAAGCATTCGACGGCGGCGGCATCGTAGTTGCTGCCCGTCTCGCTCATCATGTATTCGCGCACGCGCTCGACGGTGTCAGCCGGATTCTGCTGCCGGCCATACTTGCTCAGCGGAATCCACAAGACTCCGCCCGACAGCGCGGTGGTACCACCGAACACGGGCTCCTTTTCGAGCACGATGACATCGAGGCCGCGCTTCCTCGCAGTGATCGCGGTGGCGAGGCCCGCGGCACCCGATCCGACCACGACCAGATCGCAAATGATCTCCTTGGACATATCCACTCTCCTTGTCGTTATGGTGTGATGGCGCTCACGCGCCCGGCGTGGCGTTGAAACCGGGGCGCGGGACCATGTCCATCAGCATGCAATCCAGCCCGCCGTCGACGAGCACCTCCGCGCCATTGACGTAGGCAGCCAGGTCGGAGGCGAGGAACAGGGCCGGGCCGGCGAGGTCCTCCGGCTCGCCGATGCGGCGGCTCGCGGTGGCGGCGGCGCGGCGAGCTTCGAAGCCGGGCTCCTCGTAGAACTTCGCGGACAGCGCGGTGCGGATCATGCCGGGCAGCACGCAGTTGCTGCGCACCCCGCGTGGACCCCATTCCGCCGCCAGCTGCCGCGACAGCAGCAGCACGCCCGCCTTGCTTGGGCTATACGAACCGCTATTGGTCTGCGGATTGAGCGCCGCGATCGAGGCAACGTGGACGATACTGCCTTTGCCCGCCGACAGCATGTCGCCCCCGAAAGCTCGAGCACACAGGAGATACCCGGTCAGGTTCACGGCGATAGCCCGATTCCAGTCCGCGATCGAGACCGTCTCGAGCGCTCCGGCGGCCAGAAGCCCGGCATTGTTGACGAGCACGCTGGCCGGGCCGAGCGCTGCGCGAACCTCCGCAGCAGCCGCGGCAACCGATGCTTCGTCCGACACGTCGCAGCCGATCGCCTGCGCCACCGCACCGGCGTTCCGAAGTTCGGCGGCGACAGCTTCAGCGCCTGCAAGATTCCGATCCACGAGCGCCACATGTGCTCCGAGACTGGCGAACGCGCGCGCGATGCCGGCACCAATGCCACTTCCCGAGCCCGTGACCACGCAGACCTTTCCGGCCAGATTCAGCGAGTAGGGGGTCGACGCCGCCGCGCGATTTTCAAGTTCCTGTCTCATGTAGTTGTCCTTCCTTAAGTTTTCCATGTGATCCTGCCTCCTGAAATCCGTACCGCCATTGAACGCCCCAAGCGCCTATGGAACAATGGATAGAGATCACATAGCACAGGACATAACGTGCATCATGGCCAATGACCTGCAGCGCCGCCGGACCGTTCTGCATTTCGCGCTCTATGGCGCAGAAGCCGACCAATCCTGGCTCGACATGGTCCACTACGAACGCATTCCCCTGCGTGCCGGCCGTTTCGACTTCGACATCAAGCCGCACGTCCATGACGCGCTGATCCAGGTGCTCTACGTCACCGCCGGGGGCGGCGAGACCTTCATCGACGGCAAGACCTGGACAGTCGAAGCGCCATGCCTGATCGTCGTGCCAGCGCGCTCGGTTCACGGCTTTCACTTTCGCAGCGACATCGACGGTCACGTCATCACCGCCGCGCAGTCCGCGCTGGAATCGCTGGCAATGGCAGCCGCGCCCGAACTGCTGGAATTCATCCGCACGCCGACGGTGCTGTCGATCGATCCCGACGTCGAACGCGGCACACCCCTGAACACCCTGTTTGAGTCGATCGGACACGAGGCGGAGAGCCACGAGCGCTGGCAGTTCACCGCGGGGGCAGCACTGACGATTGCCCTGTTCGTCAAGATCGGGCGCCTCAGCGAGAGCACCCGGCTTTCAGCCAGTTCCGAGCAGCGGACCATGGCCGTGCGGATCGAGCGGTTCCGCGCCTTGCTCGACCGCCATTGCCGTGAGCGGCGGCCGGTCGCCAGCTATGCCGACGAAATGGGCGTGAGCACCGGCCAGCTCTCGCGGATCTGCCGCGCCACCTTCGGGGTCTCGGCAATCGAGGCAATCGATGCACGCTCGATCCACGAGGCAAAGCGGCTGCTCGGCTATTCGACGCTCAGCGTGAAGCAGATCGCCAGTGAACTGGGTTTTCAGGACGAGGCCTATTTCGGTCGTTTCTTCCGCAAGCAGACCGGACTGCGGCCAACCGAATACCGCTCTGCGGCCCACAATCGATCCTTGCCGCCTGAAAAGGGGAGCGCGGGCTGACTCGGCCGCGCCCCCGGTCATCCGCTTTTAGACCGATAACCCTCGGAACTTCACGAACAGATGTTCCGGCCCGGAGTTGGTCAGATTGTTGCCCCGCACATACTGAATCGGCCGCGCAGGATCCAGCGCGATATCTCCAATCTTGCGGACCAGAGCCTTCGTCGCGATCAGCGTCTCCAGCTTGGCGAGCGGCGCGCCAAGGCATTTGTGCATGCCGTTGCCGAATCCCAAATGGCCGTTGGAATCGCGGTCGATGTCGAACGTTTCGCCCTCGGCAAACTTTCGGCTGTCGCGGTTCGCAGCCGACAGCAGCAAGCGCACCACCGCGCCTTTGGGCAGATCGACGCCCGCGACGGTCGTCGCCTCGGTGGTGATGCGGCTCACGCGCTGGACGGTCCCGCGATATCGCGCCACCTCCTCGACGAAACGTTCGGCGTCGGCGGGGTTTTCGCGGATCCGTCCCAGCAAATCCGGCTGTTCGGTGAACATGCGAAAAGCGTTGGCGACAAGGATAGTCGTCGTGTCGTGCCCGGCAATGAAGACGAAGGCGCACAGCTCCTTCGCTTCCTTTTCCGAAAGCAACCCGTCCTTCCACATGCGCGCGATATGCCCGCCGATCGACTGGCTGTCGGTGCGGGCGAGCCGCTCCATCGCTTCCTTCAGGTAAGCGAAGAAAGCCTGCGCGCTCTGCTCGTCGGTGCCGGTCCCCGGCGCATTGCGGGCGAGGCGCCCGAAGTAGCTGAAGGTCTCGTCCGACCAGAACTTCATCTTCTCCTCATCTTCGTTCGGCACGTCGATCATCGTGGAGATGGTCGAGATGCTGAGCGGGATGGCGAAATCGTTGACGACATCGCCGCCGCCTTTGGCGATCATCGCGTCGAGCAGGTCCTCCGCCCTCTGCCCGATCTGCTCGATAAAGGGATCGAGCGCGAGCGGCAGGAAGGACGGCTGGACAACCTTGCGTAACCGCGAATGATCCGGCGCATCGAACAGCGTCAGGAAAGTCAGCGGCGGCGGACTGACGACCTCGGAGGAAAATAGCTTCGGGTTGCGGATCGCCTGGTAGACATCGTCATAGCGCGACAAGAACCACACGTCCGAAGTCGCCGACTGGCAACGCAGCACCGGCGCGTGCTCCCGCATCCAACGGTAGTGCTCGTAAGGGTCGCCTTGCGAGCCGTCATCGACCACCTTGAATGGTTCAAGCCCGTCGGGCCAGTCCAGTTCGTGTGAATAGGGCGGAAGGGTCTTGGCCGTGAATGGGCAGATCTGCGGCGCGCTTTGCGGCACGGCAGGCGGTGCAGATGGGGCAGAGGGTGGCGCCGCGACGACGGGTGCTGCCTTGCCCGGCGTAATACGCTCCAGCGCCCGGCTCATGGTGGCCTTGGAGTGCTGCGCATGCAGTGCGATCACGTCCCGTGCCGCGTTCAGGTCGCCCAGTTCGAAGGCGGCGACGATGTCCCGGTGCTGCTGGACGATATCGCCGACGATCTCGATCTGACCGGTCAGCGCGCGAGCGATATAGTCCTGCACGGCGAGTTGCCGGTAGAGCGCGATCAGCTGGGCGTTGCCGGAAGCTTCGACGGTGAACAGATGGAACGCGTGGTTCGCGTCGATGTAGCGCGCAACGTCGGTAAAGCGCCGCCCGGATACGAACGGCGCCGTCGCCTCGGCGAGCTGGCGGAACCTGATCAATTGCTCGCTCGACAGCCGCCCCATGGTCAGTTGAGCCGCTCCCAGTTCGAGCGCCATGCGCAGGTCGAAGGCTTCATCGACATCGACAGGAGCGATGCGCTCCTCGCCGGTCTGAACCACGAGGCCGGTGCCAGCGAACTTCTCGTAATAGAAGTTGCGCGGCGTCAGCCCTTCGGACGACAGAAAATCGCGCACCGCATCGACCATCGGCGGCGGGCCGCAGAGGTAGACATCCGCGTCTCCGTCGTTGAGCTGGGAGGCGCTGATGTGGCCGGTCACATAGCCCTTGTTGCGATAGGTACTGTCGGGGCTGGCGACGGTGCACGCATAGGTGAAGTTCGGCAGGCGCTGCGCATAGGTTTCGAGCCGGTCGATGCCAACCAGATCCTCGTCGGTGTTTACACCCAGGATCATGTGGATCGGGTACGGACTGTCGCCGTCCGCGACGATCTTGTCCAGCATCGAGAGAAATGGCGCGAGGCCCGTGCCACCCGCCAGAAACAGCACCGGCCGCTCGATCGGGCGCAGGTAGAAGCTTCCCAGCGGGCCGCGAAACTCGATTGGGTCTCCGGCTTTGGCGGTTTCGCAGAGCCATCTCGACATCACCCCGTGGCGTACGTTGCGCACGAGGAAGGACAGGCGCGGCTCGGACGGCCCCGAGCTGAACGAGTAGGAGCGTGTCTGATCGGTGCCGGGGACCCGGATGTTGACATACTGCCCAGGAAGGAAGCTGAGATCTGCGCGGTTCTCGAGCTCGACAGAGAAAGCGATCGTGGTATCCGACGCTCGCTGGCAGGTGACGATTCGTCCGCTGTGGGAGGACGGTCCGGTACCCGAGACATCGGAGTTCGTGGCGATCTGGATCACACAGTCGGAACGTGGGCTCATCTGGCAGGTAAGAACCTTGCGGGCGCTTGCCTCTTCGGGGCTGAGCGCATCTTCTACGCAGTCGCCCAGAACGTACTCGCCGGACTCGCAGACCGCCTTGCAGGTGCCGCACACACCATCACGGCAATCGAGTGGAATATTGAGCTTGGCGCGAATGGCGGCATCGGTGATTCGCTCGCCCTCCTCGCACTCGATGAAGCGGGTCACTCCGTCCTCAAAACGGAGGGTTATCTGATGGGCCATGACGGTGTCTCCTGTAGAGGCGCCCGAACAACCGCTCGGCTGGCGGTTTCGTCGGTCGGGTTGGCGCGCGGGGTAATCTTGTTTCTCGCAAGCGCCCGGCGGGTTCAGTGACGCCAATTTAGAGCCTCAGCCGCATTCCTCTCAATGGACAGAGACGTCGTTAGCCCGGACAAAACGTGCACCGACGTTTCGTTGAGACTTCACTCCTTGCTAGGTATTCTTGAAAACCGCTGACAGGATTGGATGCGATGTCATACGCACAAAAAAGCCTCGGCCGTGTCCGGCGGGGCTTTCTGGCTGCGTCCCTTATTAACCTGATTTTTCTTTTGGCTAGCGCACCTGTGCGGGGTCGCTCGTCGTGCGAACCTTGCGCGGCCGGTCGCGCAGCAGCAGCGGCATCAAACGTCGGTTGGCTGTCTGCGCTGCCCACTCGCAATACGCGGCGCTGCCGAGCACCCAACCCTTGAGCGTCGACTGCATCAGAATATTGATCTCGGGTTCGTCAAGAGGCTGTGCGCCCAAATCGCGGTAAGCCTGGTGGCGCTCGAGCGGTGTATCGCCGAGCGCGCGGTAGAGTGGATGGTCCTTGATGAAGCTATCGACACGCAGCCCGATGTGGTGCGTGTAGCTCGACCACTGGTAGTTTTCCGGCTCCGCTACAAGGCGGGTGCGCACCGGCGCATGATCGATGGCCTGGCTCGCGAGCAGGAAATAACGGCCGGGCTCAATCACTGTTGCCCGGTACCCGCCACGCCACACCGTACCGCGGCGTCCATGGCGGCGGTTGAAGGTCTCGACATAGCGACGGCCGACCGCCTGCATCGCCATGGCCACGCTCGACTCGTATGAAGGCGTGACGAGGAACTGTACCGCGTCAGGCATGAGTACCCACGCGTGGACTGCCAGATCGGCGACGCGCGCTGCGTCTGCCAGGCAGCCGAGGAAGTAAAGGTAGTCTCCTTCGTCCAGGAATGCGGGCCCGGTGAGCCCCTGCAAGATAACGTGCTGCGGTTGGTCTGGGACGTAATGCCGTGTGAGCCGTGTCATGCTGAATGAACCGCAAATCCGATATGAGAAAGCGATCCGACTGGTATCGGATGCGTGACGGTGCCTAACGTGGTTATGGGCGAAATTCTATCGGTCGCGTGCACGCGCTTGCATCACGAACAGGCCTTATTTCTGGTCTCTTTTCGTTGAATTGCCGATCGCAAACCGGGATCGTGGTGCAACGCGGCGTGGCCGCAGGTTTCCCGGTTTGGTGTAATGGTAGGCGTGGAAGAACAGGAAAAGGCCCCGCAGTTACTTCCTTGATGCTTTCTCAGGCGCTTTCCCGATCGATAATCGAGAAGCCCGTATCTATTCTTCGCGCCGGAATGTCGTTACTGGAACGACCTGCCTCGAACCGTGAGAGCAAGGCCTCCGCAGCCTTCATTCCGATAGTCGTACCTTCGACGCGCACCGTCGAAAGCGAAGGGTAGACGTAGGCAGCGGTGCTGAGATCGCCAAAGCCCATCACCGCGACGTCACGCGGCACCGACATCTTTCGGCTGGCTGCCTCGGCTAAAACGCCCTGCGCGAGCGTGTCCGAACTGCAGACGATGACGTCGGGCCGGGCCTCTTCGAACAACAGCGCAGCGCCTTGTCGTCCTGCCTGAATAGTGGCAGGGGCCGGGAGAATCTTGATGGCCGTATCAACGATCCCTTGTCTGCGAAGTTCCGCGACCAAGCTCTTTCCGCGCCGCAGACCTCTGGGATCATCAACGGAAACGACGCCGAACTTTCGGTAGCCCTTCTCCAGGAGGTGCTGAGCCACTTTCTTGCCGACTTGCTCGTGTGAGAAACCTATGACCGTGTCAATTGGCTTGTTGGTCAGATCCCAAATCTCCACGACGGGGATTTTGGCCTTGGTAAGCCGGTCAACAGTGGCCTTCGTGTGGCTGGTCCCCGCGAGCACGATTCCGTCGGGGCGCCGGCCGAGAATCGCCTCCACCAGAGCCTCCTCACGAGCCGTGGAATACGCCGTGAGCCCGAGAAGCGTTTGATAGCCGACCCCCGTCAGCTTGTCTACCAGAGCCTGAACGGTCTCGGCGAAGATCGAGTTGGCAATAGTCGGAAGCAGGATTGCGACGAGCCGGCTCTTGCTGCTTGCAAGCCCTCCGGCCAGCATGTTGGGCACATAGCCTGTGGCTCGCACCGCGTCGAGCACTTTTTTCTGCGTGTCGCTGCGTACCAGTTCCGGACGATTGAGGGCCCGCGATACTGTCATCGGCGCAACGCCCGCTACTTTCGCAACGTCGATGAGCGTCACGCTCTCCGGCTGCGCGGAAAGCGATATGTGCCTGCTGGAAATTTTCTTCGCCATGTTCGGAGTCTGATAAGCGGCTGTCCGCTGGTGCGGATCGAACGGCTCGTCGAGCCGCCGTACACGAATTAGAACACGAACACGTCGTGTCGCCGATGCGTCGGTGCGTGAACTCACCTTGGGGAAACCACGAATGATTGCGCAATCAATTTTGCTTGAATGATTGCGCAATCACTGTATTATCCATCGCATGTCGACCGGCCGACGCGCGAATGGCCGGCGAGGGCCGACCCAACAGGAGACAAGCGTGGCAGTTCAACCATCAAGCGCTCAAAGCGGCGCAAACCGCACGAGAGTGCGATGGTTCATCCTTGCGATGATCTTTGTGGTGACCGTGTTCAACTACGTGGATCGAGCGACACTCTCGATCGCCGCACCGAGCATGCGACACGACCTCGGCTTCGATGCGCTGACCATGGGCATTGCGTTTTCAGCCTTTGGCTGGACCTACACGGCAATGCAGATTCCGGGCGGTCTCATTCTCGACCGATTCGGTGCGCGAATCGTGCTCGGCACCAGCCTGATCCTATGGTCGGCGCTGACCTTCCTTCAGGGTTTCGTCCATCTCTTCGCGTCGGCGTTCGTGATGCTTTTCGTGCTTCGCTTCCTGATGGGTATCGCCGAGTCGCCGGCATTCCCATGCAACAGCCGCCTGACCGTGATGTGGTTTCCAAGCGCTGAGCGCGGCCTGGCAACGTCTGTTTTCCAGCTTGCGCAGTACTTCGCACTGGCGGTGTTCACGCCGATCATGACTTTCACTGTCAGCGCATGGGGCTGGCACTACGTGTTCTTTACCACGGGCGCCGTCGGTATTCTCATCGGCCTGTGGTGGCTGCGATCAGTGCGCGAACCGCAGCGCGATCATCGCGTCAATGCGGCGGAGCTGGAATACATCGCGGCGGGCGGTGGCCTGCCGACCATGGGCGACAGTCCACAACCATTCAGATGGAAGCAAGTGGGCGCCATCGCGGCTAACCGCATGATGATCGGCGTCTATATCGGCCAGTTCTGTCTGACATCGATCACCTGGTTCTTTCTTACATGGTTCCCGACCTACCTCATCGAAGCGAAGGGCATGTCGATTCTGAAGGTCGGTCTCGTCGCCGCGTTGCCTGCGGTGGCCGGTTGTGTAGGCGGGCTCATCGGCGGGTTGTGGTCCGACCGGATGCTCAAGCGCGGGTTCAGCCTCACGGCCGCGCGCAAAACACCGATCATCTGCGGCCTGGTTTTGTCGAGCACGATCGTGGTGGCCAACTATGTGCAATCGACGACGGTCGTGATTCTCGTGATGTCGATCGCCTTCTTCGCCAAGGGCGTCGGCAATCTCGGCTGGTGCATCGTCGGCGATGTGTCGCCCAGGCATGCCATGGGTATCAGCGGCGGCATTTTCAATCTCTGCAGCAATCTCGCGAGCATCGTCACGCCGCTTGCTATCGGCTGGATGATCAAGAGCACCGGATCGTTTGAAGTTGCTCTCACTTATGTTGCTGCGCTGTCGATCCTCGGCGCCTGCTCTTATCTGTTCATCGTCGGGAAGCTGCAGCGTCTGGATCTGGATGACCATGACGATCCGTCGAGCGAGCGCGTCGCTGCACCCCTGAAACCGCGTCACGGCCTTTGAGCCGTCCGCACATTCGCATTGTCATGTAAGGAAGCAATCATGAACGCAACATCTTCGCTCATCACCGTTACGTCGAACGACTCGATCAAATGGGTCCGCGTCGCCTCTACCTTTCTTCCGCTTGCCAATCCGATCAGCGACGCCAAGGTGCTCACTGGCCGCCAGAAGCCGATGACGGAAATCGCGATACTCTTCGTCGAGATCGAAACGGCCGACGGTCATCGCGGTCTCGGCTTCAGTTATTCCAAGCGCGCAGGCGGCCCCGGCCAGTTCGCGCATGCAAAGGAAATCGCCCCGACGCTGATCGGTGAAGACCCGAGTGACATCGCGCGGCTGTGGGACAAGCTGGCGTGGGCGGGTGCATCGGTGGGGCGAAGCGGGATGGCGGCGCAGGCAATCGGTGCATTCGACGTCGCGCTGTGGGATTTGAAGGCGAAGCGCGCAAACCTTTCGCTCGCGAAATTGCTCGGTGCGCATCGTGATTCCGTGCGCTGTTACAACACGTCTGGCGGCTTCCTGCATACACCGCTCGACCAGCTGCTTACCAATACCGACGTCTCGCGCGAGAAGGGCATCGGCGGCATCAAGCTGAAGGTCGGGCAGCCGGACTGTGCGATCGACATTCAACGCGTTCAGACGGTTCGCAAACATCTTGGCGACAGTTTCCCGCTAATGGTCGATGCAAATCAGCAATGGGATCGCCCGACCGCGCAGCGCATGTGCCGTACCTTCGAACAGTTCAACCTGATCTGGATCGAGGAGCCGCTCGATTGCTACGATGCAGAAGGCCACGCGGCCCTCGCCGCACAGTTCGATACGCCGATCGCCACGGGCGAGATGCTGACGAGCGTGTCGGAACACTGGGAGTTCATCCGTCAGCGCGGCGCGGACTATCTGATGCCGGACGCGCCCCGCGTCGGCGGCATTACGCCGTTCCTGAAGGTGGCGACGCTTGCAGACCATGCGGGACTGATGCTCGCGCCGCACTTCGCGATGGAGCTCCATGTGCACCTCGCGGCGTGCTATTCGCGCGAACCGTGGGTCGAGCACTTCGAATGGCTGGAGCCGCTGTTCAACGAGCGCCTGGAGACGAAGAACGGCCGCATGATCGTGCCGACCCGTCCCGGTCTCGGCCTGAGTCTGAGCGAGCGCGTCGCGGAATGGACGGCGCAGGAAGCCGAGATCGGCACGCGGGCCTGATCCGGACGGGGCGTTCCGGCGCGGGGCACGGAATTCAAAGATGAGATGCGAATAGCAACTCACGGCAACGAGCGAGAAGCGGCGCTGAAGAACGCAGTCAAATAGCGCAGCGCCGTTTCGCTGACTGGGTTACCCGTGTCATCCCGCCAGGCAAGCACAAGCTCGGCGTTGACGGCGTGCGCCTCGACCAATGGCCGAAAGATCACATTGTCGAAGTGGATGCTCTCGGCCGATTGCGGAACGAGCGCCACGCCCAGGTCGGCGCCGACCAAAGCCAATATCGAGTGCGTCTGCGTGACGTGCTGCGTCTCTGCCACGCGGACGTTCATGGCCTGGAGAAGTCCGGTGATCAGCCCATGAAAATATGCGCCCTCGACGGGAGGGTACGTAATCAAACTCTCGCCGGCCAGGTCGGCCACGGCGACGCTCGGTCGTTGTGAAAGGCGATGCTCCTTCGCCACGGCGAGCACGAGCGGCTCGCGAAACACACAGACAGAGCGAACGCCGCGTTCGAGGATCGGCGGTCGCGACAGTCCTATGTCTATCTGTTGCAAACGCAGTGCGTCGAGTTGTTGCGCCGACGTCATTTCTCGCAGCGTCAGCGATACGCTCGGCATCCGCTCCCGCAGAAGCTTCACGAATCGCGGCAGGAACTGATAGCTCGATGCTGCGGTGAAACCTATCGTCAAGGAGCCCTCGTCTCCTGACGCGATGCGCCTCGCGTCGATGACGGCCGCATTCGTTTGTCCGACGATGAGTCTCGCCGATCGCGCGAACGCGGCGCCGGCAGGAGTGAGACGGATGCTGCGGCCACTCCGGTCGAACAACTCGAAGTCGAGCGCGTGTTCGAGCGCCTGAATGTGCCGGGTGAGCGGCGGCTGCGTCATGTTCAAGTGTTCGGCCGCGCGTCTGAAGTTCATCTCGTCGACGACCGCGAGGAAGCAGCGCAACTGGATATAAGTAATCATCGATACAGAATAAGTATCAACCGATGCCTGAGCAAGTCTTTTCGGTATCGGAATTCCTCGATATCTTTGTGCATCAACTGGCAACCACAACGCGCTGCGCCCGACCTATGTCAACCATCGAAACCGTTGAAGCAATCCGCCGCCCGGAAACGGAACTCACTCTGTTAGCCAACCGTCTTCTGCATGCAGCGGGCATGGAAAGCGAGAAGGCGCGCGCTGTCGCTGACCTGCTCGTTCTGACCGACATGATGGGGCGCTCGACTCACGGTCTCGCTCAATGCAGCCCGTACCTGGAAGAACTCACGAATGGAAGGATGACCGCCGCGGGGCGGCCGGAAGTGGTGCGCGACCTGGGCGCCACCGTCGTGTGGGACGGAAATTATCTTCCCGGATTGTGGCTCATGCAGGAAGCCTTATCGCTCGGTTTCGAACGCATCCCCGATTGCGGCGTCTTTACCTTCGCGATGCGCAGAAGTCATCATATCGGCTGTCTCGCCGCGCTTGCGAAGCAGGCCACCGACCGCGGCTACTACGCGATGATCGCGTCTTCCGGTCCACACACCAAACTCGTCGCGCCGTTCGGCGGCAAGCAGGGGCTATTCAGCCCGAATCCGTTCGCATTCGCTTTTCCTACGACCCGGTTTCCGGTGCTGGTCGATACCTGCGCGTCGATTACCACCGTCTCGATGACGCGCCAGAAAGTGGCAGCGGGCGAGATGTTCGATCATGCGTGGCTTCTCGATTCGGAGGGCAAGCCGACACGCGATCCGAACGTCATGGAACGCAGCGAGCGCAGAGGGAGCTTGATGCTCCTGGGCGGAGAGGAGTCGGGCCACAAGGGTTTCGGTCTCGCGCTGATGATCGAAGCACTGACTCAGGGTTTGTCGGGCTTCGGTCGCATGGACGTGCCGACGCGCTGGGGTGCGAGCGTCTATCTGCAAATCATCGATCCGGCGGCATTTGCAGGTGCAGAAGCGTCGATTACACAGATGGATTTCTTTGTCGCGCAGTGCCATGCCAACGATCCTATCGATCCGGCAAAGCCCGTGCGGCTTCCCGGCGAACAGGCTTCGCGCAATATCGAGCAGAGCCGCCGTGACGGCATTCTCCTGTCACCTTCGACGATTTCCACGTTGAGAAGTTGGGCTTCGAGGCTCGGCGTCGATGACCGCATTCTCGTATGACGGACTGGCACGTAAAGCCGGGTTGTCATTAGCAGGACCAAAACCAATAGACGGAGACAGGCGAAATCATGAAGGACGACGCAACCGCGGCCGCTTTGCCGCAAGAACTGGCAAGAACCGAGGGACGTACGAATGTGCGCTGGATGATGCTTGGGTTGGTTTTCATCGGCACGATCATCAATTATCTCGACCGTGCGAACATGTCGGTCGTCGCACCGCTCATTTCGAAAGAGTTCAGCATATCGCCCGTGGCGATGGGCTTTCTCTTCTCCGCATTCTCCTGGGCATTTGCAATAGCGACCATTCCGGGCGGCTATCTGCTCGACCGTTTCGGTACGCGACTCGTCTACGGACTCTGTCTGACCGCTTGGTCGCTCGCGACGACGCTGCAAATCCTTGCGGGCGGTTTCGCCTCGCTGTTCGGCCTGCGCTTTGGCGTCGGCGCCGCTGAAGCGCCTGCGTTTCCAGCGAACAACAAGGTCGCGACGTCCTGGTTTCCTCAGCGCGAGATCGGTGTCGCGGGAAGCGTTTGCTCGATGGGTATCTACCTCGGTACGGCGCTTCTTACGCCTGTGGAGTTCTATATCGCGGAGCGCTATGGCTGGCGCGGTGTGTTTCTGTCGTCGGGTGTGGTCGGATTGATCTGGGCGGTGTTCTGGTTTCTCTTCTATCGCGAACCGGGCAACAGCAAGCTGGTGAACAAGGAGGAACTCGATTACATCCGGCAAGGCAAGGCCACGGGCAGCCCGGCAATCAAGGGCGATGGCTTTCGCTGGGAACATTGTTTGAAACTGCTGAGCTTTCGCCAGATGTGGGGCGTGTGCATCGGCAAGTTCGCTGCAACCACGACGCTTTACTTCTTCCTCACGTGGTTTCCGACGTATCTCATACAGGCTCGCGGCATGACGATGCTGCATGCCGGGGCGGCGGCGATCGGCCCGTATCTCGCGGCGGCGGTCGGCGTGATGTTCGGCGGCTGGTGGGGCGACTGGATGGTTCGGAAAGGCTTCTCGGTGACGACCGCGCGCAAGCTTCCGATGGTCATAGGCCTCCTGCTGACGGGTTCGATCGTCCTTGCAAACTTCACGACCTCGAACGCGCTCGTCATGGTCATCCTGTGTTTCGCGTTCTTTGCGCAGGGCATGTCATCGACGACCTGGGTGATCCTTTCCGAGATCTCGCCTTTGAAGCTGGTGGGAATGACGGGAAGCATCGCGAGCTTCGCAAGCAATATCGCCGGCATCGTTACTCCGATCACCATCGGCTTCATCGTTCAGAAGACGGGATCGTTCGAGTGGGCGCTTGGATTCTGCGCAATCGTGTCTCTCATCGGTGTCCTGTCCTACACCCTCCTCATGGGTCCGATCAAGCGGTTAGAAGTCGAGTAACGTCGGCGCGCGCTCGCCTCGATGATCAGCAATCTGTTCCTACAAAGAGCTCAAAACGCGCATCGTCACGGGAGAAATGCTCAGTAGCGTGGCCGAAGTGCAGAATCTGATCGAAAACCGCTCAGTCACTTTCCTTAACCCGACGTTCCGCGCGCCGGTGGATTTACGCCGTTCCTCAAGATCATGGCGCAGGCCGAGCAGCATCGGCTCAAGCTGGCGCCGCACTTCGTCATGGAGCAGCACGTTCATGTGGCCGTGGCTTTCCAGAACGAAACATGGGTCGAGCACACCGAATGGCTGGAGCCGGCGTTCAACGAGCGCCTCGAAATCAAGGACGGCCTGATGTACTTGTCGACTCGTCCGGGTGTCGGTTTCAACCTTTCGGAGCAAGCTCCTCAGTGGCGCGTGGCACTCGCTCGCATCTGACCTGATTCGTCCACGGCGTCCATCTGCTACCCGACGGCGACACTGCGTGACTGGCTAATCCGCAGTGTACGAACGTCAATGTTTACTATCCGGCTGGAAGGGGGGGCGATCTAAGACGCGTGTCGCTTCGCGAATAGACACAGCATCTCGTACATCATCGTCGCGGCAACGAGCGCGGTGTTGCCGCTTGGATCGTAAGGCGGCGAAACCTCGACAACATCGCCGCCGACCCAGTTGAGTCCGTCGAGCCCGCGCAGCAGTGCGAGCGCTTCGCGCGTCGTCAATCCGCCAATTTCCGGTGTGCCCGTGCCTGGCGTGAAGACGGGATCGAGTCCGTCGACATCGAAGGAGAGATACACAGGCGCATCCCCGACGACGCGCCGCGCTTCGTTTGCGATTGCGGCAGGACCGCGCTCATCGAACTCTTCCATGAAGACCACACGCATGCCGTGATCCAGCGAGTAGCGCCAGCCTTCGTCTGTGTTCTGTGCGCCGCGAATACCGATCTGAATCGTGCGCGTTGGGTCGAGCAGCCCGCTTCGACCGCACGTCTGAACGGCGCGCCATGCGTGAATTTGGAGCCTTTGAATGCGTCCCAGGTATCGGTGTGCGCGTCGATGTGCACGAGCGCGAGCGGCTTCTTCGGCGCCATCGCCTGGAAGATCGGGTACGTGATCGAATGATCGCCGCCTGCAGTCAGCGCGATCTTTCCCGACTGAAACACCGGCTCGAAGAAGCGCCGGATATCGCCGTGCGCGGCTTCGAGATCGTAAAGATGATCGAAAGGCACGTCTCCGATATCCGCTACGCGGCATGCTTCGAACGGATTGAAGCGTGTGACGTGATGGACCGCGCGCATCATGGTCGACATGTTGCGGATTTCGCGCGGTCCAAAACGCGCGCCGGGCCGCGCCGTCACGCCGCCGTCGAATGGCACGCCCGCCAGCGCGATATCGAGCGCCGCGAGATCACGCTCGAACGGGACGCGCATGAACGTCGGGATACCCGCGAAACGCGGCATCTGCATCTGGGAGAGATCGGTGCTTGTCATGATGAACTCGAAGGCGACAGTGTCGGTGACTGGCTCAGACTGAGCAACTGATGGAATTGTCAAACCGTTACCGCATTACGTTCAAGCCAACGTTCTACTACTTTAGTCCCGCTGCACGTCTGATGGAGGTGACCGCGCAATCATCGCGAAGCTATTTGGCTGCGATGCTGCGTTTTCGGCGCACCTTAGGCGGCGCGCCGGAAGACGCCCTAACGATAATTTCCGCGTCGCACTTGACGCTGCTCGCACTACCTTTTTCCGCGAGTTCCGCAAGGATCATCTTCGCGGCGATCGTCCCGATTCCCGCGCTTGGGACACGAACGGTAGTAATCGGTATGGGTAGCTCAGACATCAGTTCGAAATCGTCGAATCCGACGAGGCTCAAATCGTGGGGGATGTCATAGCCTTGATGCATTGCCTCCAACATCGCGCCCATCGCAAACGAACCGTTTCCGCAAATCACCACTGTCGGTGGTTGAGGCGTATCCATCACCTTCGAAAAAAGCTGCCGTCCGACTCGCGCGCCCCAAAAGCCATCGATCATATGAGCGGCGGATATGCCCAGACCGTGCTCCGCAAGGGCGTCGCGCACGCCGTCGCGTCGGGCTCGTGCCCGATCGTTGGTATCAGAGTGCTGTGAGATCATCGCAAAGCGGCGATGTCCCAAACCGACGAGATAGGTGGTGAAGTCGAAAAAGGCCTGATGGTTGTCGACGCCCACGCACAGCGAGTCACTGCCTTCCCGATACACAAACGTGTTGACGAAGGGGATCTGCCGCTGAGAGAGGAGCGGTTGAAGATCCTGATGATGCGCTTCGCCCACGAGCACGACTGCGTCGACGCCGCGCTCGAGCATGGTTCTGACCTGCCGATATTCGCGTTCGAGGTCATACTCGGAACAACCGAGCAGGAGCGTATAGCCTGCCTGCTCAAGAGACTCTTGCAGAGTTTGAATCGCGGTAGCGAAATGCTCGTTCGCCAACGTGGGGAATACCGCGCCGATCGTGCCGGTCCTCTGTGTCGCCAGCGCGCGCGCTGCGGCATGGGGCACCCAGCCAAGGTGGTCAATCGCGACCATGATGCGAGAGCGCAACTCATCCGAAACGACGGCAGGGTTGTTCATGACCCGCGAAACTGTCGCTGACGACACGCCGGCGAAGCGGGCGACATCACGCAGCGTCACACCCGATACGCGTGAACGCTTCCCAGGTGTGTGCGCCTCGGCTTCTTCTTTTGGAGTAGGTTTGCTCTTCGCCATGTTTGGAAATGCTCGGGCCTAGCGCAGGACCTTGGATTATATCAACGCGGTTTCCCGCCGCTTCGCGGATGGCGCTGACATTTCAGCTACGTTCTGGCGACTGCATTTGGATCCTCTCCCTCTCGTCGCGCGAGTGTCGTGGTCATCACGAGCGGGGACAACTTTGTGAGAAGTGGCACCACCTGTTTCGATGCCGACGGTACCCGGCCGCCACATCGAGCGGCACTAAACATGTCGTAGATAAACGTTGACGGCGTTCGCTCGCTTTTGATTCTCATCGCATTCCGTCAATGACACCAAGGCGGTTCTGTCCGCGGCCAAGCTAGCGCCGTCAGTTCAGGAATTGCCAAGTTCCCGACGCGCAGTACCAAACCCTGAAAGCGGGCTTTCGTCGCTATATCCAGTACGCAAGGACACCAAAGCAAAGCGAGACTCCCGGCATCGGCGGACGTGAACCTGAGCCTTCCAGCAACGTGGTGGACCTGAGATCTGCTCGAGATTCGATGGCTGCGCGCTGCGAGTTTCGAGGCGATGAGCGTCTGCCTGCCTGGCCGGCATTTCCTGCATTTCGAAATCACCCGGAAATGAGTCTTTTGTCTTACATGTACGGGTATACCCTTGATTTCCCTCGTTATCCGCACGACACAGAGCCGCACGCCCACGATTCGGGAAATTCCCTACACAGGAAAAATTCAAGATGGAATACAGTTCAATCAACGAACGTCGTAAGATCTTGCCGCTTTCCAATGAGCGGCGGCTTCGAAATCACTGGTTGAACGAACGTTGCACGTCACTCGTAGAAGGAGACACAGATGTCAATGAAGTTATCTTCGCGTCAGGTCGACACCCTGCAAAGTGCAACCGCGGGGCAGTCGGCGGTCGCTGAGCGCCCCAGGCCACGTCAGTCCGCTGGCATGCGCAAGATCAAGCGCCTCGGTTGGAACATGCTGCCGCCGCTGACATTCGTGGCGATCATCGCGATATGGGCCGCGGCAGTGCGTCTCTTCGACATTCCACCGTATGTCATGCCGGGTCCGGGATTGGTTTTTTCGCGGCTCGTCGAGGAATATCCCCAGCTCTGGACCAATTCGATTGTCACGGTGACCGAAATCGTCTGGGGCTTCGCATTGACGATCGTGACCGCAATACCCGTGGGGCTCGTGATCGCGTTGTCGCCGCTCGCGAAACAGGTTGTTTATCCGCCGCTCATGTTTTTGCAGCTCGTTCCGAAAATCGCGGTTGCGCCGTTGTTCCTGGTCTGGCTGGGCTTCGGCATGGAGTCGAAGGTTCTGCTGACCGTCCTGATGACCTTCTTCCCGTTGCTGTTGGCGAGCATCAGCGGCTTTCAGATTCTGGACACGCGTCTTCTCTACCTGACGCAGTCCATGGGCGCGAGCTCGTGGCAAACCTTTCGCTATCTGCGCCTTCCCGCCGCCTTGCCGGTTATCTTCTCGGGCATCAAGACGTCCGCCACCATTGCCGCCACCGCCGCGATCGTCGCCGAGTTCGTCGGCGCAAATAAAGGACTGGGTTATGTGTTGTTGCGCGGCACGAGTACGCTGGACATCGGCTTGACCTTCGCGGTGATTGCCGTCCTGACGTTCATTGGGATCGCCATGAACTACATCGTCGAATTCGCCGAATGGGCCATGACCCCGTGGCAGCGAAATAAAAATTAATGCTGAAAAGCGGATTGAATCCATGACCGGAAATCGGTCGATCCAATATCAGAAGCTTAGGAGACTAAAAGATGCGTCGTTTCATCCGCCACATTCTGGCCGCGAGCGCTGTGTCGTCAGCGTTGGCTATTGGCGTCAATGGCGTCGCGGTCGCCGCGACCCCCGTAACCTTTCAACTGAACTGGGTCGCGGGAGGCGCGAATGCGGGGTTCGCATCCGCGCTCACCGAGGGCTACTACAAGGAAGCAGGCCTGGATGTCACGTTGGTTGAAGGCAATGGGTCGGGCACCACTGCTCAACTCGTGGCGACGAATCGCGTGCAGATAGGTTATGCCGATGCCGTGGCGGTGAGCCAGCTTATCGCGAAGGGCGCGCCGATGAAGGTGATATCGACGATCTATCAATCCAACCCCAACGAAGTCTCGGCTCTGAAGAAGTCGAACATAAACTCCATCAAGGATCTTGTCGGCAAAAAGGTCGGCGTTCCGTCGGGATCTTCCCAGACGACAATGCTTCCGCTCTTCCTGAAAGCGAACGGGCTCAAGGAATCGGACGTCAATCTGATCCATATGCCACTGACGTCCATGGTGCCGACGCTGCTTCAAGGCCAGGTCGACGCCATCCTTGGGTCGATCGACTCGTACCAGATCCAGTTGGAAGCTCAAGGGGCCCAACTGACGAACTTCCGATTTGCGGATTACGGCGTTCCGACCGTCAGCACTTCGATCTTCGCGAATGACGGATACCTCAAAGAGAACGCGGATGTCGTCAAAAAGTTCATTGCCGCTAGCCTGAAGGGCTGGAGTTTCGCGCTCGATAACCCGGCCAAGGCAGTCAAGGACCTCAAGGCGGTCTTCCCGAACATGTCGGAAAAGACGGCCGCCGCCGAAATGGCGGCGATCACGCCGCTCTTCTGCAGCGGCGGAGCAAAATTCATTGGCAAGGCGGAAGACGCCCAATGGGTGAAGACGCAGGATTTGTTGTCGCAGGTCGGTCTGTTGCCGTCGGGTCGCGACCCGAAGTCGTATTACACGAACGACTTCCTCCCGCCGAGTTCGGCAATGCGCCCCTGCAAATGAATCGAGGATCAATATGACTCAACATCGAATCACTGGCTTGCGCTACGCCGACCTCGAAGTAGGCCTGAAATTCCGTAGCCCGGGACGCACGATCACCGACGCAGATCTGGTGGGCTTCGCCGGACTTACAGGCGACTTCTCGGAATTGCATACGAGCGATGTGTACGCAAAGGCAAGTCAGTTCGGCCGTCGCGTTGCGCACGGGATGCTCGGGCTGGCTTATGCGCACGGCCTGATGTGGGCGCGCACGGGTGAATTGCGCGAAACAGCGATCGCGTTCCTCGGGATCAACGAATGGAAGTTCCTCAATCCTATCTTTGTCGGGGACACCATCTTCGTGAACTACGAGATCAGCGAGCTTCGCGAGAGCAAGTCGAGGCCGACACAAGCTATCGCAACCTTCGATGTCTCGGTGGTGGATCAGGACGATCGTGTCGTACAGAAAGGGAAGAAAGCATTGCTGTTGTCCAAGGTTCCCCTTTCTGCCGTCGCAGCAAGTAACGCGTCAGACGGGACCAATGAGGAGCGAAAGTCATGAATATTCAAGGTGCAGACCAGCAGGGCGCCGGCACCAAATCCGGCGTGCCGATCAGCATTCGACAGGTCGCGAAGACGTTTGGCGAGGACAGCGACAAGCCCTTCCAGGCGCTCAAGGAAGTCAATATCGACATCCATCCGGGCGAATTCATCTCGATCGTAGGCCCGTCTGGTTGCGGCAAAAGCACGTTGATGCTCATGGTCGCCGGGCTGCTCAAGCAGAGCCAGGGCGACATTCTGGTGGGCGGCAAGCCCGTTACGAAGCCGATTACCGATGTCGGGATCGCGTTTCAGGATCACTTGCTGCTCGAATTCAGAACGGCGCTCGAGAACGTGATGCTGCAGGCCGATATCCGTGGATTGCCCAAGAAGCAGATCGAGGCGCGAGCCAAGGACCTGTTCGAGCAATTGCGTTTGACTCATGCGATGCAGAAATATCCGCGCCAGCTCTCGGGCGGCATGCGACAGCGCGTCTCGCTCGTGAGGACGCTGGTCCATGACCCGTCCGTGATTCTCATGGACGAGCCGTTCGGCGCGCTGGATGCATTGACGAGACTTCAGGTACGGATGGATCTCGAGGCACTGTGGCTGCGTCGCCGGCCTACCGTCGTTTTCATCACGCACAGCGTGGAAGAGGCGGTGGGATTGTCGGACCGCATCTTCGTCATGAGCCCGAACCCCGGCGAAGTTGTCGACGAGATCACGGTCGATCTGCCGCGCCCGAGACCCATCGTCCTTGGCGATGCGCCGGAGTTCGCGGCCTACGTGGACCGGATTTACGGACATTTCGAGCGAATGGGCGTGCTGCACGGCATCGAAGTGCCAAAGGCCAGTTCCACCGCATCATGAACCTAGCAAGCAACAGGACGACATGAGCACAGCAACGGAAGGGTCGAGCCAGTTGGTGACGACCAATGTGGATGGCGTCATCGCCACCGTGGGCATCAGTCACGGGCCACTCAACCTCGTCACGACAGACTTGTTGCGCGAGTTGAACGCGGCGTTCTCAGCGGTTTCAGCGTTAAAGGATGTTCGCTGCCTGATCCTGCACGGTAGCCAGTCGCGGGCATTTTGCGCGGGAAGCGACATCAAGGAATTCGCCCGCATTCGCGAGCATGCCAGCGAAAAGAAGATTCTCTTCGAAGACATGGTGCTCCGTCAGCTCGCGCGTCTCCCCATGCCCACCATCGCGGCGATGGATGGCGCGGCGCTTGGCGGCGGCCTGGAACTCGCGCTGGCGTGCGATCTTCGCGTCGCGCGACACGGCATTGCGATGGGCCTGACCGAATCGCGGCTGGGCGGGCTGGCCGGCAGCGGTTCGCTGAGACTCACGCGCCTTGTCGGTCCGGCGCGAGCAAAGGAGATGCTGTTCACAGGCGAGATCATCGACTGCGATCAGGCCATATCCTGGGGATTGATCAATCGAGTGGCGAAGGACGGATCGGCATTGGACGCTGCGTTCGAGCTGGCCCGCACGATTGCCTCACGCGGGCCGGTATCGAATCGCCTCGCGAAAGAACTCGTCGATGCGGCACAAGACTATCCGCTCGATGCCGGCCTGTCGATGTCGACCGTCGCGCTCCAGAAGATATTTGACAGCAGGGACCTGCATGAGGGCGTCGACGCGTTCTTCTCGAAACGACCTCCGTCATTCGAAGGCCACTGAACGCCAGGCGAAAATCATGAGCGAACTGAACACTGAAATTGGTACTACTGATGACGTTCAAGCAACGGGCGCGGCTTTGCTCGGTGACGGCGCCGTTCTCGTCTGGAACGATGTGGAATCTGCCGGGCGCGACCAGTTCTATGAATGGCATGACAAGGAGCATATCCCGGAGCGTCTTTCCATTCCGGGCTTCCGGCGAGGACGTCGGTACGTGCGGCCGGGTCATTCGCCCGAATGGCTGACGATGTACGAGGCAGTCGATCTCGATGTCGTGGTGTCGCCAGCCTACCTCGAACGCCTGAATACGCCGACGCCGGCGACAGTCGACACCTTGCGCTACTTCCGCAACACATCGCGAGCGGTATGCCGGATCGTGCACTCGGTGGGATCGAGCAGTGGCGGTCACGTACTCGCGTTGCGCCTGGACGTGCCTGCAGCACAGGCCGAGGCAATGAAGGCGTACTTGTGCGCGGACGTGTTTCCTCGTGCTGCGGCGCTCACCAGCGTCGTCGCCTGTCATCTGTATATGGCTGATCAATCAGGCAGCCATATCAACACCGCCGAGTCGAGCACGCGTAAGTTCGACGTACCTGCATGGGTCGTACTGGTCGAAACCACCACGCCACAGGCGGCCGAAAGCGCGCGTGACCTGCTCGACGCGCGACAACTCCAGGCGCTGGGCGTGAAGGTTCGTCCCGACGGCACCACGTACTCGATGGAAATTTGCCGACTGGCTGCCGCCACGTCGGAGCATTGAAATCCCGATAACCCGAAAGAGAACTTTCCATGAAACTCGTCAGACACGGACAACCCGGCCAGGAGCGCCCGGGCATCATCGACACGCAAGGTCAGATCCGCGATCTCAGTGGTCACTGCGAGGATTTCGATCCCGCGTTTTTCGCCGGCGATGGCCTTCAGCGCCTGAAGTCTATCGACACGCAAAGCCTTCCGGTCGTGGCACCGGACACGCGTCTTGGGCCGTGTGTCGCGCAACCCGGCACTTTCCTGGCAATCGGGTTGAACTACGTGCAGCACGCCATCGAGACGAACGCGCCGATTCCCACGGACCCCATCATCTTCAGCAAGGCGCCGTCCTGCGTTTCCGGTCCGAACGATCCGGTGCTGCTCCCCAAGGGCTCGACGAAGACCGATTGGGAGGTGGAACTGGCTTTCGTAGTCGGCAAGCGCGCTCACTATGTCGAGGAGTCCGAGGCACTCGATTACATCGCGGGTTATTTCATCTGCAACGATGTGTCGGAGCGCGAGTTCCAGCTCGAACGAAGCGGACAGTGGCAAAAGGGAAAGATGTTCCCGACATTCGGTCCGATAGGCCCGTGGCTGGTCACCTCCGATGAAATCGCGGACGTGCAGAACCTGGGCCTCTGGCTCGAACTGAACGGGAAGCGTATTCAGAACTCGTCGACGAGCGACATGATCTTTTCGATCGCGAAGATTCTCGCGGATACGAGCCAGTATGTGGCCTTGCAGCCGGGCGACATCATCACCACCGGCACGCCGCCGGGCGTTGGGCTGGGCATGAAACCGGAAGCCTATCTCAAGCCCGGCGATGTCATGCGGCTCGGAGTCGATGGTCTGGGTGTACAGGAGCAGCGCGTCCTGCGCTGGGGCGAACAGTAAATGACGCGCAGGCGGCTCCATAGAGAGCAGCCCGGCACGTTGAGCGAACACGATAGGCTGAACAGATCATGGAAAAAATAACAGCGGACGAAGCGGCGAGGCTGGTAGACGACGGCGATGCGATCCTCATCAGCGGATCGGGTGGCGGGCACTCTGTGCCGGAAGCATTGCTCGCTGCCGTGGAACGGCGCTTCCTGGAGGAGAGGAAGCCACTGGGCCTGACATCGGTCAGCGTCGTGGGCGTCGGAGACAGGGCGGCTCTGGGCGCCAGTCATCTCGCGCATGAAGGCCTGTTGCATCGTGCGATCACGAGCGCGCTGGTCGACTCGCCCGGATTGGTGCGTTTGGCTGCTGAAAACAAGATCGAAGCCTACACGCTTCCTCAAGGCGTCCTTTCGCAACTGATGCGCGATATGGCTGCGGGCCGCCCGGGTCTCTTGACCAAAACAGGCCTGGATACGTTCGTCGATCCGCGCCAGCAGGGCGCCCGGCAGAGTCCTTGCACGCCTGCGGACTTCGTCGAAGTGGTGAATCTCGCGGGAGAGGAGTGGCTCTTCTTCAAGCCAGTGCCGGTCAACGTCGCGTTCCTGCGTGGGACCACAGCAGACGAAGACGGCAATGTCACGATGGAAGAGGAAGCCGTCCTCGGTGAAATGCTGGCGATGGCGCAGGCGGCTCGCCGTGCCGGCGGCATCGTCGTGGTACAGGTCAAGCGGATGGCGAAACGTGGGACGTTGCCTGCCAAGCATGTGAAGATTCCCGGCATTCTGGTGGATTTCGTGGTCGTGGATACCGAGCAGCGGCAGACTTATGCCACCTACTACGACCCGAGCTACTCGGGCGAGTTGCGGATTCCGGTCGAAGGAATCAAGCCTTTGCCGTTCGGTCCTCGTAAGGTCATCGTCAGACGCGCGGCGATGGAGCTTTTTCCGGGCGCCATTTGCAATCTCGGCGCGGGTGTTTCCACGGGCTTGTCGACGATCGCTGCCGAAGAGGGTTTGCTCGACGCTGTCTATCTGACGAACGAGCAGGGGATTATCGGCGGCGCGCCGATCACGGGAAGAGATTCCGGCGGCGGGCAGAATTTCGCGGCCATGATCGAGCAGCCATCGCAATTCGACTTTTACGATGGCGGCGGACTGGACGTTGCGTTTCTCTCGTTCGCGGAGGTCGACGCGCAAGGCAATGTCAACGTGTCCCGGTTTGGCGAAAAGATCATCGGCGTGGGCGGTTTCATCAACATCAGTTCGAACGCAAGATGTGTTGTGTTCAGCGGCACGCTGACCGCCGGAGATCTCGATGTGGGTTGGGAGCAGGGCCGCACGATCATCAGGCAGGAAGGGCGGCACCAGAAGTTCGTGCCGAAACTGGAACAGATCTGCTACAGCGCATCCATGGCGCGCGCAAAGGGCCAGACTGCTTTATTCGTCACTGAGCGTGCGGTATTCACGATCGGCGAGCACGTGCTCGAACTGATCGAGGTTGCGCCTGGCATCGATGTGGAACGCGATGTGATCGCGCACATGGGCTTCAGGCCGGCCGTATCCACGGCCCTCAAGGAAATGGATGCGCGAATCTTCGATCCCGCTCTCATGGGGCTTGGCGCGCACGTGCATGCCAAGGCGCGGCGCTATCGATCCGAGCGCGTGGCGCAGTGGCATAATTCGCGTGATGGAGGTGCCCAGCGATGAGCGTGCCTGCGATCACAGGAGCGACCCGGCTGTTTGCTATCGTCGGAGATCCGATCGTTCAAGTGCGGTCGCCCGAGGTGTACACCGAGCAGTTCGCCGCCGCCGGCATCGACGCCGTTCTGGTGCCGATGCAAGTGTCGGCCGAGCGCTGTGAAGAGATCATTCCGGCCCTGATGGCCTTGGGCAACCTCGACGGCCTGCTGGTAACAGCACCGTTGAAAGCGCGCGTGGCGGCATTCGCCGACCGCCTGGGACCCACGGCTTCCTGTATTGGCGCGGTCAATGCGTTGAGGCGCGAGGCCGACGGTTCGTGGACCGGCGACATGTTCGACGGCGAAGGCTTCGTTCGAGGCCTTCTCGCAAAGGGCGCGCGCGTTCGCGGCCGGCGTGTTCTGCTGTTCGGCGCGGGCGGAGCGGGGAGCGCGATTGCATGTGCGCTGGCAAACGCCGGCGTCCAGTCGATTCGGGTCGTGAACCTGGCATACGGGCAGACGCGATCGCTCATTGCGTCATTGGCGAAAGTGTTTCCCGATTGCGATGTACAGCCCGCGGACCCCGTTCGCGGCGATATCGACATGATCGTGAACGCGTCGCCTGTGGGCATGCGTCCCGGTGATGGCTTGCCGGGTGAGCTGGGTACCGTGACTGCGGACACCTTGATCGGAGACGTGGTTCTGTCCTCGTCGCCGACAGCGTTCATTCAACAGGCTCTCAATCGTGGCTGTCAGTGGGCGGACGGCAGGGACATGCATTCCGGCCAAATCGACGCAATCATGAATTTCTTCGTTTCGCGCACATAGTTTCTTTTTTTGACCGGTATTCATATGGCTCATATTCCCGCAGAGCGCTGCCTGGACATCATTGAACTGCTGGCGGATGGTGCTGTCGCGATGCCTCTCGGTGAGATCGCGACACGGCTAGACTTGCCGAAAAGTGGTGCCCACCGATTGCTCGCGACCTTGGTCGACCTTGGATGGGCCGAACAGGATGCGGAGACCGGTTTTTATCGACTTTCCATGCGGCTCGCGATATTGGGGCAGCGATTCTTCGTGGCCACCGGAATCCCGGATATCTGTCAGCCGCTGGTCGACCGCCTGGCGGGCCAGTCTCGCGAGTTCGTCCGGCTGGCCGTAGTCGATGGGTCTTCGTTGACATGGGTCGCGCACGCACAAGGCGCGACGGGCGGGCTGCTTTACCAGCCCACGCTCAGCAGCAACACGGTTCCGCTGCATGCGACCGCTACCGGCAAGGCCTGGCTCGCAACCTTGCCCACTGAACAAGCCGCCGAGAATGTGCTGCGTGTAGGGTTCGGCGATTCCGAAAAGTACGGGCCCAACGTCATCCAGTCATTGGACGCGCTCTTGAAGGAAATAGAAAGGACGCAGGGTCGCGGATACGGTATTGCCGTGAACGAAGGTGAGCCGGGCGTCAGTGCGATCGCAGCGGCAATCCGGCCGCCGGATGGCGGGCCCGCGCTCGGCGTCGTCAGCGTGGCGGGACCCAGCGCGCGTATGACGGAAAGCCGTATCGCGGAGATGGCGCCTTTGGTGATGCAGGCCGCGACTGAACTCGCGTCCTTCTGGCCATTGCGCACGCGTCCCAGCAAGCTGGCCAGCGCGGGCAATATGATTGCTGCGTGAGCCGCTCATCGCTAGCTTTGGCTCAGGCACCGCGCAGCCCGTGGTGCCGTGCGGCGAAGCCGATACTGCAATCAGGATCGGCTTTCGACTGGCGGCAGGGAAGGTCCCGGGAAAGCCGCGACATTGAAAGCGTCGCGAACCTGACGGTCCGCAATCGATGGCATGCTGGTCTTCGAACAGGCGTGCGTGCATCGTCGATCAAGTCACGGATGAAGTTATCGACGATCTCAATGAGAAAAATGTGCTGCTCAGTTGCGAAACCGAATCTGAAACAAGGCTCAGACGCGATGAATGTGCAGCCCGCCATCGATATGAATAGCTTCGCCGGTGCAGAACGGAAGGCAGCCCGTCGCCAGCGAGGCGACCGCCTTTGCGAGTTCCTCTTCGCGTCCCCATCGTGGCATGGGTGAGAAGCCGCGTTCGATCCTTGAGTCGTAGTCGGCTTTTGCGACTTCGGTCATTTTGGTTGGAAAAATCCCCGGGCGAACCTCATACACGGGGATTTCGAACTCGGCCAATCTGGCTGCGAAAAGCTTCGTCAACGTCGTGATAGCGGACTTCGATATGCAGTATTCGGCTCTGTTGGTGGCGACAAGGAAAGCATTCGCAGAGGAGATGTTGATGATCGAACGCGAGCGCTGACAAGACGAGTTCTCAAGAGCAAAGCGGCGCGCCAATTTCTGCGATAAGAAGAACGTCCCTCGAAGATTTACATCGACGAGTCTGTCGAAGCTTTCCGGTGTCACATCCAGCAGATCGCCTCGGGTTGCCACGCTGATCCCGGCGTTATTGACGAGGCAAGTTATGTCGCCTAGAGACGCGTGAACTTCATCCAGTAATGCATCGTGCAGAGCGATATCGGCGATATCGGCTTTGAAGAAAGCAGCGCGCTGGCCGCCGGATCGAATGGACTGCAGCGTTGCGATCGCATCGTCATCGCACACGAGGTCTGCTATGGCGATATCGAATCCGGCCGCGCCCAATGCTTGTGCAATCGCGCTTCCGAGGCCGCGTCTGCCGCCTGTCACCAGTGCAACCCTGGAAGGCCTGTCTTCGAGTGTATCGTCGATCTCTGTCACGTTCTGATCCTGGAAGCAATCGTGGTTGCAAGGACGGATTTCACTGGACTGTAGATGGGCCGCACAAAATCACACATGCGCTCGGGACCACTCCGCCACCCGCTCCGAACGATAGCGTCGCTCCTTCCGTGACATGTCCTCGGCGAGGCCCATGAGGCCCGTGCCGAAGATTCGAACGTCCATCTCCCGGAGGTCGGAAGCGATCGGCGTCCTGAAGGCCATTTGCCCGAAGACATCCCGCTCGAGATCGATGCCAGGCGCGATTTCGACAAGTTCGAGCCCCGACGTGCCGACGCGAAAGACAGCGCGCTCGGTCACGAACAGTGCCGAATTTCCGCGCTGGCTCGCAAAGGCGGCGTTATAGGAAATCTGCTCGAGCGCACTGACGAACTTGCGATGTCGACCTTCCTGAACGACGGTTGCGCGGCCGCCGTTCCACTGCACGTCCAAACCGCCTGCGGTGAACGTGCCGCTGAAGATCACGCGCTTGGCGTTTTGGCTGATATTGACGAAGCCGCCCACACCCACGATCTTGTCGCCGAAGCGGCTGATATTGACGTTTCCCTTGGTGTCGACCTCCGCAAAGGACAGGAACGCGAGATCCAGGCCGCCGCCGTCGTAAAAATCGAACTGCGATGTCTGCTCGATCATGGCGGCGAAGTTTTGCGCGCCGCCCGAATCGCGACCCGTGATCGGCGCTCCCCCGATCAGCCCTTGTTCATTCGTGAGGACGACGGCGTCGAGCAATCCTTCTTCCGCTGCGACAGTCGAAAGTCCCGTCGAGATGCCCGCCCCGAGATTGCAGATGGCGGACGGATAAAGCTCCATGGCGGCGCGTCTCACGATGACCTTGCGCGGGCCGAACGGAATCGGCTTTATCTCCGCGACAGGCACGCGCAGCTCGCCCGAATAGCTCGGATCGTAGTAGGTCGCATAGGTCTGGCGCTGTTCCGGCTCGACGACCACGAAGTCCACGAGAATGCCCGGAATCTTCACTTGCTTGGGCGGCAGCGTGCCGCTGCGCGCCATTCGTTTGACCTGTACGACGACCACGCCCCCCGCTCGGCGAGTCGCCTGCGCCATGGCCAGCATCTCGCCCAGAACCGCCTCCTGTTCCATCGTGATATTGCCGTCCTCGTCGGCCGTCGTGCCGCGAAGGAACGCAACATGGATGGGGAGCGGCTTGAAACGAAGCCATTCTTCGCCGTCGAGGTGGATGAGTTCGACGAGTTGCTCTTCCGTCCTGGGACTCTGCCGGCCACCCCGCTGACGAGGATCGATGAACGTAGTGAGCCCCGTTTTCGTGATCAGTCCCGGCCGTCCCCCAGCCATTTCACGCATGAGTTGCGAGAGGACGCCCTGCGGCAAGGTGTATGCCTCGATAAGATCGAGTGAGGCCATTTTCAACAGGCCCGGGGAATCGATGAGCGCGCCCGAGATTGCGCGTTTTATCAGCCCGACCTGCGCGAGGTGATCGGCACCTAGCGAGATCCGGTCCCCGATTCCGACGACACTGATCGATGTGAGGTCGCGCGGCTGCTGTTCGTTTCGAAAGCGCTGCCCGACTGCTGCGAGCAACGCCTCAGGCACAGCATGCCCAGCACCCGATCCACTGATAAGGACCGAGTCGCCTGTCCGCACCAGGCTCGCGGCCTGGTCAGAAGAAATTCGTTGCATCGAGACTCTCACATCTGCTTGGGTAAGGGACGGTGCGGCATCTCGTGATCCGCATGTAACCGGTATCATTATCAAGATGCAATCGGGATTGCTCCATAGGGGTAACCTCTTGGATTGCTTTTTGGGGCAGATTTGCAGGCGCGAGCCGGCGAGGAACCTCTGTCTGTAACCGGTTTCTCGGGCATTGCCTCAGCGATCAAGAGGGATCGCTCACGGAACGGGTCGGCCACGCGCGGCTTCGAGCACTGCATACCAGTCCTCGCGGCTCAACGCGATGCCAAGTCCTTCGACGGCACACCGGAGCGATTCCATTCGTCGACTACCGACAAGGACATAAGGTGCACAGGGAAGCCTGAAGATCCAGGCATAGACGAGCGGCACCCAACACGACGCGTCGTATTTCCGTGCCAGGGAACTCATTGCGGCGCGTAGCCGTGCTGCGATTTCGTCGTTGTCCGAGAATAGCCGTCCACCTCCGAGCGCAGACCAGATCATTGGAGAAACCTTTGCCGAGGACAAGGCGGAGAGCAGGTCGCCCTCGAGCGCGCCAAGTTCGAAAGGGGAGAACTCGATCTGGTTGGTAGCGAGATCCATTCTGGATCGAAGTGCCTCGAATTGCCGCGTCGTATAGTTGGATACGCCGAATGCGCGTATCTTTCCTTGTCTGACGAGGCTTTGGGCCGCATCGGCGATCTCTTCGTTGTCCGCCAGGAAATCTGGACGATGAATGAGAAACAAGTCGAGATAGTCAGTCCTCAGGCGCTGCAAGGATCGCTCGACAGCCGCTTGCAGATAGGCTCGGCTCGTGTCGTAGTGCTTCACTCCAGAACCACCGGTCGATGCGGTGCGTGGCCTGATCCCCGCCTTGCTCACGATCTGAAGATCTGCACGCAGCGACGGAGTATTTAGCAAAGCCTCTCCGAAAAGCGCTTCGACCTCGCCTGCGCCGTAGATATCGGCATGATCGAAAGTTGTCACGCCCAAATCCATGCTTTCGCAGACGAAGCGGTGCAATTCTGAGGAGGACAGCTTCCATTCCAGCACTCGCCACATGCCCGCAACGACTCTCGAACATCCGAGCGTGGTCATGGCGTTCCTGTCGTGCTCTCGATCGAGCGAAGCAATGGTATCTCTCATCTGGTCTCTCTGAATGCGGTTTCACTGTGAAAGCGAGCATGGCGGGTCAGTCTAGATGCTCTTTGCCGAGATATCCGTTCAGAGAGTTAGGGACATTCCCTGAGAGACCGGGCCGCTATGTTGCACCTTGTAATGATACCGGTTACATTGCGACTCGAAGTCGTATTCAACATAAGGCAGAGAGACAATGCAATCTGAAGTCATCGGATCTCAGGAATCGTCGAAACCGTGGTATCGCGAAATCACGGCGTCACAATGGCGAGTGCTCTTCGCAGCGTGGGGTGTTTGGGTAAACGATGCGCTGGATTTTCTTGCGATCACCTTCGTGCTTGGAGATATCGCCAGGACTTTCGGCGTATCGCTCAACACGGCATCTTTGCTACTTCTCGCGACCTATGGCGTTCGCTGGATCGGAGGTCTCGCTTTCGGTGGTCTGAGCGATCGGATTGGCCGAAAGATACCTCTTCTCATCACGTTGACCTGGTTCACGGCCGGGGCCGTCGCGACCGGGCTGTCATGGAACTTCCTTTCGCTGGCGGTGTTCCGCTTGCTTCTCGGCTTTGGAATGGCTCCGGGGTTTTCTTTGGGAGCCGCAATGGTTGCGGAGTCCTGGCCCGAACGACACAGGGCGATCGGCATTGGCATTCTCGACACGGGCTGGGGTGTGGGCGCGATTGGCGCCGCGCTGGCTTATGAGTTCATTTATCCGACATTCGGCTGGCGCGGAATGTTCTTTGTCGGCTTGCCGCCGGCGATCCTGCTTGGGCTTTTCATTATTTTCTTTGTGCCGGAGTCGGCTGCGTGGAGGGAAGGTCGAGCCGCTAAACGCAATGAATCTACGCAGAACCCTGTTCTGCAGCTTTTCAAACGATACCCTGGTCGCGTCGCTTACCTGTCGTTGCTAATGTTCGTTCTCTGCTTCGGCTCCTGGCCTTTTCAGGCATTGCTGCCGACCTATCTCAAGACGCTCGGCCTGCCTGCATCGCTTGTCAGCTCTATCGCAATGGCTTCTGCGGTCGGTCAGATCCTTGGCTTTGTCGCATCCGGATTCATCGCCGAACGACTGGGGCGACGTTTGGCGATCTCACTCATGATCGGAGTCGGGTCCATCTGCGTTGCAGGTGTCGTCTTGACGGCACATAGCTCGGCGATAGCGCTGAGCTGTGCGTTCCTTAGTGGCTTCTTCCTGGTCGGATCGTCAGGGGTCTGGGGAACGATTTTGACCGAGAACCTTCCACGCGATGTTCGTGCGTCCGGCGTGGGATTCCTATACAACTTCGGTGTTATCGGAGGCGGCATCGCGCCGTTCGTTGTGCTTTCGACAATCAACCGACTGTCCATTTCGATGGCCACCGGCATCATTCTGTTCACGATTTTCGCGGCTGCGATAGGCATGGTGATGTTGCGCTTTGCTCGCGAGACCAAGGGCTTGGAACTCTCGCAGATCGATCGCGAAACTTGAAGCGCAAGCGGTTTGCAGCAAGAGAAGCGGCATCCTTCACGTGTTACTTCGGAAGCAGCATCGACGAGAAGGGCTGCACGCTGAACGGCGCGCGCGTGCTCGTCGTCGGCTGTGGCGGCGTGGGATCGGCGATCGCGGCATCGCTGGCGAAGGCGGGCGTCGCGTGGCTCGCTCTCTTCGATGCCCGCGACGAAGCTGCGCGCGGTTTAGGCGAGCGTCTGCGCGCGCACTATCCGCGTCTCGAAGTCACGACCGGCTCCAACGATCCCGCAGGCTTCGACGTGGTCGTCAACGCAACCCCGATGGGCATGAACGACGGCGATCCGCTGCCGGTGGACGTGACGCGTATTGCGCCGGATACCTTCGTCGGCGAAGTCGTCATGAAGACGGAGATGACCGCGTTCCTGCAGGCGGTTCAGGCGCGCGGATGCCGCTTTCAGGTCGGCTCCGACATGCTGTTCGAACAGATTCCTGCGTACCTCGAATTCTTCGGCTTGCCCGGCACGACGCCCGAAACGTTACGTTCGCTCGCAAACTTGCACTACGGGGTCCAACGATGAAGACGCCACAGTTCGGCTGGTGCGGTCTGCTGCAAAACGCATCGACGATGAAGGACGCAGGGCTCGATTACATCGAGGCGCAACTGGTTCCGTTGAAGCTGGAAGACGATATGTCCTTCGCGCACGCGAGAGCGCTGGTCACGGACCTTCCGCTGCCCGCACTTGCGTTCAGCTACCTGTTTCCGCACGATGCGCGCATCGTCGGGCCGGAGAAGGATGAGCGGCGCAACCGCGCCTATTTCGATCGCGTGGTCGAATTGATGACGATGGCGCGTGCGCACATCGTCGTGCTTGGCAGCGGATGGACGCGCAACATACCCGAGGGCTGGTCGCAGCGCCAGGGCGAGGACGAATTCCTGCAGACGCTTTCGTGGTGCGCTGACGCATTGCGCGGCACGGGTGCGACGCTCGTCATCGAACCGTTGAATTGCAAGGAATCGAATCTCGTGAACAATGTCGGCGACGGCGCACGACTCGCGAAGCTGCTCGGTCGCGATGAAGTGCGTGGACTCGCGGACTTCTATCACATGGACGAAGAGAGCGAGCCGCTCGGCGAACTGCGCGAACACGGCGAATGGCTCGCGCATATCCACCTCGCCGACACCGGGCGCCTGAACCCGGGCACAGGCCAATACGACTATCCGGCGTTCTTCGGCAATTTGAAAGCGTGCGGATACAGCGGACTATTGAGCGCCGAATGCGGCTTCAAAGGCGAACCGCTTGCATCGATGCGCGAAAGTGCAGAGTTCATGCGGCGCGCGTGGAATAACGCCTGAATATTTCATCGAACGGGCCGGTAAAGGCCCGCATACCTCGAACGGAGGAGACGCATCATGCAAGCTGATTCACCCGGCAATGCTGCCGCCGATCGTGCGGCCGACAAGGCCACGCGTCGCCTGATTCCCTTTCTGTTGCTCATGTACGTGCTCGCGTTTCTCGATCGCGCGAAGGTCGGAATCCGATGATATTTTCGTGCTCATAACGCGCGATGCGTTAGCGATCCACACGGGCCTGCAACGACGCCGGATAGCGCTCGCCGACCACCTCGATAGCGGCGAGTGCGGCGTTGATCGACGACAACTCGTCCGCCGTGAGTTCGATGGATGCCGCGCCAATGTTCTCCTGCAGCCGGTCCAGACGCGTCGTGCCGGGGATCGGCGCGACCCATGGCTTCTGTGCCAGTAGCCATGCCAATGCAATCTGCGCGCGCGTCGCGCCCTTGCTTTGCGCGATGCCACCGAGCATCGCGACGAGCGCGGCATTCGCCTTGCGGTTCTCTTCGGAGAAGCGCGGCACGATGTTCCGGAAGTCGTCCTTCGCAAACGACGTTTTCTCGTCGATGGCGCCGGTCAGATAGCCTTTTCCGAGCGGGCTGAACGGCACGAGGCCGATGCCCAGTTCTTCGAGCACCGGCATGACCTTTTGCTCCGGTTCGCGCCACCACAACGAATACTCGCTCTGCAACGCGGCCACCGGTTGCACGGCATGCGCCCGGCGAATGGTTGCGGCGCCCGCTTCGGAGAGGCCGAAGTGAGCCACCTTGCCCTCGGCGATCAAATCGCGCACGGTGCCGGCGACATCTTCGATGGGCACGTCGGGATCGACGCGATGCTGGTAGAAGAGGTCGATGCGTTCGGACTTCAACCGCTTGAGCGAGGCCTCCGCAACTGCGCGAATGTTCTCGGGCCGGCTATCCACGCCATGCGAACGGACGCCGTCCCTGAAGCCGAATTTGGTCGCGATGACGACTTGGTCGCGAATCGGCGCGAGCGCTTCGCCGAGCAGTTCCTCGTTGGTTGCAGGACCATATGCTTCGGCGGTGTCGAAAAACGTCACGCGATGTTCGAAGGCCGCGCGGATCACGGCAATTCCGTGCGCCTTCTCGACGGGTGCGCCATACGCGAAGCTCAGACCCATGCAACCCAATCCGATCGCCGACACTTCAAGACCCGACGTCCCTAGCTTTACCTTTCTCATGCTTTCCTCCACAGACCTAACACTGGGCAGATCAGCGCAATGCGCCGCGAACCGATAAGATAAGCTTCGTCGTTTGGCTCAACAATCAGGTCATCGTTACATGACCTATTGAGGGAAATTCACATATGGCGCGAGCGGGATTGTCTGAACTGTCGGCGTTCGTCGCGATTGCGCAGCAAGGCAGTTTCAGCGCGGCGGCGCGGGCGATGGGCGTCACGCCGTCGGCGCTCAGCCACACGATGCGTGCGCTCGAAGCGCGGCTCAACGTGCGGCTTTTCAATCGCACGACGCGCTCGGTCGCATTGACCGAAGCCGGCGAGCAACTGCTGCGGCGCGCGGCGCCCGCCATCGAAGATCTGGAAGACGCGGTCAACGAAGTCACGTCGGCTCAGCATCGCCCGTCGGGGTCGATTCGCATCAGTTGCTCGGAGAACGCGGCAAAGCCGCTGGTGCAGCATGTGTTGCCGAAATTTCTTGCGCAGTATCCGGACATTCATGTCGAGTTCGTCGTCGACACGCGGCTGGTCGATATCGTCGCCGGCGGATTCGATGCAGGCATCCGTGTGTTTGACGATGTGCCGCGCGATATGATCGCCGTGCGTTTCGGTCCTGACATGGTATTCGCAGCGGTCGCGTCCCCTGAGTACGTGCGAAAAAACGGCATGCCGAAGTCGCCCGGCGATCTGCTCGCGCATCGTTGCATCCGCTTTCGCTTCGAGAGCGGGGCGCTTTATCGATGGGAGATGAAACATCGCGGCAAGCGCGTCACCATCGACGTGCAGGGACCGATGACCCTCGGCAATATGAACCTGATGGTCGAAGCGGCACTTGCCGGGATTGGCATTGCGTGGGTTCCGGTATCGCTGGTCGCCGAGCACTTGTCGGCCACGCGGCTTGTGCGTCTGCTGCCGCAATGGAGTCCGTCGTTCGCCGGCCTCTGCCTGTATTACCCGTCCAACCGGCATCCGCCGCCGGCGCTCAGGCTCTTCGCCGAGGCCGTCCGGACATGGGGGCGTGACGCATAGGGTCAGGCGAATACGGGCATATGCGCGATCAGCTTGTCGAGCGTGATCGGATAATCGCGCACGCGTACGCCCGTCGCGTTGTAGATTGCGTTGGCAATCGCCGCGCCGACGCCGCACAGTCCGAGTTCGCCGACGCCTTTCGCCTTCATCGGCGATGAAATCGGATCGGTTTCATCGAGGAAAATGACTTCCTGACTGGCGATGTCGGCATGGACGGGCACCTCGTATCCGGCAAGATCGTGATTGACGAAATAGCCGATGCGCTTATCGACCGCGAGTTCCTCCATCAACGCAGCACCAACGCCCATGGTCATCGCGCCGATCACCTGACTGCGCGCCGATTTAGGGTTGAGGATGCGGCCCGCCGCGCACACGGCAAGCATGCGCCGGATGCGAATCTCGCAAGTGGCAACGTCAACGCCGACCTCGACGAAGTGTGCACCGAACGTCGACTGCTGATACTTCTGCGTCAGATCACCGAATTCGATGAAGTCTTCGACGACGATGCCTGTATCCCCCGCTGCCTCGCCCAGCGACATCACCCGATCGCCCGAGCGCATCGCGTCGTTCTCGAAACGCGTGCTCGACGGATCGAAACCCGCCTTGCCTGCGAGCGCTTCACGCGCCTTGACGCAGGCCGCATAGACGCCCGATGTCGAACTGTTCGCGCCCCACTGACCGCCCGACCCGGCGGAAACGGGGAAATTCGAGTCGCCCAGTTTGACGACGACGCGCTCGAGCGGGACGCCCATCATCTCCGCCGCGGTCTGAGCGATGATCGTGTAGCTGCCCGTGCCGATATCCGTCATGTCGGTTTCGACGGTGACGATGCCTGTGCGATCCACGCGCACGCGCGCGCCGGACTTCGTGACCTGATTGTTGCGGAACGCCGCGGCGACGCCCATGCCGACGAGCCACTGTCCGTCGCGCACCGTACCGGGACGAGCATTGCGGGCTTTCCAGCCAAACTTGTCCGCGCCCGTGCGAAGGCATTCCACCAGGCGCCGCTCCGAGAACGGCCGCTGCGGCTTCTCGGGATCGACCTGCGTGTCGTTGATGATGCGGAACTGCACCGGGTCCATGCCGAGCTTATCGGCCATCTCGTCCATGGCGATTTCCAGCGCCATCAGGCCCGGCGCCTCGCCGGGCGCGCGCATGGCATTGCCTTCGGGCAGGTCGAGTACCGCGAGCCGCAGCGCCGTCATACGGTTGGCGCCCGCATAGAGCAGACGCGTCTGCTGAACCGCGTTCTCGGGCTTGCCGCCGGCCAGATCGCCCGACCAGCTTTCATGGCCGATGGCGCTGATCCTGCCATCCGGCGTCGCGCCGATACGGATACGCTGCACGGTCGCCGGCCGATGCGTCGTACTGTTGAACATCAGCGGCCGCGTGAGCGCGACCTTCACGGGCCTGCGCGCGGCGCGCGCGCCGAGCGCGGCGAGAATCGCATCGGCGCGCACGAAGAGCTTCCCGCCGAAGCCGCCGCCGATGTATGGCGATATGAGGCGCACTTTTTCCTTCGACAGCCCCAGGGTCGATGCGACATCGCTTCGGCTCCAGTCGATCATCTGGTTGGATGTCCAGAGCGTCAGTTCATCGCCTTGCCACATCGCCATGGAGGCATGCGGTTCCATCATCGCGTGCGCCTGATCGGGCGTCGTGTAGGTCGCATCGAGCTGAACGGGCGCCGCGGCGAACGCGCCTTCGAAGTCGCCGACGCTCGAACCGGGCACACCGGTCTTCGGCGGCGTCGCGGTCGCGCGAGCGCTTTCGAGATCGAAACGGCCGTCCTCGCTGATGTAGCGCACATGCACGAGCCGCGCGGCCGCCCGCGCCTGCTCGAAGGTTTCGGCCACGACCAGTGCGACCGCCTGATGATAGTGCTGGACCGTTGGCCCGGCGAGCAGGCGCGCCGTATTGAACTTGCCCTTGCCGAGCTCGCTCACCGTGTCCGCCGTGACGACGGTGACGACGCCGGGCGCACGCAGCGCTTCGGAGATACGGATCGAGTGGATGCGGCCTTTCGCGATAGCCGAGCCGATCACATAGCCGTAGGCCTGATTCGGCACGGCACGGTGCCATTCGTACGCGTAGGGCGCGGTGCCCGTGGTCTTGCGTGGCCCTTCGATGCGATCGACCGGTTGTCCCACGACCTTCAACTGGTCGACGGGATTTGCCGTTGCCGGGATATCGAATTTCATGCTTGCCCCTTTGCCTGTTCCAGCACCGCGCCAAGCGTTCGCTGCGCGAGCACGAGCTTGAATGCGTTCTGATCGGTGGGCTTCGCGCCTTCAAACAGACGATCGGTAACGGCTTGCGCGCCCATCGGCAGCGCGCTTTCGGCGGCTTCCACGCGCCACGGCTTATGCGCGACGCCGCCCATCGCGACGCGTCCGCTGCCGTCCGGCTGAACGATCGCGGCAACCGATACCAGTGCGAACGCATACGATGCGCGGTCGCGAACCTTGCGATAGATCTGAGCGCCGCCGACGGGTCTGGGCAACGTGACCGACGTGATCAGTTCGCCGGGCTCCAGGGCGGTCTCGACATGCGGCGTGTTACCGGGCAGGCGATGGAAGTCGGCAATCGGGATCACGCGTGACGTGCCATTGGGGCGCACGGTCGAGACGGTTGCGTCGAGCACGCGCATTGCCACGGCCATGTCGCTCGGATGCGTGGCGATGCAGGCGTCACTTGCACCGATGACGGCATGCTGCCGGTTGACGCCGCCGATGGCCGAGCAGCCGCTGCCCGGCGCGCGCTTGTTGCAAGCCTGATTCGTGTCATAAAAGTAAGGGCAGCGCGTGCGTTGCAGCAGATTGCCTGCGGTCGTCGCCATGTTGCGCAATTGCCCTGAGGCGCCCGCGACGAGCGCGCGGGAGAGCACGCCGTAGTCGCGTCGCACGCGTGGGTCGGCGGCGAGATCGGTGTTGCGGACGAGCGCGCCGATACGCAGTCCGCCGTCGGGCAACGCTTCGATCTTGCCGAGATCGAGTCCGTTCACATCGATGAGATGCGTCGGCGACTCGATGTCGAGTTTCATCAGATCCAGAAGATTGGTGCCGCCCGCGATGAACCTGGCACCCGGCGTGCGAAGGGCGGCCGCCGCCGCTTGCGCGGGCGACGTCGCGCGCTCGAAGGAAAAGGCATTCATGCGCGGCTCCCGGCCACTTCGGCAATGGCGGCGGCAATATTCGAATAGGCGCCGCAACGGCAGATGTTGCCGCTCATGCGCTCGCGCAATTCGGCGGAGTTGACTTGGGGATTCGCCGTCAGGTCGCCGGTGACGTGGCTCGGAATGCCTTGTTTGATCTCGTCGAGCACGGCGACTGCGGAGCAGATCTGGCCGGGCGTACAGTATCCGCACTGATAGCCGTCGTGCTTGACGAAAGCGGCCTGCATCGGATGCAGCCTGGCTGGCGTGCCGAGACCTTCGATCGTCGTCACGGACGCGCCCTGTTGCATGACCGCAAGCGTGAGGCACGAATTGATGCGTCGCCCGTTGACGATCACCGTACACGCACCGCATTGACCGTGGTCGCAGCCTTTTTTCGTGCCCGTGAATTGCAGATGCTCCCGCAAGAGGTCGAGCAGCGTCGTGCGGGTATCGACTTCGAGATGCTCTGACTTGCCATTCACTTCGATCGATAGTTTCGCCTTCACGGGCGGACGGACCGCTGAATCCGCTCGCGCCCCTTGGGCTTCCTGCGCATTCGCGCCCGCAGCAAGCAATGTGGTGGCCGAAGCGGCACCCAATTTCAACACGGTGCGTCGTGAAAGTTTCACCTCGACGAAGTCTTCCATGGGTAAAGGCCTTGTGCAGTCGATTTTTTGCCGGCGGCATGGCGGGCCGTGATGACAGGCCGAGTCATGCCAATTTTCAGGTAAGTTACGTGATGAACGCGTTTCACGCTACGGCGTCCGGATACATAGGCAGGTGAGGGATTTTCATCAATCGCGCATGGCCCGCGCCATCATTGGCGCTCAGTGCGTCATCTTGTGGCCGGTTCGAGCCAAACCGCCGCCTTGCGTCGAATGCTTCCTGGCGGCGCGATATGCAATACCCCTGGCCGATAGTCGCGCCGCCGGCGGAAGCTGCGGCGCAATCCGTCTTCGCAACGCTGCCGCCGGTGAGGACCGCGGCGCTCGTCGGTTTCCTCATCTTCGGCTGGCGCTCCGGTATTGCCTTCAATCGTGAACAACGATGTGGGCTGCGGTCGGTGCACGCTCAATACGCCTGGGTAGTGGGACGGAAAAGCACTTCGTTGATGTCCACGTCTTCGGGCTGGTTAATGGCAAATGCCACCACGCGCGCAAACGAGCTGGCCGGGATCGCCTTCTCATAGGTCTTCGCCATGCCTGCGGCGACGTCCTGATCCGTGATCGTGTCGATCAGCTCGGTCGCGACCGCCCCCGGCGAAACGATGGTCGTGCGGATGTTCCAGGGTTTGACTTCCTGACGGAGTCCTTCCGAGATCGCGCGGACTGCCCACTTCGTGCCCGCGTAGACTGCGCCTCCGGGACCAACCTTATGGCCTGCGACGGACGAGACGTTGATGATCTGACCGGCTTTTTGGGATTGCATGTGCGGCAGCGCAGCCGCGATGCCGTACAGCACGCCATTGATATTGACGTCGATCATCCGGTCCCACTCGTCGATCTTCAACTTGTCGAGCATCGAGCTCGGCATGAGACCTGCGTTGTTGAGAAGCACATCGATGCGGCCGTGCAGTTCCACTGCACGATTGACTAGCGCCCTGACCTGGTTGCGGTCCGTGACGTCAGTTTGCAGAATCGCTTTTCCATCGAGTCCTAGTTCGCTTGCAAGCTCCGCTAGCCGATCAAGGCGGCGTGCACCCAGGATGACCTTGGCGCCCTGTCTGGAAAGATGGCGCGCGGTTTCTGCGCCCAGACCGCTGCTGGCGCCGGTGATGACAACCACTTTCCCATCAATGTTTCCGCTCATGAATTTCCTTGTTGATGTTTCTTCAGACCTCTGCGCTGTCGGTGCAGCATGTGCGTTGGCGAGCCCCCATCGAGGTTCGAAGATGAAGTTGCCCGTCTGCGGGTTCGAGTCTGGCCTGACGGTTATGTCGCCCGCTTCGCGAGTACATCCTTGAACACGGGCATCGCCGAAAACACATTCGGCCAGCCCGCGTAAAAGGCGAGCTGCGTCAGCACTTCCGATGCCTCGTTCCTCGTCAGTCCGTTGTCCATCGCGCGATTCAGGTGATACGGAATCTGTGCAGTCTGGCCGTTGGCAACCAGGGCGCTCACGGTCACCAGGCTGCGGTCGCGCGGCGCGAGCCCCGGACGCAACCAGAGGTCGCGAAACAGAATGTCCGTGGTGTATTGAACGACGCCGGGGGCGACCGCGGCGAAGTTCTCCGCGACCATCTGCGCACGCTGTTTCTCCGCAGCTTCATTCAACGGCAGAAGCGCGACATTGGCTGGGGAGACCTGGTCCGGACCGATGCCTCGTTCATCGAAGATGGGTTTGGCGATCGCTGAAGCAGCGGTCGCGTTTGCCCACCCCGAATAGAACGCCAAATGCGCGATCATTTCCGCAAGTTCCGCAGGCTTCACCCCGTTATCGAGCGCCAGTCGAAAATGAAATGGCATCTCAATGGTCTGATTGCGGGCGATGAGCACTGACAGCGTCACGATGCTACGGTCGCGCGGGGACAGTTGCGGCCGCTTCCAAAGACCGTCCAGCAAAGTTTCGCTCGTATAGTGCTCAAACGCCGGGGAGACAGACTTCAGGGCGGCGTGCGACAGCGGTTCTTGCATGTTTCCAGTCCTTTCCGTGTGGGCGCAGGCGGACACGACGAACGCCGCGCAGATAGATGCGGCGAGGCGCGCAACGCGACGCGTCCCTGAGTCACGGTCTGCGATAGTGCTCATCGGTGACCTGTTCAAGCCAGTTGACATTCTTGCTATCAAGCGCCTCTTGCAGCGCTATGTGCGTCATCCCGGTGGTGGACGTTGCGCCATGCCAGTGCTTTCGGCCTGCCGGGATCGACACCACGTCTCCGGCGGCAATCTCGTGCCTTTCCTGGCCCCACTCCTGAATCCAACCCCTGCCTGCCGTGACGATCAACGTCTGTCCGAGCGGATGGGTGTGCCACGCGGTACGCGCGCCTGGCTCGAACGTGACCAGCCCACCAGACAGACGCGATGGCGCCTTTGACTGGAAGAGAGGATCGATGCGTACCTGCCCAGTGAAGCGTTGCGTCGATCCCGGCACGGACGGCTGTGAGCCGCTATGCGCGATGGTTATCGGCTCCGGGCCGCCATCAGCAGCGAAGACCGCCAAGGACACCGACAAGAAGGCCGAGGCGACGATGTATGCGGCGTACCTGATCATTTGTCCTCGCCGCTGCCGAGGTATTGCTCGTCCGTCACCTTTTCCAGCCATTCGACGTTCTTGCCGTCGAGTGCTTCCTGAATGGCGATATGAGTCATCGCGGTCGTCGAGGTCGCGCCGTGCCAATGCTTGTGCCCGGGCGGGCACCAGATCACGTCGCCCGCGCGGATTTCGACGCGCGACTCGCCATCGCACTGCGTCCAGCCGCACCCAGCTGTCACCAGCAGCGTCTGGCCGAGCGGATGCGTGTGCCACGCGGTGCGCGCGCCCGGCTCGAACGTCACGCTCGCGCACGAGACCCGGGCGGGCGGCGGCGGCGTGTTCAGCGGGTCGATCCGCACGATGCCGGTGAACCATTCCTCCGGGCCCTTCTTCGACGGCTGAGAGCCTGCTCGTTTCAATTCCATGATCTTTCCTCGAAATTTCCAATGTCGAATTGCTTTTCGGCATTAAATGTAATCCCTGGTGATTGATGCGACTAGGTGGCAAAATCGGCATGCCCTTATGCATGGGAGCATTAATTGAAGGAAGATTTCAACGATCTGGTCGGCTTCATGACGGTCGCGCGTGAGCGCAATTTCACGCGGGCGGCCGCGCAGCTGGGTGTGTCGCAGTCAGCGTTGAGCCGAACGGTGGCAGGTGTCGAGAGACGCATGGGTCTGCAGCTTCTGACGCGCACGACCCGCAGCGTTTCTCTTACCGAGGCTGGCGAGCGGCTCCTCTCGGCGATCGGACCGCGCTTCGAGGAGATCGAGGCAGAGGTAGATTCGCTGCGCGCGATGACCAACCGTCCGAGCGGGACGGTTCGAATCACGACCACCGACTATGCCGCGAATACGTACGTCTGGCCGCGACTGCAGCCGTTGCTGCGGCAGTATCCGGAATTGAAGATCGAACTCGTCAACGACTATGGGCTGGCGGACATCGTTGCGGATCGCTATGACATCGGCGTACGGCTCGGCGACCAGGTGGCGAAAGACATGATCGCCGTGCGCATCGCACCCGATATGACGATGGCGATCGTGGGCTCCCCGAGTTACCTGAAGTCGAGGCCTCATGCGAAGACGCCGCAAGATTTGACGCTGCATAACTGCATCAACCTGAGGCTGCCCACGCGCGATTCGCTGCTTCCCTGGGAGTTACGCAAGGGACGTCGCGAGTTGCAGGTGCGAGTCGAAGGGCAGCTCACGTTCAATAACGTCTATCAGATGGTCGACGCGGCGCTGGGCGGTTTTGGTCTCGCATATGTGCCGAAAGACGTTGTCGAGGTCCACGTCCACGCGGGGCGGTTAAATTGGGTTCTCGAAGACTGGTTTCCTACGTTCACCGGACATCACGTCTACTACGCGAGTGGCCGCAAATCGTCTCGGTCGGTAGAACTCGTAGTCGACGCGCTAAAGGCGGGTTATCAGCGCCAGGCGCAATGATTAGCCGAAACGACAAACAGTGCAGAGGTGCGGCTGAACTGCGAACGGCACTGCACCACGCGGTCGATACAAACGAGTGACTCTGATGAATCAACCACGTATAGGGCGACCTCGGGATGACCGTAGCGCTACAGATAGACAGGATATTCGTGCGCTTGATCTGAATCAACGGCGTGCCACGAGACCATGGGAGGCTTCCATTTATACAGTGGCGTATTGCGCTTCGAGGGACCCCATCTGCGCGCCTTCGCGTTTCCAGAGGTTCTCCAGTTGCATGCAGCCGTCAGGTGGAGGCGATGATAAACACTCGTATCGTTGTGACTCGGTACGGAGGGCCCGATGTGCTTAGGGTGATTGAGGAAAATTGCCCGGAGCCGCGGGACGGAGAGGTGCGGGTGAAAGTGCTGGCTGCGGGAGTCTGCCTGCCTGATCTTTTAATGCGCGAAGGGGTTCACCCTGAAACGCCTCGGATACCTTTCACCCCAGGCTGGGATCTGGTGGGCGTGGTGGACCGGATTGGCAGTGGCGTAGTCGGCATCGAATCCGGACAGACAGTCGCCGCGCTCCCAATCAGTGGCGGGTACGCGCAGTACGTATGCATGTCGCAGAATGAGCTGATTCCCGTCCCGCCTGGATTGGACGCGAGCGAGGCCGTTAGCCTCGTCCTGAACTATGTCACGGCTTATCAGATGCTGCATCGCTCGGCGCATGTCGGGCCGGGCCAGCGCGTCTTGATTCATGGTGCGGCGGGAGGGGTAGGCTCGGCGCTATTACAGCTCGGCCGTCTCACCGGTCTGGAGATGTACGGTACATGCTCATCACATGGCGCGTCGACCGTCGCTGAACTCGGCGCTACTCCGATTGATTATCAACAGCTCGACTTCGTGGAAGAAATCCGCCGGCTCACAATCGACGGCGTCGACGTGGTCTTTGATGGCATCGGCGGCACGCACATCTGGCGTTCCCGCGAAGCACTTCGTTCCGGAGGCACAGTGGTGGCATATGGCTTAACGTCCTCCCTGCGTAAAGGCAGACTGGCTTCGGGTCGCTCAGGCGGTCGCCATCGCTTTCGCGCGCTTGCCATCTTCGGGCTTTATATCCTTGGTGGCTGGTTACTGCCCGGTCGAAAACACGTGATCCCTTATAGCATTCAGTGGCTCAAGCGCATGAAGCCGGAGTTGTTTCGACAAGATTTGATCGCGCTGTTTGAGCTTCTTCAACACGGAGAGATCAGGCCGCACATCGCGCAGCTCATTCCTCTTGTGGATGCGCGTCGCGCACACGAGGTGCTCGGCGACGGTGGCGTGTCAGGCAAGATCGTTCTTATATGCAACGAATCCCGTTCCGCGCTGGCGTAGCAGCTCTCGCCAGTCGGATGTCTAGTACAACCGTTCGGCACGTCCAATAGTTGGAGCGGGATATAGCGGAGTGCATCTGACGCTGTGTCCTATGACTGGCTAGAGTAGCAAGTTCTGAAGTTGCAATCTCCGGGTCCCGAACGCGGCGCCTTGTGTACCAATGCGCTCTCCCTGAAGGCGGGGTCAATCATGCTGCACAGTGTACTGGTCGCCTCTCCGGTCATGCTCCTGTGCCTGCTTCTGCAGGCCGTGGTCGTTGCCATCTGCCTGCGCCGCTACGCTCGCTTTCGGCACACCCATAAAGATAAGGAACCGCTGTGGATGGATGTGTTGCTGTTGTCGGCAGTGATGCTGCTCACCTTGCTCTGTAACTTCGCCCAGATGGCGATCTGGGCGGCTCTGTTCATGCTCTTGGGCGAGTTTCCTGATTTCACCACTGCTCTATATCACTCCGCAGTCAACTTTGCCACGCTGGGCTACGGCGACATTGTCATGTCCAGGCACGGGCGCATGCTTGGCCCGATAGAAGCCGCCAATGGCATCCTGATGTTTGGAGTGTCAACCGCGGTGATGACGGCGGCGGTCATGGACGTGATCAAGTACCACGATGCCCGGCTGCGGCAGGAGTAGCCGCGAGAGCAACGCACCGAAAGCCGATTCTCACGCGGTCGAGCCCGGCGGATACCGAGGAAAGGAGGAGTGATGTAGGGCACCGGCCTCGCCAGTTTCATGCGCGCGTAGCGGCACGCATGCGCTGGAATGTGCTTTCGGCGCATGCGACCCAAGCAGACTGACGCAGGCGTAGGCCCGCTCCAGCGAAGCACCTATAAGACAACCGCCATGTGGCGTCGACCGGGAAGCTCGCACGACGCAGCGATCGTACGCTGCGCCGCTTGAAACAACTGCGAGACTGGCTCACTCGTTCAGGCGGGATACCTTCGTGCCTTGAAGCGAGGCGTCGGCCATCAAGCCGGCATTGGTCAATACAAACGCCTGGACCGGCTTTGACGCGGTGGTCGTGTCGATCAAGCCGTTCGCGCCAATCCTGACGAGCGCCACGGAAGCGTCTGCACCGGCCGACCAGCCGTCGGAGCTGCGGAATTTGTTGAGCGCGTCCTGTGTCATGAACAGGAAGATAAGCGCCTTCGATTGCGCGCCCGCCTGTAGACCGAGCGAGCCCGAAGTTGTGCTGTAGTAGCCGACGGTGCGGCCACCCGCGCGCAGCGAGCCTTTGCCGTACTGCGCGCCGACGACGAAGCCGGCCTGAAGCACGGATGGGAACACGAGGACGCCGCTCGCTTTCGCAACTAATTCGCGCGAACCGCCTACGGTGGCATAGAGACGCTGAAGGGTGCTTTCGACGTCGGCGTCGATGGAGCGGCGCAGATCAGCGGCACCCGCAGCCTGTTCGGCTCCAGTGTTTTTGTTGGCCGTGCATCCGGAAAGTGCGAGGGTTCCGAGCGCCAGAACGGCGGTCGACTTGACCATGAAGCTTCGTCGATGCATCGTTGTTCTCCATCGTGGAATTTATCAAACCCCATAGAGCGGAAGCGTGACGCACGCCCAGTTATAGCACAGCAGCAATTGTTGGGCCCGAAGGGCGGGGATCTGGCCGAGTCGGGCGTGAACGAAAATGCCCATGGCTGCGGGCCTTTTTCGACGCGGAGCAGACACTGAAGCGCCTATTCGGGTTGGCAATGAGGGGAACCACCAACGCAGCAACAGCTGATTGCGTTTCAAAACCGCCTTGCCAGGGTTGGGCCCGGCTTAACAGAACAGCAGTTGCTCATGCAAGCAATCTCGCCCCTTCCTGCTCCGCCGTTCCTGCTTTTCAGCCTCTTCGCTGAACTCGATGCAAAACTTACTCAAGCACTGTCTGATCCCTCGTTTTTCGAAGCCAGTCCGTGGCAGAAGGTAACCCGCCGCTTGAACAAGCTGCGCGGACTGCCCTCCGGACCACCGAACCTGCATCTACACAACGTGAGTCAAGCAGCGTCGCCCTTTACTGACATGTCGATCTTTTCTGCGGTTGGCCCGTGAGCCGGCCACCCCTGCACAATGACCTTCATCGCCTGATCATTGAAAGGTAGGTATCCATACGAACGTGCGCTCGCCTGTCCGTACGACGTCGTCTAGTTGCGGCATGAAGGCGTTCACCGTCAAAGGGCGCAAGGCGTCTATGGCCTCGCTGGAAGCACCTTCAACGACGGCGCCAGGCAGATCTCGACTGCTTCCTTCTCGACGTTCGATGAAGGCGAAGTCGGTCGCCGGTGGCAGAACGTTGGGTGGTTGCGAGCGAGCCAGACCCTGTACGGAGGCGCGGATGTCGCGAGCAGTGCGGCTGGGCTCACGCTGTTGGCCGAATCATGAGCCGTCCTCACGGCCGGTTCGCTAAGTGGGCGGTTTAAAGGTCAACGTAATGCAACTAATGGTCAGGGCCGCCACCCTCGTCAAAAAGCTTCGCCACCAATGCGTGACCAGCGAAGGGTGTCGCGTTCAGCGTGCTCGAAATAAGCGGAGATCAGCCCTTAGCGAAGGCAGGCGCAGATAACTCCAAGTGCGTTGGCAGATGCGCTCGGAGCCTTCGCTTGTCGATGGCCTGGATGCGGCCGGATTCGTTGCGAAAGACCACCAACATCCGAGCATCGTCGGCATTCGGCGCAAGCCAAAAATACGTTTCGAGGGCTGTGCGTGAGATGACGCACGTCATTGATTTCCCTCGCCAAAGTATGACAAACACGCAGATCGCAGCGGACCATGACCTCGATGCGATCCGGGCGTGGCTCTCGCGCTTTGTCGATACGAAGACCACCTTCGAGAACTATCGCAAGGAAGCCGAGCGACTGCTGCTCTGGTCTGTTGTCGTGCTCGGCAAACCGCTTTCCTCGCTGACGCACGAGGACTGCTTGCGAACCTGATCGACAATGCGATCGACGCGACGAATGGCCTCGGCGACATCATTCACCGAACGTACCGCGAGATGGACGAAGCCGTGGTCGAGATCATCGATAACGGGACCGGCATCGCAGACGATGTCGTGCCGCATCTCTTCGAACCGTTTTTCTCAACCAAGCCGCCGGGTCAAGGCATGGGTCTGGGCCTCGACATCTCGTACCAGACCGTCGTCAACCGACACCGTGGCGCACTGCTCGTCAGTTCCGCGCGGGCTGTCGCTCTTGCCTCAACATACTCGCCGCTTCGCCCAGCCTGGACAAAGCGCACGCAAGGTGGATGATCATTGGCGGCGGCATTACGGGATTTTTCCAACTGAATCCCGCGTCCTGTTTCGACCGCTCGCCCGTCTGGGCGTGGATTGGGCGTCGTACTACTTGATCGGGCCGCTACGCAATACGTTGGCCTCACTGGTTGACTTTGACCTGTTGAATGCAGGTCATCCGCAGACGCGCTTTCGCCGGCGTTTCCTGCAATGACTTCCGCGACATCATCATCGAATGCAACCTTGCGATCGACGCGGGGCTCTACTGTGCAATATCGAAACAGCGCCGCGAGGATTCTCCGTGAGCCACCGGCCACCGCGACGCGCCCGGCACGGATATCAGGCCCGACGCGTAAGATACCCACGTACCGCTGCACCATATGACACGACGGCGGCTCGCCCTGCAAGCGGGATAGGCGGCAAGGAATAAGGACTTCGCCGCACAAGGCAATGAAGGAGTCAAAAGCCAACCTGCCCGCCGATCGACGTGCTATTCGCCAAGCAGAGCAGACCGTGGCGTGATCGCCGAAGCAACCGGAGAGGAACGCTTATGACGAGCCTCATCGCGTATACTTTGCGGCCTTCGGTCCGTGCTGCCTGCATTGAAGACCGATTTCTTTGCCTTCCTTCGACGAGACTCGTGGAACCGAAAAGATGACGGATGTGCTCCTACCCGAAGGCGCGTACAGCGACACGCTCCGCGATGTGGTCGCGCTCCTCGAAGACGGTCGACGCGCTGCTGCTCGGAGCGTCAACGCACTGATGACGGCAACATATTGGCTGGTCGGCCGTCGGATCGTCGAATCAGAGCAGGGTGGAAAGGGGCGCGCGGCATATGGACAGGCACTCTTGCAACGTCTGTCGGCGGATCTGACGGGGCAGTTTGGACGGGGCTTCGGCGCTGACAATCTGGAATTGATGCGGCTCTTCTACCAGAGCTATCCCCCGGGCGAGATTTCCGAATCAGTGATTCGGAAATCTCCGGCCCGCGCGTCCAGAGCAAAAACCGAATCACCGATTCGGGAATTTTCGCTTCAACAGCTGTCTGAGCGCTTCCCGCTGTCCTGGACGCACTACGTGCGACTGATGCGACGGACGCGATCGCCCGATGAGCGGTCGTTCTACGAAGGCGAGGCGTTGCGCGGTGGTTGGAGCGTGAGACAGCTCGAGCGCCAGATTGGCAGTCAGTTTTACACACGTACGTTGATGTCCAAGGATAAGCGCGCAATGCTCAACAAGGGCGCTGTCGCTAATCCCGGTGACATCATGAAGCCTGAAGAAGCGATCAAGGATCCTTACGTGCTCGAGTTCCTTGACCTGAAGGACGAGTATTCAGAAAGCGATCTCGAAGACGCGCTAATCCATCGGCTTGAGGACTTCTTGCTTGAACTGGGCGGCGATTTTACATTCGTGGGGCGGCAGCGAAGGTTGCGCATCGGTGACAGCTGGTTTCGCGTAGACCTGCTCTTCTTTCATCGGCGACTGCGCTGCCTCGTGATCATCGATCTCAAACTGACCGAGCTGAATCACGCAGATGTCGGGCAGATGCATATGTACTGCAATTACGCGAAGGAACACTGGACGCTGCCCGGCGAGAATCCGCCGGTTGGCCTGATCCTTTGTGCGAGGACCAACGAGGCGATCGCGCGCTATGCGCTCGACGGCTTGCCCAACAAGGTGCTAGCCGCTGAGTACCACACCGTACTTCCGGACGAGAAGCTGCTTGCCGAGGAATTGGCGAAAACCCGTCGCGAATGGGAGGCACAACATCCCGTCCTGCCAAACGAGAGCGGCCGCTCGCGCGACTGAGAGGCCGGAAGGCCCTTTGCCGTTCGCTCGCTTTCAAACACGTCAGTTGTCGGTCCGTTCGTCAAAGCCTTTGTTGTACTGCGAGCTGGAGCCGATATCAGCCCCGAAGAGATTCGCGAATGGGCGCGTACTCGTATAGCGACTTACAAGGTCCCACAGATCGTCGAAATCATCGACGGTCTCCCGCAATCCGGCAGCGGAAAGGTTCAGTGGCGAGTTTTGCAGCAGCGGGAGGCGGAAGGCGCAGCATCGATCTCAAAGGAACTCTGAGAAGGGAACGACCCACGGGGCCCTTGTGCGGTCTGGTGTACCGCTTTTCATTGCCGCCGTGTTGATGACCGGTGCGCCTTCGAGAGCGGTCGTTCAGTTAAAGTAGATTCGTGCCGCCGCAACGGGTGTCGCTTCGTGTTGGCGCTGTGGGCAGACGCTCCCCGCCGCCTTTCCTTTAGGAGCTTGAATTGGATCACGACACAGACCACGCCGTCACCCTGCGGATCTACCGCGCACCGTCGGGCCAGTGGGCGGGCCGCTTATTTGCCGGTGAGGAGGAGATCGGCGTGCTTGCCGAGTGCGACAGTCCGGAAGCGGTGGAGCAAGCCGCGCGGGAAACGGGCGTATATCCGGATCATGTCGAGGTGTATTAGCCCGGCTGCACCGCAAGCGTGAGGCGACCCGTTCTTCCGGGTGGTTTTTTGTCCCTTCGGCGAGTGTTGCCCTTTGCTGCCCAGACACCCGACACGCGCCAATAGGCAGGGCTCCTCCTATTTGATATTTCTATTGATTGCCGGCGGCGCAGAAACTTTCCAAAAAATCTATCGATGAGTAGATAAAAAGTTTCACGGGAAACGTTTGCCTCATCCTCCAATCCCGAGTCTTACGCCTTAAAAGCATGTAGGGGTTTATGCGTTACGCTCGGCCCCGTCGCGTCGGCGTTTTCGGCGTTCGGTCTCGCGGCGTCGAAAGTCAACGTGATTCGCGAACTGTCGGATCCGGGCGTCGCGCCCCTCGATCCTGTGCGCGTTGCGGGGAACTTCAAACGGCTCGAGGACGAGGTCAGCGCGGTGCTTGCGCGTCAGGGCATCAAGTTCGTCGAAACGAAGCTCTATCGCGAAATCGACATGCGCTACGGCATGCAGATGGGCGAGGTCGCCACCCCGCTGGCCTCTGGGCCAACTACCGCGGAGTCGCTTCATGATGCAGTCGACAAGTTCGAGCATCTCTACGCGCAACTGTTCGGCGCGGGCTCCGGTTTTCGCGACGCGGGTATTCAGGCGCTGACCTACAACGTGCGTGTCGATCCGTCGTATTACATCGATATGGAAGTCGTTTTCCGCGAGCACTTCTGTCCGAGTTGCTGGACGACGGTTCATTCCGGTCTCGTGCCGAAAGATCATGTCGATGTGATCGGCGGCATGCGGACGATCGACGCTTCGGACGCCATGTCGGCTTGAGCCGGGCAGGGCGTCGCGTGATGGTCGGATCGTGAAGTCCACGCGGCGTCCTTTTGTTCGGGTCAATGCCGCGTGTCCGGGTTTCGTCGCGACGTGCTGGCTTATTCGCTTGCGGAGAAATCACCGCCCGACGCGAGACGCCGTTCCAGCATGTCGATATCGTCGCGCAGCAACCGGATGACCGCGGCGGCGCTCGGTTCCCGCAACTGCCTTTCGTTTTCCATTTGCACCGAGTGCAAGGCCATGTCGGCAATCTGCTCCGAGACCTGTTCGAGCGAGCGCGGGCCGGAAGGCGAATACCACCATGCGCTCCAGTTGCACATGCCGATGATCGAGAACGCCGCGACCTTCGCGTCCAGCGCGCGAAACTGTCCCTGCTCGATGCCGAATTCGATCGCGTGCTGAAACTGTTCCAGCACCGCGCGCCGCGCCTGCTCCGCCAACTCGCGTTGCTTCGGCGGCAAGTTGCCTTCATTTCTCTCCACGACCCGAAACTGCAGCGGATGCGTGAGGATCAGCCGCGCATGACGCAGCACCAGGTGCCGCAGCATGCCGGCGGGATGCTTCATATGCTCGGGCACCGCTTCCGAGGCTAGTTGTCCCGCCGCGCGCGTGACCGTCTCAGTCAGCACTTCGAGGATCGCTTCCTTGCTCTTGAAGTAGTAGTAGAGCGCGGGCCGGCTCACGCCGATCGCGTCGGCGATGTCGTTGAAGCTCGTGCCGTCGAAGCCGCGTTCGATGAAAAGGCGCGTCGCCACTTCGAGGATGTTCTCGCGCAAGGCGTCGCTCTTGGTCTGGGTTCTGGTCATACGGCGTTTTCGACGTCTGTGTCAGAAAAATCAACACGATACCTCAATCCGGCGTCGCGTCGTGAGCCTGCGGCACGGGGCGGTATAGCCGGCGTGGCCGATCGGGCCTGTCGTTAAATCGACGCATCCGTAAAAACCATAATCAAAAATCTACGACATCGTAAAATTATTCGACTAAGATGTAAAAAAACGGAGATGACTCGATGAATCGATCTGAGCAAACGCGCGCCGGCCACGGAAGCGCGACAGCAGGATTTCTCAACACGGACTGGAATCCGCGCGATCTGCCGGCCGGCGTCAGCACCCGCAACGTCGTGCTGCGCACGCAAGACGGCGCCGCGACGAGCGGTTCGCTGTATTCGCCTGGGGCGACGGATACCGTCGTGTGCATCATGCATCCGCGCGAGTTCATGGCCTGCCATTACCTGATTCCGGATATCGTCGGTGCGGGCTATGCAGCATGGACGCAAGCGCCGCGCTCGGTGGGCAACGACATGCGCCTCGAACACGAGTTCGCGCTCTATGACGTGGCGGCCGGCATGCGTTTTCTGCGCGGAGCCGGTTTCAGACGCATCGTGCTGCTCGGCAACTCGGGCGGCAGCGGGCTCTACGCCCTCTATGTGCAGCAATCGAATCTCTCGCCGGGAAAGCGCATCGAACGCACGCCAGGCGGACGCCCGACGAAACTCGCCTCGCTGGAGCTGCCGCCGGTGGACGGCGTGATCTTCGTGGCGCCTCACCCCGGACAAGGCGCGCTGCTGCAGGGCTGCATCGATCCGTCGGTGACTGACGAAAGCGATGCGCTGTCCCTCGATGCATCGCTCGATCCGTTCGCGCCGTCCAACGGATTCGACGCGCCGCCCCATTCGTCGCGCTACGACGCGCCTTTCGTGACGCGCTATCGAGCGGCGCAAATCGCACGCGTGGAGCGGCTCGACGCCATCGCGCGCAATCTCATCGCCGAGCGTCTCGACGCGCGCGCGCGCGTCAAGTCGGCCGGCGACGCAGCCGATCCGCGCTCGCGCCGTGTCGCCGCGCACACGCCGCTGATGACCGTCTGGCGCACCGACGCCGATCTGCGCTGCTTCGATCTTTCGCTCGATCCGTCGGATCGCCGATACGGCTCGTTGTGGGGCGCGGACCCGTTCGCGTCGAACTACGGCTCCGTCGGGTTCGCCCGATGCTGTTCGCCGGAAGCATGGCTGTCGACATGGTCGGGGGTGTCATCGAACGCGTTGCTGTCGAAGACCGCGCCCGCGATCACGCAGCCCTCGCTCGTCGTGGAATACACCGGCGACCAGGCGTGCTTCCCGACCGTCGTCGCGGACATCTACGCGAGCCTCGGCTCGCCGGCGAAATCGCATCGTCGCGTGCGCGGCGATCACCACGGCCGCGCGCTCGCGGAGGGCGAGGAGGCGGGCCGCTACTTAGCCGGGCGCATCGTGCGCGACTGGCTGCGCGAGACCTTTCCTCACTGAGATTCCCGAATCAAACACGGAGTACCGACATGAACCTGAGCGACATGCCCGCCGCCGATCTGGCCTTGCGCCTGCGCGGCGTCGATCACACGGCACGGCCGACCTGGAGGCTCAAAGAGACAGTCTAGTTCTATCACGACGTGCTCGGCCTGCCTCTGATTCACACGATTTCCGCGCGCGGATGGGGCCCCGCCACGCATCCGGATTTCCTTCACTTCTTTTTCGATAGCGGCAACGGCAGCACGATCGCATTCTTCTATTACCTCGGAAGCCGGGAACCCGAAGTCCTGAACGGCAAAGCGACGCATCCGCCACGTCCCGACGATCACATCTTCGACGCGACGCACACGGCGTGGCTCGTCGACACGCAAGACGAACTGCAAGCGTGGAAGTCGCGGCTCGAGGCGCGCGGCGTGGATGTGTCGGTGGAGACGGCGCACGAGGTGATCGAGTCGATCTATTTCCGCGATCCGAACGGCTATTTCATTGAGATCACGCGCAAGCTGCGCGCGCTTGCCCCGCTCGATGCGCGCGATGCCGCCGCGACGCTCGAAGCGGCAATCGAACTGGAGACGCAGGCACGCGAGATCGCCTGTATCGATGATGTCTGGGCGCGCAAGGCGGATCGCCTCGGCGAACGTCACGAGACGGACGCCAAGCGCCTGCAGATCTTCGTGCTGAACGTGCCGGAGTTTTCCACGCTGATCGACGCGGCGCGCAAGCTCGAGTCCTGCCGCGTGGAAGACCGGGGCGACTACACGGTGATCAGCGCCGGGGAGCCGATTTCCTTCGAGCGCCGCGCGTTGGGCCTGAAGCCCGCGGTGTGGTATGGGCTTTTCACCGGCGGACTGAACGGACGCATCGAATGCCACGACCGCGATGTCGTGCGCATCGCGCCGCGCGGATGAAGCGGCACATGGACATGCAGGAGACACGACACATGACAGGCATCTTTCATCCGATCGACGGCGTGATCTATTGTCCGCCCGAGCTCGCGCAACGCTACTTCGCATCGGGCGCATGGGCCGACACCACGCTCGGCGACGCGCTGCGCGCCACCGCCGCGCGCGTGCCCGAGCGGCCCGCGTATATCTCCGACGAAGCGACCATCACGTTCGCGGAGCTCGACGCGCGCAGCGAGCGGCTCGGCGCGGCGCTGCTCGAAACCGGTCTCGCGCCGGGCGATCGCGCGATCTTCCAGATGGGCACGACGATCGACACCGCCGTCGCGCTGATGGGCGCCTACAAGGCGGGCATCGTGCCGGTGTGCGCGGTGCCGCAGTACCGCGAGGTCGAGATCGGCCAGCTCGCGGCGCAGTCCGAGCCGCGCGGCTATTTCGTGCAGGCGGATTTTTCCGCGTTCGATCTCGTCGGCTTCGCGCGGCAGATGTTCGGCCGGATCGCATCGCTCGAACATCTGATCGTTGCGCGCGGCGAGGGCGGCGAGGCCGATCACACGATCGACGCGCTCATCGAGTCGATGCCGCTATCGCGCGCGCGTGCCGCGCTGGCCGGCATCCGTATCGGTAGCGAGGACGTGCTGAGCTTCCAGTTGTCGGGCGGCACGACCGGCGTGCCGAAGATCATCCCGCGCTTTCATGCGGAGTACATCGGCCACGCGCTCGCCTGGATGCGGCATATCGGCATGAGCGAGGCGAGCCGCATGATCTGGTCGCTGCCGCTCCTGCACAACGCGGGTCAACTGTACGCGTTCGTCTCGACGATCGCCGCGGGCACGACGACCGTGCTGATGCCGCGCGTGGACATCGCGCGGATGCTGGAGCTGATCGAGACGCACCGCGTCACGCACGGACTGTCAATCGGTCCTGTCGCTCCGCAGATGATCGCCTATCGGGAGATCGCGCGGCACGATCTGTCGTCGCTGCAATTGTTCGGCACGTTGAGCCGCGCCGATTCGCTCGAAGCGCATCTCGGCGTGCCGTGCTTCAACCTGTACGGCACGACGGAAGGGCTGCTGATGGGCGCGGGGCCGGCGCACGCCGCCCGTTTGCGGCATTTCACGCAAGGCCTGTCGGGCTGCGAGGCGGATGAGATCCGCGTGCTCGTGCCCGGCACGGACGAGCCCGCGCCGGACGGCGAGGCGGGCGAGCTGTGCTTTCGCGGGCCCTCCAGCTTGCGCGGCTACTTCCGCGCGCCCGAGGCGAGCGCCCAGACGCTGACATCCGATGGCTTCGTGCGCACCGGCGACATGGTGACGCAAAGGCTCATCGACGGCGTGCGTTGCTTTGCGTTCGAAGGGCGGCTGCGCGACAACATCAATCGCGGCGGCGAGAAGATCGGCTGCGAGGAAGTCGAGGCCTACGTGAGCCGCCATCCGGCGGTCGCCGATGCGAAGCTCGTCGCCATGCCCGATGCGCTGTACGGCGAAAAGGCATGCGCCTATCTGATCCTGCGCGCGGGTTACGCCGCGCCGACGGTGCCGCAGCTCGCCGATTTCCTCGTTGCTCAGGGGCTGGCCAAGTTCAAGTGTCCCGAACGCATCGAGATCGTCGACGAGTTTCCGGTGACGCGCGTGGGCAAGGTCGACAAGGCTGCCTTGCGCAACGACGTCGCCGTGCGTCTCGAGCATGAGCATGCCGCGCGTGCCGACGCTGCGAATGCCGCGAAGGAGGGCGCATGATCAGCACCGAATACGTGACGGGCACGCAACCGTTCGTCGTGCGGCGGCGCGTGCGCTGGGGCGAATGCGATCCGGCGGGCGTGGTCTACACGGCATCGTTTTCCGATTACGTCATTTCGTTCGCCGAGCTTTTCTACGGCTTTCTCTTCGATGGCACGCCGCAAACGGTCAAGAACCATCACGGCTTCGGCACGCCGACGCGCGCGCTCGACTTCGATTTTCGCCGCTCGCTCAAACCCGACGAGACCTTCGATGCAACAGTGGAAGTCGAATCGATTCGCACGCGCACATTCACGCTCGTCATCACCGCGCGCATGACTGATGGAGAAATCGCGTTCATCGCGCGCCTTACGCCGGTGTGCATTCGACGCGAGGCGCGCGAATCGATAGAGCTGCCCGCCGTGTTGCGCGACGCGCTGGAACAGTATCAGGCGCGCTGCGCCGAACACCCCTACGCAGGAGAAACGGAATGACGCAGGCAGCATCCCGCACGTATCGAATCGGCCAGATCGTGCCGAGTTCGAACACGACGATGGAGACCGAAATCCCCGCAATGCTGCGCGCCAGGGAAGCCATCTTGCCCGAACGCTTCACGTTCCATTCGAGCCGAATGCGCATGCATCGCGTCGTCAGGGAAGAACTGGAGGCGATGAATCGCGAGGGCCTGCGCTGCGCTGCGGAACTCGCCGATGCGCGCGTCGATGTGATGAGCACCGCGTGCCTTGTCGCCATCATGGCAATGGGCACGGGATATCACCGGCAGGTCGAGGAAGACTTGAGGCGCGTCGCGCGCGAGAACCACTGCGAGGCGCCCGTGATGACGTCAGCCGGAGCGCTCGTCGCCGGTCTGAAGACGATGGGCGCGCGCAGGATCGCCCTCATGGCGCCGTACATGAAACCGCTGACGGCGGCTGTCGTCGCGTATATCGAGGCGGAAGGCATCGAAGTGCTGGATGCGCTCTCTTTCGAGATTCCGGACAACCTCGAAGTCGGCCGGCGCGATCCGCTGCAACTGCTCGACGATGTCGGGCGGCTCCGTATCGCCGGTGCGGACGCGGTCGTGTTGTCGGCCTGCGTGCAGATGCCGTCGCTCGCCGCGATACAGATCGCGCAGGACAGACTCGGCGTGCCGGTCACGTCGACGGCCGTCTGCACCGTGCGCCAGATGCTCGATCATCTCGGGCTCGCGCCCGTCGTGCCCGATGCCGGGGCGCTGCTCGGCGAGACCGCGTTCACTACTACGGAATGTTGAGGAATAAATCATGAAGATAGCGGTGATCGGCGGCGGCCCCGCCGGGCTGTACTTTTCGATGCTGATGAAGCAGCGTCACCCCGGCGACGAGATCGTCGTTCACGAACGCAACGAAGCCGGTGCGACATATGGCTGGGGCGTGGTGTTCTCCGATGTCGCGCTGAGCTTTCTGAAGGAAGCGGACGAATCGTTCTTCCGCAAGTTCACGGCGCATCACGAGCGCTGCGACTATATGGAAGTCGTGCATCGCGGCGTCGCGGTGCGCCTTTCGAACAACCATTTTTCGCGTACATCGCGCATCGATTTGCTGAACGTCTTGCAGCAGGCTTGCCGCGATGCCGGCGTCGACGTGCGCTACAACAGTTGCGTGAATGATCCGGCCGCGCTGGACGAATACGACGTCGTCGTCGCCGCCGATGGCGTGAACAGCGAAGTGCGCGCGCGTCTCGCCGAACACTTCCAGCCGAGCTTCGACGAGCGGCGCAACAAGTTCGCATGGTACGGCACGACGCGCCTGTTTCATCCGGTGTCGCTGATCTTCCGCGAGACGCCGCAGGGCGTATTCATCGCGCATGCTTACCAATACAGCAAGACGCATTCGACCTTTCTCGTCGAAGTCGATCCGCAGACGTGGCAGCGTTGCGGTCTCGATCACGCGACTGAAGACGAGAGCCGCGCGTTCTGCGAAAACGTCTTCGCCGAAGACCTGCAAGGCGAATCCTTGCTGACCAACCGCTCGCAATGGTTCCAGGCGAAAGTCGTGAGCAATGCGCGCTGGTCGCACGGCAACGTCGTGCTGCTCGGCGATGCGCTGCGCAGCGTGCATTTCTCGCTCGGCTCGGGTACGCGCATGGCGATGCAGGACGCCATCGCGCTCTCCGAGGCGCTCTCGGTTCATCGCGATGATGTTCCCGCCGCTTTCGCCGCCTTCGAGGCGAGCCGAAGGGACGCGTCGAACCGCTTTCAGGACGCGGCGCGCAAGAGTCTCGACTGGTACGAATCCGTCGATACGCGCATGAATCTCGATCCCGTGAGCTTCGCCTACGACTATATGCGGCGCACCGGGCGAGTCAGTCATGAAGACCTGCGTGAGCGCGATCCGGCGTTCATCGCACAGGTTGAAACCGCCGCCGCCAGCAAGGCGCAAACCGCGCACGCGTGAGCATCACGTCAAGGAGACTTCATGGACGCCAACGAATTGCGGCGCGAGCCGGTAAACGTGCGCCACATCATCGACGCGGCGCGTGTGTCGCGCTTTCAGGTGATGATCGGCGTGTTGTGCTTTCTGATCGTTGCGCTGGACGGGTTCGATATTGCCATCATCGGCTTCATCGCGCCGCATGTGCGCAGCGACTGGAACCTGTCTGTGATCGCGCTCGGGCCGCTCTTCAGCGCCGGTCTGCTCGGACTGATGATGGGCGCCTTCCTGAGCGGCCCGCTCGCGGACCGCATCGGGCGGCGCGGCGTGCTGATCTTGTCGGTCGCGTGGTTCGGCGCGGCGTGCCTCGGATCGGCAGCGGCGCCGGACATCGTGTGGCTCATCGCGTTGCGGTTTCTGACCGGGTTCGGACTTGGCGGCGCGATGCCGAACGCCATCACGCTGACATCGGAATTCAGTCCCGAGCGGCGGCGCGGCACCTTGCTGACCTTGATGTTCTGCGGCTTCTCATTGGGCTCCGCGCTCGGCGGCGTGGTCACGGCGTATCTCGTCGCGGCGTTCGGATGGCGCGGCGTGCTGGTCATCGGCGGACTGCTTCCGTTGATGCTGGTGCCGGTCCTATGGTTCGCGTTGCCGGAATCGGTCCGCTTCCTCGCGCTCGGCAAAGGGAACGAAGCGCGCATCGCGGCGATCCTGAAACGCGTGTCGCCGGATCGCGCGGCGTCCGACCGGGGCTATTTCACATCCGACGAGCGCGCCGGTGCTTCGCCGGTCGTGCGGCTCTTCGACCCTGACTGCCGGCGCGGCACGCTGCTGCTGTGGCTCGCGTTCTTCATGAGTCTCTTGCTGCTGTACATGCTGATCAACTGGCTGCCGATACTCGGGGCGAGGGCGGGCTTGTCGCTCAAGCAGGCGTCGGTGTTCGCGGGCTTGCTGCAAGGCGGCGGCGTGCTCGGCGCGATCGTGCTGGGCGTCATGATCGACCGGTTCGATGCGTACAGGGTCGTGAGCGCGGCTTATCTCGTGGGTGCGGCGGCGGTCGCATCGCTGGCGGTCGCGGATTCTGCATGGTGGCTTGCCGCGGGCATCTTCGTGACGGGGTTTTGCGTGAGCGGTTCGCAGGTCTGCGCGAATGTCATCGCGTCGGGCTTCTATCCGACATCGAGCCGGGCGACGGGCGTGGCGTGGGCGCTCGGCGTCGGGCGGATCGGCGCGATCGCCGGATCGTTCGGCGGGGCGGTGATGTTGTCGGCGGGTTGGTCCAACGCCGCGCTCTTTCTCATCCTCGCGCTGCCCGCCGCGCTTTCAGCCGCGGGCATCTTCTGCGCTGGCGCATGCCGCGCGCGAGCGCCATCGGTTTCGCCCGATGCGGACGTTGCACTGGCGATGCCCGGCGCCGAACTGGAATCGTAGCCGCTCTACCACGTCGGCCGGCATTGCCGCTCAGGCACTGCCGACCGAAAAGCGCGTAATGGACTGGTGCGTGAGATGCAAGTGCGGTTCAAGGCCCTCGGGTTGCCAGTACTCCGGCAGGCCCGCTATTGGAACTTCCGCGGGATCGGTTCTTTAAGCCGTTTTGCGAAATGGCGACATTATTCGGCATCGGGCCTTCCCCGGCGGAGTCTCGCATCTCGGGCGAAAGGCGGCGCGTCTGCGTGCCGCTACCGATTGCTTTGCCGATCAATTCGCGGTCTCATTTCTCCACTGACCATCCTTGGGAGCGGCGCATGGAACATTCACTTTCCGGTGCTTCATTTCCCGATGCGCCGCAGCAGTTCGTCATCAGCCATTTCGCCGAGGATGACTTCAAGACCGGCGGCCTGCGCGCCTACTCGAGTTATCGGGATCTCGGCGTTGCGGCGGCGACCAACGGCCTCGTCAAAGCACACGTAATCCGCATGATCGCGCCGTTCCGGCCGGAATTCAGCGTCCGGCATCATCACAACGTGCGATTCCAGTTGGTCTACTGCCTGAAAGGCTGGTTCCAGACCGACTTCGAAGGCCTCGGACCACAGCGGCTGGAGGCCGGGTCATGCTGGGTTCAGCCACCGGGTATTCGGCATACTGTCGTCGGTTGGTCGGCTGATTGCGAACTGATCGAGATTCTGATTCCGGCAGAGCATGAAACGATCAACGACGCTTGAGCGACAAGCGATGTCGTATCGGCACCTCAACTCGCGAGTCCATGCTGATCGATCTCGATGTGTTGGAGGAAGCAAATCCGGTCTTGTCCGAAGGCGCGGAATCTGCAAGTCGGCGATCCGGACTGCGTGCGATCATGGCTAACTTCCCGGATCGAGCAGGTTAGAGGAGAAGTCGCACGATTGCGCAGCCAGCCGCGCCACGGCAGCACTCAGCGAATGCGACTGTTCCGCACGATGCATGGCGACGTATTTCACAGGCGGCAGCGCGGGTCGCGTCGGTACCACGACGAGCGCGCGCCGATCAAGCATGCGCGCAAGGCATGCCTTGGGTAAGTAACTGACGCCCAGGCCGGAAAGCGTGAGCCCGACTTGCGCAATGAGGCTGTTGCTCGCCAGCACCTTCTGCAAGGCCACGCCCTGTTCTTCCAGGAACCGGCTGTACACGTAGCCTGTTCCCGACAGCCCGCCCTGCAGAATGAGCGGATACTTCGCGATCTCCGCCAGCGGAATTGCACGCTTGCCCGGCGCGAGGCTGGCCGCGCACATCCACGCATTCTCGACCTGACCGACGGGCGTCACTGCAAACGCCTCGATATCGTGCGTCTGCGGCACGATGATGACGTCCACCGTGGCGGCGGCCAGGCGTTCGCGCAACGTCGCATTCAGATCGACTTCGGCTTCGACCTTGACCTTCGGATATTCGCCTTGAATCGCCGCGATGAGACGAGGCAGCCACGTGAGAGCCGTGAGTTCCGTGACGCCGATGCGAATCTGCCTCACCAGCGCTTCCTTCGAACTCATGCGCTCGACGATCTGATCGCGCCGCTCGAGCAGATCCTTCGCGTGCTCGAAGAATTCCGTGCCTTTCTCCGTGAGACGCGCACTGCGATTCGCACGGTCGAACACAGCGACGTCGAACGCGCGCTCCAGTTCTTGCACGCGTTTGGAGATCGCCGACTGTGTGGTGTTCAGGCGCGTCGCGGCGGCCTCGAACGAGCCGAGTTGAACAATCCAGTACAACGCTTCCATCTGCTTGAAGGTCAACATGCGCGCGCCAGTTTCATCGCTTAAAGCGATAGTTTCTCATAGAAAAAAATCGCTTTTTTTGTTGATTTCGGCTAGTTACCTTTTCCGCAATGGGTCCCGGTCGAGAGCCGACGAGGGTCCGCTCACGAGACGCGTCCCAATTCACCGGTAATTATCTGGAGACATGCATGGAATCTGTCATGGAAATACCTGAAGCCGTTCGCAAGGAACGCAAGCCGCGGGTCGGACTCGCCTGGCAAATCCTGATCGGCCTCGTAGTGGGGGTTGCGGTGGGCCTGGTGCTCAACCGTTTTCCAGATTTCCGGGAATCGGCCATCAACGGCATTCTCCAGCCGGCCGGCGATATCTTCATCCGTCTGATCAAGATGGTCGTGGTGCCCATCGTCTTCACCAGCATGGTGATGGGCATCGCGGGCGTGGGCGACGGCCGTTCGCTCGGGCGCATCGGCCTCAAGACGCTGGTGTACTTCGAAGTCGTGACGACGATCGCCATCGTGCTGGGCCTCGTGCTCGGCAATGTGCTGCATCCGGGATTGGGCACCGATCTGTCCCAGCTCGGCCACACCGACATCTCACGCTATCAGCAAACGTCGCAGCAGACGCAGGGACATCACGGCTTCATGGCGCTGTTGCTGAGCATCATTCCCGACAACATCATCATGGCGATGGGACGCGGGGATCTGCTGCCGGTAATCTTCTTCTCCGTGCTGTTCGGGCTCGGCCTGCAGTCGGTGCCCGCCGAATATCGCAAACCCGTGCTTGCGACATTCAAGGGCATCGGCGATGCCATGTTCAAGGTCACGGGCATGGTCATGCGTTATGCGCCCTTCGGCGTGTGCGCGTTGATCGCCGTGACCGTCGCGAGTTTCGGCTTCGGTTCGCTGCTGCCGCTCATCAAGCTCGTCGCGGTGACGTATCTCGCGATCGTGCTGTTTGCGGTGTTCGTGCTCGGCGTGACGGCGCGGCTCTTCGGCTTCAACATCTTCACGCTGTTCCGGGTCATCAAGGATGAACTCATCATTGCGTTTTCCACTTGCAGTTCAGCTACGGTGCTGCCCCAACTGATGAAGAAGATGGAGGATTTCGGCGTGCCCAAAAGCATCACGACCTTTGTGGTGCCCACGGGCTATACGTTCAATCTCGACGGCGCCTCGATCTACCTCGGCATCGGCACGCTGTTCGTCGCGCAGCTCTATGGCGTGCATCTCGGCCTGCAAGAGCAGATCGTGCTCGTGCTGACGATGGTCGTCACGTCCAAAGGCGCGGCGGGCGTGCCCGGCTTCATGTTCGTCATCCTGCTGACGACGCTGGCGAGCGCGGGTCTGCCGCTCGAAGGACTCGCGTTCATCGCGGGCGTCGATCGGATCATGGATATGGGACGCACTGCGCTGAACGTGGTCGGCAATGCGCTCGCACCGCTCGTGATTGCCAAATGGGAAGGGCAGTACGACGCGGAAAAGGGCAAGGCTTATGTCGCGTCGCTGGACGCGTGAGCATAGGTGAAGACAGAGATGGGAACTATGAAACGAGGAGCAAGTGAGATGAGCAGTGGTCAGGGACAGTTGTTTTCCGAATCGCTCATGGAGCAGATCAAGAGCCGCTTTCACTACGTCGATGACGATGTCGACGGGCGTTCGCGCCTCTTCTTCGACAACGCCGGCGGATCGTTCAGACTGAAGGCGGCGTTGGAAGCGTTCGCTCGCGTCGACGCGCTGCCGGATTGTCCCGAACGCATCCACGAGCGCGCGCTGTATTTGCAGGGGATTCAGACGCGCGGCGAGGCCGATATTCGCCGCATCCTCAACGCGCGCGAAGGCAGCGTGTATCTCTCGCTGACGGCATCGGCCGCGATGTTCGAAATGGTGCGCGCCGTGATGGAGAACGTGCCGGGCACGAACGCCGTGACAACCATTCTCGAGCATCCGTCATCCTTCGATGCGATGAAGCTGTACTGCGAACGCACGGGCCGTGCATTGCGCGTCGCGCCGAGCAACGCGGAGACGGGCGGCGTCGATGCCGATGCGATCGTCTCGCTGATCGACGACGACACGGCGCTGCTGAGCGTGATGTATGCCTCGAATATTTCCGGCGCGAAGCTCGATATCGCGGCCATCGTCGAACGGGCGCGTGCGCGCAAGCCGGATCTGTTCATCATCGTCGATGCGGTTCAGCATGCGCCGCATGCGGTCATCGACCTTCAGAAGACGCCTGTCGACGGCATGAACTTCGCGCCTTACAAGTTCTTCGGCTGCAGAGGAGCGGGCGTCGCGTGGCTGTCGGAACGGCTCGCTGAGCTGCCGCATCATCGGCTCGATGCCAAGGAGAAGGGCGTGTGGGAACTCGGGAGTCCCGCACCGGCGCAGTTCGCCGTGGTCAGCGCGATCGTCGATTACGTCGCGTGGATCGGCGCGCACTTCAGCGATGCCGACGACCGGCGCGAACTCTTCGTGCAGGGGATGCAGCGCATCGAGGAGCACGAGCGTGCGCTGCTTACGTTGATGCTGGATGGAGTCGAAGGACAGCGCGGCCTGCGAGCCATCGACGGCGTACAGGTGTTCTGGGACCACGACGATCTGACGCGCCGCGACCTGATCGCGGGCATGGCCTTCGATGGTTTGGACCCGACCGCCGCCGTGCGCGCATACGAGGAGCGTGGAGTAATCGTGTATGAGCGCATCGCCACGAGCCTCTATTCCGGCCGCATGTTGAAATCGTTCAACCTCGACGGTGCCGTGCGCATCTCTCCATTGCATTGTCACGGGCCGAGTGACGTGGCGAGGTTTCTTGCGGTGACGGAGGACATTGCGACGGCGGGTCGGGTCGAGCGATAACCTGAGCAAGAGAGCGAGCATCGAGACGTTGTCGTCGATGCTCGGTGCGTCATGTCGCGATGCGCAGACCGTTCGCACATGCTGCGCGAACGGTCTGAGCCGGCTCTCGCGCGCTAGCTCATGATTGGCGCCATCGCGGTTGCTATCCGGGATGCCTGATTTCCGGTGATCATGCCGTTGAGCATCCTGCTGAAGCGCGGTTCCTGAACACCGGAGATGATGTATTGCCACCTGTAGGCGGCAAGTAGACTTTTGCGCACGGCTTCCTCTTCGATCACCGGCAGAGGCCGTCCGCAGATTGCGGAAAAGTAGCCGGCATCGGCGTGAGCCTGGGTTTGCAGCATTCCGTCGATAGCGCCGACCAGTTCGATCAGCTCGTCGACTGCCCGGTCACGCTCGTCCGGCGAAAGCTTCGCGTCTTCGCGTTGCCATTCGAGTTCGTCGAGGATGGCATGCTGCGACTCCTCACGCCAGTGATAAAGGAAAACATCCTTCCAGAGTTCGGATGAGTTCGCGTCGCCATCGATGCTGCCGCGGTAGTGCGCGAGCACGAAGAGTTCGATATGGCAGGTCAACGCGAGCACGGCCCACGTGGACTTCGCGAGCACGAACGAGGCGACGCTGTTCGCGTCCGGCAGGAATGTGTAGCCGGCGGCCATGCCTTCCGCGCACATTTGCTCGATGCGTCGAAACAGTTCCTGATGTTTGATTTCTTCATCGCTGAACCGGACCAGTGCTTCGAGTGCGCTCTGGTCGCCAAGACGGTACGGACCACTCATCTCGAGCACCTTCGCCGCGATGAAGCGCTCGACGAGACCGAACATGTTCGCGTAAGTGCGCCCCTGAATCTGACTCAGCAGACGCCGCTCGTCGGGGCCGAGAAGGGCGAGAGAATCGACTTTCGAAAGGGCGTCCGGCAAGAACTTTTTCGTGAAGTCGAAGCTGCGGCCGCGAATCACGTCCCGGTCGATATCCCACCGGACGCGCTTTGACGCGGCGATACATTTGGCGTAGCGATTGGTTTCGAGCGGCTGCTCTTCGATCATGGTTTCCATTGAAACAACTCCTTCAAATGCGATATACGGATGCCTCGGGTTTCATGGTGGCGGTGCCGCTTACCATTTCCGGACCGCTGAATATTTCGCTGGGCCGGGCCTGAGGCATCGTCACGGCTTCACTTTGGCAGGCGGACGTCATGGACCCGTGAAAAGCGCGCCGGGCGGCGTAAAAACGTCGTCAAAAAGAGGCAGGAGAGACGTGCTCGTTTCATGTCGGATGACGCTTGCCGCGCGGAGTAAACTGTTCGTCAGATGCCTCATCTCGCGCTCGACATGGCCCGGCTCACGATCCAAGTCCTCGGAGGCTTGCACATTCAGCTTGCCGGGGAACACGCGCCGCTGGAATTTCCCACGAGGAAGAGCAAGGCTGTCCTGGCTTACCTTGCGTTGTCGCCGGGCATGCTGCGCTCGCGCGAGCAGCTCGCCAGCGTGTTCTGGGACCGCAGCGCGGAAGAGCAGGCGCGAGCCAGCTTGCGGCAGACCCTGTCGAGCTTGCGCCGAATGCTGTCTGACGCGCCGCTGCTGAATGCCGAAACAGACGCCGTATGGCTCGACGCCCACCTCGTCGACGTCGATGCGTTGCGGTTTGCTCATCTCGCGAGCGCACGCTCCCTCGATTCGTTGAAACAGGCGGCTTCGCTTTATCGCGGCACCTTGCTCGAAGGGTTCGGCCTGCGCGAGGACTCTTTCGAACAGTGGGTGACCGTCGAGCGTCGCTGGTTTCACGAACGCGCTATGGAAGTGTTCGCTGAGCTCGTCGGTCTCCATGAACAATCTGATGAATTCGATCGAGCGATTGCGACGGCGAGCAAAGCCCTGACTTTCGACCCATTGCTAGAGTGGGCGCACGCCGCGCTCATGAGGCTCTATGCGAAGACGGGGCGCCGGGATGCCGCCGTTCGCCAGTATCAGGAATGCGTGCGGATACTCAATGCCGAGCTCGGCATTGCGCCCGCCGAGGGCACGCAACGTCTGGCCGCGCGCATCCAGCATGATTCGGACGTGCGCGAGATGCCTGACACTCCAGCGGCGTCTGTCGGCAATGCAGTGGAGGAGGCAGGGGGCGCCTCGGGCGGCGCGGCGCTGCCGGCGGAGCGAAAGCAGCTGAGCGTGCTCTGTGTGCGCGTGCGTGGAACGGGTGACGATATCGACCCGGAGATCGCGCTCGAGCGCGTCGACCCGGTGCTGAAGGCCATGATCGATGTCGTTCAACGATTCGGCGGCCTCGTGACGCAATTGCGGAGCGATGGCATGACCGCGCTGTTCGGGGCGCCGGTTGCACACGAAGACCATGCGGTGCGCGCCTGTTATGCGGCCCTTGCGATGCGCGAAGGCGTTCTGACGCACATCGGCCAGTCTCTGGATGCGCGGATCGGCATCCATTCCGGCGAGGCCGTGGTCCGGACGATCGGCAACGACCGCTTGCAGCACTATGACGCGCTCGGCGCCGTGCCCGAACTCGCCAGCCAAATCGAGTCTGTATTGACGGTGGGTGAGATCGGCGTGAGCGCCGACACGGCGCGATGCGCCGAAGGATTCATCCAGCTCGCGGACGGACCCGCGCGAGCGCTCGCAGGCGCCACGCCTGCCGTCGCGATCTCGATCCTGCAAGCCAAGTCGGCGCTGCGGCTTCGCTGGAATGCGCGCTCGACGCGCAGTCTTTCGCGCTTCGTCGGTCGTGACGCGGAGATGGCCAACTTGCGATGGCTGCTCGAGCGCGCGGCACGCGGCGCGGGGCAGGTATGCGCGGTGATCGGAGAGCCGGGCGTCGGAAAGTCCCGGCTCGTGTACGAATTCGTCGACGCGGCACGCGCGGCCGGGTGGACGACGCTCGAGACAAGGACCATCTCGCATGACACGAGCGCGATCTATCTCCCATTCGCCAATCTTTTCCGGACGTGGTTCGGCATTGGCGAGCGCGACACGCTGGCCGAAGTGGCCAACAGACTGCGTCAGGGCATCGGTGCGATCGACCCGGCGCTCGCTTCGACGCTACCCGTGCTCGCCGGGCTGCTGGACTTGCCGTCGGAAGATGACCAGTGGGATCGGGAGAGTCCGCCGCAACGGCGCAAACGCACGCTCGAGGCAGTCGCCGCGCTGGTGATACGCGCAAGTGAAAATGCGCCGCTGGTTCTCGTCGTCGAGGACCTGCACTGGATCGACGACGGCACCCAGGCCGTGCTCGATCATCTCGTCGACTGCATTGGCGCGTCGCGGGTGTTGCTGCTCGTGACGTGCCGACCGGAGTATCGGCACACATGGTCCGGCAAGAGTTACTTTACCCAACTGCGCGTGGACAGTCTCGACGCCGCGAGCGGGGAGCTGCTGCTCCAGTCGCTGCTCGGCGACGCACGCGAGCTATCGGCGCTTCGCAGACGCCTGATCGAGCGCACGGGGGGCACGCCGCTGTTTCTGGAGGAGTCGGTTCGCGCACTGGCCGACGCGGGCGCGCTGGCCGGCGAGACGGGCGCATACCAGATGGTTCGGACCATCGACACGTTCGATATTCCATCGACGGTACATGCCGTCCTTGCGTCGCGGATCGATCGTCTCTCCGCGCAACAGAAGACCCTGCTGCAACTGGCGTCCGTGATCGGTCACGAGTTCTCGATCGATCTGCTGCAGCCGATCGCGCAGCTCGATCAAGAGCGGCTGCTAGATTTGATTGGCGAACTGCAGGCGGCTGAATTCATCTACCAAACCCGGTTGCTGCCGCGGCGGCAGTACACCTTCAAGCATGCCCTCACACATCGTGTCGCTTATGCGAGCGTGCTCAAGGAGCGCAGGCGTTCGGTGCATCTTCATCTCGTGGAGGTCATCGAGCGCCTTCATGCGCAGCGTCTCGATGAACATGTTGAACGTCTCGCGCACCACGCGCTTGCGGGCGAGCTATGGGACAAGGCTGTCGTCTATCTTTATCGGGCAGCATGCAAGGCGCTACAGCGGTCCGCGTTTCAGCAGGCAATCCAATACGTAAGCAAGGGGGTCGAGATCATCCGGACGTTGCCGCGCACGCCGGCGCTCCTCAGACACGAACTCGAATTCCACAAGGTCCTTGGCGTGACCATGATGGCGGCGAAGGGCTGGGCGGCCATGGAAGTGCTCGACGCCTATACGCAGGCCCGCGCGCTATGCGAGGAGCTCGGTGACGATAGCGAACTGTTCACCGTGCTGCGCGGCGAAGGGCAGTACCGGATGATCCGGGGCGAGTCTGCAATCGCGCGTGAACTCGGCAATCGGTGCGCTGCACTGGCGGAGCATTCGGATGACCGCGGCATTCGAATCGAGACGCATCATTTGTTCTGGACGAACAGTTTTTTCATGGGGGAATACGCCACGGCCGAGTTTCATGGTGCGAGCGGAATGGCGCTTTACGAACGCGAGCCAGATCATGCACTGACATTCAAATACTCCGGACATGATCCCGGAGTATGCTGCCGATGCTTCACCGCGCTGGTGCACTGTCTGCGCGGATACCCGGACAAGTCGCTGTCGATGTGCGACGGCGCGCTTCAACTCGCACAAGAACTGCGGCATCCGCTGACGATGGCACTGGCGTACTGGGCGCGCAGCTTCGCGCATATTCTTCGCGGTGAGCCCGAATCGGCGCAGCAATGGGCGCAAAGGGAAATTGCGATCTGCGAGGAATACGACTTGCCATTGCTACTGTCGCAAGGGACTTTTCAGCTGGGCTGGGCGCTGGCGGAACTGGGCAGGCTCGACGATGGCATCGAACAGATGCGCGATGGCATCGCGGCGATCAGTGCGACGGGCGCCGAAATGGGCCTGCCGTACTTCAAGGCACTGCTGGGCGAAGCGCTCGGCCGCGCGGGAGATCCCGGGGCGGGGCTTGTCGAGGTCGATCGGGCGCTCGCCGCCGTCGCGCAACATGGGGGACGCTTTCAGCTCTCGGAAATGCTGCGGCTCAAAGGTGAACTGCTGGCAGCACGGTGGCCGGGGCGACGCGACGAAGGACGGATGTGCCTGCGCGAGGCGATCACGGTTGCGCAAGCGCAAGGAGCGGGACTTCCGCGCCTTCGTGCGGCCTTGAGCCTTGCTCGCCAGTTGGCATTGTCGGGTGACAGCGAAGGTGCTCGGTCCGTGCTGTCGCCCGCCTGCGAAAGCATCAGAGAAGGGAAAGAACTCGCTGACTTACGCACGGCGCAAGCACTGCTGGCTGAATTGAAAAGCCGGTAACCAGAAAGCCCCCGAGGGTGTTGCGAAGGCTGTTACGAAAATCATGCAGGCAGAGGATGTGACGTAAATTCAGATCCATTCATCAATGTCACGAGGAGAAGGGCCGGCGCCGTATTGAGGTGAGCCGGACTCCGCGCTCGAGACGCCGCGTGGATGACCGGATCACTCGATAAGCGGTACGTCTTGCTCAGGAGCACGGCCAGCGGCGGTGGGGCGCTACCCGACAAGCTCAAGCCCCGCATGGACGAGCGCCTCGCCAATGACCTCCGTCACAACCCGTCGACGTTCGCAGATCAGTTCCTGAAGATCTCTTCGAGATCGTCCTGCTCCCCGGCGGAAACGAGCTTCAGGTTAGCTATCGAATTTCCTGTGGATTCTTCGGGCGACTGATACCGCAAAGGCTTGAGTGCAATGCGACAGCCTGCAGCTTTATTGCTGCTCCCCCTTTGTCCACCTCTCGATCCAGCGAATTCCCAACCTCAGGGCCCTTCCTTGCAACCGCACGGGGCTTCGCGGCGACAACTCACCAATCAATTCAACTCAAGCGAACGTTCCGACGGGTGCCCACCCGCTGAGCCAAGGAAGAACGAAGTACTCTCCGATTTTTCAACAAACAATAAACGTGTATTGCAACTTGTGAATTTCTAAATTAGACTGCCGTCCATGGAGTCGTGCTAATCCATTGATTTAACAGATATTTAAGGGTTTTTACTTAGATCATGAGACGCCCCGTTGACCGCGCCCCTGCAGACGACCAGACGAACGGATGGAGCGGTTTGTTGCTTCCTCGTACACCGCAACCGCCACTGGCTGGCGAGCAGGTGTTCGACTACGTTGTCGTGGGAGCCGGTTACGCCGGTCTTGCCGCCGCTCGCGCGCTTGCGTTGAAAAGCCCAAAGGCATCCGTCGCGGTCATCGAAGCGGGCGTCGTTGGCGAAAACGCGTCGGGCCGCAATTCCGGCTTTGCCATCGACTTGCCGCACGCGTCCGGCATGTCGGCGAAGTCCGTCGAGGAAGGGCATGCCGCTATTCGGATCGGGCGTTACGCGCTCGACGAACTGAACGGCCTAATCGAACGGCACGGCATCTCCTGCGACTGGGAGCGCCGCGGCCGCTATCACGCGGCGGTCACGCAGGAAGTCGCGGACAGCGCGCTCAAGACTTACGCATCGGATCTGGATGCCTGGAGCGAGCCGTTTGAATGGCTCAAGCGCGGCGAGCTCGAAGACCGCCTCGGCACGCGCTACTACGGCGACGCGATTTTTACACCGGGCACATATTTGCTGAATCCGGCCGCACTGGTGCGCGGGCTTGCCGACAGTCTGCCAGCGAACGCGAAGCTGTTCGAACGATCGCCCGTCACGGAAGTCGAGTTCGAAGGTCCGTCGCCTTACGTGAAGACGGCAAAGGGCCGAGCCCGCTTCGGGAAGCTGATCCTTGCCGTGAACGCGTTCTCGCAGTCCTTCGGCGTGTACAAGGAGCGGCAGATTCCCGTGCTGTTGTTTGCGAGCCTGACGGAGCCGCTGGCGGATGAGCAATTGGTCAAGCTGGGATCGGAAAAGTCGTGGGGAATCACGCCGGCGCACGGCGTGGCGGGTTCGACACTGCGCCTCACGCGCGACAAACGTCTGATGATCCGTCAGGGCTTCGAGTATTCGCCCACGCTGCGAACCACCGAAGCGCATCGCGAGGCAGCGCGACGAACGCATCAGCAATTGCTCGACCGCCGTTTTCCTCAGCTCGGAGGGCTCGAGATAGAGCACTTCTGGATGGGCTGGCTCGCGGTGTCGCAGAACCATGCACCCGCGTTCGGGCAGATCAATGAAAACGTGTATGCGACGTCCTGCTGCAACGGCTCGGGCATCGTGCGCCATACAGCGTCGGGCATGCTCATCGCCGACTTGGCGTTGGGCCGTGAAAACCCGCTCATCGATGACTTCCTGGCGCAAGGCACGGCAAATTACATTCCGCCGCGGCCCATTCGCGACGTAGGCGTGAGACTCACGATCTCCTGGGATTCATGGAGAGGAAGGGGCGAACGGTAGTATCGACGCGAATTTTGAAATTCAGCTTGATGAAAATGATTAGTATCACTACAGGAGACGTAAGGTGAAGAGCATCAGACTTATTGAAGGAAGGACGATCAAGACCGCCGATCGTGGCGGCGCAACAAACGGCGTGGCAGAAATATCATGGGCGATCGGTGACAACGAAGGCGCAGCACTGCCGTGCGGATTTGGCGCCTGGGACGAAGCCGCGTGCGAGCCGAAGACCTTGGGCTACGACGAAGTCATACTCGTCCTCGAAGGCACGTTCGGCGTCGAGTCGAGCGACGGCGAGCGCGTGGAAGGGCGTTCCGGCGACGTTATCGAGCTGACCAAAGGCACGACCGTCAAGTATTTCGGCAGCAAAGCGAAACTGTTCTTCGTGACCAACTGAGGGGAGACGACATCATGCACAGCGCCTCTTCGTCAGGACATCTTCAGCGTCGGCTGAAGAACCGTCACATTCAGCTCATCGCGCTCGGCGGAACGATCGGCACCGGCCTGTTTTTGGGTTCGGCGGGCATCATCGAACTCGCCGGACCCGGTGTCATCCTCGGTTACGCCATTGGCGGCCTCATCATCTTCTGCATCATGCGTTTCCTCGGCGAAATGCTGGTGGAAGAGCCGACGGCCGGTTCGTTCAGCCACTTCGCCAACCGTTACGTGTCGCACTTCGCGGGCTTCATGTCGGGTTGGAACTGCATTGCCTTGTATGTACTCGTCGGGATGCTGGAACTGACCGCAGTCGGGAAATTCATCCAGTTCTGGTGGCCGGAAATACCGACCTGGGTGACGGTCGCCGTGTTCTTCCTGCTGATCAATGCGGTCAACTTCATCAACGTCAAGATCTACGGCGAGTTCGAGTTCTGGTTCGCGTTGATCAAGATCGTCGCGGTGCTGGCGATGATCGTGGTCGGTCTCTATCTGCTCGCGACGACCCACAACCCGAATCAATCCATCAGTAACCTGTGGTCGCACGGCGGCTTTCTGCCGAACGGCATCTCTGGGCTTGTCATGTCTTTCGCGTTCATCATGTTCGCGTTCGGTGGCGTCGAGATGCTGGGCTTCGCCGCTGCGGAAACCGACGACCCGCGCAAGGTGATCCCGAAAGCGATCAATCAGCTGGTTTATCGCGTGCTGGTTTTCTACATCGGCTCAATGGTGGTCCTGCTTTCGCTCACGCCCTGGAACACGCTCGTCGCACAACTCAAGGCCGGCGGTGGTACCTACAGCAGCAGCCCGTTTGTGCTGGTCTTCTCGGGAATCGGAGCGCACTTCGCCGCGAACATTCTGAACTTCGTGATTCTGACGGCGACCCTGTCCGTCTATAACAGCATGGTGTACAGCAGCAGCCGCCTGCTGTATGGCATGGCCCTCGAAGGCAACGCGCCGAAGTCTCTTATGCAGGTCAACAAGCGCGGCGTGCCGGTGCGCGCCATCGTCTATCCCGGCATCGTGACCGCGTTCTGCATCGTGCTGAACTACGTGGCGCCTGCAGGCGTGCTCGAACTGCTGATGTCCCTGATCGTGGCCGCGCTCGTCATCACGTGGGTCGTCGTCATCGTGGCACACATGGGCTTTCGCAAGAGCAACAGGGAGAAGGGCATCGCCGCGCGGTTTCCCGCCCCCCTCGCACCGTTCACGAACTACCTATGTCTGCTGGCGATGGTCGTGGTTGTCGTCGTCATGCTGCTGACGCCGGGCATCCGCGTGTCTGCTATCGCGATTCCGATCTGGATTGCCATCGTCTACGTGTCGTATCGCATCGTTGCGCCGAAGACGCTGCAAGTTCCTGTCGACGTGTCCTGAATTCAATCTCTAGAGGAAATCACCGTGACTGATCTATTCGATAATCCGATGGGTTTGATGGGCTTCGAGTTCGTCGAATTCGCATCGCCCGTTTCGAACGTGCTGGAGCCGATGCTGGAGAAACTCGGCTTCACGCTGGTCGCCAAACATCGCTCGAAGGATGTGGTGCTGTATCGTCAGGGCGACATCAATTTCATCGTCAATCGTGAACCGAACAGCCCGGCAGCGTATTTCGCCGCCGAGCATGGCCCGTCGGCTTGCGGTCTGGCGTTTCGCATGAAGGACTCACATAAGGCGTACGCCCGCGCTCTCGCGCTGGGCGCTCAGCCGCTCGAAACGCCGACCGGCCCGATGGAGCTTCGCCTTCCGGCGATCAAGGGTATCGGCGGGGCGCCGCTGTATCTGATCGACCGTTTCGAAGACGGCCAGTCCATTTACGACATCGATTTCGAGTTCCTTCCCGATGTCGACCGTCGCCCCAAAGGACACGGCCTCAAGCTCATTGACCACCTGACGCACAATGTCTATCGCGGACGTATGGCGCATTGGGCAAGTTTCTACGAGAGGCTCTTCAACTTCCGCGAGATTCGCTATTTCGACATCTCGGGCGAATATACCGGCCTGACTTCGAAGGCGATGACCGCGCCCGACGGCAAGATCCGCATTCCGCTGAACGAAGAGTCGGCCAAGGGCGGCGGGCAGATCGAAGAGTTCTTGATGCAGTTCAACGGCGAAGGCATTCAGCACGTCGCGTTGCTGACTGACGACCTCATCTCGACCGTCGACAGCCTGCAAATGGCCGGCGTTCCGTTGATGACTGCGCCGAACGAGTACTACTATGAGGCGATCGAAACGCGCCTGCCTTCGCACGGTCAGCCGGTTCCGGAACTCCAGGCGCGTGGCATTCTGCTCGACGGTACGACGCAAGGCGGTCAGAAACGGCTGTTGCTACAGATCTTTTCGCAGCCGACTTTCGGCCCGGTCTTCTTCGAATTCATCCAGCGCGCGGGTGACGAAGGCTTCGGCGAAGGCAATTTCAAGGCGCTGTTCGAATCGCTGGAGCGCGATCAGATTCAACGTGGTGCGCTGAAGGTAGAGGACACCCAGTGAAAATCGATCGAATACACCACGTCGCCTATCGCTGTCGCGACGCCAAAGAAACCGTGCTCTGGTACAACCAGATGCTGAAGATGGACTTCGTGCTCGCGATTGCCGAGAACCGGGTGCCATCCACCAAGGAGCCGGACCCATACATGCACGTCTTCCTTGATGCGGGCAACGGCAATGTGCTGGCGTTCTTCGAGCTTCCGACCCGGCCGCCCATGGGACGCGATCCCAACACGCCAGAGTGGGTTCAGCACATCGCGTTTCGCGTGAAGGATCGCGAGGAAATGCTCGAATTCAAGACGCATCTGCAAAGCAACGGTGTTGAAGTACTGGGCGTCACCGATCACGGCGCGTTCCATTCCATTTATTTCTTCGATCCGAACGGGCACCGCGTCGAGCTGGCTTGTCCGGACCCGGACGAGGAAGAGATGATCCGCAGGCTCGATGCGGTCAAATGGGCCATGCTCGAAGACTGGTCGAGGACCAAGCGCGCGCCGCAGCACGCTGCCTTTCTCCATGACCGGGAGTTCAAAAAGTGATTGCCGCGATGGATGACACACACGACCCGGCGCTGAAGAGCTGGGTGAGTTCGGCCAATGCCGACGGGACCGATTTCCCGATCCAGAATCTGCCGTTCGGCTCGTTGCGTCGCCGCGGTGCTGACGAGCCCTATCGCATCGGCGTGGCTATCGGCGATCAGGTGTTCGATTTGCGGCTCGCGTCGGAACGCGCTGCGTGGCCGGATCAAATCGCCAAGGCGCTTGTGCCGTTGGCCGCAGGCGATCTGAACGCCTTCATGGCGATGGGTGCGACGGTACGCGCAGACGTGCGGCGTGCGCTGTCGGCAGCCCTTGCGGAGGGTTCCGCCCAGCAGGCGGCGTTGATCGAATGCCTCGTGCCGCAGGCGGACGCGGAGATGGCGCTGCCGTGCCGCATTGGAGACTACACCGACTTCTACATCAGCGTTCATCACGCGACGACCATCGGCAAGCAGTTCCGTCCCGACAATCCGCTGCTGCCGAACTACAAGTGGGTGCCTATCGGATACCACGGCCGCGCCTCGTCGATCCAGCCGAGCGGGCGCGCCTTTCATCGTCCAGTGGGCCAGACCAAGGCGGCGGACGCTGATATGCCCGCGCTCGGGCCGAGCAAGCGGCTGGACTATGAACTGGAGATGGGCATCGTGATGGCGAGCACGAACGAGCAAGGCGAACCGGTTTCGATCGAGCAAGCCGAGGAACATGTCTTCGGTTTGACACTGTTCAACGACTGGAGCGCGCGTGACATCCAGGGCTGGGAATATCAGCCGCTCGGGCCGTTCTTGTCGAAAAACTTCGCCTCGACGCTCTCGCCGTGGGTCGTGACGATGGAGGCGCTCGCGCCGTTTCGTCGGGCGTTCAGCCGTCCGGCAACGGATCCGCAGCCTCTGCCGTATCTCGATTCGCCGGAGAACCGGGAAGCCGGTGCTATCGACGTACAGCTCGAAGTCTGGATTCAAACCGAGGCGATGCGGCGCGCCGGCCATGCGGGCGATTTGCTGTCGACGTCCAATCTCGCCGATGCCTATTGGAGCATCGCCCAACTGGTCGCGCATCACACGGTCAACGGCTGCAATCTCAATCCTGGCGATTTGCTGGGCACCGGAACGCTTTCGGGACCGAAACCGGAACAGGCGGCGTCGTTGATGGAGCTGACGTCAAACGGCAAACAGCCCATCACGCTCTCCAATGGCGAAGAGCGCGGCTTTTTAAATGACGGCGACAGCATCATCCTGCGAGGATATTGCCAGCGCGCGGGACAACGCCGCATTGGATTTGGCGAGTGCCGCGGCACGGTCCTGCCAGCTCGCGGCCCTCGCGCGACCTGATACAGAAGCCACTCGATGAAACGGAAGGAGGCTCGATGGGCAAGACCTGTAATGTGAGCGATGCGGTGGCTTCCATTCCGGAGGAGGCGACGCTGATGATTGGCGGGTTCATGGGCGTCGGTACGCCACGACGCCTGATCGACGAACTGGTGCGGCAGGAACGACGCGGATTGACCGTCATTGCGAATGACACGGCACGACCGGGCATCGGTATTGGCCGGCTGATTTCGGCGCGCCTCGTGAAGCGTCTCATCACCAGTCATATCGGCACCAACCCCGAGACGCAGCAACAGATGCTTGCGCGTGAGATCGATGTCGAACTCGTTCCTCAGGGAACGCTTGCGGAAAGAATTCGCGCCGGCGGACACGGGCTCGGCGGGGTGCTGACGCCCACGGGCGTCGGCACGGTCGTGCAGGACGGAAAGCAGACGCTCGAAATCGACGGGCAGATATTTCTCGTGGAACGACCACTGCGGGCCGACTTCGCGCTCGTCAACGCGTGGCGCGCGGATCACATCGGTAACCTGACGTACGCGATGACGGCCCGCAACTTCAATCCCCTCATGGCGATGGCCGCTGATGTCGTCATCGCAGAGTCGAAGGAGATCGTGCCGACGGGCGTCATCGCGCCTGACGATGTGATGACGCCCGCCGTGATCGTGGACCGTCTGATTGGCAGGGAGAGGCTCAATGGATGACAAGAAGCTGATCGCGATGCGCGTTGCGCAGGAGCTGCGCCCGGGATACCTCGTGAATTTGGGTATCGGGCTGCCGACGCTCGTAGCCGCCATGGTGCCTAAAGACGCCGATATCTTCTTTCAGTCGGAGAACGGCATCGTCGGTATGCACGCCATTCCCGAAGAAGGCCTCGAAGCGGAAGACCTGACAGATGCAGGCGGAAGCCCCATCAGTGCCCTTCCCGGCGCGGCGACGTTCGACAGCGCGATGTCTTTCGGCCTGATCCGCGGTGGTCATCTCGACGTGACCGTGCTCGGCGGCCTTCAGGTCGATCAACAAGGGCGGCTTGCGAATTGGATGGTGCCCGGACACATGGTCCCGGGAATGGGAGGAGCGATGGATCTGGTCACGGGCGCTCGACGCGTTATCGTGGCCATGACGCATACGGCGAAGGGCAAGCCGAAGATCGTCGAGAACAGTACATTGCCGCTGACTTCGCAAAGAAGAGTGGACTTGATCGTGACCGAACTTGCGGTCATCAAGCCCTCGGACCAGGGACTGATCTTGCAGGAGCTCGCGCCGGGCGTCGATGTAGCGACTGTCCAGCGCGCGACGGAAGCGCGTCTGATCGTGCCAGACGAAGTCGTCACGATGCGTCTCGACTCGAAATAGGCGTCCTGCGAATCATGCGAGCGTCTCGCGCAAATCGGATCGCGCCGCGCCGGCTTTTCCCGCGTCAACGATCATCTGTGTAACGACGTCGAGTTGCAACGACGTCGCCTGTTCATCGACACCGAAGATCCGCATCACGGAAAGACCGCGCAGCGCAGCGAACACTACCGCCGCGAAGTGCTCGGGTTGGGAATGCGTCTCGGCAATTTCGGGGAAGACGGTCACGAAATGCTGGAAGAACAACGGATCGTGCTTCGCCCGATGCTCATCGATGCGCTGAAATAACTGCGGAGAAGTTCTGCACCCGAAAAAAAGACTCCACGCGGCAACGTAACTTGGGGGCGCATACACCTTGTCCCAGGCAGCGTGCACAAAGCGGCTCGCACGTTCTTCGAGCGGCACATGAGCCGCGTTCTCCGGCCATACCGAGCCGAGTTCGCCAAGTGGCTTCATGACCTCATCGACGACGTGTTCCATCAGCACGGCCCGATTTCCAAACTGATGTTGCACCGCGCCCAGCGTCACCTTTGCGCCTCGCGCGATGTCCTGCAGATTTGTCTCCTGGAAGCCGACTTTCTGGAGCAGCCGGATCGCGGACGCGATGATTCTTCGTTGCGTGGTCTCGCTTCGCTCCGCTTGCGTGCGCCGCTTTGGCAAGGACCTCGCTGCTGGTGACTTTGGTTCCTTCATGACAGGTTTCGCATGTTGCAATACACGATTAACGTTCAACCAATTCTACACAGTCGCAAGACAGCCAGCACGCGTTCTGATGGGTGCAAAGACGATGCCCGCCGCTGAGCCGCTCCGGTCCGGTTGCCCGTAACGAGATGCGCACGGCGCGCCAATTGAGCCGAGCCGCCGAATGCAGACGATGAGAGATTTTCCGATTCTCTATTCGGCACCTCGTACCAATACACGCGGGGAGGCGGAACGACAGGACACGAGGGCGTGACCTATCAGCAGGCCAATATCGGGCTGGATTATTTTCTGTCGAAGCGCACGGATCTCTATGCGGTCGTGCTGTGTCAACATGCGTCCGGGACCGATTCGACGGGCAACAAGGCGGTTGCCGCGATCTATGGATTCACGCCGTCATCGACATCGAATCAGGTCGGTGCGACTGCGGGCATTCGCCATGCGGTTTGAGTTTTCAGGAGTCGGTCCAGTCGTTGCGTCTCGTCGCCGGCGTTTGCTCTTCGCGAACGGCAGGTCCTCGCATTTGAGGGGACGTTTGGATCGGCGTACACCGGAAGGAGGCTTCGGGCCGGGAGCGAGAATTGGTCAATGCAAGACGCGGCTCTCGCCTGCCTTACACGCGACCAATCGGCTCAAGAATCAACGGAAGCGGTGCGATGTTCCGCTTCCCCGTTGCAAGGTCCACGAAGATTTGCAGCGAATGAGCCGTCTTGGCCGGTTCGGCGGGCACTTCCTCATGTACAACGCCGCGACCCGCCGTGGTTCAATGCAAGCCCCCGGCAGGATGAGGTTGCGAGTCACGATCGAGTCACGATCGAGTCGCGGTCGTTGATGCCCGTCTCCGAGTCGAGGAACACGTAGGACACGGCGGAAATGCCTTCATGCAGATGAGGCGGAAACGTCGGCCCGCTCATTCATGCATGATCGACTCCTATGTACGGATTGATCAGCTCGGCCACACCACGCAGGTTGTAAGCCTGGAAGTGGCTGCCATGATTGGCGCGCTGCAGTGTCGCGACGGTAAGCATCATGTCCGCCTTATGCGCTCGCGGAGGCGGCCAAGGCCGGATAGTCGGTGTACCCTTGCGCGTCGCCACCAAAGTAGGTGTTGCGATGGGCCTCATTCAGCGCGACGCCGGCCAGAAGACGTGCAACGAAGTCCGGATTGGCGAGCACCATCTGGCCGTACGCTTCGAGATCGGCCAGGCCCGATTCCACATCAGCACCAATCTCTTCGCGCGGACGCCCCGGTCGATTCAGGATGAGCGATCCCTTCCAGAGTTCGCGGATATCATCCAGCAGCGCGTCGTTGCCCAGATGCATGATGTGCAGATAGGCGAGACCGAGCTTGTTCAGCTCTGCAACCAGATAGCGGTAGAGCTCCGGCCCTTCGCTGCCCTCGTCGATACCCCACATCGCGGTACCGGGCGACAGACGGATGCCGGTCCTGTCCGCACCGATCTCTTCCGCGATCGCAGCCGCCACTTCGATGGCAAAGCGCGCGCGGTTCTCGATGGAACCACCGTATTCGTCGGTCCGGGTATTCGCGCTCGGGGCAAAGAACTGCTGGACGAGATAGGCGTTCGCACCGTGGATCTCGACGCCGTCGGCCCCGGCTTCGATCGCGCGCCGCGCAGCATGGCGGAAGTCAGCAACGGTCCGACGCACTTCCTCGGTCGAGAGCGCGCGCGGCACGGGAATGTCCTGCATGCCCGTTGCTGTGAACATCTGCGTACTGGGCGCAATCGCCGACGGCGCCACGCCCGGGCGATGATGCGGCGTGTTGTCCGGGTGGGACATGCGTCCGGCGTGCATCAACTGGATGAACAGATGGCTGCCGTTCGCGTGCACGGCATCGGTGGTCTTCTTCCAGCCAGCGACGTGCGCGTCGGTATAGATGCCCGGCGTGGTGAGGTAGCCCTGTCCGACGTCCGACGGCTGGGTGCCCTCGGTGACGATCAGCCCGACGCTCGCGCGCTGCGCATAGTATTCGGCCGCCAGATTACCGGGCGTGCCATCGGACTGCGCACGGCTGCGGGTCATCGGCGCCATCACGAGGCGGTTTTGCAGCGTGTAGCGGCCGACGCTAATCCGACTGAACAGGCGATTATTGCTCCCTTCACGAACAGGGCTGAGGCGGTGACTCATGGTGAACTCCCGGAGATTGAATGGGGATAACAGAGCTCGGTTTCAGGTTCTACGAAGCTGCGCTCGAACTGCCGGCCGGGCGCTCAGCGCGGCCATGAAGTTGCGGATGTTCGATTCCGTGGCGAGATAATCAACCGCTTTGTCGCTGAGATAAATATGGTAATTTGGAGATCATTGATCCATTGGCGGAGCAATCAGCGTGGAACTGTTGAACGACATGGCGCTCTTCGTGGAAGTTGTGAGAGCCAAAGGCTTCCGTAGTGCTGCGGAGACGTTGCGAATACCAAACTCGACCCTGTCCCGGCGCATCAGCCTGCTTGAAAAGACAATCGGGCTGCGCCTGCTTCACCGCACGACGCGCAAGATCGAATTGACCGAAGCGGGACAGATCTACTTCGAGCGCTGCAAGCGGATTGTTGACGAGGCTCGACTTGCTCATGAGCAATTGGGCGAAATGCTCGCTCAACCCAGCGGCCTGCTGCGCGCGTCGCTTCCGGTGGATTTCGCGGTCACGTATCTCGCGCCGTTGATCGCCGAGTTCGCCTCCCTTTACCCTGGCATCGCTTTCGAGTTCGACCTGACGCCACGCCGGATCGACCTCGTGAGTGAACCGTTCGACGTCGCGATCCGGATGGGTGAGTCGGAAGATTCACAGTTGATCGCGCGCCCATTGGCAATGCTCGAGGCACATCTCTACGCTTCGCCGGCTTACCTCGCTCGCTGGGGCGAACCACGCGAACCAGCAGACCTCGAGCGGCATGAGTGCCTGAGCATATTGAAAGGGGGATCTGGTTCCTGGACGCTGCAAAGCGGTGCGCAATCGACCCAGGTCACAATCGGCGGACGATTCACGATCAATAGCGTGGGCATGATCCGCCGACTCGCGACGCTCGACTTGGGCATCGTCCTGCTACCGGAAGAAATCGTTGCGGACGAGGTCGCCAACGGACAGTTACGCCGGGTGATGCCCGAATGGCATGGCAAACCCCAGCCGGTTTATGCGATCACCGAGACTCGCCTGCTGCCCGCAAAAACGCAGCGGTTTATTGAGTTTTTGCGCGACCGCCTTGCCGCCCGCAGGTGATTGGGCGTGTACGCACCGCCCGACCACGGGTCGTGTCTCCGTGCTGCGCTTCGTCGCGGCCGACTCCAACGTGGACCGGGGCGCTAGGGCAGGTCACGTTCCATTCCGGATAACAGTGATTTGCATCCGTCGGTATTAACCCGGCGCGGATTCGCCATTAGACTTCCGCCATTTGCTGTGCAAGGTTCTTCTTGCTCGCAGCGGTAACAGGTCACGGAGTGTCTATGGAAATCACGCTTAAAGCTATTGCGCTCGGCGCGCTGCTCGCGAGTCCGCTCGCAACGCTGGCGCAGCCGTCTCAGCCGTTGACTCGCGAGCAGGTTCGCGCGGATCTCGTGCAGTACGAAAACGCCGGATACAACCCGACCGACTGGTTGCACTATCCGCAGAACGCACAGATGGTGCGAGCAAGAATCGACGCGAACCGCGATTACGGCGGCAGTACGCCGGAAACGTCGCAAGCGGGCGAGCCGCACGCGTCGCCAGACTAAGCTTGCATCATGTTCGTCCTTACGCCCCACCCAAGGCGGGGCTTTTTGCTTCCGCTGCAGGGGGCGACGCCATCGATGTGATTGAACCGACGCACCGGCGGAACGACGAACGTTCCCGATCCCACGCGACTCATCGCGGTGACTGTCAGTTCTTCGCCGGGCAAATATTCCTCGACGATCGCACGCGAGCCGAACGCCCCGCTCTCGAACAGCGACGTCAACGCGGCAATCAGCGCCGCGCGATCCTTTACGAGACTCACGCTCTGGCTGCCGCGCCCTCGCACGGGTTTGACGATCACGGGAAAGGTTAGCGCGCGCTCGTCGAGCGAGACGAGGTCATCGCGGCTCACGAGTAAGGACGCGGCAACTGGAAGGCCGATGGCGCGTAACGCGTCGTTGGTCGCGAATTTGTCGTCCACAGGCAAGGCGGCGCTACCTGCTGATAGATGACCGCGACGCGCCGCGGCACGTCATCGCCGATAAACTCGACGCGCTCCTTCACTTGTCGAACGCCGATGAAGGAACCAGCACGAAGCCTTCCATCAGTCTCCGTGCGCTGCGGCTCATGAGCGCCTTGGTGACGGTCCATGCGCCGTCCTTCTGCTGTGCTTCCGCGCCCACTTCGAGACTGCCCGACGGATGCCCGAAGCGCACCGAACGCTTCGATTTAGGCACAAGCCGGTTGACCACGGTTCCCCGAATGACCGCCGCGACGGCGATCGCTACCGCGCCGGTGCCGGTCATCGCATGATGCAGTTTGCCCATGGAGAAGATGCGCGCGTTGATGTCGAGCGTGTGCGCGCACGGGAAGCAGCCAGATCGCGACGCTCGTCGAACGCCAGACCCGCTATGACAGCCCACGAGCATAAAGGGCAGGTAAGGAGCGCATCGGTATGCAATGCCCGCCTTTGGCGGGCATGCTTATTTGTACTTCGATGAGGTGCGTCGTGTGCATCTTTCGAGCGATGCACACGCATGAAAGGCATCAAGCAATCGGCGGATTGCAGGACCACCGATGCCCCTTCGCACACTGATGATCCGTCGGGCAATGCCCTTTGGGCAGCACGCAAGTCAAGGCACAACAACCGCCGCCCGGCGTTCCGGGCGGATCATCGTGCGTGCATGCTTCGCCGCAGCGCGTATCCGCGTTTGAGGTCGCGTCTTCATCTGAATCTGTCGACATGGTCTGCCTCCTGTCCGTCGAAACTTCCCTTCGGCCCCGCTGCCTGCCGTACCGTGAAGTTCGAAAGAAAGCGAGTCACGCATACAGCATACGCAGAACGAAGTAGCACCGTTCGCGAATCAAGCGGTCGATTTCGGCCAGAGTGTAGGCGGCAAACGCAAGAACCGAACGTCCGGCTTCTGATGAATTAAAACGATATTGGCGAGACCCGTCACGCATGAACATGCAGGCGCGCACTATCGGGGAAAGACATGGCGACACGAACCTATGCCAGGACGCAGGACCAGACGCCGCGTCGAGCACGATCGAATGCCGAAAAGCCCGCGGCGGTCCTTCCTCAGCTTGAGCGCCAGACACCCGAACTCCTTCGATTGCAACGTGCGCTCGGCAATCAGGCGGTTAGCCGGCTGCTGGGCGAGGCGCAATCCGGCATCGCGGTACAGCGCAAGGAGCCGCAGGCCGACAGCCCGGCACCCGCCAACGATGCCAAAGCAACAACGACTCCGGCCACGAATTCACCAGCGCCTGCAAAAAAGACCTCGACACCGATGAAGATCAAGGCGAGCTACGAAGAGTTGCCGGGTGCATCGAGCACAGGGGCGGAGCGCAGCAAGGCGGAGAACGCGCTCTGGTTCAACCCGCTGACCATCGCGTCGCTGTCGCCATCCGTCGATGAAGTCTCGGTGTCGAAAGGCGTGACGCGTGGAGGCGGTCAGTTGATCGAGACCTACAACGCGCCGCTCAACGAAAACCCGGCCGAGGGCACGGGCATGATCTCGGCGCAGCTTCAGTACGCGAAGGATGTCAACAAGAGCTACAGCATCAAGGTGAGCGGCCTGAAGGGCAAGCAGGCGACGGACGCGCAGTTCGAAGCCAAGAAGTTCGTCGCGGAGAGAATCAAGACATTCGGCGACTTCGAAGAGATCCAGCAGCAGGCCTCCGCGCACATGGAAGAGAAGTTTCCTGGCTCGCAGACGGAGATCACGGTCTCAAGCGACCAGAAAGTCATGAGCGATGCGGGCCGCAGCAAGTTCTTCTACAAGGCGCGCGCGACCCCGACCATCCTGCTCGAAGTGCCCGTCACGCCCGTCGCGGAAAAGACCATCCACAGTGGCAGCACGACGACCAAGTCGCAGGGTTCGGAGAGCCAGCAGGAAACGCACAGGGACAACGAGAGCGAGAAGGTCGACACCACCAGAACGAAGACCGATCAGGAGCGCCACGGCGAGTCGTCGGTCGAGAAGGTGCAACAGGAGTACAACGAGGCTGTCGTGAAAACGCTCGACGATATGGTCACCAACGTGACGACCGTGCATGACAAGGTAAAGTCGGAACTGGTGCAGAAGACGGTTTCATCGTTCAAGTATCACGATCAGGATGCATGGGAAACGCATCGCGTCGAGGGACACTTCACCGACTATACGAAGAACGTGAAGGGCTACACCGAGAGCGGCGACAAGGAGAAAAGGAACTGGGCCTGGTGGCTGCAAAAAGGCGTGAACATCGTTCAGAAAGTCACCGATATTCCCTTTATCACGGACATTCCGAAGATCGGCAAGTATGTGCGAAAGGTCAAAGGATGGGGCATTGCGCTCGATCTCATCGATAAGGTCGCCGGTACGTTCGCGGAGACGGGCAAGGTCAAGTACACCGACAGCAAGGAAGACACGACCGTTCACGAGAAGGGCGGCACGAAAGACGATACGTCGGGCAAGGGCCGCCGGGACGTCACGGGCGACGCCACGTCCACCACGACCGCCAACCTCGAGCAGTCGTTCGACAGCACGACCAAAACGGAATGGAACCGTCACATGAGCGAGGCGACCGACACGAAGAAGTCGTTCTCCAGCGTCACGACCAAGGATTCCTCGGGCGGCTCCAGTAGTTCATCCACGGACGATTCCACCTACGACCGCAACAAGCAGAGTAGCGGCGGCTCGGACAAGAAGAAGGAAAATCAGAGCATGACCACGACGATGAACTACGACGTGAGCGCCAAGGAAACCTATACGAAGCCGTATCTGAAGGCGACCGTGGTGGACGGCGACGGCGAGGTCAGCGCGACTCCGTTCACTGCCACCAAGCCGGAAAACACCGAAGGCAAATAGGCGCATCGAAGAGGCAGACTGTCGCCGTCTCTACGTCTTTGCGTCTATATCACGCCGACCGAAGGCGCGGCCCGGGCGCAAGACGAAACGCAGGCGCGCCCTCACACGCGGAAGCAGGCCTTTGCCGATTTTGGCGACCTTCGAGCCTTTGACACTGAAGACTGAGACAACGTCCGCTTCCCCGGCCACGCCGCGCGCGCGATTCGCGTCGGCTTTAACGACGCTTGCGTCAATGGCAAACCCTTTGCCTTCGACGAGTCCTTCATTCATGCGGCGACGCAAAGCCGATTCGAACACATGCCGCATGGTTTCGCTGTCGCGGAACCGGCCATGCACGTGATCGTCAAGGTTGAAGGAGTAAAAGAGTCTGTCTTGCACGCCACCTTGACGACCCATCATGGCGACGCGCTCCCGTCGCCCAATGCATCGAGGATAGGCAACCGACGTCTAATTCGCCGAGTTCCTCACCAGAATCGGCCAGTTGCCGCCTTTCGCCGGGACCTCGCGGCGGCTAGACATCTAAAGGTCCGAAGCATACCGGTAAGGGTTTACCAATAAGGGCAATTCTCGGGCATAGGTTCGCCCTATGTGCGTCAAATGAAACTCGTATTTCCGCCGGACGGGGCTTTCCAATAGAGTCCATCTAACCAAACAACGACTTGCTAGTTCGGCACACCGGTCGCCCTTGTTGTGCGTATTTCACCGCAACGGTTGGCGTGGTGTCCGGAGCCAACGACGCCATAAGCCACCGCCCGCCTTTGCTTTAACGACGGACGCCGAATTCGGCGCCGCTGGCGCTCTCGCGTTCAACGAGGCGACATGGTAATCAGCCAACCAAATGATTTGCGTGAGCGCTTTCAAAAATAAGATCTAAATCGATTCAGGCGCGCGAGCCGCAATGCTTGCTCTGAGATGCGTCGGTCGGCCGGTTCACTAAATATAGACCCGCCGTCTAGTTAGAATTTCAGGAGACACAAATGCAAAAGGATTTAGGCCATATCGGAATCGAAAGTGATTCGTCTTCCCCTTCCACTCCCATGTCCATCCGAGTAAAGGGAATCATCGGTGCCTGCTCTGGCAACCTCGTCGAATGGTTCGACTTCTTCGTCTACGCGTACACATCGATCTACTTCGCCGCTGCGTTTTTCCCATCCGGGAACCAGGTAAGTCAGCTTCTCGCGACTGCAGGTGTATTTGCCGTGGGATTTTTCATGAGGCCACTAGGAGGCTGGATATTCGGATGGATTGCCGATACCAAGGGCCGAAAAGTGTCGATGATCATCTCTGTCTTCATGATGTGCGCCGGCTCACTATTGATCGCTCTGTTGCCGACCTACCAGACGATAGGGGTTGCCGCACCGGTGCTCCTCGTGGTCGCCCGTCTAATTCAGGGCTTGTCCGTAGGTGCGGAGTACGGGACTGGAGCAACATATCTCAGTGAAGCGTCCGTTACTGGCCGCCGCGGCTTTTTCGGCTCGTTTCAGTACTTCACGATCATCTCCGGGCAACTGCTTGCCTTGCTCACGGTCGCCATTCTTCAGCACACCCTGTCACTTGCCGAGCTGAAAGAGTGGGGATGGCGGATCCCGTTCTTCTTGGGCGCGGTAAGTTCGATTGTGGTGGTCTACCTCCGGCGCTCGATGGTGGAGACTGCGTCGAGGCAGGACATGAAACGTAAGGAAGCAGGCTCCATCTCTGGATTGCTTCTGCACAAACGCGCCGTACTGCTCGTGCTTGCGTTCACCGGAGGGGGCTCACTGTATTTCTATACGTTCACAACCTACATGCAAAAGTTCTTGGTCGTTTCAGCCGGAATGACGCCACAGGTTGTCAGCTTTGTCATGACTGCCTCGCTCATTTGCTTCATGCTTTGTCAGCCGATTCTCGGCTTGCTCGCGGACAAGATTGGAGTCAAAACGCATATGCTGCTGTTCTCCGGCCTTGCGACCTTATTGGTTGTCCCGCTCCTGTTTGCGTTGAAGTCGGTCACGAGCCCATACATGGCCTTTGCGCTGGTTGCAGCCGGATTGTTGATCGCATCGTTCTACACGCCGATTTCTGGCTTGGTGAAAGCCGACCTTTTCCCGCCGACGGTGCGTGCACTCGGTGTTGGTCTTCCGTATGCGCTAGCGAATGCAACCTTCGGAGGCACTGCGGAGTATGTGGCACTCACCTTGCGCTCGGCGAACGTCGAATCCACGTTCTTTTACTATGTCGCGGTGCTCACGGGAATCACTTTCGTGGCCTCAATCCTAATGCCGGACCTTGGCAAGCATGGCTATCTGGATGGCAGCGGAGAAATCGAGGCGAACACTGGATTGAGGAAGCAAGGCTAGCATTTGCGAAGCCCTCCATTAGGTGCTGGATCGCCAATCGGGCTGTAAGAGGAAAGGCGTAAGTCGGAGTTGTCCTCCAAGTTGAATTTCAGCGAGGGACGTATCGGATGATGGACTTCTGGAATATGGGCCGAGCACGGCGGCCAACGGAAGCCGGTATCGCGTCGTTGTGCAATGCGTTGTCGAACTTCGGCGGATGAAAGTTGTTCGGCTTGGCTTCAGACTTCGTAACGAAGGTTAGAAGGGAGATTACTTTGAGGATTTTGGTGCCAGTCAAGCGCGTGGTCGACTACAACGTGAAGGTCCGTGTGAAGTCGGATAACACGGGTGTCGATATCGCCAACGTGAAGATGTCGATGAACCCGTTCGACGAGATCGCCGTGGAAGAGGCGGTGCGTCTGAAGGAAGCGGGTGTCGCTACGGAAGTGATCGCCGTGTCGTGCGGCGTGACGCAGTGTCAGGAGACGTTGCGTACGGCTTTGGCCATCGGCGCGGATCGCGCGATTCTGGTCGAAAGCGCTGATGAATTGCAGCCGCTCGCGGTCGCGAAGATTCTCAAGGCATTGGTCGATCAGGAAAAGCCTGAGCTCGTGATTCTCGGCAAGCAGGCCATCGATGATGATTCGAACCAGACCGGCCAGATGCTCGCCGCGCTGGCGGGCCTGCCGCAAGCGACGTTCGCATCGAAGGTCGTGATCGCGGACGGCAAGGCCACGGTGTCGCGTGAAGTCGATGGCGGCGCGGAAACGCTGTCGTTGAAGCTGCCTGCGGTCGTGACCACGGACCTGCGCCTGAACGAGCCGCGCTACGTGACGCTGCCGAACATCATGAAGGCGAAGAAGAAGCCGCTGACGACGGTGAAGCCCGCTGATCTGGGCGTTGACGTCGCACCGCGCCTGAAGACGCTGAAGGTCACGGAGCCGCCGAAGCGCAGCGCCGGCATCATGGTGCCGGACGTGAAGACGCTGGTCGAGAAGCTCAAGACCGAAGCCAAGGTGCTGTAAAGGAGACGCGAGAAAATGACGATTCTGGTAATTGCGGAACACGACGCCCCGAAGGAAGCCCCCTTGGGGGGCAACGCGTCGATCAAAGCAGCGACGCTGAACACGGTTGCAGCGGCGGCTGAGGTTGGCAAATTCGTCGGCGGTGACATCCATGTGCTGGTCGCGGGTTCGAACGCGCAAGGCGCGGCGGACGCGGCGGCAAAGATCGCAGGCGTGGCGAAGGTGCTGCTGGCCGATGCGCCTCAACTCGCCGATGGCCTCGCGGAGAATGTCGAAGGCACGGTGCTGAACATCGCGAAGGACTATTCGCACATTCTTGCGCCCGCGACGGCTTACGGTAAAAACATCGCGCCGCGCATCGCCGCGCATCTGGATGTCGCGCAAATCAGCGACATCACCGCCGTCGACAGCGCCGACACCTTCGAGCGCCCGATCTACGCGGGCAACGCCATCGCGATCGTTCAGTCGATCGATCCGATCAAGGTCATCACGGTTCGCGCGACGGGCTTCGATCCGGTCGCGGCCGAAGGCGGCAGCGCGGCGGTCGAAAAGATCGAAGCCGCAGCCGACGCGGGCATCTCGCAGTTCGTGAGCCGTGAAGTCACGAAGCTCGATCGTCCGGAACTGACGAGCGCGACGATCATCGTGTCGGGCGGCCGGGGTCTCGGCAGCGGCGAGAACTACACGAAGACGCTCGAGCCGCTGGCGGACAAACTCGGCGCGGCGCTGGGCGCATCGCGCGCGGCAGTCGATGCGGGCTATGTCCCGAACGACTTTCAGGTCGGTCAAACCGGCAAGATCGTCGCGCCGCAACTGTACGTGGCCGTCGGCATCTCGGGCGCGATTCAGCACTTGGCCGGTATGAAGGACTCGAAGGTCATCGTCGCGATCAACAAGGATCCGGAAGCGCCGATCTTCAGCGTGGCGGACTATGGTCTCGTCGGCGATCTGTTCACGCTCGTGCCGGAACTGGCGGCAACACTGTGACCGAGGACACTGCCATGAGTAGTCTTGCGCAACTCCGCTCATTCCTGTTCGTGCCTGGCGATCGGCCGGAGCGTTTCGACAAGGCACTGCAAAGTGGTGCGGACGCTGTCATCCTTGATCTGGAAGACGCGGTTTCACCAGAGAATAAGAATGACGCAAGACGAGCGATCGAAGCATGGTTAACGCCCGATCGCCCGGTGCTCATCCGCGTGAATGCGCGAGGCACATCCTGGTTCGAGCAGGATGCGCAGCTTGGCAAGCTGCGAGGCGTCGCCGGAATCGTACTGCCGAAGGCGGAAAGTGCGTCCGACGTCGTCGAACTTGTATCTCAAACGAAGAGCAGGATGCCTGTCTATGCGCTCATCGAGACGGCGAAGGGAATGTTCAATGCAATGGAAGTCGCCCGAGCACCATTTGTCCGCCAATTGATGTTCGGAACGCTGGACTTCTGTGCGGACCTGAGGCTCGCTTCGGATGGCGGCGAACTCGACCATTTCCGCGCCGACCTCGCCGTTACTTCGCGGGTCGCTGGAATTGCGCCTCCGATCGATGGCGTGACATCCGCCATCGGAGACGAAGACTTGTTACGCGCCGAGACCCTCAAGGCAAGGCGATGGGGATTCGCCGGGAAACTCTGCATTCATCCGCGCCAGGTCCCGATTGTGAATGCGGGCTTCGCGCCGAATGAAGACGAGCTTGCATGGGCGAGACGTGTCATCGAAGCCTTCAAAACTGCGGATGGCGCTGCCGTCGCCGTCGATGGAAAAATGGTCGATAAGCCCGTCGTACAGCGCGCGCAATCGATTCTCGATGCTGTCGGCGCATGAGCAGCAATTCTCTCATCGAGCAATACGGTCCCCGCGAATCGATGGAATACGACGTCGTCATCGTCGGCGGCGGACCAGCCGGTTTGTCGGCGGCCATCCGTTTGAAGCAACTGGCGGAGGAAAAGGGCGTCGAGATCGGCGTGTGCGTCCTGGAGAAAGGCTCCGAGATCGGCGCGCACATCCTCTCCGGCGCGGTGATGGACCCGCGCGGCCTGTCCGAACTCATCCCCGACTGGAAGGAAAAAGGCGCGCCGCTCGATGTCGAAGTGACCGAAGACCGCTTCCTGTTCCTGTCGCAGAACGACGCGAAGCAGGTGCCGAACTGGCTGCTTCCCGACAACTTCAAGAACCACGGCAACTACGTCATCAGTCTCGCGAACGTCACGCGCTGGCTGGGGCAGCAGGCCGAGGCACTCGGCGTCGAGATTTTCCCGGGCTTTCCGGCCGCCGAAGTGCTGTACGCCGATGACGGCGCGGTGCGCGGCGTCGTGACGGGCAACATGGGCGTCGGCAAGGATGGCGAGCCGACCGAGAACTTCCAGCTCGGCATGGAACTGCACGCGAAGTACACGCTCTTCTGCGAAGGCGCGCGCGGGCATCTGGGCCGTCAGCTGATGGAGAAGTTCAGGCTCAACCAGAATTCCGATCCGCAGGTGTACGGCATCGGCATCAAGGAGCTGTGGGAGATCGATCCGGTCAAGCACAAGCCCGGCCTCGTGATCCACACCGCCGGCTGGCCGCTCGAACCCGATACCTATGGCGGCTCGTTCCTCTACCACATGGACAACAACCAGGTGGTCGTGGGCTTCGTCGTCGGGCTCGGATATTCGAATCCGTATCTCTCGCCGTTCGAAGAGTTTCAGCGCTACAAGACGCATCCGTCGATTCGCGCGTTTCTCGAAGGCGGCAAGCGCATCTCCTACGGCGCGCGCGCGATCACGGCCGGCGGTCTGATGTCGCTGCCGAAACTCACGTTCCCCGGCGGCGCGCTCGCGGGCGATGACGCGGGCTTCCTGAACGCATCGCGCATCAAGGGCAGCCACGCGGCGATCAAGTCCGGCAAGATGGCCGCCGAGGCCGCATTCGAAGCCGTGCAGGCGGGCCGTCAGAACGATGAACTCACCGCCTACCCCGAACTGTTCGATACGTCCTGGCTCAAGACCGAACTGCACCGCGCGCGCAACTTCAAGCAGTGGATGAGCAAGGGCCTGTACCTCGGCACGTTCATGGTCGGTCTGGAGCAAAAGGTGATGGGCGGCAACGTGCCGTGGACGCTGCATCATCAGCATTGGGATCACGAGATGCTGAAGCCGGCGTCGCAGTGCAAGCCCATTGTCTATCCGAAGCCGGACGGCAAGCTCACGTTCGATCGTCTCTCGTCGGTGTTCATCTCCAACACGAACCACGAAGAGAACCAGCCCGCGCATCTGACGCTGAAGGATGCGAGCGTGCCGGTCAACGTGAACCTGCGCACCTATGCCGGACCGGAAGGCCGCTACTGCCCCGCGGGCGTGTACGAGTTCGTCAAGTCCGACGAAGGCAGCGAGCGCCTGCAGATCAACGCGCAGAACTGCGTGCACTGCAAGACCTGCGACATCAAGGACCCGACGCAGAATATCGTGTGGGTCACCCCGGAAGGCGGCGGCGGGCCGAATTATCCGAACATGTAGCAGGCGCTACGTCGGCGTCCGGAGCGTACAATTCGCATCACTTCAACGCTCCAGTCGCTGACCAGTCAGCCTTTCACGCTCATGGACGTCCGGCAGCTGCGCTACTTCGTCAACATCGTCGATTACGGCAGTCTCGGCAGGGCAGCGGAGAAGCTATACGTCGCTCAGCCTTCCTTGAGCCAGCAGATGGCGCGCCTCGAAGAGGAACTCGGCGTTGCGCTTCTGCTGCGCAGCAACCACGGCGTCACGCCAACTGCGGAAGGCAATGCGCTTTACCGGCACGCGCGACTCGTCCTGCGCCAGATGGAGCAGCTCAAACAAGAGGTCAGCAAAGGCGGCGGCGCGGAATCGGGCACCGTCGCGCTCGGCCTGCCCACGACGATGGCCTGCGTACTTGCCGTGCCGCTCTTCGAGCGAGTGCAGGACAAGTATCCAGGCATCCGCCTGCAGTTCTTCGAAAGCATGAGTGGCTACCTGAATGAGTTGCTCGCAAACGGAAGACTCGATCTCGGCATACTTTTTCGCGAATCGGACACGCCGGGGATCGGCGCGCTGCCGGTTTTCGATGAAACGCTTTACTTGCTGGGAGAGCCGGACATCGATATTTCCCCGCGTTCCAGCACGTGCGCGCTAGCCAAACTCGCGGGGGTCAAGCTCGTCGCGCCTGGCGTTGCAAATGGATTGCGGCTGTTGATCGAACGCACGTTCTCCAGCGAGAACGTCGAGTTGAACATCATCGCGGACATCGACTCCTTGCCGTCCCTCCTGCTCATTGCTCATTCGGGGAGAGCCTGCACGATCTTGCCCGCTTCCGCCGTTGCCCAGTTCGATTCTTCGCGTTTGCCACGCATGCGCAAGATCGTCGATCCGGTGATTCGGCGTCCCGCCAGCATTTGCTGGCCGAACAGCATGCCGATGCATGCTGCCACTGTCGCTGTTCGGCAAACGCTGGTCGAACTGATCACCGAGCTCGTTGCGCGCGAGACATGGAAAGGCGTGTCGCTGCGCGATCAGGAAAGCGATCAGTGAGTCCGGCGCACCACGTCGATGATCGAGCCATCACGATATTGCTGAAGCGCCACGACAGGCGCATCGTCGGGCGGGCGTGTGGTCCGTTCGGGCTCGCCTGCACCTTCCATCGCTAAATCGTGAAGCCGCGCGATCGATACGGTTTCGATGCCCGCGCTTTTCAGCATATCGGCGAGATCGTCGCGGGACGGATTCACCGCGATCCCCGCTTCGGTGACGACTACATCGATCGATGCGCCCGGCGTCGTTATCGTGCGCACCGATTCCACGACCTTTGGATTCGCGCCCGCGCGAAGACGCGTTGTGACGATGGCAAGCTTTGCACCCGCGGCGGTGTCGCTGTGTCCCCCGGAGCCGCCGATGATGCGTCCGTCAGCAGTCGTCGTGACGTTCACATTGAAGTCGAGGTCGACTTGCGCGGCGCCGAGAATCATCGCGTCGAGCCTGTCGGCGACGGAACCGCGCACCGACGGGCTCGCATACATCGAAGCCGACATCGCCTGGTGCCTGCTATTCCTGCGATAAGATTCGACCGCATGCAGGTCGAAGCATTGAACATCGAAGAGTGTGTCAAAAAGCCCCGCTTCGAGCATCCCGACGATCTGCCCGGTGATGCCGCCAGAAGCAAAGCTCCCTTGTACACCGCGGCGGCGCATTGCGTCTTCGACGAACCTGGCGACCGCCAGCGAAACGCCTCCTGCGCCAGTCTGGAATGAGAAGCCGTCGTCAAGCAATCCCGCCGCTTCGATGATTCGCGCAGCGGACTTCGCGATATCGAGACCGACAGGATCATCCGTAATCCGCGTCGTACCCGAAACGATACGTGCCGCGTCGCCGATGCTTTCAACGGGAACGACGAAATCCACGCAGTCCTGTGCAATGTCGATGGGGCAGGCCGGATACTTCACCAGATGGTCCGTTATGGCGACAACCCGTTTGGCGTAGCGCGCGTCGACCATTGCGTATCCGAGTGTGCCACATGCGTTCGGCCCTGAAACGCCGTTGATGTTGCCGCAGTCGTCTGAAGCAGGCGCCGCGATGAACGCGACGTCGATCATGAGTTCCCCGCTCTCGATGGCATGCGCCCGCCCGCCGTGAGTTTGCAGCACGGCGGGTACATTCAGCGCGCCCCGGCCGATGGCATCGGCGGCCGGACCCGACACATAAGCGGTATGAATGCTTCGAATGACGCCAGCATTCATGAGCCCGACGAGCGGCTCATGCACTGGAAAGATCGAACTTGGCGCGATCCGCAGATCGCGCAGCCCCATGCGCGCCGCCTCGGTCAGAACGAGGTTCATCACATGATCGCCATTGCGCAAATGGTGGTGGAACGACAGGGTCGCGCCATCCCGAACATCGCATGCGGCAAGCGCGCTTCGAATGTTGGCGAGCAGCTTCGGAGTGCCGTCGCTACCTGATCTGCGGCCAGCGTCCCGTGCCATCGACGGTGAGCCGTATGGGCGCAGATCACCGATTCCGTCGATAGCGTGCGGAAGCTCGCGCCCAAGCACATTGCGCATTTTGGGTCTCCTTGAGGTGCGGCGCGAGGATTCGCTTCTTATGCCCGATGCGTCGCGGGGGATTCGATCTTGTTCTCAACAATCGTAGCCGAAGCGTCGGATACGGCCGGCGCGAGGTCCTCCAGCGAATGCCGGCTCGTTTCCACTCGGATCACGAGGATCGCAACGCAGAGGACGGCAAGAGTCACGCTCACCATCGCGATTACACCGGACACGCCGACATGCTGGTAGAGCGTCAACGCGAGATACGGTGTCGCAATCGAGGCGGCACGGCCGCAGGTTCCCGCCACGCCGGTGCCGCGCAGACGTACCTCCGTCGGAAACAGTTCGGGGATGTAGCCGAACAGGCCGAGCGTCGTGATCGTATAGATCGACGTAACCAGACAAAACCCGACGATGATGAGTTGCGCAGGCTCACGAAGCGTCACGTAAAACCATCCGAGCGCGATGCTCACCAGTGCCGCGATCACGATCCCCTTCGCGCGTCCGATGCGGTCCGCGATCAGATAGCCGACGAGTCCGCCAACGGGCGAGCCGATCGACATCAACATCACGAATCCGAGTGACTTGACGACGGAAAGGCCCTCGCTCACGAAGAAAGTCGGGAGCCACGCGATGAAACCGTACAGCCCGATGTTGACGGCGATGGCCGTGAGCGCCGCGACAATCGTGCGTCCACGCAAACCAGGAGCGAATAGTGCGCGAAGCGGGACGGAGCCTACGTTCAGATTCACCACGCGTTGAACCGCGGGCAAAGGGCCCTTGCGCGCCTCGACTTCGCGTTCTATCGCGGCAAGCGTGGCTTCGGCTTCCTCCAGCCGTCCGGTGGATTCGAGCCAGCGCGGCGACTCGGGCATGCGATGACGCAGAAACCACACGATCAGCGCACCGATACCCGCGAGCGCGAACATGTAGCGCCAGCCCAGATGCGGAATGATCCAGTAACCGGCGGCGAGTGCCGCGAACAAGCCGCTGTTGATGATGATGGCCAGCAGCGAAACCCACTTGCCACGCGTCGCGGGCGGCACGAACTCCGCGAGCGTGCCTGCCGCCACGACGAGTTCAGCGCCGAGACCGATGCCCATGATGAAGCGCAGCACAATCAGCCATTCGATATTGGGCGCGAAGCATGCGGCAATCGACGCGAGTCCGAAGATACCCAGATTCAACTGGTAGGAGTAGCGCCTTCCGAAGCGATCGCCGACCCATCCGGCGGCATACGCGCCCAGCATCATGCCGATGAACGTCGATGACACGAAAATCGCGCCGTGCCGCAAATCGGTGAAGCCTTCGTTCACCATGGCCGCGACGGCGCCGTTGGCGAGATAGATATCGAACGCGTCGAGAAACGCGCCGCCTGCGATGAGTCCGAGAATCTTCCAGTGAAAACTGCAAATGGGTAGGCGATCGAGCCGGCCGGCAGCGTTGACCATGTCTTGTCTCCAGGTGATGTGTTCGAACGAGGTGGCCCTGTACTGCTGGCTTATCCGGAACGTTGTGTTTTGATTGAGTGTTCCGGAAGTCTCGCGCCTGAAACCTTAGATTGCGGCGGCGCTGCGCATTTGCTCTATCCGGCGATCGTCGAAACCGAGTTCGTGCAGGATCGGCGCCGTGTGCTCGCCCAAGGCCGGGACTGCGTCCATGCGCGGTTCATCCTTGGCGGAGATGCCCGGCGGGTAGAGCGCGGGGACATCGCCTGCCGCGGTTTTCACGCGTGTCCAGCGGCTTCGTGCATCGAGTTGCGGATGCTTCCAGACAGCGTGCATGTCGTTCATGTGCGCATTGGCGATGCTCGCTTTTTCAAGGCGCGCGATGACGTCCTCCGCCGAGCAATTCGAAAATGCATCGACGATGATTTGCGTGAGCGCTTCCCGATGCTGCGTGCGTCGGCTGTTCGATGAGAAGCGTTCGTCCTGCAAAAGCTCGGGGCGCGCGATGACGATATTGCAGAAGCTTTTCCATTCGCGCTCGTTCTGAAGCCCGAGCATCACGGTCTTGCCGTCGCCGGCAGGGAAGGGGCCGTATGGAAAGATCGTTGCATGCGACGCGCCTGCGAGTGCCGGCGCGGGCTGGTCATCGATCGAGTAATAGAGGGGATAGCTCATCCACTCGACCATGCTTTCGAGCATCGATACGTCAATGTGCTTACCTCGTCCCGTGCGGCCGCGTTCGATCAGCGCGGCGAGAATGTTCGTGTAGCCGTACATCCCCGCGGCGATATCCGCGATCGAACATCCGGCCTTCGCAGGTTGTCCATTGGATCCAGTAATACTCAGGAATCCGGATTCGCTCTGAATGAGCAAGTCGTACGCCTTCTTGTCGCGGTAGGGGCCGTCGAGACCGTAGCCCGAAATGTCGCAGACGATCAGTTTCGGATACCGCGCGCTCAAGGTCTCGAAGTCGAGGCCGAGCCGTTGCGTCGCGCCCGGCGCGAGGTTTTGAACGAACACGTCCGCATCGGCGAGCAACGCATGCACTACTTCCATCGCGGCCTGTTGCTTGACGTCCAGCGTGATGCTTTCTTTCGAGCGGTTGGTCCAGACGAAGTGAGAGGCGAGGCCCGACACGCGCTCGTCATAGTTGCGTGCGAAATCACCTGTTTCAGGCCGCTCGACCTTGATGACGCGCGCGCCCAGATCCGCGAGTTGACGTGTGCAGAACGGCGCGGCGATCGCATGCTCGAACGTGACGACCTTGATGCCTTGAAGCGGACGCATGTCGGTGCCTCCTTAGAAGGAACGCGGCAGACCGAGGATGTGCTCGGCGACGTAGGACAAGATGAGATTCGTCGAGATCGGCGCGACTTGATAAAGACGCGTCTCACGGAATTTTCGTTCGACGTCGTATTCGGAAGCGAAACCGAAGCCGCCATGAAACTGCAGGCACGCGTTCGCGGCTTCCCAGGAGGCGTCGGCGGCCAGCAGCTTCGCCATGTTGGCTTGCGCGCCGCAGTGCTGATGTGCATCGAAAAGCTCACACGCCTTGTAGCGCATGAGATTCGCCGCTTCGACATTGACCAGCGCGCGCGCAATCGGGAACTGCACGCCCTGGTTCTGTCCGATCGGCCGGCCGAAGACGACGCGCTCCTTCACGTATTGCGACACCTTGTCGATGAACCAATAGCCATCCCCGATGCATTCCGCGGCGATCAGCGTGCGCTCCGCGTTGAGGCCGTCGAGAATGTATTTGAAACCCATGCCTTCCTCGCCGATCAGGTTATCGGCGGGAATTTCGAGGTTGTCGAAGAACAGTTCGTTGGTCTCATGGTTGACCATGTTTGGGATCGGGCGAACGGTCATGCCGTGGCCGATCGCTTCGCGCAGATCGACGAGGAAGATCGACATGCCTTCGCTCTTCTTCTTGACGTCGGAAAGCGGCGTGGTGCGTGCGAGGAGGATCATCAGGTCAGAATGCTGGATGCGCGAGATCCAGACCTTCTGGCCGTTGATGACATAGCGATCGCCCTTGCGTTGCGCGGTCGTCTTGATCTTCGTCGTGTCCGTGCCCGTCGTCGGTTCCGTCACGCCCATCGACTGAAGGCGCAATTCTCCCGAGGCGATCTTCGGCAGATAGCGCTCCTTCTGCTCTTTCGAGCCATGCCGCAACAACGTGCCCATGTTGTACATCTGGCCGTGGCACGCGCCCGAGTTGCCACCCGAGCGATTGATTTCTTCCATGATGACCGACGCTTCCGTCAGGCCGAGTCCCGAACCGCCGTATTCCTGCGGAATCAATGCGGCGAGCCAGCCAGCTTTGGTGAGCGCATCGACGAATGCTTCCGGATAGCCGCGTTCTTCATCGACCTTGCGGAAATATTCGGATGGGAACTGCTGACAGAGATCGCGCACGGCATCGCGAATGTCCTGATAAGCATCGGCGGAGGTATTGAACATGATGAATCTTCCAGAGCGTGTTAGGCGAGCGTGGCGCGGGCGGTCATGCCGATCCACCCTTCGTGGTCCTTCGACCACAAGTCGACCGTTTTGCCATCGGCTGACGGCTTGCCACAAAGATGAAGGGCGTTTCCGGCAAAGCACGGACGCATGGCCTTGAAGGCGAATTCGACGACGCGGGCATCGGGACGCTGTCTGCGCACGAGATCGAGGAGGAGCGTCGCGATCAGCGGGCCATGCACGACGAGACCGGGATAACCTTCGACCTCGGTGACGTAGGGCTTGTCGTAATGAATGCGATGACCGTTGAATGTCAGGGCCGAGTAGCGGAAGAGCAGCACTTCGTCGGGAACGATCGTGCGTTGCCACTCGGCTCCTTCGGGCGCGGCGGTCGGCTTGGGCGCCGGCGCGCCGGGCGCGGGCGGCTCGCGATAGACGATGTCGTGCTCTTCCTCGATAGTGGGCACGCCATCGCAGGAAATGTGATGCGAGACCGTCACGAAGCCGAGCTTGCCGGTCCTTCCTTGCTTTTCGGTTACATCGAGAATGCGCGACTCGCGCAAGATGGGCTTGCCGACGATGATCGGCGATTTGAAACGGAGCCGTCCTCCCGCCCACATGCGGCGCGGCAGGCCGAGGTCGGGAAGGAAATCGCCCTTTTTCGGATGCCCGTCTTCCGCGATCAATGACTGCGCGACCAGTGGGCGGAAGAAGATCCAGTGCCACAAGGGCGCAAGGGCATCGCCCTCGAGCGGCGGCGTCGGGTAATCGAGCGTTACGCTGAGTCCGGCTGCGTGCGCGGGCGCGACGAAGTCAGCGGCTGATTCGATACGTTCCTGAAAGGCGTCGGACCGGCTGTTCATGCTTGTCTCCGATGCTGGTCTTCCTGACGGCCAGCTGTTCGTTGTCGGTAGACAAACTCTAGGGGAATCGCTCGCAGCGCGGAAATATCCGTTTCATGTGCCGGTCATAGGGCGATCCTATTACGAGTCGGTGGATGTGTCCTTCAGAAGCTGGGCCGTGGTCCAGGTTCCGCCGCGCACGGCACGGCCGATCTGATCGACGAGCAGGTCGACGACGCATTGAACCGCCGCAGCAATGCGCCTGTTGTTCGGCATCGCAAGAACGATCCTGCGTGACAGAAACTCGTCGGCGAGCGGCGCCGCGCTGAGCCGTCCTGCCGCGAGATCGTCGGCGACGGCGATACCCGGCAATATCGTGACCCCGTGTCCACCGGCGACAAGCCCTTTTTGCACGCTCATCGCATTGGTTTCGGCCGCAACAGTAAGCTCGATGCCTGCGTTCACGCAGGTTTGCTCGACGAGTGAGCGAATGCCGTGTGGCGCGTTCGGCAGGATCATCGGCAGATGCGCGACGTCAGCAAGCGCGATGGGTTCATCGGAGGCGAATCCGGCATCGGGCATTCCGACGATCCACAGCTTCTCTTCGACGAGCGGCGTGACAGCAAGTACTGGCGATGGCTTGGGATCGTAGAGAAGCGCGGCGTCCGTTTCGTTCTGTTCGAGCCAGTTCTGCAGGGTGCCGGTATAGCCCATCAGGACTCTCAGCCGGATTGCCGGATAACGTGATGCGGCTTCGGCAACGAGGTCGCTGGCTAGCAGCTCGCATGTGCTCGGCAGCAATCCCACCGTGACTATGCCGCTGACTCCCTCCGAGACGCGAAGCTCCGAACGCGCCCGATCCAGCTCGGCGAGCGCGCGGCGCGCATGTTCGACGAACACGGCGCCGGCTTCCGTGATGTCCATGCCATATCGGCCGCGAGCAAATAGTGCCGCGCCGACGTCTTCTTCCAGCAGACGAAGCTGCCGTGATACCGCCGGCTGAACGATATGCAGCAGGCTCGCAGCCTTGGTGACGCTGCCCGTGTCGGCAACTGCGATCAGCGCGCGAAGCTGCTTGATGTCCATATCACGCTCCCCGTGGAAACCCTGCCCAATGCCGAAATCGAATGCAGGAATCACGAAATTCTATTTCAAGACTCAAGGAATAGCGAACTATGATGCCTCCATCGAAGCCGACTTTCGTGGAGGAACAATGAGTTCGACAGAGATGCAAGCTCCGGCCTGGCAGCAGGAGATTTTCAAGGTTCTGAAAGAAGGGGGCGTGAAGCAGGTGGCGTACGTCCCCGATGCGGGACATTCGCACGTTATTCGCAGCGTCATCGCCGATCCCGAGATCGAAGACGTGGTGCTCACCACCGAGGAGGAAGGTGTTGCGGTGACGAGCGGCGCGTGGCTCGGCGGGCAGCGTGCAGTCCTGCTCATGCAAAGCAGTGGCGTTGGCAACTGCGTGAACATGTTCTCGCTGCTGTCGAGTTGCCGGTTCCCGTTCCTCACGCTCGTCACGATGCGAGGCGAATACGCCGAGTTCAATCCGTGGCAGGGGCCGATGGGAAAGAACACGCAAGCTGCATTGGAATTGATGGGCATCACGGTCTTGCGCGCGGACGATCCGGAGCAGGTCGGCGAGATCGTCAGCGCGGGATTCGACGCCACATTCGAAGCGGGCGAGCAGGTCGCCGTTCTGTTGTCGCAAAGCCTGATCGGGCGCAAGAAATGGGAGAGAAAGTAATGTCGAATCGAAACGATGCCATTGATCGCCGAGCCTTCGTTGCAGGCCTCGTTGAAGCGGTGCCCGATGCATTGATCGTGACCGGCCTGGGATCAGCGTCATATGACGTGTTCGCCGCTGGCGACAGAGATCGCAATTTTTATCTGTGGGGCGCAATGGGCGGCGCTGCCTCTCTTGGTCTCGGCCTCGCGCTCGCGCAGCCGAGCAAGCCAGTCATCGTCATCACAGGCGATGGTGAGCAACTGATGGGCATCGGCAGTCTCGCCACGGTTGGCGCGAAGCAGCCGAAGAATCAGTCGATCGTCGTGCTCGACAACGGCCATTTCGGTGAAACGGGCATGCAGCGCAGTCATACCAGCCTCGGTACGGATCTCGTTGCCGTAGCCAAAGGCTGCAATTTGTCCGACGCACGTCGCGTTCAGCGCATCGATGAGCTTCACGACCTCGTCGAACGGATTCGTACAAAGACCGGGCCGCTTCTCGCGCAGGTGCTCATCGCGGCAAACGAGCCGCCGCGCGCACTGCCTCCGCGCGATGGCGTGTTCGTCAAGAACCGCTTCCGTGCGGCGCTGGGTTACCCAACGTTCTAAGGCGCTTCATTTCTACGAAGAGAGTTCGATGGAACACTATCGTCACTATGTCGACGGTGCGGACCTGAATCCCGCATCGGATGAATGGTTCGCGAGCGAAAGTCCTTTTACAGGCGAGGCGTGGGCGCAGATCGCACGCGGCAATGCTGCCGACGCCGAACGCGCGGTCGAAGCCGCGCACCGCGCCTTCGCTTCGGGCGAATGGCCGTCTCTGACCGCGAGCGCTCGCGGTCTGATGTTGAATCGCGTCGCGGATCTTATCGCTCGTGACGCCGCGAAGCTCGCCGAAATCGAAGTACGAGACAACGGCAAGCTGTACTCCGAAATGCACGCGCAATTGAGCTATGTGCCGCAATGGTTCCGGTATTACGGCGGGCTGGCGGACAAAGTGCAGGGCAGCGTCATTCCGCTCGACAAGAAGGGGTATTTCAACTACACGCGGCACGAACCGCTCGGCGTCGTGACGATCATCACGCCGTGGAATTCGCCGCTGCTGCTGCTGACCTGGAAGCTGGCGCCCGCGCTCGCCGCGGGTTGTACCGTGGTCATCAAGCCGTCCGAGTTCACGTCGGCGTCGACGCTCGAATTCGTGCGGCTGTTCGAGGAAGCGGGTTTTCCGCGCGGCGTCGTCAATGTCGTGACGGGCTTCGGCAATGAAGTGGGCGCGGCGCTCGTGTCGCATCCGCTGGTGCGCAAGATCACGTTCACCGGAGCGGACTCGACCGGCCGGCGCATCAACGAGCAAGCCGCCAAGGATCTGAAGCACGTTGGGCTGGAGCTGGGCGGCAAGTCGCCGAACATCGTTTTCGACGATGCCGGTCTCGAAGATGCCGTCAACGGTGCGGTCTCGGGCATCTTCGCGGCAACGGGGCAGACGTGCATCGCCGGATCGCGTCTGCTCGTGCAGAAATCGATTCACGACGAAGTGGTCGATCGCGTCGTGGCGCTCGCGAAAACCGCGCGCATGGGCGACCCGATGAGCGCGGATACGCAGGTCGGTCCCATCACGACGCGTCCGCAGTACGACAAGGTGCTCTCCTACATCGGCATTGCGCGGGATGAAGGCGCGCGTCTCGCGCTGGGCGGCCGGAAAGCAACGCGGGCCGAATGCGGCAGCGGATGGTTCATCGAGCCCACGATCTTCACGGGCGTCACGAACGACATGCGTATTGCCCAGGAAGAGGTATTCGGTCCGGTGCTTTCCGTCATTCCTTTCGGCGATGAGGAAGAAGCCGTCGCCATTGCCAACGACGTTCGCTTCGGTCTTGGCGCGGGCGTCTGGACGAGCGACATCAGCCGCGCCTTCCGTATGGCCGAACGCATTCAGTCCGGCACCGTCTGGGTGAACACCTACCGCGCCGTCAGCTACATGTCCCCCTTCGGTGGCTACAAGGACTCGGGTCTTGGACGCGAGAACGGCATCGACGCGATCAACGATTTCCTGCAGACGAAGAGCGTCTGGATCAATACAGGAGCAAGGACAGGCAATCCCTTCGTGATCCGTTGATCCGAAGGCTGCAGCGGCCCACGCTGTCCCGCACTCGAAAACCATGCCGAAGCGACGTCAGATCGCCGGCTTACGGAATTGAATGGAGACATCGTGACTGTTGATACTCTGGGCCGAAGCATGGCCGTGCCGCGATCCGACACGCGGCGTTGCATCGCACGAAAACGTGCATTTGATGAAAGACGTCCACGAGAGGCTCCGTAAGGCTTATTGGCGTGCTTGTTCGCTTTGAATGTTCTCGAGGGTTGAAGGGTTCGCCGCTTGCCCGTGCTACGCCCCGGCTCATCAAGAGCCAGGGCGTAGCCGGCGCAGATAGGGTCCCGCCTATGATGCCCGCAATAAGGCCTTCGTCAGGGGGCGGGGACCGCATTGCGCGGCGGCGCCGAGGCTGTGACCGTCTCCGGGTGCAGCTTCTCGTGGATCCAATAGGAGTAGGAGACGTGGGCGTTCTCCAGCAGCGAGATTAAGTTCGTGAGTTGGTCGCCGACCAACTGACCGAACTGGCCCACAAGGTTGAACTCCTGCTCCACGAGCTTCGACATCGTGTTCGCCGACATCAGTTGCTCGCGTTGGTGGAGCAGTGCGGCCCAGCCTTTGAGCCACGCCTGGTTTTGCTGGATCAGGCGCCTCGCAAACGCCTCCTGCAAGTGAAACTGCTCGCCCCACGTCGAGCGGTCGGCCCCGAGCGCGAGCAGCTGCGCGGTGTCGATCCGGGTGCTGGCCGCACGTGCGATCCAGTCGCTCGTCAGCGACTGAAACTTCAGCGCTTCCTCGATGGCGATCGCGCGCGGGATCGGCTGTGACGGCTGCAGTTGCACCGGCGAGACCGGCACGAGGGCAGCGGGCAGGGAGATAGGGTTGTGCGTCATATCAGTGTCCGTGCGTGATGTGGGGAAGGTCAGCCGCCGAGCCGGCTCAGCATGCCGTGGATCGCCTTGATCTGGATTGCGTCGCGCGAGTAGTAGTCTGGGTGGACCGGGTGCTCGCTCGTGTACCCCCACCAGTCCCAGCAGCCATCCGGGTTCTGGATCGACCCGCCGTCGGCACCCTGCGCCTGCGGGTACAGCACGATGATGTCGTTGCTGTCCGCGAGCTGGTTGTAGCCGGTCGTCGTGATGTACCGGTTGCCGTAAGGTGGCTGGTTCGCGGTGTCGGGCCGGCCGCGCAGGTAATCGGTGTAGTTGTAGCCCTGCTTGCAGCCGTGCAGCGCGATGTGCACGCGCGCCTTTGCACCTTGCTCGACCGCGAGCGGCACGTACGCATAGCCGAACTGGCTCATGCTCGCGCGCGCCTCGTTGCCGAAGAACTCGGTCTGGTCGAAGCGCACGAGCCGCCCAGTCAGGCGCTCGGACGCAGGCTTCAAGTCGTGGTAGATATGATGCAGGATGTGGTACGACTGCATGAAGCCACCATTGTTGATGTATGGTGGCTGGTTCGTCGACAGCGGCGAATCCTCAGGATTGTCGGTGAGGATCGAATGACCAGCGGGCACGTTGTCGACGTAGAGAATATTCTGGCGCGCGACGCCGATCAGTTCGTAGAACTCACGCGTGCGCTTGACAACGTCCGAGTAGACGACCTGGTCGCAGCTTCCGGTGAAGATGTACACGCGGTCGTCGGCGAGATGGGTCAGCGGATCGATCTCGCCGGCATTCGCGGTTTCGTGCGCGAGCTGGGCGAGGCGGTACGGATTCGGCCCCGTGCCCGGCGTCAGCGGACTCATGCAGATGTACTCGGCGTTCAGCTCGTACGCGTCCTCCGCGAGCGGGGCCGAATGTGGGAACGACTCGGAGCAACGGTACGGCCCGCCGGCGATGACCCCCACCCCCGTGAAGCTGGACGAATGCGCGAGGTGCAACTGCACGGTCATGAACGCGCCTGAAGAGAGGCCGGACACCGAACTCCTGCCCTTCTCGACGTTGTATGAGCCGAGTTGCACGACCCCTGAGTTGATACCAGTTGCCATTGGTTTTCCCCGGTTTGACAGCCGGGCCGCCCGGTGCAATGGCCCGGACCACCCGGCTGGTTGATGAAGTCAAGAAAGCGTCTTTGCAACCCTTTGCCTTGCTTCGTCTGCCCTGATTGGTTTTGTCCGCTGGGCCTGCGCCTTATTGGTATAGGTGATATTGCGCAACGCAGCAAGACTATTCTTCAGATAATTTATGACGGTTGTAAGACGGTTTTGGGCGGGTTGAACCCATGTACCGGGCCGCCCTTCGGGGTGAAGTGAACGAGCACAAGCAACTCGACCGCCGAGCGGTATGAGAGGACGATGTCGATCTTGGCGTTCACGCACTGGCATTCGTTGCGCGAATCGATAATCATTGAAAGGCTTCCTTGGTCGCCCCGTGCTGGTGCGATGTAGCGAGCGACAAACGCGTGACTTTGATCAGTGACGCGTGCTGCACGCGGCCGGATCCTCGACTGGTTTCGTATCGCGATTCACGTTGGTGAACGACGTCCCCGGCATCGCAAGGGCCTTTCGATCAGCCGCAGCACTGCCGAATCCGCGCTTTGAGCCAGCTTGTCAACTATCGTATGGGCCACGAAGCGACAGATGCGCTGGACTGAACCGTCAGGAGTGCAATCATGTTCCACCGGAAACTGAAAGACTTTCCTTCGGATTTTCTCTGGGGTGCCGCCTCGGCGGCTTATCAGGTAGAAGGCGCCTGGAACCAGGACGGCAAAGGCCCGTCGGTGTGGGATTCTTTTACCAAGATTCCCGGCAAGACCTTCCAAGGCAGTAACGGCGACGTGGCAGTCGATCACTATCACCGCTTTGCCGAAGACGTGACACTGATGGCACAGATGGGCATGAAGGCGTACCGGTTCTCCGTGAGTTGGCCGCGCATATATCCGCAAGGTCGGGGCGAGGTCAACGAGGCAGGGCTTGCATTCTATGAGCGCCTGATTGACGCATTGATCGCTCACGGTATCCAACCTGTGCTCACGCTGTACCACTGGGATTTGCCACAAGCATTGCAGGATGCATACGGCGGCTGGGAAAGCCGCGAGATCATCGCGGATTTCGAGCGCTATTGCGTCACGCTGTTTCAGCGCTTTAGCGGTAAGGTCAGGTATTGGGTTTCGCTGAATGAACAGAACTTCAACTTCACCAACGCCTATCAGTTGGGCACTCACCCTCCTGGCGTAGAAGACCGGAAACGTTTCTTCGCTGCCAATCATGTGGCCTTCCTGGCCAATGCCACAGTGATTGCAGCTTTCCGCCGGCACGTACCCAACGGCCTGATCGGCCCTAGCTTTGCCTATTCGCCTGCGTACCCGGCCTCCAGCGCGCCTGCCGACATTCTGGCTTTTGAGAACGCCGACGAGTTCACCAATTACTGGTGGCTGGATCTCTATTGCTTTGGCCGCTATCCGCAAGCCGCGCTGCATTACCTGCAGCAAACTGGCGAAGCGCCCCGCATTGAACCGGGCGATCTGGAGATCTTTCGTCGCGGCTTACCCGACTTTGTCGGCGTGAACTACTACTACACCACCACGTTTACCGAGAACCCGCTCGATGGTGTGGGCATGAAGCGTATCAACACCACAGGCCAGAAAGGCACCACACCATCAAGCGGCGTGCCCGGCCTGTATCGCACCACCGCGAACCCGAATCTGGAAACATCAAACTGGGACTGGGCTATCGATCCTACTGGATTGCGTATTGCGATGCGTCGAATCTCCAGCCGATACGCGCTACCAATGATGATTACCGAAAACGGTCTGGGTGAATTCGATACGCTGAACGCCGATGACACTATTCACGACGCCTACCGCATAGCCTATCTGAAAGGTCATGTCGAAGCCTGCCAGCAAGCGATCAGCGATGGCGTGCAGTTGCTGGGTTACTGCGCGTGGTCGTTTACCGATATCCTGAGCTGGCTGAATGGCTATCAGAAGCGATATGGATTCGTATATGTTGACCGTGACGAGACCGACGAAAAGGACCTGCGCCGGATACCGAAAGACAGCTTCTATTGGTATCGAGACTTGATCGCCAGCAATGGTAAAAAGCTTTGATAAGAATGCGCAACGACATGAATATTTGCTCGGCGGCTACGCTGACACGTCGGGTGCATTCGACGATTTTCGGAGGCCTCAACCTCGGTGATGACGGTGGCGGTCCTGTGATCTATTACGACGATGCCCGGCTGTAGCATCGGAACGCAAGAGCACCGCAGACGAGGCGGCTGACGAGTGACCGTTGCAACTTGCGGTGGTCGTGGATAGTACGACGAGGTGAAGGGCGGAAGTGAGTAGGTCTGGTAGGGAAGTTCGGCGGTGATGTTGCGACCGCCGGGCGTCGTGCGCCGTCATGTATCGCCAGATACTTTATCCACAGAGTAGATAGCGCAAGTTGCTTGAATCGCTTGCGCAACCCTCTATATTTAAGGTTGGATAGGCATTAGTAGCGTTGAAGGATGGCCTCCGATCACCCCTGCCCGGTAAGCCTGTTCCTCAGACGTTCGACCAATGAGGATGGAACACCCTGCCTACTTGTAACGGATGCGCAGGGCCGTGCGAATCGCCCGTTAAGTTACTTCGTTCGATACGCTCAAAGACGGTATGCGCCGACCACCGTTAGCGTTTATGCGCACGCGATGCTCCACTACTTTTCGTGGCTAATTGGGAAGCGGCGGCGGTGGGATAGCAACGTCGCGGGGGTCCGCGCACTCTGCGCGCAGTTTCTCTGCGAGGTCCTGCGCTGTCATGCCCGCGAGCGACGCGGGCAGTTTGTCGCGGTACATGCGACTGTCGCTAATCCTGCGGAAGTGCGCGCCTTCCTGGCGGCGGCGCGAGCGTTTTATCGGTTCGCCATCGACGCCGGCCTATATGCCCAGCCCGACCCGCTAGGCCGTAGTGCAGACACGACGGGTGTGGCGTTGCTCCGACACCGTCGCGACGATTATCCGGCGATGCCACAGGCCAGCGGCGTTCAGCCGTTCGAGGCTGCACCTCGAGGTCGTCACACAGCAGCGTATTTCGTGCTCGTAAACGAACGCTGGATCCCGCAGATCATCGATGATCCGCTATTCCCGCGCCGCATCCTCGATGCCGGCCGTGCGGCCGGTTGGGGCCTGCGCGACCAGCTGGTCACGCGTTTGCTGTTCGAGACCGGCGCGCGGATCAGCGAGGTATGCGGCTTGACTCTGGGTGACTGGCATAGCCATGGATTGCGCCGCGAGGTTAGCGCTTTCAGTAAAGGCAGCGGTCAACGGCGCGTTAAGACACTGCGCTTCAGCGAAGCGTCTGCCAAACTGCTGCGCCGGTATGTGGATCACGACCGCTGTGCTGTCGATCCCGATCACTGCAATCTGGCCGATTACCTCACCCACGACGCACCTGCACGGTGGTCCATCAGGCCACTTTTCCTGACCTCACACCATACCGCGCTGACCGCGGCCACCTTCCGCGATCTCGCGTGGCGCCCCGCGTGTCGCCGAGCCAACATCAGCGCAAATGTCCATCAAACACGGCATTGGTATGTCACGCAAGCGATGCGAGAAATCTACCGCACGTTTGCCGCTGGCCTCGCTCGCGACCGTGCCATTGACGCCCTTATCACGTACATGAACTGGCGTAGCGGACGCGCGACGCTTGAGCGCTACGATCACTACTTCCGCGACCTTGAGCATGCGGACCTTCAGAACACGCTGCATGCAACCATTGATCGTGCATTGCGCGCGCGTAAGCCGACCTTCGACCTTCCGAGCTCCCCCATCGCACCACGCTCGGTGCCGGATATAGTGGCAGATCCACACTGGCAATTCCTTCAGCATCTGGGAGGTGCGAACGATGAACTCCCGCCGTGAAACACGAGTCGACATGCGAATTGACCAGTTTCAGTCACTGCCTGACCTGCCACGGCTGATCAAGCATGCACCCGCGACTGAAGGTGATATGCAGAGTGGCGCCGAACTTGGACGGGTACCGCCTCCCGTCGTTCACTATCTGCTGCGTCATGTACTCGGCAAACCGTGGTACGGTCATCTTGCGCTAGCAGCGCTCGTGATGGCCGCACAGCGCTATGAACACAGCACGATCTACAGCGCGGTGTCGATAGTGAGCGCGAAGCTGCAACTCATCTTCGGTTATCGGCATCAAGGGCACCTGCTTAGCGACATGCCCGCATTTTTTGCCAGCCTTGACACCTATATGCGACCGTATCTGGATGGCACCGTCGGAGACGATCCGCAAGAAGTCCGTATCAGCTTCTTTCAGCGGTATCAGTCCGTCGCCAGCGCGGAACTGCTGTGGTTGCGGGGGTTATCCACTGCTCAACGCAGGCGCTTTGAGCCTTGGCTGCTTAAACATGCGAACCGGTCACTACATGATCCGTGGCTTAATATGAAGCCGATCGAGCAGGCCCGTCAGCAGCGGCGTAAAGAAGACACCGATGTATTGATGCAGGTGTATCCCGATATTCGAAGTGAAGCGCACCTGCGATGGAACTGGTTCATCCGGTTTCGTACCGCCTATCGCAACGCACTGCGTAACGCCGAATCGTCAGGTCTTCCGTGCAAGCCGACCGAATATACCTACATAGACGGCAACTGGCGCATGCACATGAGGATATGGACGGTGGACGCGCTTCTGGCTGCGTATCCGATGCTTGCGCGTCGCGCTAGCGCAGCCGTGCCGCCTCCTGATACACGTTTGCCCGAACTCGTTTCAATGCAGGAGGTCGGGACCGACCGCGAACTGGACGTCAGTGCCACGGTGTGGTTCGCTGATCTGCTCCGTTATGCATCAGATCGTGCACGAAGTACCGAAGCCGCTGCATGGCGCCAGGCGTGGGGATATGCCGCTCTCTCATTCAACACCCTCAACCCCGGCGTGCTTTTTCCACCGTGGCAAGTATTTCTTGTCCGGGCGCAAGCGTGCTTGGGCCGGGTGCTGATACCAGTTGAACAGGTCTTTCACGCGTTGACTTTCGGCGTCATGGCGGTCGACGTGCTCACGACCACTGGCGCCCGCATGAACGAGCTTATGCAAATCAGCCTGAACCGGCACTGTCTCGTGCGCTTGATTCAGCCCGCTCCGCCGGGCGCAGCGGATGAGTCGCCGAGGATTCGATACCTGTTTCGACTGATTCCAAAGGGCGAGCGCCGCAATGTCCGGCACGACTTTTTCGTGGGCGCGGAAACCGTCAGGCTGCTCGCCAAGATAGGCCAGATCCTGGCAGCACACTACGGCCTACTCAGCACAGATCCCCTCCCTCCGGTCCCATTCGACCCGCTGAATAGGCGAGCCCACCGTTTTGGCGTTGAACCTTATCTATTTCAGTTTGAGCACCGACATCTTTCGGCGATCACGATCAGTTCGTGCTTGCGATTCATGGTGCACGGAATGTTACTGCGGACGGCTTCGGGCAGGACAGTTTTTCTCCGACCTCATCTCCTGAGACACGGATTCGCCACGCATGCAGTCCAAATTCAAAAGATCCCGGTGGATATTGTCGGTGCCTGGTTGCACCAGAAGAGCATTCCCGTCACTCGATACTATTCGCAACCGACAGCGACAATGATCGCGGACGCCGCCGACCGGTATTTGGCCGCGATCGCCAGCAACATCGACGTCGAAGAGGCGGTCCTCCGCTCTCCTGCTGAATTACAACAACTGTATCGCGACGCCGCGATGCGGACCGGCACGCTCGCCGAAGTCGTCGGAGGGCATTGCGGGGCGCATGGCCTCTGCAAGGTGCAGTTTGCTTGCATTGGCTGCGCGGCCAAGATACCGGATCCGTCGAAGCGTTCGCAGGTTGAGCAGCGGCGCAACTGGGCCGAACATGAGATCAGTTACTACCGCAAGGAAGGGCTGCTTGCCGACGTGAACCGGCTTGGGCAGCTCATTGCTGCCGCAGACACCGAGCTTCGGGAAATGGACCTCATCGAGCACTACCGGGCCGACGAGGCACGGCGCCCTGAAACGGAGGAACATCATGCCATCAAGCCAACGTCCGTGGCTGGCCCGCATTCACCAGGCGCGTCGAGCACACACGCTCGATCTCGTGCGACGCGCCATCGCCGCTCTGCAGGGTGAGCGTCGGGCAGTCACCATCTCGGCCATCGTCACTTCGTCGCGAGCGCTTGATCCGGACGGAAAAGGTATCAGTCATAGCGCATTGCTCAACAATGCAGGTGCACGTCGTCTGTATGAGGACCACCGGGACTGGCGACCACGGAAGCCGCGCCGACGCCCCGCAGCTCCCGTCGACGCACAAGTGCTGCCTATGCCGGCGAAGCTCGACCGGGATATCCGCTCGACTCGACAGCGCCTTGAACGTCTGACCAAGATTGAACTAATCGACCGACTCATCGCGGCGGAACGCGCCTACGCGGCACTGTACTTCTGCTCATTGAAACTGCAGGCCCGAGCCGTTGAGGAGGAGTGGCAAGCGCTGGAAGCGCGAAGGTTGTCCACTGTTTTGCGGGATAACGCTGTGGATAAGAGCGGCGAAGCCCTTACCACACAGCGTAGGCGTCGAGCCAGCCGAACGTGATGCAAATAATGTGTTTACCAAACCCACAAGGGCCGATGGTCTACGTCCCTTCGGACATGACTTCTGCAGAGGTCGCCTGCCTGGACTCTTGGAGCAAAATGACGCATCAGCACACGCGTCCGACGAGAACCTACAGTAAGCGAAGTTTGACTGACGTACTGACGGGTTAAGATAGCTCCGTTCTCAACCTTTCTGACATCAGTCATGGCGCCACGGGACGGTAAATATCTGGCCACTTGCAAGGAGCGGAATGCGTTGTCAGCTGCGATAAACGGCCATAGTGCTGTTTGGCCACAGGCGCAGTGCACGATAGCAAAGGGAATCGCAATTTTTAATCGTGACGGGAAGGAAGTGTGGAGTTGCAACGCCGCGTACGCGGAAGTGCATTTCAAACTTGACCGAATCACCTGACCTTCGCTGGGACTGTCGGAATTCTCCAGGGACATACTTCTTCGATCCGATCTTCGCTCTTGCCCACAACTCGCAGATGAACGATATACGACACTAGCGCATAGCGTCATGCGTGTGAAACCTGACTCTTCCGCAAGTAGAGCGCGGTCGTTATAAAGAAACCGTGGACAACCCTGTTGAAAAGCAAGTCCGTACGACGTCGTCTACTTCCGGCATGAACCTCGACTAGCGTTAAAGGGAGCAAGGCGTCTATGGCCTCGTTGCAGTACTTTCGACGACGCAGCAAGGTAGATCTGAAATATCGTTCTCGCGAGGTGGATGGTTCAAAGGTTGGGGTAATGCAACTAATGGTCGAAAGCCACCACCCCATTAAAAAGCTTCGCCACCAATGCCCGACCAACTGGTGGGAATACGGTCGAATCCGTTGCTGAAAACCTTAAACCTTCAACGTCCGGGCATCGTCTGCGTTAGGGGCGAACCAAAAATACATTTCGAGGGCTCCCCGCGCCGGAGCAGGACGAAGGTAAGGTTGCTTGGAGTTGCGCAACAACACGATCACCTTGTCGAACTTCGGCACGATCGCCGGCAAGTACGCGGCTTCGATTGTCGTGCCGCTCAGTCTCACCTTCGATCACCGGGTCGTCACCGGTGGCGAAGCCGCGAGAAGCCGCAATGGATCAACCGATTGCGCAAGCCGCACTGCACACGCCAGCTTTGTTCTTTGTCCTCGACCATCCGGGCCGCCGAGCGTGAATTTGAGGACCCAGTGTCGAACGCCCGCCGATGTCAACAACATCTTTGCACGCAATAGCCATCGTGACAGTCAACGCTTCCAATCCGCGTGTGGTGAAAATGTCAAAGGACAGGCAGTCGTATTTTTGAAATGTATTTTTTGAGGGCCATCATAGGGCAACGAGCTGTGAATCAGGTTCGAAGCCAAATGGAGGCATGTCATGAGCAGCGCGCTGGTTTGGGCGGCAATCCCTCACAGCAGTGATGGGGTCGTGTTCCAGGTTCGCGTGATTCGCGGACTTCAACGTTTTCATATCCCACGCCGGGCGCTTGAGGAGGCTTTCGACCTGGCACCTCATGCATCGGATGCAGAGCAACTCGAACTCTTCTATCAGCACACGACTCTCATCCTGAGGCAGGCCATGCGGAAACGTCCGGTTGCGGGCGCTGACACCGCTGCACTTCAAACTGCCGATTTCACCACCGCCGTGGAACTGGGACGGGGCACAACGGCGTACCTTTCGGAAACGCTGGGGTCTCCGGCTTCAAACTAAATCGCTATTAACGAGAACGGTCGTTGGTGTATGGGAACGTCGAAGATCAAGAACGGGTCGGCACCACTTCAATGAAGAATCCCGTTGGAGTTCTTCGCACGCGCGGTCGAGATAGTGCTCAAGGAGAGTGAACTGAAGGACGCACGGGGCTATTGCCCGGATCGGGTCCAGTGGGACCATGCGGTAAGGCAGTGCGGCCACGTCCAGTCACGTCATGCAACCGGCCGCGTCTTCGTGGCCGCCTAGACAGATTCCCTTCTGTTCTACGCTTCCCGCCGCTCGTCTCGAGCCACGCATTCAACTCCAGTTCGGACAGCAGCAGTGCGAACGAGGAGGGCAGCCGCCTACAAACGGCGCGCCGTCCCGTGACAGTTTCCCCGGGGAAACTTCGAGGCTGCGCGACTCGCCGGCAACGGCGCGACGGCGGAGGCCGCAAATCGCTGACTCCAGTTCGGCGTACTTGGTCCCCGGGTTGCGCGGCAGAGCGGCTGCACGTTCAGCGGATCGACGACGCCCCGCGGAGACAAGAAGTTCCTCGACGCCACAGCGAGGTTCGGACCGGTGCCTTGCCTGTACCCGACGCGACGGTCGCGGGCGTCGTGTTTTCCGCCAGCAACGAAGTGCTCACCGGATTGACGCTACCCGATCGGTCCAACGCTTTCGCCGTCGCCGGCACCAAATGAGGCAGGCATGGCCGTGCGTTCGTGTGCGTCCATCCGAAGTAATCCCTAGTGCGCGCGGAAAGCCTCGCCGCGCGACGCGCAAGCACGCACAACACCTTATTTGAGGCCGGCGCCAGCGCCCGCCGCGGCATTGTTTGCAGATCGCGAATGTCGCATTCGCCGATTCTGCCGTTCTGTTCGATTCGCGCCTGAGTCACTCTCCATTCCGTCGGCGCCACCTTGCGCGGCCGCCGCGGATTCTGACTCAGGAGACAAGGATGAAATCGAACCGGTGGGATACGTCCTACGAATGGAAAGCCGTAACGCTGCTTGGGCTTGGATTCGGCCTGGTGGGTCTCGACCGGTGGCTGATCGCGCCGCTCTTCCCATCGATCATGAAGGACCTGCATCTGACCGCGCAGGATGTCGGCAACTGCATCGGCATACTGGGTCTGTCATGGGGCGTGTTTGCCGCGCTGATGGGCGGCATCTCCGACAAGATCGGGCGGCGCAAGGTGCTGATCCCCGCGATTCTCGCGTTTTCGCTGCTGTCGGGATTCTCGGGCGTCGCCGGCGGCCTCGCGAGCCTGCTCGCCATTCGTGCGCTGATGGGCGTGGCCGAAGGATCGTTCTGTCCGACGAGCTTCGCCGCGACCGCCGATGCCTCCCATCCGAAGCGGCGCGGCTTCAATCTCGGGCTACAGCAAAGCGGCTTCGCGCTGTTCGGACTCGCGCTTTCACCGATCATCGCCACGCAATTGCTCAGTGTGGTGACGTGGCGCTGGGTGTTCGCGCTGGTATCCGTTCCCGGACTGATTCTCGGGCTCGCAATGTACTTCGTGATTCGCGAACCGCGCACGGCCAGTGAGCCGTCCCTCGGCGATCGGCCAACGCAAAGCGCCGCGCGGCCCGCGCAGGGCAACTGGCGCGACGTGCTGAAGAGCCGCAACATTCCCGTCGCGATGGTCGCGCTCTTCTGCGCGATGACGGGCGTCTTCGTGCTCGGCGCGATGCTGCCGCTCTATCTCACCGATTACCTTTCGCTGGATACGCAGCGCATGGGCATCGTCGTATCGGCGATCGGCTTCGGCGGTTTCGTCGGGCAGTTCGCCCTGCCGGGACTCTCCGATCTCATCGGCCGGCGTTTCGCGAGCATCGCCGGTTTTGCGGGCACGGCGGTCATGCTGTACGTGTTCCGCGGCCTCGGCGCGCAGCCACTCATTCTGTTCATCGTGCTGTTCGTCGCAGCGTTCTTTACGCTGGGCCTCGTCGCGCTGCTCTCGGGACCGGTCGCGACAGAGGCGGCGCCTATCGGCATGGTGTCGACGGCCATCGGCATTGTGGTGGGCGCGGGCGAAATCTTCGGCGGCGGCGTGGCGCCCGCGCTCGCCGGGCTCGTCGCCACGAAGTTCGGAATCCAGAATATTCTATGGCTGCCGATTTTCGCGGTGCTGCTCGGTGTCGGCGTGAGCCTGCTGCTGGAAGAAACCGCGCCCGCCAAGGTGCGCCGCAATGCGCAGACGATGGCGCTGAGCGGAAGCGAGCAGCCCGAGTAAGCAAGGGGCCGTGCGCGCCGCCGCTGCGGATACACTGACATGCTGGACCCGATCGAAAGGAACCAGCATGGATCGTTTTCTCAGCATCGAGGCCTTCGTGCGGGTGGCGGAAACCAGCAGCTTCGCGGAGGCGGCACGGCAGCTCGGCGTCACCGGATCGGTGGTCACCAACCGCATCCAGCAACTCGAACGGTTCCTCAATGCGCCGCTGTTTCACCGCAGCACGCGGCACGTGCGGCTGTCCGATGTCGGCGAGGCGTTCTATCGCGACTGCGCCGAAGTGGTCGGGCGGGTCAACGAACTGACCGACCAGATGCGCGAACTGCGCGCGACGCCCACCGGGCGCCTGCGCGTCCAGATGCTGCCGGGCTTCGCGCTCGGCCACTTCGGCGCGTCGCTGGCCGAGTTCAACCGGCGATATCCCGGCATCCAGCTCGACGTGATCGTCAATGACCGCGTCGTCGATCCTATCGAAGAAGGCTTCGACGTCGCGTTTCAAATCTTCCCGGCCATCTCCGATTCGCTGATCGAGCGGCGTCTCTTCACCGTGCGGCGGCTGTTCTGCGCCGCGCCTTCGTACGTGAGCGAGCATGGCGCACCGCAGCATCCGCGCGATCTTCTCGTGCACCGGACGGCGCTGTATTCCGGCTATCCGTCGCGCAATCGCTGGACGATGACGCGCGGCGATGAAGTCGTCGAGCTCGAATTGCCGGGCATCATCCGCTCCAATTCCGTTCATCTGCTGCACGACTATGCGCTGACCGGCGGCGGCATCGTCTGCCTGCCGACGCTCGTGGCGAGCACGTCGCTGCTGGAAGGCTCGCTCGTGCCCATTCTCGCGGACTACGCGCTCTCCCCGATGAACTTCGCCGCCGTCTATCCCGAGACGCAACGTCAGGGGCTCAAGGTGAAGGCGCTGGTCGAGTTTCTCGCCGAACAGGTGAGCCCCGAGCCCGCGTGGGACGTGCCGCTGATCGAGCGTGGATGGGTGAAGTAGGCTACATTGAGCAACCGATTCCCTGGCAGCCGGCGCGGTGACTAAGAACGTCACCTCTGTAGGACGTTCATCGCGATGAAGGATCAGGACGAACTCAAGCAGGCGCACTGGCCCGACCGCCACGACGGCCACGATAAACCTGGCAAACCCGGAAGACGTAGTTCCCTCAAGGCGACGGGCGCGGTGATGGCGACGGCCGGCATCGGCATCGACGGGCTACCGATGCCCGCCTCCGGCGTCGAACCCGCACCTGCGTTCCGCGGCGCGGCCACCGCGCCCGAGCGTGCGCCTGTGGGCTATACCATTTTCTTCATCCTGACAGATCAGGAGCGGTACTTCGGACACGCGCCTTTTCGGGTGCCGGGCACGAATCGCTGCGCCGCGATTGCATTGAGATAGAACTGCATCGTTTGATGTCCCTGAACGTCATTGAGCTGTCCGCGGATGGACGCGAGAGCAGCACGAAAAGTGCAGATGCGCCAAATCGTGAGCGGGTCGGTTATTCAGACGTGGGACGCGGGACGAGGATCGTGAGCAGGGTGCCGAGCACCCCCACGCTGGCCAGCACGTAAAAGATGGTTTCGAGGGTAAAGCCGCCGCCAGCCAGGTAGCCGCCCAACATCGGACCGGCAACACCGCCCAAGCGACCGAAGCCTGCGCACCAAGCGACGCCCGCACCCCGGCAGTTTGCCCGGTAGTAAGTGGCGACGAAACCGTAGAGCAACGTCTGCGTGCCGCTGGTGCCCAACCCCACAATGGCGACGATCGCCAGTAGCACGCCTAGCGGCGCCCCCAGTGTTAGCAGATAAATGGATAAGGCGCCGACGGCAAAGCACGCTGCGACTACCGGTTTAGGGTTGAAGCGGTCAGCCACCTTTGAAGCGAGCAGTGCACCGATCACCGCACCAGCGTTGAGAACTACAAGGAAAGACAGGGAGCCCTTGGCATTGAAGCCGGCACGCAGCATCAGCTCTGGCAGCCACGTATTCAGGGCGTACACGAGCGTGAGACCGGTGGCGCTCGCCAAACCGAGCAAAAGCGTAGGTAGCGCATAGTAGGAAAGCAGTCCCAGCCAGCCAGACCGGCTGTGCGCAACGCTCTGCGTGGCTGTGGAATCCGCAGGCGCAGCTATTGACGATTCTGGAATCTCGACGCCGGTGCGCGCAGAGATCTCGCGAGCCTCGTCAAAGCGGCCGCGCGAAGCCAGCCACGTCACCGATTCGGGCATCTTGAAATATGCCAATGGCAAAAGCGTGATGACCGGCAAGGCGCCGATCCAGAACAAACCGCGCCATCCAATGTGTCCGAGAAGCAGGATGGCCACCAGGGCGGCCATCAGGCTACCGAGGGGCACGCCTGAATAAACGATAGCCACGCACAGATTCTTTTTGCCCTTGGGCGCAAACTCGGACACGATCGCGCCCGTGGTCGCGACCAGCGCGCCCACCCCGAGGCCGGTGAAAAAGCGCATTGCGCCAAAAGTCGCCATGGTGGTCATCGTTGCGGTGACGGCCATTCCAATTGAGAACCAGCCGTAAGCAAACAGCATGACCTTGCGACGGCCGATATAGTCGGCAACGGTACCGGCCATCAGCGCCCCCACCAGCACGCCGAACAGGGCATAGCTGCCAAGCTGGCCGGCGATCGAAGGAGTCACTGCCCCAATCTGAGAAGGGTCCCGCAGAAAGGTCGATACCACAGCTCCATAGACGACCAGATCGTAACCATCGAAGATTAGACCGAACAGGGCGAGGACCACGACCCAAACGACGGTGCGCAACTGCTTGGCTGCACGCTCAGCGTCATTCGGAATCGGGACGGCGACTGCGCGTGAATTGGCCAGAGACATGATTTGGTATCCTAAATCGTAAGCCTGTTAATTAACCGGATAGAGCGTTCAAGAAGGTCGCGAAAGCCTTGTCGGCGCTTCGCTGTCATGCGTTTCGTGACCAAGCTCAATATCGTAAGTGTACATATGATCAGAATACGTACTAAAATTCGGTTATCAAATGAGGGCTAACCCTTGATGGGCCGAACCTTGGCTCCTGTGAAGATCCACGCCGGGGCGGTGTGCGCGTCGCAAAGGTTGGACGGCAGTGGCGATTCAGGGAGCAAGCGTCGCGGCCTGGGACGGCGGCTTCGCTGGCAGACGGCCGGTCGAGCCTGCCGAAATGAACAATAAATAGAACTTGCGTTCGCACCCGTCGCGAGCCACTGTTTGCAGGGGCTACCGATGTCTGTCGAATCAAGAGCGCGTTAAGAATGCGCTATCCTCAACGGCAAATTCTGTGTCCGCATACTGCAATGACCACTACCCAACCCGTTGACTCCTCCCTTCATGAGCTGCCAGGTCACTATATCCGTCGTCTCCAGCAGCTGGCGGTTGCGATCTTCCTCGATGAGACGTCGGCTTACGGGATCACACCCGTGCAATATGCCGCCATGCAGGGAGTGCATGACTGCCCCGAGATTGACCAACGCTCACTTTCCCGCGCGATCGGTTTCGATGCCTCAACCATTGGCGGGGTCATCGACCGGCTGGAAAAAAGAGGCCTGATGCGTCGCAACGCTTCGGCAGAGGACCGGCGCGTGCGGCTGCTCACGCTAACAGAGGAAGGTGAAACGCTGCTTCGTACAGTACGGCCGGCTACGTTGCGCGCGCAGGTGCGGATGCTGGAACCACTGTCCGAGTCCGAACGGCAGTGTTTCATGTCGATGCTGAAGGTCTTAGTGAATCGATCGGACGGGGAGTTCGATGCTGGTGCTACCGACGGGGCGGACTGACAGATAGCCGATCCTGCTCGATCCTGTCAGCAACCGAACCGATGAACCCGGAACTGAAGAGGGTCGGCGATCGGTTCCGCGCCGACCATCACCTCAGCGAGCAAACGGTCACTGACAAGGCCGAGCGTCAATGCATGATGCGCGTGTCAGAAGGCAAACCCTAGGTCCTTGTGTTGTTCGCGGGTCCAATGATCGGCATCACGTGAGGCGTGCAGGAACGACGGCCGAGCCACGGTTGGTCATCGAGTTGTTTTCCGAGCGGAAAGGTCTCACGTGCGATCAGGTGGATCGTGTCGAGTAGTACGGGCGTGGCGGCAGCGCGGACGGAGCAAGCTTGTTTAGCAAGATCAAGGGACAATCGGCCGACTGCCGGACGCAGCAGTCGGATATCGATGTCTATCGAACGCTCTGGCTTCCCGTTGCGTTGGCCGAAGTTAAATCAGAGTTAGGCAGCTTCGTTGGTCTCAAGAGAGAAATCCTCAGCGATCCGACGGGTCGCCGAATCGATGAATTCATAGTCGGTCGCAACCACCTCATGGGTGCGGCGCCAGAACTCCACAGCGCTAAACGGGAAGTTTTGCGCGACGCGACCCTTGCTATTCTTGTACCAGCTGTTCACCTTTGAGAATCCCCACGCACGTAGTGCGTTTGCTTCATCCACACGCTCATTGAAGCGCTCGAATACGTCCTCTCGCACGTCGATCGCATCGTGTCCCGTCTCGAGCAGAAGGCGCGTCGCATCGACGATGTACTTCGCGGTAAGCTCGGAATACAGAATGATGGTGCCGTTGACCACGAGGTTCGTATTAGGGCCATACATGCAGAACAGGTTCGGGAAACGTGAAATGGTCGTGCCCATGTAAGCGCGGGCGTTTCCGTCCCACATTGCATGCAGATCCACGCCGCCGCGGCCGGTGACTTTCATCGGCATCAGGAACTTCGAGGCTTGGAAACCCGTGCCATAGATGATGACGTCGAATTCGTGATTCACGCCGTTTGCGCAGGAGATGCCATGTTCGGTGATTGCATCGATCTGTGATCGCTCTACGCGCACGTTATCCCGCTTGAGCGTGGCGATCCACGTGCCATTATCACGTACGATGCGCTTGCCACCGATCGGCGAATCCGGTATCAGGACATCGCGCAGGTCAGGGCGGTCCGCAATTTGCGGCTCCATCCATTTTGTGATGGATTCGCGCAACTGGTCGTTCAGAGCAGAGACCGCTTTTTCAGTCGGCGGGAACTGCGGATCGACCACGACTGCATCCAGAAGACCGATGCTTTGTGGCAAGGCGAGCGAGGCACGATACCACATCGAATAATAGGGAATGTTTTCGTGCAGCCAACGCGTGCTGTCACTGACCTTGTGATGCAAGTCAGGCGTCGGCAGGAGCCAGTTCGTCGTGCGCGCAAAAACCGTAACCTGTGCGGCCTTCTTCGCTACCTGTGGAATGAACTGCGCAGCGCTCGCGCCGGTGCCGATGATCCCGACGCGCTTGCCGCTCAGATCGATCGCATGATTCCAGCGCGCAGAATGAAAGGACACGCCCTTGAAATCCTTCTGTCCGGGAATATTCGGCATGCTGGGACGGTTCAATTGCCCAACTGCACTCACCACGATGTTGCTTCGTGAGCTGAATTCTTCTGCTTCCATGCGCAGCGTGAGATTCCACACGCAACTTGTATCATCCCAGTTCATTGCCGTGACTTCGGTATTGAAGCGGATATGCTCGTATAGGCCATATTCGCGAGCCACTTCTTTCAGGTAACCCAGCACGTCCTGGCTGGTGCTGAAATAGTCGGACCAGATCTTCCGGGCAAAAGAGTAGCTGTAAAAGAAACTGTTGATATCGACGCGGCAGCCCGGATAGGTGTTTTCGAGCCAAGTGCCACCCACCTCGTGGTTCTTCTCATAGATCACGAACGGCACGCCTGCTTGCTTGAGGCGCAACGCGGCGACGATTCCGCTCTCACCGGCGCCGACAATCGCGACGTGAAAATCGCGCTCCGGCGCGATCTGCTCCCTGGTCCAGCGAGGCCGTCTGAGATCCTGATCGTTCGTGACAAGTTCTTCTGAAACGAGAGGAAGGAACGGCTCGACTTGCGGTCCGATCAACCATGTCGCCATCTGGTGAAGCTCGTCATAGGTCGGCTTCGAAGGCGCCTGCATTTTTCGATCGCGGAACTCCGTCAGCTTGCGATGGCAGAATTCGCGTGCCTCGCGCTGCTCGCTTTCCGTCATCCGGCTCACCACTTCACCGAATTCGAATGTCGGCCGCCACGCGTCCTTTAGGACGGACATGTCTTGCGACACATGTGCCACAGTCATCAGCAGGGTTGGAATGTCTGCCGACAGGAGGTGCGTGCGCAACGTGTCGTCGTCGACTTCGAGTGTCTTGATGGTGGCGTTGAATTTCATGGTTTGTCTCCGCAGTAGTATGGCCTCGCGCATTGCGGGCACGTGAGTGTCGAACGGGTGGCTGTGGGGAAGGGGCAAGCAATCGCAGCAGACGATTACGCGAGGCTCGTGCGGATTTTCAGCGCGACACACTCGATCGCGTTTGCACTACTCGAAAGCATGTTGACCAGGCTGAAGAATCCATGCATCTGTCCGTCAAAGCGGACGTGGTCGACGCTCACCCCGGCTTTCGAGAGACGTTGCGCGTAAGCCTCGCCTTCATCGCGTAGCACGTCGTGTTCGGCAGTGACGATCACAGCGGGTGGCAGTCCGCGCAGATCCGTAGCGACGAGCGGCGACGCCCGAGGATCGCGCCGCGAGGCCGGATCGGGCGCGTAATGGCTCCAGAACCAGGCCATCGCGTCGCGGCTCAGGAGCAACTGGTTTTCCTCCTGCGTATACGAGGGCGTGTCGAGGTTGCAATTGGTTACCGGGTAGACGAGCACCTGCAATGCAACAGATGGCGTTCCGAGCCTGCAAGCGCGCTGGGTGACGACCGCGGCGAGGTTGCCGCCGGCGCTGTCGCCCGCGACGACAATTTTCGCGTCCGTGCCGCCCAGTTCGTCCAGGTGTTCGACGGTCCAGTTCAACGCCGACCAGGCGTCCTCGACCGCACACGGATAGGGATGTTCCGGCGCGAGCCGGTAGTCGACCAGCACGACCGAGCATCCGGACCGGCTCGCCAGGGTTCGGCCCAGACAGTCGAAATCGTCGATCGAACCCAGCACCCAGCCTCCGCCATGCAAATAAACGATGACGCCCTGTGGATGGTCATTCGGAATGAGCGCGCGCACGCGAAATGTACGATTGGAGTCGGTGCCGACCTCCGAATCGAAGGTCCGTGCCATCGCCGGTCCGTCGCCCATTCGTGCTCTAAGCGTCCCGAGCATCTCGCGTGCTTCGCGCGGGCTCATCGTATGGAACGGCCGCGCGCCCTCTTCGGCCAGTTGCGACAGAAGGGTTACGGTCTCTGCGTCCAGCGCCATCTCTATCTCCTTTGATGCCACGCTTCTTCGGCGCGGCGTTGTCGAAGTTCGCCCCTGAGATACCGGATGCGAAGGCATGGTCCCAATGTAACGATCACACCGGCCCGGAACACCTATAGAAAGGAAGGAGGGTTCGTCTTTCGCGCCCTTCCGAACGGACTGGGAGCGCAATCGATCTCCTGCCGGCGCGGCGGTGAACGCACCCGCTCGGTGCTTTCCCTAGGACCCAATTTGCGCCAGGATCAGGCCGCGCCATGGAGCAGTCATGGCCGAGCACGGGTCAGAACGCCTATCTTTGGATAGGGTCTCCGGCACCGCGGTCGGTGTATTCTTGAGCACGCCACGCCGCACGACTCGAGGACATCAGCCCCAAAAGTGCGCTTGGAAACGGCTTGCGCCGATATGAAAAAACGGGACGCGCGGAGGCGTTCCAGAAGGAGACAGGGAATGCTCGTCGTGGCAACGCGGCTGCGTCCTCCGAGAAGGAACGCCAAAGCAGTGCATCGGGAAATGCTCCCGGCTTTACTCGCGCAGCTCACCTCGCGGCGCCTTCTCTTCGCCTGTGCGCCCGCTGGTTACGGCAAGAGCCTGCTGATGGTGCAGCTTTTCGACGAGCTACAAGCCGGGCAAAGAGGACCGGCGTGGCTCAGCGCCGCGGACCTCGACGGGTCGCTGCCCGACATGGCGTTGCACTGCGCGGCCGCGCTCGCGATTCCGGGACTCGAAGACGCAATCGAGGCCGTGCTATCCACCTCGGCCGGCGCAACGCCTGAAGGCATCGGCGGCGTGATGTGCAACGAACTCGAGCGGGACTCCCGCGAACGGTATCTGTTCGTCGATGACGTCCATGCCATACGCGAGACGCAGGCCGGACGGCTGCTCGCCTGTCTGCTGCGCGACGCGCCTGCGCAAATCCACTTCGTTTTCGGCAGCCGCACGGAACTGGGCTTCAGCATTCAGCATCGCAAGGCTGCGGGCACAAGGAGAACTCGTGGAGGTAGATGCCGCGACGCTGCGCTTTTCGGCAGACGAGGCGAGGGTCTTCCTTACCGACAGCGGCGCAGGCGCTGGCGACGATGAGCTGATCGCACGCGCGCTCGAAAAGACCGAAGGCTGGGCCGCCGGCCTTCAGCTCGTATCGCTATCGATCAGGGACATCGAACACGGGGAGGATCGACTCAAGGCGCTCGCCGGTGAAATCCGTGGTGTCCACGCATTCATGGCAGACGACGTATTCGATGCACAAAGCGAGGAGGTGCAGCGATTTCTACTGCACACGTCCGTGCTGCGGCAGTTCTGCCCTGCGCTGTGCGACGGGATCGGGGCGTACGACGGTAGCCAGGAGATCGTACGGCTTCTGGAACGATGCGGGTTGTTCATCTTCTCGCTCGACCAGCAGGGTCAATGGCATCGGTATCATCACCTGTTCAGGGAGTTTCTACAGCAGCGCTTGCTGGAAACCGAGCCGTCGCTCGTTGCCGAACTGCATCTTCGCGCGGCGCGCTGGTACCACGCCAACGACCTGATCGAGGAGGCGCTCTTCCATGCGCTGGAGGTGCGCGCCTTCGAATACGCCGCCGACATTCTCGATACGGTCTGCATCGATCTGTTTTATCAAGGCAGCCTCTGGTCGTTGATGAGCTGGGTCAGACAGATCCCCGAGTCGGTGTTGAGTGGACATCCACGGATACAACTCGCCCGCGCATGGTTCGTTATCCTTGAATGGCGATTCGGAGAGGCGTCTGCAATTCTCGCTGCGGTGAGTACGCAGATCGAGGCGATGACTCGCAGCGGAGCCCTGTCGCTGGATGATTCGCTGAAGTTTCATCGGCTTTACGTGCACCGGAAAATGATGCTCGCATCTTTCTCGGACGATATGCCGACAGTGGAGCGTCTTTGCTTCGATCTCCTCGACGACTTCTCCGACGACCCCTATGCGCGTGGAACGCTGGAAACATCACTTGCCTTCGCGCAGCGCGAACACTACAGGCTGGATTCGCTCGATCGTTTCGACCGGGCAGCACGAGACTACTATGAACGCGCGGGCAGGGCATTCGTGCTCATCTGGCATGAAAGCCTAATCGGACCGGCCTTCTTCCAGCGTGGTGACCTGGAACTCGCTGCGCGCGGCTATGAAAGGGCGATTCAAATCGCCCGGCGAATCGGGGGGGATTCCGGGCCGTTGGCCTCCATTCCATCGGTATTGTTAGCGGACCTGTTACTCGAACGTGGCGAGTATCGCGAAGCGAAGGCCGCACTCGATAAATACCTGCCACTTTCGGGCGAACTCGGACTGGTCGACCATCTCGTCGCTGCTTTCGTAGGCAGGGCGAGACTCGCTGCACTGGAGGGCGACGCTCAAACGGCTCAAGATGTCCTCGCGCGCGGCACACGGTTCGCCGTGGCGCGATCGTTCGATCGCCTGCTCTGGGCTGTTACGGCGGAGCGGGTGCGCCAGGCAGTGCGCCGCAACGACATCGAGGAAGCGCATCGCATCGCCGCGACTGTGAACCTGCCACGTGAGCCCGAAGGGTTGGCCCCTGCCGATGATGTCACGACGCGTACTGAACTCAAGGCGATCACCTGGATCCGGCTCGCGCTCGCACGAGGTTCGAGCAAGGAGGCGGAAACGCTCGCAAGGAAGTGGTACGCGTTCGCCGAGCGTCGCGCTTGCATACGAAGTCAGATCCGCATGGGCACGCTGATCGTGGCGGCAAGACTGATGGCGGGCGATCGCAAAGGCGCGACACGCGCGCTGCTGCAGGTGGACGAACTGACCGCATCACGCGGCATGGTTCTGGGATTTCTCGAAGAGGGGGAGGCCGTCAAGGAGGCGATCGCTTCGCTGTATGACCTGCCGGAAGCGCCGCGATCTGATCTACAGCTTTCGGATGAATTGAAAGCCGCTTTCGGCGCCGGACGGCGTCGCGTCAGTCAGCCTTCGAGTCTGCTCCCGGAAGCGCCGGCAGGCGACGAGGACGCAGTCGTCAGTGGGCGGCTGTCACAACGGGAGATGGATATTCTTAAGCTGGTGGCGCGCAGCCTTCGGAACAGCGAAATTGCTGATCGCCTTGGTTTGACGGAAGGATCGGTGAAATGGTACATGCAGCAGATCTACGCCAAACTCGGCGTGCGGCGGCGACTGCAGGCTTTTCGCAAAGCGGAAGCTTTGGGTTTGATCGATCGTTCACGTTGACTTGCACAGTATCGAATCGACCGCATTACAACGGGGCGGCGAACCCCGAGATTTCACTTTGCGCGCGTCGCGGCTTTCGCACCTTTGCTCGACGCTTTTGCCTCCTTGGCGGCCCTGGCCGGTATCGGCCGACCGGCGAGCTCAGTCGCGAAATCCACGCCGATGCCGGTCATGCACAGTAACTGAACGAGGATTTCGTTCTTGATGCTGGCGGGCAGTTCCCCGGTGGTGATCGCGATGCTGACGCCGACCACCGCATGAGACGTCAGTCGCCACACGAGGTCGGGATCACGTGTGGGAAAACGCCCGGCGCTCACGGCATTGCGTACATCTCGTATGGCGAATGGACCCATGCGCCGGAACAGGGCATCGGCGATCACCTCCGAACGATAGAGCATCTGCTTCCAGCTGAGATCGGTGGTCGCGGTCTCGAGCACAGTGCGAATCCCGAAGGCGTAGACCTCTGCCGGGTCCTTGACGGCGGCGGTGGCTTCTTCGATCTGCAGCGCGAGCTCATGCATCATCTCTTCGAGGACTGCCACCGCTAGCTCGTCCTTCGATTTGAAGTAGTTGTAGACCGTCCCCGCGCCCACGTCGGCAAGCTCGGCGATCTCCAGCATCGTCGCCGCGTCGATTCCTTTCTCTGTCATGACGGCGCATGCCGCCTTCACCAGCGCTTCGCGGTTGCGGCGCTGCCTGCGCGCCACCCGTCCTTCCTGCTCTGATTCGCGTGCCGAAGAGTTCATTCCCGTTTTTCCATTCGTTCCTGACGATCATTCTACTTTGAATGCGCATTGTGCGCGTATCCACGATGTGAAGCGCGAATCCTGCGCTTCATTGGCTGAAGCGGCTGCGCGGCACGTGACTCCAAAATCTCCCCGACAACAACGAACGATCGTTATATATGAACTATAACCGAGAGTGAGTGTTTACCATAACTGACGAGCATTCATCTTCGACCTATATTCGGTCCCATGATGTTCGTTCTGCCCGGCGAGGGCGAATGGACAACATCCATTTCGCGGAACACTGGGAGACAAAGATGAGCACCACGATGTTGTCGACAATCGAAGCATTCGACGCAGATGTCGTAATCGTTGGAGGCGGGCCGGTCGGGACGCTGCTTGGCATTCTTCTCGGGCAGCGCGGCAAGCGGGTGACGCTCGTCGAGCGCTGGTCGCAGGTCTATGGCCGGCCGCGCGCGGTGACGTTCGATCACGAGATTGCGCGCATTCTCGCAACGCTCGATATCGATTCCGAGACCGATCCGGCGATCACGTATCACGACGAGTTGTATTACTGGAAAAATGCCGCGGGCGAGAATTTGCAGATCGTCGACTGGCAAAGTCAGTCCGCGTCCGGCTGGCGCGTTCGGTACTGGTTCAATCAGCCCGACCTCGAAGCACGGCTGACGCGCATCGTCGATGCGATTCCGAATGTCGTGCATTTGCGTGGCTGGGAAGCAGCCGCGCTTGCGCAGGATGCAGAGAGCGTGACACTGACGATCCGGCGCACGGTCCAGGAAGTGGGTCCCGACGGCGAGACGCGAACCTTGCGGGCGAAATATGCGGTCGGCGCTGATGGAGCCAATAGTTTTGTCCGTGAGGCACTCGGCATCGAGTCCGAAGACAAAGGCTATTTCTTCGACTGGCTCATCCTCGACATGATTCCGCGCGAGAAATATGAGCCGCAGCCTGCCCAATGGCAGCTCTGCGATCCCAAGCGCCCGACGACCATCGTGCCGGGCGGCCCTGGCCGTCGCCGCTGGGAATTCATGCTGCTGCCGGGCGAGTCGGTCGCGGAAATGCAGACCCCTGAACGCGCGTGGGAGCTTTTGGCGCCGTGGGGGATGACGCCCGATAACGCCGAGCTGGAGCGCAGTGCGGTCTACCGTTTCCAGGCGCGCTGGGCCAAGGTCTGGAACCAGGGCCGTTGCGCAATTGCTGGCGACGCTGCACACCTGATGCCTCCTTTTGCGGGCGAAGGCATGTGCGCGGGTCTTCGGGACGCGCTGGCGCTCGGCTGGCGCCTGAACGCAATCCTCGAAGGCAAGGTGGCGGATACGGTGCTGAACAGCTACACGACGGAGCGACTCGAACACGCGAAGCATTACATCGAGTTTAGTCAGGAACTCGGCAAAATCATCTGCATTGCGGACGAAAAGCATGCGGCCGAACGCGATGATCGGATGAAGGCGGACCTGGCCGCTCGAAACAATCAGCCCGTTCCGACGGACGTCTGCCATCTCGGTCCGGGCATCTGGTGTGTCGATGCCCCGCATGCAGGCGAGCTGTCGGTCCAGGGCGTGGTCGAGGCCAACGGTGAGATAGGTCGCTTTGACCAGGTCGTCGGACATGGCTGGTTCGTGATCGGCCTGAATGCCGATCCAAACGCTGCATTGACTGACGAGCAACTTGAACAACTCGCAGTGCTCGAGGGCAGGACCGCAAAAATTGGCGCACCTGGGACGGCATGCGATGCCGTGGATATCGATGGAACCTACGCACGCTGGCTGAACGGCATCGACGCGAAGTACGTACTTCTGCGCCCGGATTTCTATGTCGCGGCTACGGCCAACAGCGCCGAATCGCTTCAGCAGCGATTCGATGAAGTGATGGAAAAACTTCATGTCGCCGAACGCGAACTCGCGTAACTGGAGCGACTGATGATTCCTGCATTCATGTACGAGATCAATCCAGGCCGCATCCTGTTTGGTCCGGGCAAGGCGCAAGCCGTCGGCGAAGAAATCGAGCGGTTGGGCGCGAAGCGGGCGTTGATTTTAGCAACGCCGTTTCAGCGGGCGGACGCGCAGCGCCTGGCCGAGCGCATCGGCCCCCTGGCTGCTGGCGTTTTCAGCGAAGCGGCGATGCACACGCCAGTAGACGTGACCCTCAAGGCGCTGGACGCATACCGGGCGTCGGACGCGGACTGTGTGGTTGCATTCGGTGGCGGTTCGACTATCGGACTCGGAAAAGCGATCGCATGGCGCAACGGCGCACCCCAGATCGTGGTCGCCACGACGTATGCCGGCTCCGAAGTGACACCCATACTGGGTCAAACGGAAAACGGCATCAAGACGACCCTCCGCGATGCAAGGATTCTCCCTGAAGTGGTGATCTATGACCCGACACTGACAGTCGGGTTACCAGTCCCCATGAGCGTCACCAGCGGTCTAAACGCCATGGCCCATGCCGTCGAAGCGGTCTATGCCCGAGATCGCAATCCGGTCTCGACACTCATGGCGGTCGAAGGCGTGCGTGCTTTACATGACGCATTGCCTGCGATTTCGGCATGTCCGGATGATCTCGACGCCCGCACGCAAGCCCTCTATGGTTCCTGGCTTTGTGGTTCGGTGTTGGGGACGGTCGGCATGTCCCTGCATCACAAGCTTTGTCACACGCTGGGTGGAAGTTTCGATCTGCCGCATGCGGAGACGCACGCGATCATGCTGCCGCATTCGGTGGCCTACAACGCGCCCGCTGCCGCTCGGGAACTCCAACCGTTGGCTGCGTTCTTCGGCGAACCGATCGGAGGCGGTTTGCACGAGTTTGCCCGATCGCTGTGCGCACCGCTCGCACTGAAGGAACTCGGCTTGCATGAGGCGCAACTCGATCTCGCCGCTGACCTCGCGGTGAAGAATCCGTACTGGAATCCGAGATCGGTTGAAAGAGACGCGGTTCGCGCTCTACTGCAGCGCGCATGGGAAGGCGCACGACCGGAGTGAAGTTCCGGCAGATCAATTCAGAAGGAATGTCAAGCATGTCTCAGTTCTTTACCGAAGAAGCTTCTGTTGAGGCTGTCAACTCGCGCATCGGCGCACACGTCGATGCCCGTCTCAAGGAAGTCATGGCATCTTTAGTGAAACACCTCCATGCATTCATCAAGGATGTGCGCCTGACCCAGCACGAATGGGAAGTCGCAATCGATTTCCTCACGCGCACGGGTCAAATCTGCAGCCAGGAGCGGCAGGAGTTCATCCTCCTGAGCGACACCCTCGGCGCTTCCATGCTGGTCGACGCGCTGAATAACCGCCGCCCGGTCAGCGCGACGGAAAACACGGTATTGGGCCCGTTCCATGTCACGGGCGCACCGCACAGAGAGATGGGCGCGCAAATCACGCTGGATGGAAAGGGCGAACCGTGTCTTTTCGAGGGACGCGTGATCGGCCTGACTGGCGAGCCTGTCGCTGGCGCTCGCATCGACGTATGGTCCGACAATGCCGAGGGCTTCTACGACGTACAACAGCCCGGCATTCAGCCGAAGTGGAACAACCGCGGCATCTTCATCACCGGTGATGACGGGCGCTACAGCTTCGTCGGTATCAAACCCACTTCGTATCCGATTCCGCATGACGGTCCCGTGGGAAAAATGCTCGCCGCGCTCGGACGTCATCCTTACAGGCCCGCCCACATGCACTTCATCGTGACGGCACCCGGATTCGAGACGGTGGTCACTCACACGTTCGTGGGAGGCGACGAATATCTCAAATCCGACGCCGTATTCGGTGTCAAGGAGACGCTCGTTGCGCCGTTCGAGCGCGTGAGCGAGGGAGAAACGGTCTGGCGCTCGGCGTTCGACTTCACGCTGACCCCTTCGACTGCGGGGGGCGACACGATCTAGCCAGATTCTTTGCGCCGACGGTTCGCCGTTGGCGTCAAAATCTTTCCTCTGAATAAATCATAAGTAGTCCGTAGAGGCTATAGATTAAAACTTCACCTATATCGGAGACGACGTCATGACTAAGTTGAATGAGGCTTGGGACACAGCCTATGAATGGAAAGCGGTCGCGCTTTTGTCCATTGGTTTCGGCCTGGTAGGCATCGATAGATTCATGATCATGCCGCTCTTTCCAATCATGGTCCGCGAGCACCATTTCGACTACCAGGATCTCGGGATCATTGCTGGAGCCCTCGCTGTGGCGTGGGGACTTTCGTCGATTTTCATGGGAAACCTGTCGGACAGGATCGGGCACCGCAAGGTGATCATCCCCGCGATGCTGGTGTTCTCGCTGTTGTGCGGAGCGAGCGGCTTCGCCGCCGGACTCGGCTCCCTCGTCATGATTCGTGTTGCCATGGGATTCGCCGAAGGCGCTTACACGCCCGTCAGCATCATAGCCACCATCGATGCCTCGAAGCCGTCGCGACACGGCTTCAACGTGGGTCTTCAGCAGACGATGATGCCTCTGCTCGGACTTGGTCTTTCGCCCATTCTCGTGACGCAGCTGTTGAAGGTTGTGTCCTGGCACTGGATCTTCGCGCTCGCCTCTGTGCCTGGTGTAGTCGTTGCCTATCTGCTGTACCGAATCCTGCGCGACAGCGATGCAAAGACTGCGGCGAAGCATACCGAGACACATGACGCCACTCTCCACAAATGGTCCGACGTCTTCCGTTACCGGAACATTCCGCTCAATATCGTAGGGATGTTCTGTTGGGTAACGAACCTGGTTGTTTTGCCCGCTTTCCTTCCGAGCTATCTGACCGAAACCTTGCATCTGAGTATCGAGCAAATGGGGTTTGTGCTGTCCGCTATCGGCTTCGGCGGTGCTTCAGGTGCGCTCGTGATGCCGTCACTCTCCGACCGGCTAGGTCGAAAGCCCGTGATGATCGTCTCGGTCATCGGCGCCTTCTCGTTCCTCGCGTTGCTCACGCGATGCGACGCCAATACGATGAAGTTGTTCGGTTATCTGTTCATGACGCTCTTTTTTATCTTCGCGCTGATTACCTTGACGGTGGGTCCGATCAGTGCCGAATCGGTTCCGGCGAAACTCATGACCACAGCCTCCGGTCTCGTTATTGGCGTCGGCGAAGTCTTTGGCGGTGGAATCGCTCCGGCGCTGGCCGGGTTCGTGGCCAAGCATTACGGCCTCGAACATGCGATTCACCTTGCGCTGGGCGCACTCCTAATAGGGCTGGTCGTCGCGGTGTGCCTGAAGGAGACGGCTCCCGGGCGTGTTTCCCGTCATGCTTCCACGCGGCTCAGCTCGGAATTTGGCCAGTAAGCGCGCGGCCGGCGATAAGCCGGCCCATCCAATACCTGGCCTTTGACCCGCGTCACTTCGCACCGCGACATTTCAGCATCGGAATAAATCAAATCAACTGCGGAAACATTGGAGATCCAATGAGAAATGCATTTATGTCTACGGCAGTCGGCTGTTTCATAGCATCCGCAGCGCACGCACAGAGCAACGTCACGCTGAGTGGCTTGATAGATGGTGGTGTTTCTTATATCAGCAATCAAAATGGCCACAGTAATGTGAAATTCGACGACGGTATCCTCGTTCCGAACTTGTTGATCCTCACGGGGGCGGAAGATCTCGGTGGAGGAACGCGCGCTGTTTTTGATCTTCGCAGTCAGTTCGTACTGGGCAACGGAAGCTTTCTGCCAGGGCAGAGCATATTCAGCCGAACGGCCTTCGTCGGGCTCGACAACTCGTCGTTTGGTCGTCTGACGTTGGGCAATCAGTACGACTTCATGACGGACTCTCTGTTTTCCGGGATGAATGATGCTGCGATCTACACGGGCGGGCTCTATGCGTTTCGCGCAGGGCCTTTCGCCAAGCTGAACCTCCCGAACAACCCGACCGGAAATTTCGATTGGGACCGTATGGCGGGTGAGCGTGTCCAGAACTCGGTGAAGTACGTGTCGCCGGCGTACGGTGGCTTCTCAGTCGGAGCGATGTACGGATTCGGGGGTATTGCCGGATCGTTCGCAGCGAACAGCGCATCAAGCTTCGGGCTGAACTACGCCGGAGATCATTTTGGCGCGAACGCGGCGTATACGAACGTCAAATCCGGCGTCGCAGGTGTGCAGGTCAGTGTTCGTACTTGGGGGGCAGGAGCCCATGTCACGCTGGGCCAATTGACCGCGAATGCGCTCTTTACGACTGTTCACAACGGCGGAAACGGGGCCTCGATCTGGGAGATCGAGGCCGGCGCGTTGTACTTTTTGGCCCCGGATCTGACGGCCGGCGCGTCGTACATGTACATGAAGGGCAATGAGTTCCTTGACGAACAACATGCCCATCAAGTCGCGGCGAAAATCAGCTACTTTCTCTCGAAGCGCACAACCATCTACGCTGCAGGTATCTATCAAAGGGCTGCAAGTGGCGGCCAAGCGTTAATCAGCGGTGTATTCGACGGGGCATCGAGTAGTGCAACGCAATCGATCGCGCGCGTCGGAATAGAGACAAAGTTCTGAATGCCTTGGAAAGATGCGTCGAAATAGATCCAAGGATAGAGTCGTATTTGGCGGTCGCCGCGATTCGCACCAGCCAGTGTTGGCTATCCTTTTATGGCTAGCCGGAATGTAGTGGAGTGGTGTCTGGGAGGCGACCCAAGCAAACAGGTGCTGTCAGGAGGCAACTGTGCCAAAACCGGAGCGATGATGATCAAACATATAGTCATGTGGAATGTACGCGGGGAGTCGTCGGAAGAGAAGTTGGCGTCGGCGAACATCGTCAAGGGAGCATTCGAAAACCTCAACGACAAGATACCAGGAATGCTCAAGCTGGAAATAGGCATCGATGTGAGCAAAATCGAGTATGCCTGCGACGTCGTGCTGTACTCTGAATTTGCGAGCGCGGAGGCCCTACAGGCCTATGCGACGCATCCAGAACATCTCCGAGTGCGCGATGAACTCGCCGGCTTACGTATTGCACGGCACCAAGTTGACTACTTTTGACAGCTATTCAACCTGTGATACGGACAAGCCTTCTGCAAGCTGCCATCGATAGCTACCCGCACGGCCACTATTTGGTCTCGTAGCCGTCGCCTTCATGGTGGCGTGCGGCGGCGGCATCGTACGCGACGTCTGCATCGGCGCTATCCCGGCGGGGCTTTCGAACTGGCGGTATCTGGCGGCTTCGCTGCTCGCGTCCGCGGTCACGATTTTCGCGTATGCAGCACTGCGCCGCCTGCGACAGCCTGTTCTCTTTTTCGATGCAATCGGGCTCGGCCTGTTCGCCGTGGCCGGTGCGCAAAAGGCCTTGAGCTTCGGGCATAGCGCGGAGGTCGCGATCTTGTTGGAGACGAGCTTCGAGCGGCCTGCGCCTCTGCCCGATGGATTTCATTCGGTGACCGGCTGACGGCTTGCCCGGTCCTCGAAAACAGGCCATACGCTCATTCGATGACAGCCGGCCCGACATAGTGCGCCCGCGGCCGCAGCAAGGTTCCCTCCATGATCTGTTCGATCGAATGAGCCATCCAGCCGACACTTCGCGCGATGGAGAACAGGGCAAACGCCGCACCCTCCGGAAGCCCGCAACGCTCGACCAGCGCGGCGAGCGCCATGTCGATTGCGGGCAACTTGCCCGTCAAGCGTTCCACACAGTCGATCAGCTCGCGTGCCGCGCCGGGCGCATCGAAGGCGCGCAGAAGATCGGCTGCGCGCGGATCGCCCTGTGGATACAGCTCGTGACCGAAACCGGGCAACGGCTCACCATTCGATATCCGTCTTCGCACCTCGGTTTCGGTTCCCGAGCGCTTCGCATCGTCCATGAACTGACGCACGGGCACGATCGCGTTGCCGTGCATCGGGCCGGAGAAAGCGGCCAGCCCCGCGATCATGCTCGCCCCGAGCGAGGCCCCCGTCGATGCGGCCACGCGCGCCGCGAATGATGAACTTGTCAGTTCCTGATCGGCCAGCAGGACCAGGACGCGGCGCAGCAGATCGGCGTGACGCGGGACGCCCCATGCATCCGCGATCCGCAGATGCAGCGCACCGTCATGCGATCGCAGCTCGACGAAATTGCTGGCGAGGCGGCCGACCAGTGCGGCAGCCTGAGCCAGCCTGTCCGCGCCATCGCGTGCGGTTTCGGTCCGGTCGTTCGCCGCGGCATTGGCCATGGCGGCGTAGATACGCGCGCTGGCCGGGCCGTCGAACGAAACGGGCTCGAACGACGGAAAGCGCGGCAGGTCGTCCATGTTCCATAGCAGCCGCGCGGCCTCTTCCAGCGTCGCCGATGCGGCCAGTTGCACCGCATCCCGGCCGCGATAGTAGAGCCGTCCACGCACGATCGTGGAGATGCTCGTGTCGATGATCGGCTCGCCCCACGCCATGGTGCTCGCCGCGATATTCCTGCGCGCCCGCCCGAGGCTGCGCTTCTTCAGAAGCGTCGTGATATCCGACGCGCGATACAGATTGCGGTTTGCGTGCTGCGGGTCGCCCTGCACCTCGATCTGACCGCGGCTGACATACGCATAGAGCGTCTGTTTGCGCACGCCGAGAGCCTCGCAGGCTTCCTCTTGGGTCATCCAGTTCTTCACGTTGATCGAATCAATCAAGATTGACGGTCATCCATGGCGTCGGTTTAATGCCAAACATAAATTTTCCCCGAGAGAAGTCCGGCCGGCAGGTCGAAAGACTTTCGAATCACGCGTCAAACGCGGCGCGTATGGGGCATGAAACAGGAGATACCGGTGGCTACAGAGCGAACGACCCAGTATATAGCGGGCACGGCGACCCGCACGACCCGCACGCGTTATTCGATCCTCGCGATGATCCTGCTGCTCGCGACGGTGGCTTATGCGGACCGCGCCATTCTGTCGATTGCCGGCCCCGGCATTTCGAAAGAGTTCGGCCTGAATCATGTGCAGCTGGGCTACGTGCTGTCGGCCTTCAGCTGGGCTTATGTCGTCGGTCAGATACCCGGCGGCTTGCTGCTCGATCGCCTCGGCACCAAGACCGTGTATGGCGCGACGCTGATTCTCTGGTCCATCGCGACGATGCTCGTGGGTTTCATCGGCGACTTCACGTCGGATCTCTCGATTGCGCTGGGGCTGCTGTTCGCGCTGCGCTTCGCGCTCGGACTGATCGAGGCGCCGAGCTTTCCCGCCAATGGCCGCGTCGCGGTCATGTGGTTTCCGAAGCAAGAGCGGGGCCTCGCTACGTCGCTGTTCGCGTCGGCATCGTATTTCGCCGTGGCGATCTTCTCGCCGTTCGCGGGCTGGCTCACGTCGCAATTCGGCTGGCCTGCGCCGTTCATCGCGCTGGGTCTGATCGGCATTGCGGCCGCGGGCTTGTGGGCCGTCGTGATGTACGAGCCGCGCAAGCATCCGCGCGTCTCCAGCGGCGAGCTCGATCACATCGTTGCGGGCGGCGCGATGATCGATATCGATTCGAAGCACGAGCTTGCCGCGCGCCCCGCGATTTCCTCCGGCGTGATGCGGATGCTGCTCGGCAACCGCATGTTGTGGTGCTCGTATATCGGCCAGTACTGCACCATCGCGCTGAGCTATTTCTTTATCACCTGGTTTCCGATCTACCTCGTTCAGGCGCGCGGCATGAACGTGATGCAGGCAGGCTTCGCGACGATGGTCCCGGCCGTTGGGGGCTTCGTCGGCGGCATTGCGGGCGGCACGATTTCCGACTGGCTGATCCGACGCGGATGGAGCGTGTCGTGGGCGCGCAAGACGCCGTATATCGTCGGCATGGGGATGGGTTGCAGCATCGTGTTGTCCGCCGTCACCGAAAGCAATCTCGTGATCGTCTTGCTGATGACGCTGGCCTTCTTCGGCAAGGGCGCGGCGGCGGGCGCGGGAACATGGGCGATCGTGAGCGATACGGCTCCGCGCGAGGCGGTGGGTCTCGCGGGCGCGATCTTCAACTGCATCGGCAATATCGGCGGGATCGTCACGCCGATCGTGTTCGGCTATCTCGTGCAGGCCACGGGCGGCTATACGGTCGGACTATACTTCGTCGCCGCGCACTGCCTGGTGGCGGCCGTCGTCTACCTGTTCTTCATGGGCAAGATCGAGCGCGTCAAGATGACCTGATTCGCCGCTCCATGCTTATCCCGGGCATCAATTGCATAACGTGCCCGGCGCGATCAGCACGCGCCGGGCCATCACCATCGAATCCGAATCATGAGCAAGCCGATCATTCTCAACGCGGCAGAATTGCCCGAATGGACTCACGCCGAACTGAACGCGCTTTTCAGCGTGCTCGATCTTCCGAGGGAGCCGGCGGCCGCGAGCGCGTTCCTGAGAGAGCACGGCAGCAAGGTTCGCGGTATCGCGTTGCGCAAGACGAAGATCGATGCGGCGGTCCTCGACATGCTTCCCGCCCTGGAGATCATCTCGAGCTACAGCGCAGGCCTCGATAACGTGGATGTCGAAGCGACGCGTTCGCGCGGCGTTCGCATCGAGAACACGTCGCACATTCTGGCTGAAGACGTGGCAAATGCGGCGCTCGGTCTCGCGCTGGCCGTCACGCGCGACTTCGTGAACGCCGATGCCTACGTGCGCTCGGGACAATGGCCCGTGCAAGGTCACTACAGGCTGGGCCGTTCGATTTCGCGCATGAAGGTCGGCATCGTCGGGTTGGGGACCATCGGTTCGGCGATCGCGAAACGCCTGCAGGCGTTCGGCTCGAAGCTCGCGTATTTCGGTCCCAGCCGCAAGGCCGTGGACATTCCTTACTACGACGATGTAGCCCGGCTCGCGCGCGACTGCGACATGCTGATCCTCACGTGCCCCCTCTCGCCCGCGACACATCACCTTATCGATGCGGCCGTCATCGATGCGCTCGGGTCCGGCGGCTTCATCGTGAACATCGCGCGTGGTCCCGTGGTCGATGAACAGGCGCTCGTCGCGGCGCTTGCATCGGACAAGCTCGCCGGCGCCGCGCTCGATGTGTTCGAGCACGAGCCCGCTGTTCCCGAGGCGCTGATACGTGATCGCAGATTGGTGCTGACGCCGCATATCGGTTCGGGAACGGAAGAAACCCGTCGCGCCATGGCGGAAAACGTCGTCGATGCATTGGCGAAACACTTCTGCATCGAAGGTCCGCGAACCAGGACGGTTATCGACGCGGAGCTCGAAAGCGCCAACTGACTTAGCCGACGCTTATTCCCGGACCACCGGAGAACAAATCCGAGCATCGCGACGGAAATCAGTAGCGCGTGGAGGAGATAGTGAATGGCCTGGGCGGCAAGCTCGATCCAGCCAACTGATGCAGGCGGAGTCTGATGTCAGAAGACAGGCGCCAGAGGATCCGCAATACGAGTATCACCGTCAAGAGAAGCCGAACGCGGGGCGAGGCCCCGTATCTGGGCAAGAACGAACTGCGTCAACACCAGAACGGCAGTGAGCCAATGAAGTGCGATCGCCGGCGACGATCCGGGTGGCGGTGTTCGAAAGATCAGAAAGCGGGTTGCGTTGCATGGGTGAGTTTTGCGTCCATGTCACGTCTTCACGGCGAGATGCCAGTCTGCGACAGCGTCGACTTGTCCCGTAAAACGGAAGTGCATCAGAAAGAAGAAGCGCAGTACGGTCCGAGACCACCGATGCGTTGATGCGCCGAATTCGCCAGGAGAATCGGCGGTGCCTGCCGCCATCGTATGGGCGTACGCCAGGTAACTGCAAAGCCGTGCCAACCCCACGAACGCAATGATAATGCCGGCAGCTAATAGTCGAAATCGAAGCGTCTCGAAGACTGCTTCGCTCGTTCCCAATATCGAAATGCTTATGAACTGCGAGACCTGCAGTAACATCGCCGCCGCAGACGCCGTTCTGAGGTACGTACGAGCAATGCCGACGGTAATGGCTTTCAAGAGTCCGCCTTGGATTTCAGGTTACACATTCCCTGCGCCAACAAGATGACTGCAACTGCACAGCGTCAAAGTCTATACGCCTCTCCTGACGGTTTGCTTGTCGCCGTGAAGCGATAGCAATTGCGCAACTACTGCGAGTCCCTTAAGGCTGTCTTAAGCAACCGTCACGCAGGCTTTGTGTCCCGAGCACGCTACTGTTCGAAGACACATGGCTCAGCTACATGTTGTCCACCTGTTCTTCGCCTTTGCTGCTGTGCTGTCCGCACTGTGCTCCGGCTCGGGCATCGTGTACACGGTGTCGGCCGGCTTCTTCATGCGACGGTTCTTTGCGCGCCCGATGAGCGCGCCCGTTTGCTTCCCGGCCGTCACCATCGTCAAGCCCTTGCATGGCGACGAGTGGCAATTACTGGAGAACCTGACGAGTTTCGTGGAGCAGGACTACCCGGGACCGGTTCAATATATCTTCGGCGTCCATGACAGATGTGATTCGGCGCTCGGCGCGGTCGATATCGTGCGCGCGCGTTTTCCTGAGAAAAGCATAACCGTCGTCGTGGACGGCAGGGTCTACGGGCCTAACCGCAAGATCGCCAATCTTACGAACATGCTGGATCATGCGGAGCACGATGTCCTTTGCTTTTCCGACAGCGACGTACGCGTAGCGCCAGGCTTTCTTCGCGACATCATGGGTGCGCTTCAGCAACCCGGCGTCGGTCTTGTCACCAACGCTTATCGCGGAATGTGCGCGCCCGGTTTCTGGCCGCGGGTCAGTTGCGCCATGACCGACTATCACTTCCTGCCAGGCGTAGTCACCGGACTGTCGATTGGACGCGCGCGACCATGCTTCGGCCAGACCATTGCCATGACGAAGGCGACACTGCTGCGCATAGGCGGTCTCGCGCAGTTTGCGCATCATCTCGCAGAGGATTACGCGATTGGTGAAGCGGTGCGCGCCAGCGGCTTATCGGTTGCGGTTCCTCCGTTCGTCGTTCGTCACGCGTGCGTAGAGAGCACGTTTGCTCAGCTGATATCGCACGAGCTGCGATGGAGTCGCACGATTCGCGCAGCCGATCCGATGGGGCATCTCGGTGCTGTCCTGATGCATCCGTTTCCCCTCGCGTTGCTCGCCGTGCTCTTTTCGTCCGGCAATGCGCTGGCCTGCGCACTGATCGCGCTGACATTGATGGTTCGCGCGATACTGGTCTTGCAAACGGACCGCGCGACAGGAGCGCGTTGTGGCGGCATTGGATGGTTGCCGCTCTGGGATGTCCTTCAGTTCGTAATCTATCTGGCGAGTTTCTTTTCGTCCCGCGTGTTATGGCGCGGACAACACTTCGATGTCGGCGAGGACGGGTTGTTGTCGCCGTGTGTCCAACGTGACGCGAATCTGAAATGAGCATCGATTCGATAACGACCAGTCTTTATGGACTGGCTGTGTCCAGATGAAATATCTCGGATCTCTTGCCGCCTTCCTCGGGCTGATGATCGCGGGATGGCTCATCTGGCGCGATGACCCCGCAGCGATCCTGCATCTGCTGGAGTCCGCTGGCGCGGGTTTGGTGCTGGCTGCCCTCGTGCATATCCTTCCGATGCTGCCCAACGCGTGGGATTGGCGCCTGCTGATACGCGATGCCGAGCGTCCCTCCCTTGCGACCATGCTGAAGCTCGTCTGGATTCGCGAGTCGATCAACGGCCTGTTGCCCGTGGCGCGTATCGGCGGGGAGATCGTTTCATTTCGCTTGCTCGGACGCGTCGGCGTGCGCCCTGCAACCACCGTGGCGAGTCTCGTCGTGGACATGCAGCTCACGTTGATCAGCCAGGTCGTCTTCGCGCTCATCGCGCTGGGATACGTGCTGGGACAGACGTCGTCGGATTCCGCGCGCCTGGCGGGACGATTGGCGTGGGGTCTTGCAGCACTGATGCCGGTGCTCTTGCTGTTCGCGCTCGTGCAACACGCACGGCCGTTCGAACGCGCCGCGCGAACGCTCAACCGTGTCACGAGCGGAAAGGTGTATGCCCTCGTCGGCAAATCGGCGCGCATCGATCAGTCGATCAAGCTGATCTGGCGGCAGACCGGCGTCGTGGTTCGTTATTTGTTCATCTGGCAAACGCTGCAATGCCTCGGGCTGGCGCTCGAGATCTGGGTCGCATTGCGCGTGCTCGGGACGAACGCAAGCTTCGCGACGGCTTTCGTGCTCGAAGCGCTGATTCAGCTCGTGAGCAGCGTGGCTTTTGTCGTGCCGGGCAACATCGGCGTGCAGGAGGGCGGATTCGTACTGATCGGCGGCATGCTGGGTATTGATGCGAGCACCTGCCTCGCGCTGGCGGGTGCGCGCCGCGTGCGGGATCTTCTCTTCTTTGTGCCTGGACTGGTGTACTGGCAAGCAGCCGAGCGTTCGTTCGGTGTCCGGCGCTCGACGCCTGTGAAGACGGTCGTAAAGTCGGGCGATGCCAATGCGAAGTGATCGCGCGACCATCGCTTAGACTCGCGGATTCGACCCAATCGGTCCATGCGACGTCGTAATTGATAGTGTTGCATTCACCTGGACGTCTCCAGAATGAATGAATCTCTCTTTGACGGATTCGCTGTCGAACAGCTTATTCAAGGCTTTCGTCCGCCTGTCCTGCCGCAGCGCGAGCCCGACCACGCGACCATCGAAGCCTCGGACCGCAACGTCAGGCAGTGGACAAGCAATGTTACGGGCACGCTGAAACCGGGCTCCGATGTGCATCGTCGGGAAATGTGCAGGATGTTTCGCGAGACCTTTAGTCCGTACCGGCCATCGGTCCTGGACTGGCCGCGGCTCGAGCCCGACGCACTCGAGAGAATCGCATCCCTGCCGATCTGGGACATCGCAGTGCAGACGGAGGGACGGGCGCGGCTGCGCATGGCGGCGTATGCCGCCACGATCAGCGAGCCTGACGTACGTGATGCGCTGGCGCTGAACGCGTGGGAGGAGAACCGCCATAAGGAGGTCCTATCGCGAATGGTAGCTGCGTACGGTATTCCACTTGCGAGCGAGGCGCCCTACGTTTATCCCAAGGATGCCGAGTGGGCTTACCTGGTCACGGGTTACAGCGAGTGCGTCGACAGCTTCTTCGCCTTCGGCCTGTTCGAGGTTGCCCGCCGCTCGGGTCTGTTCCCGCCTGAGCTGATCGAAACGTTCGAGCCGGTCATGCAAGAGGAGTGCCGCCATATCCTGCTCTTCGCAAACTGGGCGGCGTGGCATCGCGCAAAGCTATCCTGGTGGCGGCGCATCCGGTTTGAGATGAAGGTGGCCGCCGTGTGGGCGTTTCTCGGCTGGGAGCGGATGAGCCTTGCACGGACGCTCGATGCCGAAGGCAACGAGCATAAGCAGGATAACAACTTCACCGTAAACGGCGCCCAGTCACTGTCGCCGGGGCAAATTGGCGCGCGCGAACTCATGGAGCTGTGTCTCGCCGAAAATAAGCGCCGCTTCTCTGGCTATGACCGACGGCTGCTGCGTCCCGAAACGATCCCGAGGCTCGTCGGCTTCGCGGCGCGCTTCATGCGTGCCGGGAACCGCCACTAGTGCATTGCATCATTGAATTGGCACCCCAAGTGTGTTCAGATGCGGGTCATGGGCAAAATGAATCTGACCGATACCGAACGCGAGCAACTGCTGTCGGCGGCGCGCAGCCGAACGGTGCGTGCGGCGGACGTACGACGCGCGAAGTTGATCCTGATGCTCGAGGACGGCGAATCGCGCGACAGCATCATGCGCACACTGGGTTGCGACTCGCGCTTCATCGCGCGCTGGTCGGGGCGCTTTCTTAGCGAGCGACTGTCTGGCATGTACGCCCGACATCCCGGGCGCGCTCCCAAGCAGCCGCCAGCCAGACTTGAGGCGCGTGTGCTCAACCGTACTCTCAAGCACAAACCCACCGACGGCTCGACACACTGGAGCAGCTATAAGCTTGCGGCAGAGCTCGGCGACGTGTCGGTCTCGACCGTGCAGCGCATCTGGCGCAAGCATGGGGTCAAGCCGCAGCAGTTGGAGCGGCACATGGTCTCCAACGACCCGGACTTCGAGGCCAAAGCAGCCGACGTGATCGGGCTTTACCTGAACCCGCCGGCGCACGCAGCGGTGTTCTGTGTGGACGAGAAGACCGCGATTCAGGCACTCGACCGCAAGGACCGGATGCTGCCGCTGTCGCCGGGGCGCGCCGAGAGTCACGGCTTCGAGTACAAGCGCAACGGCACGCTCAGCCTGTTCGCGGCGTTCAATACTGCGACCGGCGAGGTGCTGGGCAGAACAGCGCCGCGCCACACCAGCGAACAGTTTGTGGCCTTCCTGACCGACGTCGTGGCCAGCCAGCCCAAACGCAGAGAAATCCATGTCATCTGTGACAACGTGAGTAGCCATAAGACGGAGCGGGTGGCCACCTTCCTCAACGCGCATCGCAACGTACGTCTGCACTTCACGCCGACCTACTCGTCGTGGCTTAACCAAGTGGAAAACTGGTTCTCGCGCATCCAGCGTGATGTGATCGCCCGGGGCATCTTCACTTCAGTAAAGGATCTGAATCGCAAACTCATGCGCTACATCCGCGAGCACAACAAAAATCCGAAGCCGATCAAGTGGAAGTATGACGATCCTTCGCGTCGAATCCGCCAGGTGCCAAATCAATGACGCAGTCGACTAGCGACTCAGCACGGAGCGACCGTTCAAGCGTCGCGCTCCAGTACTTTCGTTACCGGCAGCTTTCACGTGTCTGCATCGATGATTACACCAGCGCTGCGAATCACTTGCAGGTACATGGCTGTATTACCGACAACAGCTGTCGCCTGTTCTGCCAGCTTCCACATTCGCGAAGACTTATCGGAGGTCGCCATCATCGCTTGGAGAACATCTGATTCAGCGAACCCGCGAGCGGCCGCGACTTCGAGAACGGCGACCAATATGCGGCGGGCCGCCGCTCGGGCATCGGCCGACGCCAGCGGAGCGCGATATGCAAGAAAGCCTGCCATCAACAAAAATTCGGCTGGACTGATGTACTGGCCTTTTCCAACGGGAACACCGTCCATATGGTCTCGACCGTGTGTCATCCATCGCCTCCCGTCCTCACTGAGCAGTGCGAACACGCGCAGCGCGTCGATAGTGTCGCTCGCCATCGCTGCATGCTTCATTGGATGTCTTCGCTCGTTGCCAGTATGGGGCAATCGGCGAGGGCGGTCGAACTTCTCGATGCGTGAAAAACGTTCTCGTTTCAATCGAGCGCGGAATTAGGCGCAAGAAAATGCCCAAGCGTTTGTCATTCATAACTCGTGAGTCGTAGTATTCTTGAGCGGCCCTGCTGCAATCCTGAATTCCGATCGGCGCGGCTGGCGTCTCTACTGGCTGCCCCCTGACTGGCGACGTTTTTGAAGGCCTGAATCGGTTCGAGGACATCGCCAGAACCTGCCGAAACCTTTGGGCGAATCATCCCAGCAAGCGGACTGTTATCTTTTGAGGGGATTTATGAAAACGCTGTTTCTACAGGTACCTTCGTTCGACGGCTTCGATGGTGGAGCGGGCTCACGTTTCCAGACGAGGCGCGAGATCCGATCATTCTGGTATCCGACATGGCTCGTACAGCCTGCTGCCCTGGTCGAGGATAGTCGTGTCGTGGACGCTCCCGCAGATGGCCTGTCTCTGGATGCCACTCTGGACATTGCTCAGGAATACGACCTGGTCATCATCCACACAAGCTCGCCCTCGTTCCAGAGCGATGCGCAATTCGCGGAGCAGTTGAAACAGCGCAAGTCGGGCATCCTGGTTGGGATGATTGGCGCGAAGGTAGCGGTCGATCCGCACGGCTCACTCGCGGCGAGCGATTCGCTTGACTTCGTATGCCGTGAAGAATTCGACTTCACTTGTCGCGACATCGCGCAGGGAATCCCTTTCGAGTCGATCCGTGGGCTAAGCTATCGTCTGCCCGACGGTGGAATCATGCACAACGAAGCCCGGCCCATTCTCGAAGACATGGATCAGCTGCCGTTCGTCGCGCCCATCTACAAGCGTGACCTCAAGACCGAGAACTACTTCAGCGGCTACCTCAAACATCCGTATGTTTCGCTCTATACGGGCCGGGGCTGTAAGTCGCGGTGCACCTTCTGCCTCTGGCCGCATACAGTTGGGGGACATCGGTATCGCACGCGCTCGGTGGAGAATGTCCTTGAAGAAGTGAAATGGATCAGGGACAACATGCCCGAAGTGAAGGAGATCATGTTCGACGACGATACCTTCACCGATCTCAGGCCGAGGGCCGAAGAGATCGCCCGCGGCCTCGGCAAGCTAGGGGTCACGTGGTCATGCAACGCGAAAGCGAATGTCCCGTATTCAACCCTCAAAGTGATGAAGGAAAACGGCTTGCGGCTTTTGCTCGTCGGCTACGAATCCGGCGACGACCAGATTCTCGTCAATGTCAAAAAGGGCTTGCGCACGGATATGGCGCGCCGCTTCAGTGAAGATTGCCGCAAGCTCGGCATCAAGATTCACGGCACATTCATTCTTGGGCTTCCAGGGGAAACGCACGAAACGATACAGAAGACGATCCAGTATGCGAAAGAGATCAATCCGCACACGATCCAGGTATCGCTCGCAGCGCCGTATCCGGGTACGGTTCTCCATAAGCAAGCGGTCGAGAATGGATGGCTCGAAGAAAGCAAGCACATCATGCTTGTCAATTCGGTGGGCACACAGCAATCGACTATCGGCTATCCGCACCTTTCGCGCGAAGAGATCTTTCTTGGCGTCGAGGAGTTTTACAAGCGCTTCTATTTCAGACCGACAAAGATCTGGGAGATCGTCCGCGAGATGCTGGTGAGCTGGGAGATGATGAAACGACGCCTGCAGGAAGGCGTGGAGTTCTTTAGATTCCTGCGCGACCATAAGGCGTGAAGCGCGATACTCCGTCACTTGTCCGCGCTTCACTAAATACCAGCAACACCCCGAACGGCGACGGTCACTGTCATGACCGCGCCGTGTGTGTCACTTGTGGCCGCGCACCGGAGTGATCATCCCGAATAGTCCATTGGCTTCGTCGTTAGGGCCTGCAGAGAAGTACACGGTGTCCGAATTCGAGTTGCGGCCGCCGCCAAGTGTCAGCGCCCACAAGCCGTCGATGGCGAGAGGATTGCCGTACGCATCTTCCAGCTGGTCGACGAACGTGCCGTCGTTATTGAAGACATTGATTCGACCATTGCCGAAGTTGCCGATCAGAATCTTGCCGCTGAAAGGGCCGAAATCGAACGATGCGCGCGTGATTCCCCAAGGCGAGTTGAGCGTTCCTCGGCTGGCGAAGCGGCGCAGCAGGTGGCCGTCCGTGTCGAATACATCGACGAACCCGTGACCGTTACCTGCAACATCGTCGTGCTTTTGGTCGTCCTGCTGCGCGTAGGTGACGAAAAGATCGCCATCGATGTTGGCTATGCCAAATGGCGCATACCCGGCCGGCATCTGCTGGTCGACGAAGCCGCCGTCCGTCATCGCGCTAATGTAGCGGCCGTCCGTGCCGCCACTCGGCCCGAAAACGTCGATCCGGCCTGAACGGAAATTCGTCGCAAAGAGGAAGAGCCCTTTCTTGTTGACGCCGAACGCTAGGCCCTTGTAGACGGCGTGATTGGCAACGGACGGAACGGCTGAATTGTCGATCGCAATCACGGCGTTATTCGGCGGATTCAGTCCGCCGGCCCAGGCCGAAAGCGTGCCGTCCTCGGTCGAGAAGATAAACGCTGCGGGGATCGCCGTTCCTGGCACGAGAAACGCCGGGGAGGCGTTCCATACCATTCCCGTGGGCGCAGCAGGCGCAGGTTTCGCCGGATTGTTGTGATAGGCAGGTCGACAGGCGCCGGGAGATATCACATTGCCGGGCAGCGGAATGACAACCTGCAATGCGATCTTTGTGCCTTCGCCGTCATATAGCGTGGAACAGCCCGTGGCGTTGTCGTTGATCCAGAAAGGGCTGCCAGCAGGACTGAAGGCGATGCCCCAGGCGTTCTGCAACACGCCGTCCATCTTGGGGGCAGCGCCTGACAGGTTGGAGACGAGCGGTGTGACGACGTATGCATCGTCATGGCCAGCATGAACGGTTGTGAAACCGGCGACGAGGGCCATCGCGGCCGCTGCTTTCAAACATCCCGAGACGTAAGACATGGCACTCTCCTTGGTCGGGCTGGTGAGGACCTGATCTGTGAATCGAAGCTGGAACAAGGTAAACGACGGCTGGACTTTGAAAATTCCAGGCGTAATGCGATAAGTTCGAATCGCGACTCGGATCGTTCGTGCAGCAGAGCAAGAGTCGTTGGATACTGCCGCGATGTATTCCAAGGCTTACATGTCTTTGTGTCATCGACTCACGGAACCCTTTACGCCGGCTTCATCGATTTCAGGCGAATTCACATCACGCGGCATCGCTGTTCTCGCAATTTGCACGCACGCTCAGGCGGAATAATTTCGATCTCCGGCACGTTTTGTTGGGGAGAGCAGGTGCTAAGCGAGTATGTCTGCCACTGGCGAAATGTCAGGTCGCTTTCTCCTTTTCGTAAGCATCAGATGTCTGCCCAAACCATTTGCACAGGCGGCTTGGTCAATCAGTGGGCGAACGAGTTTTTACCAGCGCATACATGGGTGGCCCGACCATCGCCATGGCCGAACGTCATTTGGCGAACGCGCTGCTTCGGAGAATCGACGATGAAGGTCGGCACATCTATTTCAATGCGCATGCTGGCGATGGTTGCGCTTGTTGTCCCGCTGAGCGGTCTAGCGAATGAGACAATCCACGTTGAACTCGCCGACGATTCGATCCGGCTCGACACCGGCACAGCGAAAGCAGGGCGCGTCACGTTCGAAGTGAACAATCGAGCGAAGAGCAATACCGTGCATGAATTCGTAGTTTTGAGAACGGACGCGGACGAAGCGCGATTGCCCGTCCGCAACGGCCAGGTCACGGAAAGCCGGTTCAAGAAGATGGGCGAGGTGGAGAACCTGGACAGGGATTCCACCAAACGCCTGTCATTGAATCTATCGCCAGGCCGTTACGTGCTGATCTGCAATCGGCCGGGACACTATGCGATGGGAATGCATAAATCGTTGCTCGTCGTGCGTTGAGCCGATTCACGCCGGCAGCCGCCTGATAGATGAACGCGACGATGTGAGTCTCCCATTTGAGAAGCCCTGGACCGCATCCCCTCCTTCATTCCGGCAGACGCTGTGCCAGGCGGTGTTGAGGCCGTGGCCAGTGAGATCGGCAGCTTTTTGTCCATCAAGGCCCGATACAGCCGCTTGTCTCCTTCACTGATCATCACCCCGCGGCGGTAAGGAACGGTCGAAGCACGCTTTGGCGTCGGAGCGTGTGGGCGTTTCTCGGCTGGGAGCGAATGAGCCTCGCGCGAACGCTCGATGCCAAAGGTAACGAAGACAGACAAGACAACAATTCCACCGTGAGCGGCGCGCAGTCTTTGTCGCCTGTGCCAGTCGACGTGCGCGAAGTCATGAAGCTATGTGTCGCCGAGAACGAGCGACGCTTCGGAGGCTGCAGCGTGCTGCACTTATCTGAGCGACGCGATGCTCGAGCGCCTGCTTTCGACCGCTTCCTTCAGACGCTGCTCGACATTTGTTGCTGCATTAGAAGCGCGTTGACACAACGGCATCTCAGCAAGGGAGGGGGAGTTAGCATTGGGTGCGTTTTTCACCGTGGAATTTCTCACCATTAATGTTGGCCCAGGCTGGTCGAACCGGCGCGGCCGATGCCGCCGCGACGATCTCATCGGATTCGAACGAAACACACTTTTTGCGTAGTTCGACTATCGCGCAGCCAACTTAATCGGAAGTGGTCGGGTTCCGTCGGCTGAGCGACCTAATGTGGCCCGATTATTTTTTTTCAGAAAGACGCTTGACGTCACTGAAATAGCCCCGCATAATTCGCCTCCCGTTGAATGACGGCGCGCAAGAAAGCAAGCGAAACAAGTAACTCGCGAAGCAAATAACTGCGCAA